>JBEKPF010000088.1:0-24810 GCA_049521035.1 Occallatibacter sp. | reverse complement strand
AGATGGTGGCGATATCCGAACAACCGTTCACAGTCTTGTAGACCGGGACGAATACATCGATTGTGTTGCCGGCCGAGTCAGTCTCCTTCTGGTTGGTGTAGTTGACGATGGTTGTCGATGGTGTGCAGGTGCTGATAGCAGCGTTATAGTTGCCGCCGTTGGCCCCCGCGCTTCCGATCACAGCGTACGGTTCATTGCCGGCCAGTGATGCGGTGTAGAGGAGCTGTGGATTCTCAGCCGAGATGCCGAAGGCTGCGTGATTGAAGCTTTTGACAACGCGGAAACCATACTGGCGGGTCCAAACGAAGCCCGGAACGTAGTTCGGGTCTATGGTCAGCGGAGTGAGTTCGTTGCTGGGAACTGCTGTTATACCCTTACCATTTTCTGTAGCCAGCGACCACATCTGGCCGCCGGTAAAAGCCCATCTGCTATTGGTCTCGGCCTGGGCGTAGATCACGCGCTGGCGAAGGACATAGCTGTTGGACTGATTGTTATTGGACGTGATGCCGGTGCCCAGCCAGTCAGCCTCATAGTAGCCGCGTAGTGTACCCCAACTTGTCTTGCCATCGACCGACAAGGTAACGCGGGACTGGCGACCGCTGCCGTAGAACTCGCTCAACTGATAGTCGCCTGAGTTCTCGTAGGGAATAGCATTGAAAGCGGTGGGAATGTCGCCGCCGGTGGCCTTGGTGCGGTAAACAGTTTCACCCGCCGCGAAGCCTCCGGGAGTAATGGTGACTCCTTTGAAATGAAGAACGTCGGGATTGCTGACTTCCTTCTTGATCTTGGCGGTTTCGTCTGAGACCGTGGTGGCAAGCGAGGCCTGGTTGCCCTTCAGGTCGGTTACGGTGGTTTGCAGCGTGGTGACGGCCGCCGCATTGTCGCTGACTGCCTGCTGCTGAGCCGAAGCTGCTGCCTGCGCTGCCGCTGCCGCCGCCTGAGCATCGGCAGCTGCCTGCTGCGCCTGCTTCAACTGCGCATCCTTATTAGCCAGGTCATTCTTCAGGCCGTTGATCTGCCCTTGCATCTCCTGGCGCAGGGACTGAATCTGCTCCTCGACGGTGGGCCCTTCGGGCTTCTTTTCCTTCTTGGTGGCAACATGCTTCTTCGCCGGCGGTGCTGGGTCGGTGGCATTGGCGTACGGGCCAATCAGACTGGCCGCAAGGATTGCTGCTGCGGCGGTGTTGAGCTTGAAGTTCATTGAGCCTCTCTTTTTCCTCTCAAATACAGGTTGAATCGTGTATGCGCCCATGTGGCACAACGAACGCACAGTACTCCCGCATGCTGAAAGCCAGGACCCTGGGGTTGGGTTGCTTCCTATATCAATGCGGGTGTACATCGAAAGCGAAAGGCGAGACTTGCAGAAGCGCAGTTATCTCCTCTTCGTTCCGTAATCCAGAGTGGCAGAAGCAGATGAATATTTGACGAATTCACATGTTTTTAATAGAGATATGGGTCTTTGGTTCGAATAAAAAGAGCTAATTGAGACTTATAACATAATGTCAATTCTCGTTCACAGAGAGCATCTTTTCATGACAGCGCGGATCGTACTTCTCCCGTTGTCCGAAGACTCAAAAAGGGGCGAGCCAAAGTCCGCTTTGTTAGTCGAGCGTGACGTCTGTGACGTTAAAATGAGCCGCGCCCGGACGGTCCCGGTCTCTAACAAATCCCGGAGCTGGCGCTATTTGCTCGGCGTGCTCTCGCCGGCGCTTAGCAGGTTGGCCAGGATGCGGTAAGCGCCTGGGACCAGTTCTGGAAGCTGGCGGTAAAGCGCGTAGGCAACGTAGACGTATGTGCCTTTGCCAGGATGAGCCACGAGCAGGCCGCCTCGCTGTGGGTCTTGTCCGGCATCCGCAGTATCAGCGAGAGCTGTATAGTGTGAATCCCACGAATTGAGAAAGCCGTGTCCGCGTTCTTCGAGCCAGCCGTCGAAGTCGGCCGTGGTGATGGCGTTGGGTGAGGTAAGCAAGGCATTCGAGGGATCGAGAATCTTCACTGGCGCTTGCTCGTCCACCACACGTTCACCGGTGCCGTTCATTGACAGCTGAAATGGGGCAGGGAAGCTTGTGCTCTGGTACTGCACGATGAGCGTACCGCCGCGTTCGACGAATTCTCTCAGGCGCGCTTCATTCGCGGCCAGATCGGGACGAACGGAGTAGGCACGGATACCTACGACAATCACGTTCCATGCAGAAAGATCGCTGCTGGCCAATTCTGTCGCGGTAAGCAAGTGAGGCGTGACGCCCAGTCCCTCAATCGCCTCCGGGACCAGGTCGCCGGTGCCCATTACGTAGCCGATCCTCAGGCTGGGAGCCAGTTTCACATCTATCTTGCGGGTCTTCAACTGCGCTGGCTTGTATTGGTTGTAAGGCTGCAACCCGGCATAGCCCACGCTCCGCCATCCGGTCTGGTAGTTGTGGCCGTTGGAGTGCGCAAGAGCTTGGATGTTGTAAGAGCCAGCCTCAGTCGCCGCAGGGGTTACGGAAAAAACAATGGGTTCGGAGTCGCCTGCTGCGGATAGATGAAATGGTGCGGAGCCGGGCTGTGCAGTCCAACCTGTGGGCAGGTTTAGCTCGACCGTGCCTTCGGCTGCGGCCTGCGCATGAATGGTCACGCGGACGGGCAGGGCCGAGCCGTCGAGCGGTAGAATGCGGGCTTCGGGGTCGAGGCTGACGCCGATTGCCGGTGTAACTACGAGAGGCTCGTAGATGCCGCCAGGACCGGTGACACGCTGCATGGTTTGGACGACTTGGCCAATGCGGATGGGAAGGTCGTCAAAGGTGAAATTCGCCCAAGCTTCAAGCGGGTACGGGACGAATGAGCGTTCGCGGTATTCCGGATGGGTGAGGTCGTAGTAGGGCTGCTCGGTGTTGGGCCTTGTGAAGTAGGGCTCGGTAGGTTCCGCGGTGTCGGCTGCGCGCACGCTCCAGATCTTATCGCTGGACGTGGAGCTTGGCTCATTCGAATTGGTCAGTAATTTAAACTCCCAGCCGGTTCCTTTTCGAGTTCGCACTTCGACCTCGCCCAGGTGTGCCTCTGTGGTGGCCCACGTAGTGTGTACGCGAACCCGGAACTCCTCTCCGGGTGAAACGCTGCGGGGAGTTTCATCCGCCGAACCGCCGCGGAATGCGCTCCTCTCCACAGTCTCAGCTTTCGTAGTGAAGGCGATCAGGTCGAGCCCGAGCAAATCCTTGAGCGTGATCTGAAATTGCTCGATCTTCGCGTCGAGTTCAAAGAGAAGACTGGCTTTGGCCTGGGGGTCGAGATCGCTCGCCGCGACCTTCGCGCGCAGTGCCAGGGTCTCGCGATAGAGTGGAGCGAGCTTGTGGGCGGCGGCAATTCCCGCAAGGCCCGGTCGTTCTGATTCAGATTGCTTGAAGAGAATTGCGACCTGGTGAAGGCCGTCACGAATATCCTTTGGTGGATTGGGACCAGGCAACTGCGTTAGACCTGCAAACGACGTGTTGATGTCGACCCTGCTGTTGTGGAACAGGTCATTGTTGGTCGTAATCGCGCCCGGCTTGGCAGCCGCTTCTGGCGCAACCGCCCAAAGGTGATAGCTCGTGCTCGCTGGCCCACTGAACGCGGGATTAGCGCCGCCGTTCTGCGATTTCTGCATGCCCCAGCCCTGGCGCGCAATCTGCGCATAGCTGCGCCCCAATGCGGGATCGCGCGTACCCACCTGCAAGGTCACGTCGGTCGAAGGCACGCCGGTGATCCACTCGCCGGTGACGTAGTTCTTGAACTTTGCAGGAGCCCATTTGCCCGTCGCATAGTCGTACATGCCTTTCTCAGTGACTGGCGCGAAGGGAACCATGGAGTAGACGGCGAGAGGCTGCCAGACGGTGAGACCGAGACCGCCTTCGCTCATCGGCTTGAGCTGCTCGGGGAAGACATTGGGATCGGCAGCGGCCTTGAAGACTTCCTGCGCAATTTCGCCGGAGACCTGGTGGTGCCCATGCCCGTCCGTAATGCCGCCGACAAAAGTCGAAACAATGATCTGGGGGCGCTCGCGACGCACGGCGAGCACGGCGTCATAAAGCACGCGCTCGTGTCCCCAGCGGGCAAAAGCTTCCTCTTGAGTCTTGGAAAAGCCAAAGTCGATCTCCGTGCCCCAGAGCTGCTTTGTTCCGTAGTACTCGCCGGCTTTTAGCAGTTCATTGGTGCGGATCAGGCCCAGCGCGTCGTAGCTGTCGGCGGACATGGCGTTCTGTCCTCCCTCGCCGCGCGTGAGCGTGAGCAGCGTGCACCGCACACCAAGGCCGCGCGAGAGATAAGTCAGCAGCGAGCCGTCTTCATCGTCGGGGTGAGCGACGATCATCATCAGGCTGGCAGTAGTGGAAAGCCGCTTGAGCGATTGCTCCAGTGCTGCTGCGCCTCGGTCTTCAGGCAAGGGCAGGGCAATGCTGCCTGGTTCGACGGCTGGCAGCGGAATAGCCTGGGCCGGCTGGGCCAGTTGCTGTGCGAGCAAGCCAACGGGAAGAATGGCTGTGATGAGAAGGCCAGCAAGGATAATGCCCGCTGCTGCCCGGTGTTGAGTGCCTCGGAGGTGGTTGTCGGGAAAGAACATGCTTCTGGTCAGTGTACAATCCGTGGAGCGTTAGAGCCTCATGGCAGACATCCAGTTCACTCCCGGAATCAGTGGCGCCCTTGAACGGCGCATCGGACTCCGATCAGCCGTACTCTTCAACATGCTTGAGATGATCGGCGTTGGTCCGTTCATCACATTGCCTCTGGTGATTGCCGCGGCGGGGTTTCGGCTTTCCGTTTGGGCGTGGGTGCTAGGTGCGGTCATTGCCGTAGCCGATGGGCTGGTGTGGGCCGAACTTGGAGCGGCGTTTCCGCGCGCTGGTGGTTCGTACGCATTCCTGCACGAGATCTACGGGCCGAAGGGCGCGGGAAACTGGCTGAGCTTTCTTTATGTCTGGCAGTTGAGCTTCTCCGCGCCGCTGTCCATCGCTTCAGGATGCATTGGGCTGTCGAGTTTCCTAGCCTGGTTCTGGCCGGGGCTGGACCAAGCGCCGATTGCCGCTCTGCCCATGCTACACTACGCGAATTTCGCTGCGGCAACAGCTTGCCTGCTGGTGACGGCGCTATTATACCGGAACCTGAGCCAGGTTACGCGCCTCGCCTGGGTTTTGTTCGCCGGGGTGATCGCCGCGATTGCAGGCGTGATCGTCTCCGGGTTTGCTCATGCATCCGCATTGGGCGGTTGGCACATGCCCGTCGCTCCCGCGCTGTCCATTCCTGCTGGCCTTGGAGCAACCGTCAGTGGGCTTGCACAGGGTACGCTGCTGGCCACGTATTGCTACTGGGGCTACTACAACATCACCTTTCTGGGCGGCGAGGTACGGCGGCCTGAGAAAACCATTCCGCGCGCGATTCTGCTGTCAGTGTTATTTGTTGCGGCCTTCTACGTCGTCATGAACCTGGCGGTGCTGCCGTCCCTCGGCAATGCCCCGGCGCATAGTGCCGGCAGCGACATACTTCGGGTCCAGCTTGTGGCAGATATTGCGCGGTCGGCCTTTGGCGGCTGGGCTGGATACACAATTGCCGGACTCGTTGTTTGGACGGCCTTTGCCAGCGTGTTTTCGTTGCTGCTCGGCTACTCGCGCGTACCATATGCTGCCGCGCGTGACGGCAACTACTTCCGTTTCCTGGCTGCGGTTCATCCGAAGCACGGCATTCCCCACCGGTCCCTGGTGGCGCTAGGACTGGTGGCATCCGCGTTCTGTTTTCTTACTCTGAACCAGGTCATTACGCTGCTGGTCATTACCCGCATTGTGTTGCAGTTCTTCCTGCAGCATGTTGGCGTGATGCTGCTGCGGGCGCAGAGACCGGAGTTGAAGCGGCCATTCAGAATGCCTTGGTTTCCGCTGCCGCCGCTGCTGGCAATGGCGGGTTTCGTCTTCATGCTGGTCAACCGCAGCCATGCCCTGAAGGGGCTGGCGGTTGCTTTCGCGATCGGATTCAGTGGAACAGTAGTTTATTTGATCAGGGCGAAGAAATTGGAGGAATGGCCGTTTGACAGGGTGTTGGAGCGTGTGGGCTCATCCACCAATGAACGAGACGGAAGCGCAAAATGAGTTCTGAGGATATTGCCTCGCGCGTGGTGCTCACATTGATGACTCCCGGCCGGGATCGGGAGTTCGCCGAGATGCTGGATGAGTTCCGGGCCGCGGGAGAGCTACATGTCTACACCGGGAATTTCACCATTGCGTGGGAAGGGTATGCGGGCTTCTATGCTTTGCTTTCGAAGATGAAGGCAGGCGGCTATCCCCGGCCGGAGATCGTGCCCATGGATTCGTATTTTATTGAGGCCGACGGGCGGATGCTGGGAGAGGTTTTTATTCGTCACCGGTTGACACCCCATCTGGAACAGATCGGCGGCCATGTCGGATACAAAGTCAGGCCATCCTTCCGGAACCAAGGCGTGGCGACTGCGGCGCTAAGGCTGGCCCTGAAAAAATTGGTGGCGATCGACGTAGAGCGAGCGTTAGTGACCTGCAATGCGACGAACGCCGCTTCAGCAAAAGTGATTGAAAGGTGCGGCGGTCTTCGCATTGTGGACGCATTGCTGGAAGACAGAGTCGAGCGGCGGTACTGGATCTCCACAGATTTAGGTGCGGGCTGAATATCCCAGGCTCGCAGGCGGTTCTCGATCCCGCTGCAATCCAATTGGAGACTGTCGTACGTATCTTGTAACGTGGGAGCGGCCTGAGGTGTCTAATAAGTGAGGCCGGAAGTTTCTCCTCATGAGGTCAAGGAAATGTTGATTGCAAAGCCTGCTGACATTGCGTCATCAGAGATCACTTCGCGCAGCGGGTATGAGTGGTACATGAACCGCAGGAAATTCCTGCGAGGCGCAATCTCCGGTGCAGCAGTCGCCGGTGCGGCCGCGCTAGGCGCCGAGCGTTTGGCTGAGTTAGTCTCGCCGAGCATAGCCGCCCATGCCGAAACCAAGCTCGAAACGGTGAAGAGCCCGCTGACCACCACCGGCGAAACACTGACCAGTTTTGAAGACATCACCCACTACAACAACTTCTACGAGTTCGGCGTGCAGAAGGGCGATCCTGCCCAGAATGCCGGTGGGTTGCCCACACGGCCCTGGACGGTGCGCGTGGATGGCAAGGTGAAAGCTCCGAAGACTTTCGACATCGACGCGCTTCTCAAGCTGCGTCCGCTGGAAGATCGCGTCTACCGCCATCGCTGCGTCGAGGCATGGAGCATGGTGATTCCCTGGGTCGGCTACTCGCTCTCGGAGTTCATCAAACAATGCGATCCACTTCCCAGCGCGAAATATGTGCAGTTCCTCTCGTATTACAACGGGAAGGTGGAGAAGTGGGCGAGCGAGTCAACAATCAACTGGCCTTACTCCGAGGGACTGCGTATGGATGAGGCAATGCATCCGTTGACGCTGCTGACATTCGGCCTATATGGCGAGGTGCTGCCGAACCAGGATGGCGCTCCGGTTCGGATTGTTATTCCGTGGAAATACGGGTTCAAATCGGCCAAATCGATTGTGACGGTGCGCTTCCTCGATAAGCAACCCGCGACCACATGGAATGACATGGCGTCCAACGAGTACGGGTTCTACTCGAACGTGAACCCCGACGTAGATCATCCGCGTTGGAGCCAGAAAACCGAGCGGCGGATCGGACTGCCGTTCTATGCGCAGCGGAAGGCGACGTTGATGTTCAACGGGTATGGGGACCAGGTGGCTTCTCTTTATAACGGGATGAATTTGAAGAGGTACTACTGAAGCGGAGTTAGTCTTTAGTTCTGTCACGTGCCCTAACTTCGCTGCCCCGCCAACAACCCTGATTCCTCTTTCGAAAGATTATGAAACGATCGATCCTCATTCTGCTCAAGACGCTCACATGGGTTGCTTGCTTATGGCCATTCGCGTTGCTTATCTACGGCGCGGTGAATAACAATCTCGGTCCAGATCCTACTGCCAAAATCACTTTTGCGACGGGTTCTACGACCCTTAACCTGCTGACGATTACGCTGGCCATCACGCCGGTGCGCCGGCTGTCGCCAAGGCTCAACTGGCTGATCAAATTCCGGCGGCTCCTGGGGTTGTTTGCATTCTTCTATGCCACGTTGCATTTGCTCACGTACGTTGCTCTGTACGCGGGCTTCGATATCAACACGATGCTTGCCGATGTCGAGAAGCGACGCTTCATCACCGTCGGTGTGATTGCGTGGCTGCTACTGCTACCGCTGGCCGCGACCTCGACCAACTGGGCGATTCGCACGCTGGGTGGGAAGCGCTGGGGTTGGTTGCACAAGCTGGTGTATGTGGCCGCGGTTTGCGGAATCATCCACTATTGGTGGCAGGTAAAGCCGGGCGTGTTGAGCCCGATGAGCAATACATTGATTCTGGCGGTCCTGCTGGCAGCGCGGCCCGCGTGGGACTTGTGGCAAAAGTGGGTTAAGGGCAAGAAGCCCGTAACTCAAGCTGCTGGAGGCTGAAGCTTGGCTGCCGGTGTGCGATCGTCCTGTCGTCATGCAGGCTTACGGGCCTTGCGGCTTAAGCTGAGAGTTATCCTGCTGAGCAGGTGAAAGAGAAACCTGCATGTCTTCCATGTCTGTGAGTACCCGGAGCGGAACCTCTTTGTCTTTGTAGTGAGCAACGGGCGCAGGATTTGCAGGTGGCGCATCGGGGCCGGTGGCGACAGACTCGGAGCCCTTTGGATCCGCATCTTGTGCGCCGGACACCTGAAGGATGTAATTGCCTTCAGGAACATATTCGAGAGAAAAGCTTCCGTCCTCCTGCAGCGCGGTTTCGCGCACTTTCTCGCGATCATCGGCGTAAAGAAGACGCACAGTCGCATGGACGAGAGGATGTCCATCGGCAAGAGCAGTTACATCACCCGAAACAGTGTGGAGACCGGAAAGCGGAATCTCGATGTCGTTGCCGTCAGCAACTTCTCCCGCCGCTACCTTAACAGTTTTGGCATTCTTTCGACGGAAGACATCTCCGAGGCAAACGCGGGCTGCCGCTTGCTCAGTGTCAGTGGGCATGAGTGTACAAACGGTGTACTCGCCGACCGGCAGATTCGTGATGCTATATCGCCCATGGCTGTCGCTGACGGCTCGAATCGACCATGTGTCCATGAGCGGCAAACCGACACCAGTCCAGTTTTTCTCAGTTTTACGGAATAGCTGAAAACGCATACCAATGGCTGGGCTACCGTCGTCGAAAGTGACGGTCCCAGTAAGCTCCGCGGCGCGGTCAATCTCAATCGAAATTTCCGAGGCACGGCGGACGCCGACTGTGACTTCGGTGAGGTGATCCTTCCACTGTTCGATCGAGTACTTATGTCGATCTCTGTCGCTTGAAAGGGATTTCAGCTTGTCGGGGTCCAGACCCAGCGCCGGATCGAGATACCCCTCCAGGGTGGCGAAGGCATAGTAACGACCGGGTGAAACGGCCTCCATGCGGAACCGTCCATCGAGATCGGTGACGGTGATCTCCGCGGCGGGAAGGGGATCGTCCTGGTCGTTTTTCTCACCGGCTTTGGGAACGGCAGTGAGGGCCACGGTGGCGAAGCGGGCGGGCTTGCCGGTGTCTGCGCAAAGAACGATTCCGGTGACCACGCCTTTGGTCGGGTCGGGCTTCTTGTGCTGAAACTTGTTGCAGCCGGCAAGCAGCAGGAATGCAATGGCCAGTGCCGACAATGAACGCAGCCGCACCAAAGCACACCTCCCAGCGAGAATCAGAGTTCAGGAAATTCCAGCGCCGTCTGCGCAACTGGATGAAAGCTTTTGCGGTGGAGTGGTGTGGGACCGAGTCGGGCAAGCGCGGCGAGATGCTCCGGCACGCCGTAGCCCTTATGACGAGCAAGGCCGTAGCCGGGAAACTGAGTGTCCAGGTCGACGAGGAGACGGTCACGGTGAACCTTGGCGAGGACGCTGGCGGCAGCGATGGAGAGGCTGGTTGCGTCGCCCTGAATGACGGATTGCTGCGGGCATGGCCAGTCAATGGTGTCGCAGCCGTCGATCAGAAGAAAGTCAGGACCGAGGGCGAGTTGCTGAACGGCGAGCCGCATGGCCAGCAGCGAGGCCTGGCGGATGTTGATGCGGTCGATTGTCTCCACGTCGACGGCGGCGACGGCCCACGCAATGGCATTGCGGCGAATTTCCGGATCAAGCTCGTTCCGCTTCTTCTCGGTGAGTTTTTTCGAATCGTTCAGGTCTTGCAGGTGGAAGCCCTTTGGAAGAATGACGGCTGCGGCCACTACTGGACCGAAAAGCGGGCCACGGCCCACCTCGTCCAGTCCGGCGATTTGGAGAAAGCCGGACTTGCGAGCGGCGTTTTCCAAGGCGAAGCTGCAGACGGGGGAGCGGGGCATGGATTCAGTATATGAACAGAGGCGGGCTGGTGGGGAGGTTTGTGCTTTTTCGGCATACTGTTGTTTCCGAGTTGCCGGTTAACCAGTCATAATCCAAAACTTGTGTAGCTATTGCTTCTCAGATCGCGACCCCGTGATTTGCGCTAGCAATCTGGCATCAAGCAGGGACTCCTGCCCCTGCGAATCGCTGATGGTAAGTTGAGAAGTCTACGGTGATATTTTCACTTGAGACTGACTGCTCAGAATGATTTTTGGCCTGAGCTCGCCGAGAGTTGCCGGAGCGGAGGACGCAAATGGACGGGAGAGCGGATCTCATATCTGGGGGGACGGGCGTTGGTTTTATCCGCGGAAATTCGGCGAGCTTGAGGAAGTTCTTCGGGATTCTCCTGATGGCAGCTGCTGTGGGGGCTTGCAGCCATCCTCCCCGAGATCCAGTGACGCTGACATTCTTCCGCCCGGGCTGGTCGCAGCATGATCAGAAGGCGGAGCGCCTGCTGCGGCAGTTCACGCAGGAAACGGGGATTCATGTCAAGGATCTTCCGGTTCCAGAGAGCACCCTTGACTCCATGAATCTCTCCCGCAAGCTCTTACGACAGGATAGTTCGGGGCCGGATGTCCTGGGGGTGGATGTGGTCTGGTCGGGGATTCTGGATGGGGATCTAGTCGACCTGAGACCCTCTTCGGCGGCGGAACTCTCCCAACTGAGGCCGGAGTTGATACCCAGCTACACCGTAGGCGGGAAGCTGGTGGCCATTCCTTATCGCGTTCAGATCGGTGCTCTTGAGTATCGGACTGACCTTCTTCGGGAATATGGCTATGACCATCCGCCAGCAACATGGGGCGAACTGGAGAGGATGGCCATCCGGATCCAGAACGGCGAGCGCGCCAAGGGAAAAAAGGACTTCTGGGGTTATGTGTGGCAGGGTGCGCCAACCGAAGGATTGACTTGCAACGCGCTGGAATGGCAGTTCGCTGAGGGAGGCGGGCGGATCATTGAGAACGATCAGGCGATCAGCGTGAATAATCCGGCTACCATTCGAGCATGGCAACGGGCCAGGCGCTGGATTGGCTGGATTTCACCACCCAGTGTCCTTGCATACCGGGAAACGGATACGATGAACCTGTTCGACTCGGGAGGGGCGGCTTTTAGCCGAGCCTGGGCAGAGACCACGATCACGCCCACCGGGCGATCTCGGCTTCTCCGATGGCGGGACTCGCTGGTCGTTGACCGAACCGGGTACACAAGCATTCCTGGGGGCCCCGGCGGGCGGGCGGGAACGCTGGGAGGTTCGGGCCTGGCGGTTTCGCAGCATTCAACGCATCCTCAGGAGGGAATCGAACTCGTGCGGTTCCTGACGCGAGCGCAAGTCCAATCCATCGCACAGACTGAAAACAACTCTGCCCCGCCAGCAGAGCAGCCCGAAATCTACGACCTGCCGTCGATTCCGGATCCACCAGAACTGGCCATGAAAGGAGGGCCGCGCAGGAGCGGCGTCATCAGACGACCTTCCAACGTGACTGGGCGCGCCTACGAGCAAGTCACCGCAGCCTATATCGCGGCTGTGCATTCGGTGCTGGCCGGAGAAAAAGGTGCGCCGGAAGCAGCGGCGGCGCTGGAAAAGGTATTGGTCGACGTCACAGGTTTCCATGCCGGGCCGGCCGACTCAGGGAAGTGATTCGTCTAAGCAGTAAACAATCGACGCCCTCGTCCGATTGAAATTATCATTGATCGATCTGAGCGCGGTCGGAAATGGCCGATAGGAATGAACTCCAGAACATCTAAAGAGCTCGAAATCGGCGTGGGGCTGAAGCTCACTTTCGGGCTCTTGATCGCGCTGATTCTGGGTGGCAATGGTCTCCTCCTCTGGCAATTTCATCTCGCGCGCCTGCAAACGGAGCGTCTTACCGAAGTCAGTCAGGAATTGATCGGAGTGCTGCGACTTCAGGTGAGTCTTCTGTCAGTCCATCAGCGGCTGGATGTTTTGGCGCAGTCGCGAGACGCGGGCCGCCTCGCGAGCGAATCTGAGCCTCTTAGCAGAACTTTCCTGGAAGAAACGCAAGCAGAGATGAGCGCGCTCACTCGTTTGCCGTATGAAACCCATGTTGATCCCGAGTTTCAGCCAACTTTGGAGGCGATAGAGACTATATTGCCAACGCAGTTGGAGCCGATCAACGGATTGGCTGCGTCAGGCGACTGGACGGCCGTTCGCCTTCGGCTGGACAACGAACTGAAGCCGATAGAGTCTCTTTGCGCTTCCCTCGTCGCCGGGATCGACCGGGAAGTCAGCGAAGAGATGGCGCATGCCGTCGCGAACAGGAAAAGGGCGCTGGTCAGGATTCTTCTTGTCTTGCCGGCAACAGCGATCTCCACATTCTTGGTAGCGGCTTTTCTTGCATGGGCCGTGACGAGGCGCATCATTACACTTCGCATGCATGAGAGGGTTGAGGTGCTGCGGGCGAGCGAACGTAATCTCCGCCAGATTGTCGATTGCGTCCCTGGGTTCGTGTGCGCGCTGAGCCCGGAAGGCGAGCTTGAACTTGTCAACAGGCAACTGTTGGAATATTTCGGCAAAACGTTCGAGGAAATGAAGAGTTGGGCCACCAACGATTCCATTCATCCGGACGACCGCCCTCACTCAGTGGCGAAGTTTAGGAACTCGATCAAAACCGGAACTCCCCACGAACTTGAGCAACGCTGCCGCCGGGCCGATGGCGTCTATCGATGGTTCCAGAGAAGCGCCCGTCCGGTTCGAGACACAGATGGAAGAATTACCGCCTGGTATGTCCTTATAACTGATATTGAAGATCAGAAGCGTACCGAAGAAGCTTTGCGCCAGGCGCAGGGCGATCTCGCACGCGTCAATCGGGTGACAACTATGGGAGAGTTAACGGCGTCCCTGGCTCATGAAATCAGTCAACCGATCAGTGGTGCTATGACCAACGCCAACGTCTGCCTGCGAAAACTCGGAAGCGATAAACCCGATCTAGATGAAGTGCGAACGGCTACCACCAGAATTGTAAGAGATACACAACGTGCTGCTGAGATTATCAAAAGGATCCGCTCGCAATTCGAAAGGAGCGCCCTGGACCGACAGGTTCTTGATGTAAACGAGATCAATCGAGAAACTGTCGCCCTGCTACGCGATCAGGCGGCGCGATACAACATATCGGTCCGGACGGAACTGGCAGCCGATCTTCCTCAGATCGTCGGGGATCGCGTGCAATTGCAGCAGGTCGCGATGAACCTAATCGTCAACAGCATCGAGGCGATGAAAGACGTTGATGGGTTACGAGAGATAGTCATCAAGTCGCAGCTAGCCGACAACGAGCAGATTCTTGTTTCTTTCAGTGATACCGGCATAGGGTTCCCGCCGCAACTGGCGGAACAGATATTCGATCCGTTCTTTACAACCAAACCCCACGGAACCGGCATGGGGCTTCGCATCAGCCGGTCAATCATTGAGTCACATGGCGGGCGCTTGTGGACGGAAGCCGCCTCTGGGCGTGGCGCAATTTTTCGCTTGAACCTGCCCGCCGCGATTCCAGACCATAGATAAATCCAGCCTGCGTTTGCGATTAAGAATCGCGATTTCCGGGGGCACGAGTTAGCGATGAGTACCGATGCTTCCCAGGCTCAGCGCTGAAGTGGTACCCCGAAAAATTAAGGCACCGAATGTAATAGCGCCGACTCGGAAGCCAGGCCGGCGATCTGGAGAAAGCCGGACTTGCGGGCGGCGTTTTCCAAGGCGAATCCGCAGACGGGGGGACGGGGCATGGAATCAGTATAAGACCACCTGCGGTGGCACTTGCAGTGCGGCAGAAGCTCGCGGGAGGCTCGCAGGAGTTTGTTGGGACGCGGACGGTGGCGGACGGGTTCATCGTTCCCAGCTCACCGACGGACTGGCGGCACCCTCGGCGTGGTTTGGAACAATCACCGGGCAGAGGTCACCTGCCTGACATGGGGAGACCGCTGCGTCGAGCGGATTATTTCTTTGCCGGGGCCACGTTGACACCCATTCGATTCAGACCTTGCAAAATGGGCTCTGCTTCAGATGCGTCAATGCCGTAAAAAACCTTCCACGACTTGCCACGAATATCGATTCGAATTCCATATGTTTTGCCGCCCCTCCCACTCTGAACTACACAATAGCGGGCCTGAGAAACCTCAAAAGGCAATACGGTTTGCACCTTCCAGCGATCGCCAAAACTCCAGAAAGCAACCTTAGAAATTATAAATGTCGAGTGATCGCAATGCAGTCGGTCTCCAAAACAGAAAAAGCATCGGAATCCGAAGGCTGCAATCCCACCGAAAACTGCGAATAGTAGGATGATGGCGATAATGTTTATCCAAAGCAATTCAACATTCGAATTGAAAAGCTCGGGATCATCGAGGATTCCGGTCAAAAGGCCGGGCTTCTTTCCGTGGCTGAAAACCGTGGCATACATGAAGAACAACCCAAATCCAGATCCCAGGACGCCCATGGTAATGCGTTGTCCGATTGAGCGATTGTCATTCCAAACCGCATCGACCACGTCAGCGGTGATTTCAGTCTTGAGGTTTTCCAGTCCCATAGGAATGTCAGGATTATAGCGCGGCTGTTTATGCCGAACTTTTGTGGTCGCTGCTGATTCCCCGAAAAGCAAAACCCCCAGCTTGAGCTGAGGGTTCTTTTGTGAAGCTGGGTTGAGCCGGGTTTAGGCGCGGGCGATTAGGCGCGGACCTTGCCGGTGACGCGATCCACTTCCTTGAGACGGGCGGCCTTGCCGCGCAGTCCGCGGATGTAGAAGAGCTTGGCGCGGCGTACCTTGTAGCTGCGGATCTTCTCAATTTTGTCGATGACCCGTGAGTTGAACGGGAAGATGCGCTCGACACCCTGGCCAAAGCTCATTTTGCGCACGGTGAAGGTGCCTTGTGCGCCGCGGTTGATGGCAATTACCAAGCCTTCAAAGGCCTGGAGGCGTTCTTTGTCGCCTTCCTTGATCTTCACCTGGACGCGAATCTGATCGCCAGGGACGAATGCGGGAAGGTCGGTGCGCTTAAGCTTGTCTGCCAGGCGCTGCATTACGGGATGAATGGACATTGGCTTTTCCTGCTGTTGAACTCAGAACTTTCAGTTTAGCAGAGAATGGGTTTTCGCGCCTAATTCGGTCCTGACCTCACTTGCGCTATATTCTCCGTTATGGACGAGAAACGTGAATTGCTGCGGCATACGCTGGCGACGGTGGCTTATCGGGCGGCTCGAGCGCTCAACGGAGCCCCCGACGGATTTGACGGTTTTGACGGCGCAGGCAAACCACCTGCGTTGATTTTGGCGCACATGGGCGATGTTCTGGACTGGTCGCTGAGTATTGCCAAGGGCGACGAGCGCTGGCAAACTTCGCAGCCACTGCCCTGGGCAGGGGAGCAGCAGAGGTTTTTCTCATCGCTAAAGGCTCTTGACGAATTCCTGGCGTCCGACGATCCTCTCCGCGCACCCATCGAGCGGCTGTTTCAAGGCCCGGTGGCCGATGTGCTCACCCACATAGGTCAGCTTGCGATGCTGCGTCGTCTGGCCGGCAAGCCCACCCGCGGAGAGAACTTTTATATCGCTGCCGTCTCGGCGGGGCAGGTGGCACCGGAACAGCCTGAGCCCGTTAACCCCTTCAAGTAACCTGCGTCACCCTCGTTTGACCGCATCGCGGAGAATGCTTCCTGCTAGTCGACTTCCTGTTGGATCGTTTCCAGCAGCTTACGATCTTCTTTACTTAGGGTTGCCTTCTCCAACAGATCCGGTCGGTTGGCCAGTGTCTTGCGCAGCTGCTGTTCGCGGCGCCAGCGGCGAATCTGGAGGTGGTCTCCGTTCAACAGCACTTCAGGCGTCTTCAGGCCGTCAAACTCGGCAGGCCGTGTGTAATGCGCATAGTCCAGCAACCCTCCAGCCCCGTGTTGCGACCGCGGAATGCCTTCAGCGTCAGTCGTAATCTCGGCGTCAGCTATGCCGAAGCTCTCAAATTCGCTGGATGCTTCGTTCCCAAGCACCCCCGGCAGCAGGCGCATGGCAGCATCGATGACGACCGCGGCGGCCAGTTCGCCTCCGCTCAGGACGTAATCCCCAATTGATAGTTCCAAGTCGCAGTAGAGCTGGTTGATGCGCTCATCCACGCCTTCATACCGGCCACAAACCAGCACCACGTGGTCGAGTCCAGCCAACTCGCGAGCCATTGCCTGGGTGAACGGGCGACCTTGCGCAGAGAGCAGAACCACCTGCGGTGGGGCAGACTGTGCTTGCATGCGCCTGGATTTAGGTTCGATTCCCAGCGATGCGAGTGCTTCGGCGATCGGTTGCGGCTTGAGCACCATGCCCTCGCCGCCGCCAAAAGGACGATCATCCACGGTACGGTGCCGGTCGTGTGTGAAATTGCGCAGATCGTGAATGCCCACCTCGACAAGCCCCTCGGCCAGCGCTCGGCGCAGGATGCCGTTCTCCAGGAAGCCGGAGAAGAAGCCGGGAAAGATGGTGATGATCTCGAATCGCATGTGCTTACCTTACCGATGATAGAAGCAGACCATCCGGATGATCAGGACGATCGCCCCCGGAGGCCATTTGTGGGACTCAGTTTTTCCCCGTCGCGTTCAAGTCCACCAAGCCCTCAGGCAGGGCCATCTCTAGGCGCTTCTCCCCAAGATCAATGCGACGGAGGTAGCCTTTGGCGAAAGGAACCAGAACCTCATCCTTTGCGCCCTGCGGAACCACCACCAGGAGCGCCACTGGCCCGGCATTGCGGTCCACGTCTTCAATCTGCCCCACCGGCACGGGCGTCACTCCACCCACATCCACCAGCGTGCAGCCAATCAGATCAGCGATGTAGACCTCGTCCTCCGCCAGCGGCGTCCGCTCAGCAAGCGGAATCGCGACGATTCTCCCGGCCAGCAGTTCGGCCGCCGAGATCGAGTCTACGCCGGAAAAATGAAGCACCACGCCGCCTTTGTGCAACCAGTGGGCGCGGAGTTCCACTTCGTTCGGTGCAGTGGGCGCTTTCAAGCGGGGCGATTCCGGGTCGGCTACCAGCCAAAGCCGACGGCGTTCGGCAAATTTTCCAGGAAAATCAGTGAGGATGTCGGCGAAGACCTCGCCTTTGCGGCCTTGAGGGCGTCGAATGCGGGCCAGCCAGACCCACTCCTCCGACTGCGAAGATTGTTTGTTCAGCTCACTTTGGGTGGGCTCAGGCTGGGCAGGTTTTTCTTGTGCGGTCATTCCTGCCTCGGCGGTGGCCCGTGTGTGCCAGCGGCGCCACGGCTACGCTTCGTCGTCTTCTTCCAGTATGTCGAGCGTGTAGCGGTGATGCAGCTTCATGCTCACGGCGCCCAGTATGGTGCGAACTGAGCGGGCGGTGCGCCCCTGCTTGCCGATCACCTTGCCCACGTCCTGAGGCGCAACCCGAAGCTTGAGGACCGTGTTGTCCTCGCGGTCAACGGATGTCACTTCTACGGCTGTCGGCTCATCCACCAAAGCCCGCGCAATCTCGCGGACCAGTTCTTCCACTTCGACCATATCGTGTTGGGTCATGTTCGTGCCTCTGACCAAATGGGTCCAGGATTCTGCAAGGCAAAATTCGAATACTGGATCGGTGCGCGAATAGTATCAGTCCACCCCTGCCACCGTCAGCAGGTGGGTGGGCAAATTGCGCCTGCGTTCGCGCACCTGCCCATTCGCGTTGTAGGTAATTCCGGCGATCTGCGCCGCCGGGAATGTAGTGAATCGAGTCCAGACACGCCCCTGAATGGGGCGGGGCAAGCCGCAATCAAGCCTCGACGGGCTCCGCAACCGCGGCCGGCGCCGGGTTCTTGGTCACCAGCTTCTCCACTGTGGGAGAGAACTGTGCGCCGACGCTGCGCCAGTAGGCGATGCGCTCGTGCTTCAGGTCGACGGTGGCTGGGTTGGTGCGGGGGTTATAGGTGCCGACGACCTCGATCGAACGGCCATTGCGGGCGCGGTCCTTCTCGATGGCCACAATGCGGTAGTAGGGCTGCTTGCGGGCGCCGAAACGCGCCAAACGAATCATCACCACGGCGATACGGTTCCTTTCAAAATCCAGTGCTCTGTTGGTCCCTTGGGGGATTTCCCGGCCGGCGGCCTTTTGGTTCAGCCTCGCCCCGCCAAAATAAAGGCCGGACAAGAGTGCCCAGCCGATCACCCCACGAACGAAGACCCGTTCATGGGGACCCCGTGCCGCGCAAGACACAACACCTAAGTATCGCCGAAAAAGGGCTTCAGGGCAAGTGTTGGATGGGAGCGCGTGCGTTAGACTGGCGGCAAACCGGAATCGAGGATTGTACGATGTGGCCATTTTCGAAGAAGCCCGGTGAGTCCCCACATCCGCCAGCACCCGACAGCTGGAGTCTAGCCCAAGGAGAGCGTGACGGTCTTCCCATGATTGTGCGGATGGCAAACGCCTATCGCGGTCTCGCCCCTCTGCCTGCTTACGACCACCGCTTGATAGTCTCCATCCACCTACGTAATCCGAGGCCCAACGGTCTCCCTTCGTCTGAGGAGGGTGATGATCTGGCGGCGTTGGAGATGAACATCTGCAGTCAGTTGGAGACGGGCAACGATTTCCTGTGCGTACTTGTCGTGACTAATAACGGCCTCCGCGACCTCATCTTCTTTACGCGGAACGTGGAGGGGGCTAGGCAGCGGACCGAAAGCGCCTTGTCTGCCTTCACCGGTTTCGTAGTTGAGTTCTGGATCGAACCGGACGAGGGATGGGAGATTTACCGGCATTTCAGCCGATGGATCAGGCCCGCTGCCCCGCCGGAAACAAAAACCTCAGCATAGGCCTTACGCGATGGGACCAACTCGCCTCGTCATGTGTCCCCCCATGCGCCTTCTCAAAGTGCAATGTCTTCCCTGGCAGCCAGTGGTTAGCCTTGAGCCGCCGATTCAGGTGCTCCACGTCGTGCACTGCTTTGCGGCCTTCCTTGTCGCCCACATCAAGCCACAGCTTCGGCCGGTCCCAGATCTCCGGTGCGCGCTCGTTCACGTAGCCGAGAATGCTTTTGTGACTCCACCAGACACTGGGTGACATCACGGCCAGCTTGCCAAACCACGTCGCGTAGCGGAGTCCAAGATAAAGCGAGACGAGCCCTCCGAGCGAAGACCCACCCAGCCCCGTTGACTCGCGATCGGTGCGCACGCGGTACTGCCCGGCAATCCACGGCAACAGCTCCCGGGTCAGCATCAGGCCGTATTCATTCGCCTCGCCGCCACCCATGCGCCAGTCGCGCTCATGTGTGTACTCGGCAATTCGGCGGTCCCCAGTGTTGTAGATTCCCACAATAATCAGCGGTTCCACTTCGCCGGCGTGAATGGCCGCGTCCGCATGCTCACGTACCTCCCAAGTACGCCCAGGAATAAATGAGGTGCGCGGATCGAAGAGATTCTGGCCGTCCTGCAAATAGAGCACCGGGTAGGTCCGCTCCGGTTGCTGGTCATACCCAGGCGGAAGATACACAATCACATCGCGCTTGTCAGGCAGGTAGTGGCTGGGGAAGAAACGATGAAGTCGCAGACGCGGGTGGGGCGTGGCATCAGGATCGGCTGCTGGAGCGGTGAGCAGGGCTTTGGGTGCCGGCGCCCAGACGATGTCGTCCGACGGATCTTGTTCCAGATTCAAGCTTTGCGTTCCTTTATTGCTTATCGGCTCGGTTTAA
This sequence comes from Occallatibacter sp., assembly GCA_049521035.1. Lineage (GTDB taxonomy): Bacteria > Acidobacteriota > Terriglobia > Terriglobales > Acidobacteriaceae > Telmatobacter. The sequence continues at coordinate 4,758 of JBEKPF010000088.1, read as the reverse complement.
GCTCTGCCGCAGGGAAGTAGCGGGAAAAACACCATCCCAGGCTGTTACAGTATCAAGAAATCAGCGGTTCTCCAAAGGGCTGGGTCGCTGCGCGGGTTCGCGCGAGAGCGGGGGAAGATCATGAATCGCGAGTATCACAAGTGGTATTCAAGCCGGCTGGGCCGGGACATGGAACTGCTGGTCTTTGGCCATTCGGGCCTGCCGGTGATGGTGTTTCCAACCTCCGGCGGACGCTTCTTCGAGTTTGAAGATCGTGGCATGATCGGCGCGCTCGCCGGCAAAATCGATGCCGGTGAGATTCAGGTCTACTGCGTGGACTCCGTGGACATGGAGAGCTGGTACAACAAGCAGGTGCCTCCGCGCTGGCGTATCGCAAGGCAAGTGCAATACGACGACTATCTGATTCACGAAGTGGTCCCGCTGGTTCGACTCAAAAACCACGACTGGCACCTGGTCACCCTGGGATGCAGCTTCGGCGGATTTCACGCTGTGAATACTGCGCTAAAACATCCGGATGTGTTCACCGGGTTTCTATCCATGTCCGGCGCGTTCGACCTTAGAAACTTTCTCGGCGGCTATTACGATCAGGACTGCTACTTCAACCAACCATTGGACTACCTACCCAACCTTGGCGACCCGTGGTTCCTCGACCATTTCCGCCGCTCAAGCTATGTGCTCGCCACGGGCTGGGACGACCAGTGCCTCGGCCAGAACCAAAGACTCGACGGAGTCATGAGCTCAAAGGGAATTCCGCACAAGTTGTTTGTCTGGGACTCGTATAACTCCCACGACTGGCCCACATGGATGAGGATGGTCGATCACTATCTGTAAAACAGATAGCAGCTATCAAAAACATCTGAGTAATTCTCGGCGGTTCCGCAACACATCTCGAATTAAATTGGACAGAAGATAATCTCGTTCCGGGAGAAGAGCAGCGATGAGTGAACTGAATCCGTATGACAAGTTTCTGGATGGACGCCCGCTGGAAGTGATCCTTCATGCCACTCAAGGGGAGATTGCGGAATATCTTGAGGGATTCGGCCCGGCCAAGGCATCCGCTTCACCTGCTCCCGGCAAATGGAGCCCGGCAGAGATCGTTTGTCATCTGGCGGATTGCGAACTGGTCTTTGGTTTTCGTCTGCGGCAAACTCTAGCTGAAGATTCACCGGTGATTCAGCCATTCGACCAGGATAAGTGGGCTGCAACGTACCGCGGCATTTCCGCGAGCCAGGCGCTCAGTGTCTTCGCTGCGCTGCGGGGATGGAATTTGCGACTGATCGAACACGCTTTGCCAGGCGCAGCCAAGCGGCCGGTGACACATCCTGAGCGTGGCGCCATGACATTTCTGACACTGGTAGAAACGATGGCCGGCCACGACCTGAATCACCTGTCACAGTTGCGAAAACTGGCGGAGGGATAGCCGGCCTGGAAGAGTCTCCCCGTTTCATCAAAACGAAATCTGATTTCTCTGGACTCCGAGGTCGGGCTCTTTTCGATTGGCTGACGATCAAGGCATGTCCATCTCGACCTTGATTAATTCAAGGTTACAAGCCCACCTGACCTCCTGTAGAATCCTCGGCATGAAGGGCAACCCGAAGGTCATCGATCAACTGAATCGTGCGCTCCGCGAGGAACTCACCGCCATCAACCAGTACTTTGTTCACGCTGAAATGTGCGAGAACTGGGGGTACGATCGCCTCGCCAAGTACATCAAGAAGCAGTCCATCGGCGAGATGAAGCACGCCGAGTCGTTGATGGAGCGCATCTTGTTTCTGGATGGGACGCCGAGCATGGAGCCGCTGGCACTTTCGATTGGTAAGAATGTCAAAGACATGATCCATGCCGATTTGAAGCTCGAGATCGAGGCCGTTGCCATGTACAACGAGGCAGTGCGGCTCGCGACCGACGAGAAGGACAACGGCTCACGCGATCTTTTTGTGGTTCTACTCAAGGATGAGGAAGATCACGTGGATTGGCTGGAAGTCCAGGCGCACCAGATCCAGGAGCTTGGCTACGAGCGCTATCTCACCATGCAGACCAGCGAAGAAGAATAGCGCTCGAGTTCCAACTTCGCTGGCTGTTTCACAGGCGTCTCACTGCTTGACGCTGAATGTGTTGTTGCTGCGATCGTCATCCGGCAACACGTGATCCGGATCCACGGTAGCGGATGCAATCGGTTTTTCTCCGGTCCACACCACTTCGCTTTTCGATTCCCATGTTTCAATCGGGACGCGGAAACGCGTTTTAGTCCTGTCGGTGTATTGAACCTCAACCGTCGCCGGCAGCACTAACTGGCCTTTGTTAACCAAGGTCACATGGTCACCATCGATTGCGCTAACTGCCATGTCAAAGCGCCAGTTATTGAAATACCATCCTCGCCAGAACCAACTTAGATCCTCGCCGCCCTCGCTCGACATCGCACGGAAGAAGTCGGATGGCGATGGATGCTTATAGGCCCAGTCGCGAATGTATTTGCGAAATGCCCAATCGAAGCGCTCCTTGCCTAGTATCTGCTCGCGCAGCAGAACCATTCCATAGGCTCCCTTGAAGTAACTCACCGGGTGCCCTATCTGCCACGGAATCGCATCGGCCGCCATCAGGATGTTAGGCGCGGCCGGGTTATCCAGAACCTTGAGAATCGTGTCGGACGGTTCGCCGCCGGCCGAGTACTCCGAGTCGCGTTTTGGTCCATAAACGCCGCCGCTGAACTCCGCCGATTCGCCGATGTCGATGAAGGTATTGAAACCCTCATCCATGAACGCATTGCGCCGCTCGTTGGAACCGACAATCATCGGAAACCAGTTGTGGCCGATCTCGTGCGCGGTAATCCAGAACAGCATTTTGCCCTTGTCGTCGATGCCGTCAAAGACGATCCCCGGATATTCCATCCCCGTCGAGAAGCCGGCCACGTTGATGGCCGCGGGCCACGGATACGGATACCACTGCTTCGAGAAGCGCTCCACCGTGTCCTTCACATATTCTGTGGATCGCGACCACGCGTCTTCGCCCACGCTCTCCGGCGGATACACGCTCTCGGCCAGGCTGGTTTTTCCATCAGGAAGGTTGATGCGCGCCGCATCCCACACAAACACCGGGCTCGCGCTCCACACCACATCGCGCGTTTGATCCATGTGGAAGTGCCAGGTAAGTGTTCCACCCACCTTGGGACGGCTGGATGGGTCAGTTACTTCAGCCGCGGTGCGGATAACTACCGTCTTATCACTTTTGCGCGCCTCGGCAAGCCGCTCAATCTGAGTAGGTGTTAGTACGTCCTTCGGATTCATCAGCTCGCCGGAACCCGCAACAATCATCTCGCTGGGCACAGTCAAGTAGTAATCGAAGTGCCCGTATTCAAGATAGAATTCTGCGCCAATGTAGGGCAGCGTATCCCAGCCGCGAAGATCGTCGTAGACACACATGCGCGGATACCATTGGGCCATGTCATAGATCTCGCCTTGCTTTGACATACCCCATGAAGTGCGCCCGCCCCATACACCCGGAACCTGATAGTGATACCTGATATGCAGCTTGAGCACGCCGCCCTTGGGAGCCAGCGGCTCGGGCAGGCGGACCTGCATGCGCGTATCGTCAATCAGCGTCTCGACCTTCACGCGCGCAGCTCCGCGCTCAATCTCCACAGCATCCAGCACAAAGCCCTCAGTCGAAGGCGTGGGCGCGTTCGCCGCGGCCGGCGACCGCATGCGACGAAACAGTGCGCCGTTCACCACCTGTCCCCGCGCATCTTTGCGATAGAGATTCTGCTCCATGTGAATCCACAGGCTGGGCAGCGCATTGGGGCTGTTGTTGGTGTATGTGATCACCTCATCATTGCGCAGAATCTTGGCTTGCGTGTCGAGCTCGGCGTGCATCTCGTAGTCCGCTTCGTTCTGCCAGTAGGAAGGACCAGGCGCGCCATTGCTGGAGCGGTAGGCGTTCACAGGGTCAGGCAACTGCAGCGGCGCAAAGGTAAGACGCGGATCATAACTTGAGCCGCCTGGAGTTATCGTTCCAGTCGCTGGAGTCGCCGGAGCTGTCTGCGCCGCCGCAAAAGGCAATGCGCTCGCGATACCCAGCGGCAGAATCGAAAGACAAACAGCCATCCTCAGTTGCTTCAGATGCATGGGGCGGACCCTCCGGGAAATTGGGTAGCAGGTTATGGACGAAACTGATTCTCTCAGCATAATGCCCGGCACCCGGCGCATCCCGCTATCCGATTCGTCGCCTGGCTGCGTGGGCCCCCTTAGAAAAAAACAGCGCCACTCGTGCAAGATTCCGTCGTCGCTCCGTTCTCAGACTAAGGATCAGGTGATCTTGAGCCATTCGGGGAGCTATTTTCCCTGCGCCGGTGTCCAAGAGAGTAGCATTCCCATCGATATTGCACCAGGAGGATTCATGCGCCGAGTTGTTGTTGCCTTCAGTCTTTTTGCGTTTACGCTGACCCTTGCGGGACAGTCGCCGACAGGTGTTGAAGCTCGATCCAAGGCCGCCGCAAAGGTCGCCGGGCCGTCAATTGCGGCGACTTCCATCCCACCGGTCATCAAGGATCTTCCCGTCCACAAGGTGGTGCTCTATAAAAACGGCGTCGGCTACTTTGAGCATGCAGGGACGGTGAGCGGCAACCAACGGGTGGCCATCGACTTTACTTCGCCGCAATTGAACGACGTGCTTCAGTCGCTGACGGTGTTGGACGAGGGCGGCGGGCGGATTGGAGGCGTGAATTACAACTCGACCACACCGCTGGCGGAGCAGTTGAAGACG
>JBEKPF010000087.1:0-24854 GCA_049521035.1 Occallatibacter sp. | reverse complement strand
ATGCACGCGGAAAGGGATGGCACAGAACTGTGGAACCGTGCGCTTGACGGCTTCATCCGGGATGGACGTGTTGGCCGGAGAGAGGACGGGACCTTGTACCTAGCCGCGTAGTGTCCACCAGTCCCCACCCCGTCCCTGTTTAGGTGTAGAACTTTATTATCATGTATGTATGTATTTGATAATAAAGGATATGTTGTATTGGGCTTAACAGAGACCCGTGGGGACATGGGGATTTTGGGGACAAATGGGATTTATTCCTGTTCATGTGCAGAAAAGACTACTGGTGTGCTCTCCTACGGAACCCCTTTAACATTTGACCCGCCCCCCCGGTCCCTATCACCCCGCTGGACATAACGCATGAAAGCGGGTGGGGGGTGGGTCAAAATCTTGCCGACATTCCCCTGTGAGAGCGCCGCAATCCATAATGTTACACACGGTAACAATTCTCGGAAATTAGAGATTTGCTGGTGATTGTGAGCATTCCGAAGGTCTGTGCAAGATGCCCCACTTTCGCCTGTATAAGCCCGTAGGCGTGTCTGAGAGGCACCCTTGCACCTATTCATCTTGAGAGCAGCGAGAGACGCTCATGCACGGCCTGGAGGTCTGCCGTTGTCATGTGTGCGTATCGCTTCGTTGTTTCCAAATCAGAATGCCCCATCACCTTTTGCAAGCAAAAGACGTTTCCGCCACGGCGCAAATAGCCGGTTGCGAACGTGTGACGGGTCGCGTGGAGCGTGCGTGCTGGTGCGTTGAATCCCAACGACAGGCAGAGCCGCTTCACATAGCGCAGCACGTTGCGGCGGTGGAGCGCCGTCTCTGCCGATGTTGCGAACAGGAACGATTCGGGCTTGCGGCTGAAGTCTGCAATGTAGCGGTGGATGGCCTTACGCAACTCGAAACTGAATGGGACCACGCGCTGCTTGCTGCCCTTGCCGTCCAATGTGACGAGCAAATCATCAAGGTTGATGTCAGAGACGCGCAACTTGAGGACTTCGCCAATCCGCGCCCCCGTGTCGAATAGGAAAAGCAGGATCAAATGGAGCCTCCGCTCAAGTCTGCCTTTCGGCTTCCAATCCACCAGCGAACGGATTTGTTTATCCGTGAAGGTTGGCAGGATGTTTTGCGGCTCCTTCAGTTGCGCAATTCTCGGATGCCTGCAAGCGGAACCACATTTAACCTCCGACCCGGCACTAGCCCAATGCGCGTAGGCGTTGATGGCGCGAATGGCCGAATTGCATCCCGTGGCACGCAGCCCCTTTGCACGCATTTTGAGCACGGCTGCTTTTAAGTCGTCTTGTGTGGGTGAATCAGTGTCCAACCATTTGAAGCTGTGCTTGTACCATTCCAGCGTTGACGGTGAGACGTTTGAGAGGAATTGACGTTCGCGGATAAACTCAGAAAATCCCATGGTGTTGTCTCCGAAGCGAGTACCAAAATTCGGAAACAATTTTTGTAAGTTATTGACTCCACATATGGTTATGCTCAGCCTGGTAGAGCACTCGCTTGGGGTGCCAGGGGTCGGCAGTTCAAATCTGCCCGTCCCGACCATTTAATTACTCTCTGCAATTCTTCATTGGCATCCGCAATACTTCCACAGCTGCCGGCCGCGAGCACCCCAACCCGCGCCGCAGCGTAAGCGGAGGCGCCCCAGTCCAGTCTGCGAGGGGTGCGAGGCAAAGCCGAGCTTTTCGGCAGTTCAAATCTGCCCGTCCCGACCATTTAATTGCTCTCTGCAATTCTTCATTGGCATCCGCAATACTTCCACAACTGCCGACCGCGAGCACCCCAACCCGCGCCGCAGCGTCATCAACCTCACCCCTCCGGCAGGTCATCCTCCTTTGTGATCGGCAAGCGAATATGGAACGTAGTTCCCTTCCCGACCTCGCTTTCGAAGGTCAAGCTCCCCTTATGACGATCCACAATGACGGAGCGGGCGATCGCCAGGCCTTGTCCCGTCCCGCGCCCCACTTCTTTCGTGGTGAAGAAGGGATCGAAGATCTTGGTTCGAATATCCTCGGGAATGCCTTTGCCGGTATCGGTGATGCTGACGTGAACTCTGTCATCTTCCGCGGCGGAACGAATCGTTATCCGGCCCTTCTCTCCGTCTTTAACAGCGTCGGCAATCGCATGAGCCGCATTCACCAGCAGGTTCAGAAAGACCTGGTTTAGATCGCCAACATTGCAGACTACGAGAGGTAGGTCTCCGAAATCGGTCTCGACCTCCGCCACGTACTTCCATTCATTCCGAGCAACCGTGACCGTGCTGTGTATGGCCTGGTTGAGATCGGCCAGCGCCATCTCCCTGCTTTCAGGATGAGCAAATTCCTTCATGGCGCGAACGATCGTCGCCACTCTGTCCACTCCTTCCGTCGTCTGCGCAATCGCGCGCGGAATCTCCTCCAGCAGGTAGACAACGTCCGATTCCGCTTCGACCCGCTGCACCTCACGTAGCAGATCGGGTTTCACCGCACCCAAAGACACGGCCTCTCGAAGCTCCCCGAACTTACCTAGAAGTGTCTTGAGACCGGCGAAGGAATCCTCAAGGAAACGGATATTGTCGCCGACAAATTGAATCGGCGTGTTGATTTCGTGGGCAATTCCTGAAGCCAGACGACCCACCGATTCCAGTTTCTGCGCCTGCCGTAATTCCATCTCGGCAATGTCGCGCCCCGTGATATCGCGCGCGATGGCCTGGATGCCAACCGGCTTATCGCCGTGACGAATGATGCGCGGTTTGACTTCCAGCCTGACCCGGCGCCCGTCCTTCGCAGTGACCTCGATCTCGGATGTGAGTTCCGCCTCCCCAGCCGCCGTCTGACTTCGGTCCCGCTTAAGCACATCCCAGGATTCGGGGGCAGTGGTCCGCCAGATATCCGTCCCGGCCACTTCCTCCTGCGAATATCCGAACGCCTGCTGACCGGCCAGGTTCAACGAAGTGAAGCGCCCGTCCAGATCGGTCGTAAAGATGATCTCCGACGCGTTCTCAAACAGCTCGCGATATCGCTGTTCATTGTCACGCAATGCCTGCTCAGCCTGTTTGCGGTCCGTAATGTCCCGGAAATACCAGATTCGGCCATAATACCTGCCGCTCGCATCCAGAAGAGGTGCACTGTAGCGATCGATACAGCGGCCGTCCTCAAACGTGACTTCATCGCGGGCCTTTTCTGACGTATGCGCATTAAGATACTGAATTCGCTCCAGGAAGCTTGCCGGATTCCGAATCTGGGTTTGAACGTACTGCAACATCGGCCCGTCGTCTCCGCCATCCAGAAGCTCCGAAGGGATGTTGAAGATCTCCGCAAACCGCCGATTGCTCTGGAGTTTCCGCCCCTTCGGATCAACTACCAGGATGCCGTCAATCGTAGTCTCCGCTTCGGTTTCCAGAAGCGTAGTCTTGAACAGCAACTCCTCTTCCGCATGTTTGCGCTCCGTAATATCCAGGAAACTTTCCAGAAGTTGTTCGCGTCCCGCCACCATCACCCGCCGGACCGTCTTGATGATTGCGCGTCGCTCACCGCCCGCAGTGAGCAGAACCCGCTCCGAGTTATCAACCGTTTGTCCAAGATCGGTCACCGGGCAGCGCCCTTTCTCCGCCGGACACACAAACTTGTGACAGAGACTGCCTACGATCTTGTCACGAGGTATCCCGACCATCTTCGCGGCCACCGAGTTTGTATCGACAAGCATGTGCGTCAACGGATCGATGATGAAAATGCCTGTCTGGACACCTTCAAACAGGGCGCGGAGCCGGTCTTGGCTCTCGTTAACCGTGTCGTCGATTTCACCGTTCACGGGCGCATCTGGGGTCTCACAGACCTGCTGCGTTATGGCCTGCTGCGTTACTGTCTGCTCCGATAAGTTCTCGACTGGATCGACTGCAGAAGGGATTTCGACAACTGTGCAGACTGCCTCTTCTTTGAGATTCGAGATGCCCGGCGCTGTCGTCTTCATCCCAGCTCAGCAACCTTTCGCCGATCCCTCTGGATTGCAATGGAGCGAGCCGCGTTTGCCGTTTGCATGCCAGGTGAATGGTGCCGGAGGACGCGACCCTCCGTAGTCGTTATATCGGCCGTTTGGTGTAGTGATTCAACCCGTATTGCGCAAATCAGGCACCATCCGCCCGCTTTAGGGGACTAAAGCACTCATCCTCCCACCCGGGTTTGTCGATAAGGAAAACAGGAAATTGCCACGAAGTCGATCGCGCGGAACAACCTGCCGGTTCGCGTCTCTGCCGCGCAGCGCATGCCCTCGCCGGAGGCTTAAACGGCTCCTAGCAGCGACTGGCCGCCGAAAGGCTTCCATCAGGAGGTAGAAATCATGGGCGAGAAGGTGCTCTTTATCGACGACGAGCCGTCGGTTCTTGAAGGCTTCCAGAGACTACTTCGCCAGGACTTCGAGGTGAACACCGCTCAAGGTGGATACCTGGGACTTGCCGCCATCCAGTCAAGCGGGCCCTTCGCGGTCATCATTTCCGATATGCGTATGCCGGAGATGAATGGAGTTGAGTTTCTCTCGCAAGTGCGCCACAGAGCGCCGGATTCCGTGCGAATGTTGCTAACCGGACATGCCGACTTGGACGCAGCTATCGACGCCGTCAACAAGGGAAACATCTTCCGCTTCCTCACCAAGCCCTGCAAGAAGCAAGTCCTGGTGGACGCAATTCAATGCGGATTGGATCAATTTCGCATAGCTAAGTCACAGCGCGAACTTGCCAGGAAGGCGCAGACGCTTGAAAACATCAAGTCCGATTGGGAGACGACGGATGACAGTCCGTTGGATGACTTGGAAGCGCTGGCCGGGCTTCCAGGGCCTGCCCGAGCTCTGGCCTGCCTCCAGACTCGCTTCGGAACCGATCGCCAATGCTATGTGCTCATGATCAAACTCACCATGCTGCACACCGTGGAAGAACGATATGGCGAGAAGGCCGCGGCAGATTACCTGATGGGCGCAGTTCAGTTCATCGCTCAAGGTCTGCATCCCGACGACCAATTCTTCCAATGGAGCAGGGATGTATTGATGGCCGTCTTAAAGCGTCAGATCTCTCCTGCCGCCGTCCGGATGGAGGTCACGCGCCTGCTCATGGATAACCCTCAACATCTAGTCGAGCAAGCAGGCAAAAAGACCATGATTGCCCTTTCTACCACCTTCGATCTCCTCCCGGTCGCGCAGTTCTCCACACTCGACGAAATGATGACAGCCTTCAAAGCCAAGCCGATTCGAGCGGTCTAGACCTTGCGCATCGTTCTCCGATGCATGGCCAACCTGCCCGTCCCAGGGCTTACCTGCTACCTGTTCTTTTAGCAAAATGGCACCGGATCTCAGCCCGACCAGGTCACTAACTCGGTGGCGGCGTCGTGCTTCCCTGTCGATTTCGTTCGCGTCGTCTTTCTTCGGCGCTGGCCTTTTCCGCCTGCCTGAGCTTCAATACAGCCAGAAAGCCGACAAAGAATCGCTTTGAGCATTCGCGGCACCGAACAGGGTATCGCAGCAGGAACAAGTGAGGGATGTCTTCTCTTCTGAATCTTGAAGTCCTGAGCCTCGTCGATCCACATCGTACACATCGCATACAGCGGCCTGCTTATTCAAGAACGAACCCAATCATCCCCAGGCAAAAAAGTGAGATCCTTCTTGCCTCGTTCTTTTAGGCTGGTTTGAAGCTTTAACGTAGCATGAAATCCCTGCCGCTCTCTTTGAAATTTCGCAACAGGAAAATCGCGCCCTGCAAATGCGCAATCCCGGCTTGCCGTTAGGAAGGGAACAGCGTTTCAGTGCCGACCGGAAATGCGGTCATGCGCGGACGGCGCCGCGGAGCACGCGGGATAGGTGAGGTCAGCATCGCCACAATCTCCCGCAGTTCGGCCCGCGCGTGGCCCACCGCTCCTGCAATCGCATCCAGTCGCAGGGTCGCTTCGGAACTCGTCAGTGGCAGGCGCGATTGGGAATCGCGCTTTGATTCCTGAGCTACAGCCTTTACCGCTTCCGGCCGTCGGCGATTGGCCTGTTCAAGAGCCTGTCGTGCGCCTGACAGCGTATATCCCTGCGCATGCACCAGGCTCTTGATCTCCAGAGCCAGCTCCACATCCCGCCGCCGGTAGAGCCTTTGTCCGGTGCCGCTCTTGTTCGGTTTCAGTTGCGGAAACTGCGTCTCCCAGAATCGAAGGACGTACGTCTCCACCTCGCATATGCGAGCCACATCCCCAATTTTGAAATAGAGACGGTCCGGGATAGGCGGTAGGTCGTGGGCGCGCTTCTGGGAAAGTTGCGTAGCCATGGGGAAAAAATGAGCAGGATCACCCCAACAAATCTGGCGCGGAGCCTCGCTCTGCTCGCAGTATAGGCCATCATTTCCACAGATTGTGAAGCAGAATGCAAGTTTTTGCCCCGACGGTACCTGAAAATGCAACCTGCCTCAACCTCAAAGAAAAAAGACAATCTGCGCTTCCTTATTCGCCTCGTGGCCGCGTCACAGCGCTTCGTTTCGCTGAGTGTTGAGGTGCGGCGCGAAGGTACTGAGCCGGCCAACTGGCCTCTTCTCCCAGTGCAACGGCCGCGTGCAGCGGCCAATAAGGATCGCGCAGAAATTCACGAGCCATCAGCACCAGGTCCGCTTCGCCCTTCACCACAATGTCATTCGCCTGCGTCGGATCGGTAATCATCCCCACCGCAGCCGTCGAAATTCCCGCCTCGCGTTTGATCCTTGCCGCAAACTCCACCTGGTAACCGGGACTCGTTGGAATCTGTGCACCCGCAATCTGCCCGCCTGACGAAACGTCTACCAGGTCCACCTCATGCTCGCGCAACAGCCGCGCCAATTCAACCGATTCGTCCACAGACCAGCCGCCATTGGCCCAGTCGGTCGCTGAGATGCGCACAAACAGCGGCAAATATCCTGGCCATTCGCCACGAACCGCATCCACCACTTCCAGAATCAACCGCGTTCGATTCTGAAAATTCCCACCGTAGTGATCCGTGCGCTGGTTCGCCAGCGGAGACAGAAACTCGTGCAGCAGATATCCATGCGCCGCGTGAATCTCAACAAAATCGAATCCTGCAGCAAGCGCGCGCTGCGCCGCTCGTCGGAAAGCCTCAATCACCGCATCGATTCCGGCCTGGTCCAGCGCTCGCGGCACCGCGTAGTTGCCAGAGAAAGGCAGCGCGCTTGGCGCAACTGGCTCCCATCCTCCCTCGGCACGCGGCACCAGCCGTTCCCCGCTGAACGGGACCGACATGCTTGCTTTGCGTCCCGCATGGGCCAACTGAATCCCCGCACGTGCGCCCTGCGAGTGAATAAACGTCGCGATCCGCGTCAGCATCGGCACGTGCGCATCCTTCCAAATGCCCAGGTCTCCCGGAGTAATCCTTCCCTCAGGAAGCACAGCAGATGCCTCCAGGATCACCAGTCCCGCTCCGCCCACCGCACGGCTACCCAGGTGAATCAGGTGCCAATCGCACGCGAAACCGTCCTCAGACGAGTACTCGCACATCGGCGAAACTCCGATGCGATTACGAAATTCGACTGAACGAAGTTGAAAAGGAGAAAACAATGGATGGGTCATCTACCAATAAGATGCCCTGCAAGGTCAGTGGATGCAAGCCCTTCCCACGACGGGAAGTAAGTCCAGATGTATGCCTGAATCGCGATCTACACGTTGTAGTGCGCCACAACCCTCGCCACTTTGCCGCCCGCTGAAAGCTCCATGAACTCCCCTGACCGGCTCCCGGCTTGATTGGTGTAGTAGAACACCACACTATTCAAGCCCCACAACACATCTACAAGATCAAATCGCAGCTCCGGGTAGGCTTCCAATCCACGTTGAAAGTAGGCTCGCAGATTTGCCTTCCCCACAACCTTCCCATCGGCACGCCCAAGCAGTCGCGCAGCCACCGGCGAAGTCAACTCAACCGTATCCTCGTAATGCCCCAGGATCAGCTCGAGATCGTGCGCATTCCAGGCAGCAACCCAATCTTCAGCAAATCTCCAGGCCTCATCACGAGTCACCACGATCTCCTAACCCAACCATCTTCATGAGGCCCATAAACTGCTCGCTGACTTGTTGACTTGCCGCCTCGCTGCTTCTACCGTCCAAGGTTATTTCTCCACACGTGATTCCCGCGCTCCAGCAGCCGGTCAGAGCACTCCGGTCCCCACGATCCTGCAAAGTAATTCGGAAATACCTCCGGCTTCTTCGCTGCCCACGCCTGCAGAATCGGCGTATACAACGCCCAGGTCGTCTCCACGCCATCGCGGTGCGAGAACAGCGTCTGGTCGCCCAGCATCGCGTCCAGCAGCAGCCGCTCATATCCGTTCGCGCTCGACTTCCCAAACGCCGCTGAATAGTCGAAGTCCATATTCACCGGGCAAACATTCATCCCCGGCGTGCTTGGAACCTTAGCCCCAAACCGCAGCGCAATTCCCTCATCCGGCTGAATGCGAATCGTCAGCAGATTCGGTTGAATCTCGCTGCACGGCCCGCTCCCCGCCATTCGATTGAAAATCAGCAGAGGAGGCTGCTTGAACTGGATACTGATCTCAGTCGCCCGCTTCCGCAGCCGCTTTCCCGCGCGCAGATAAAACGGAACCCCCGCCCAGCGCCAGTTCTCAATCTCCAGCTTCACCGCCGCGTAGGTCTCCGTGCCGCTCTCCGGACTCACGCGCTCCTCGTCCCTATAGCCCACCACATGCTCGCCGCCCACCAGCCCCGGACCATACTGTCCTCGCACCGCATTCAAAATCGGAATCGGCGGAATCGACTTCCATACCTTCAGCTTTTCCTGCCGCACGCTCTCCGCTTCAAAGCTCGATGGAGGCTCCATCGTCACAAAGCTCAGCAGCTCCATCATGTGGTTCTGCACCACGTCGCGCAGCGCGCCCGCCTTCTCATAGAACGGTCCGCGCCCTTCCACGCCTAGCGTCTCCGCCGCCGTAATCTGCACGTGGTCAATGTAATTCCGATTCCAAATCGGCTCAAAGATCCCGTTGGCAAATCGGAACACCAAAATGTTCTGCACCGTCTCTTTCCCCAGGTAGTGGTCGATGCGGAAGACCTGGCTCTCATGGAAAACCGCGTTCACCTCATGGTTCAGCTCCCGCCCAGAGTCCAGGTCGTGGCCGAATGGCTTCTCGATCACCACCTCCACCTTCCCCTGCTCTGGCTGCGCCATCCCCTGCGCGCCGAGGTTCTGAACAATCGGCGCAAAATACTCCGGCGCCGTGGCCAGGTAGAACAGCCGGTTCGGGCCGATGCCCTTTTCTTTCGCAATCTTGTCCAGCTCCGCCTGCAGGCCCGCATACCCGCTCGCATCGTCGAACTGCAAAGGGTAATAGCCGATGTGCTGCACAAAATCTTCCAGCAGCGGGTCGTTCGCGTCCACGCCGCCAAACTCGACGATTCCCTCACGCATATCCGCCGCAAACTCGTTGCCCAGCGCCCGGCGCGCCACTCCCACAATCGCATATTGCTTGGGCAGCAATTTGTTCTGCCGCAAATGAAACAGCGCTGGCAGCAGCTTCCTCTTGGTCAGGTCGCCCGACGCGCCAAAAATCACCAGGATCCCCGGCTCGGGAATCCGCTCCGCCGCAGAAGAAACCTGCGAAAGGTCCTCCGCACTCACACTTGCCTGTATCGTCGCCATTCCCCGCCTCCTGCTGATTCAAGCCCAATCACTGGGTCTCGCTGACAACCGACTAACTTGAGCGGCGCAAGCCGCGTCTGCCGCACCGCAGGTGCTCAGTCTTTTTTCACCGCATGTCCGCCAAATTCATTCCGCATAATCGCCAGCATACGATCGGTAAAGTTGTTCTCCTCGCGCGACCGGATCCGTCGCATCAGCGACTCGGTAATAATCGGCGCAGACACATTCAGATCAATCGCCTCAATCACCGTCCAGCGCCCTTCGCCGGAGTCCTCCACAAACGCTTCAAGTCCATCGAGCTTCGGATTCTTGCACAACGCATCCGCGGTCAGGTCCAGCAGCCAGCTCCGAACCACGCTCCCATAGCGCCAGATCTGGGCAATCTGCGGTAAATCCAGCCCCAGTTCCTTCTTGGTCTCCATGATCGTGAAGCCTTCCGCAAACGCCTGCATCATCCCGTACTCGATCCCGTTGTGAATCATTTTTACGAAATGTCCTGCACCGCCCGGTCCCACATGTCCCCAGCCCTTGTCCTTCGCCGGAGCCAGCGCTTCGAAGATCGGCCGCAGATACTCAACCGGCTCCTTGTCGCCGCCGATCATCATGCTGTAGCCCTCTTTCAATCCCCAGATTCCGCCTGAAGTTCCCACGTCCACAAAATGGAAATGCTTCTCGGCAATCTCGTCATGCCGGCGCATCGTCTCTTTGTAATTCGAGTTCCCACCGTCAATCAGAATGTCTTCGGCACTCAGCAGTGGCTCCAGCTTCGCAATCGTGTCGTCTACAGGCTTGCCCTGCGGCACCATGATCCAGATCGCCCGGCGGCCCTTCAAATTCTTCACCAGGTCCTCAAGCGTTGAAACACCCACGTTGCCTGAGGCTGTCAGCTTCGCCACGGCTTCTGCGCTGAAATCGAAGCCCACCACCTGGTGGCCGGCCAGCCGAAGCCGCTCCGCCATGTTGCCGCCCATCTTGCCCAGGCCAATTAGTCCTAATTGCATCGTGCCTCCAGTTTTGTGCTGAGGATCGTCTCTCCAGGATTCCGGGGGGAAGGGAGAGTTCACCAGTCATGGAACAGTTCTACACGCGCCGTTGACGGCCCCGTTAGAAATTTAGATGAATGCCAGGTTGTATGGGTTCCAACGCCGTCCCGAATTGCGGCAAATAATCCAGCGCCTCTCGTCTCGTACTTCCTGATCCCTGTTCCCTGGTCTTTTCAGAGGTCAGACCACTCCATTACAATGAAAGAAAACCCGTTGTCCGCAGTGATAATATCAGGGAGCCTTGGGAGTGCTTATGCCAGACGCAACGTGTGATATTGGCCTCATCGGCCTCGCCGTCATGGGACAAAACCTCGTCCTCAACATGAATGACCACGGCTTCAAAGTAGCCGTCTTCAACCGCACCACCTCCAAAGTCGACGACTTCCTCGCCAACGAAGCCAAGGGCACAAATGTCGTCGGAGCGCATTCTGCCCAGGAGCTCGCGTCTCTGCTCAAGCGTCCGCGCCGCGTCATGCTCATGGTCAAGGCCGGCGACTCCGTCGACCAGACCATCGACCACATCCTGCCCTATCTTGAAGCCGGCGACATCGTCATTGACGGCGGCAACTCGCTCTACACTGACTCGAATCGTCGCACCAAAGCCCTCGCAGAAAAGGGCATTCTCTTCATCGGCACCGGCGTCTCCGGCGGCGAAGAAGGCGCGCGTTTCGGCCCCTCCATCATGCCCGGCGGCAACCCCGCTGCGTGGCCGCATGTGAAGAACATCTTTCAATCCATCGCCGCCAAGGTCGAAGACGGAACCCCCTGCTGCGACTGGGTCGGCGAAGACGGCGCAGGCCACTTCGTCAAGATGGTCCATAATGGCATCGAGTACGGCGACATGCAGCTCATCTGCGAAGCCTACGACCTGCTCCATCGCGGCCTCGGCCTCAGCGCCGACGAACTGGCCAGCGTCTTCACCGAGTGGAACAAGGGCGAGCTCGACAGCTTCCTCATTGAAATCTCCAGCCACATCTTCGCCAAGAAGGACGACGACGGCAAGCCCCTTGTCGACAAAATTCTCGACACCGCGGGCCAGAAGGGCACTGGCAAGTGGACCGTCATCAGCGCTCTCGACACCGGCCAGCCCGTCACTCTCATCGGCGAATCGGTCTTCGCCCGCTGTCTCTCCGCGCTCAAGGACGAACGTGTTGCGGCATCGACTATCTTGCACGGCCCCTCAACCAAACCCGTCGTTGGTGATCGCACCGCGTTCATTGAGGATGTGCGACGCGCCCTCTACTGCTCCAAGATCATCTCCTACGCGCAGGGATACATGCTTCTCCGCGCCGCCGCCAAAGAGAATGGCTGGAACCTCAACATGGGTGGCATCGCTCTCATGTGGCGTGGCGGATGCATTATCCGCAGCCGCTTTCTCGGCAATATCAAAGCAGCATTCGACAAGAATCCAGGCCTCACAAATCTCTTGCTCGACAGCTTCTTCTTCACCGCCCTCAACCAGTACCAGGCCTCGTGGCGCAAGGCTCAGATCCACGCCATTGAATTAGGCGTGCCCACCCCGGCTTTCTCTACCGCGCTAGCCTTCTACGACGGCTACCGTGCCGAGCGTCTCCCGGCGAATCTGCTCCAGGCCCAGCGCGACTACTTCGGCGCGCACACCTACGAGCGCATCGACCAGCCAAGAGGCAAATTCGTCCACACCAACTGGACCGGCACCGGCGGCCGCGTCTCCAGCACCACCTACAACGCCTGACGCACATGGGCAGGGTCATATCTCCAGCGGTATGGCCCTGTTAGCTGGGAAGTAACTGACGAGTTGGCGACGATAGGCTCGCATCGAGCGTATTCTGGGTAGAATGCTACGGTCACTCATCTGGTACGCGCTTGTCTCGCTGTGCTGCGCACTTGGCCTTCTCATCGGGCTTCAATTCGTTACTGGCTACTACTTCGCCTTCGATGGGG
Organism: Occallatibacter sp.; assembly: GCA_049521035.1. Taxonomy (GTDB): domain Bacteria; phylum Acidobacteriota; class Terriglobia; order Terriglobales; family Acidobacteriaceae; genus Telmatobacter. The sequence goes on along the minus strand of JBEKPF010000087.1, from coordinate 12,255 downwards.
GGAGAGCCGTGTCGCTGATTGCAGGGGTGATCGTGTTTTTCGCACTAATAGCTCTATTGATGGCGGGTAAGGATGCATCGTGGCGGCGTCGAGTAGTCATTGGCAGCTTGTGTTTCGGTCTACCGGTGATCATTGTCTTCTTCACTCCCGTAGCCATTTTTATTGCTCTCTTCGTGTACAGCCCTGATATCCTTCCTTGCCCTTTTGGGGGGCAGATATCAAACAGTCTTTCGTATCGTGTCGCGGCCGTTACCGCCTTTGGTGGGCAAGAAGAATACGAATACGTGCTCTTTAAGAATCCCCGATCGTTTCCGATCGTGCGCAAGGAAATTTCCACAGGCCTTATTAGTCTATGCACGCATCCCGCACTGAACGTTAACTTCGCAATTGATAGCGTCAGCGGACTCGTCCGAGTCGAATGTAAGGAACTCGACGGGACCCTTACCGCAGCGATCCCGCTGGATCAGCTCGAACAAAACCGAATCGTCGAAGTCTCCAAGTAAAGCGCATTCGGCGAACCGTTGCGGCAGGTTGGCAGAAATTCGGACGCTGGGTGCCCCCGGTCCCTCGCATTTGGGGACCGGGGAATTGACTCGCCAATTCGATGCCTTGAAAGGTCCCGACTTCTGTCGTGCCGCAGCTCTTGATGAAAATCTTTGGACCAGATACAAGCCTCGGACTCAACTTAGACGTGCGAAAGGGCGCGACTTCAGTCGTGCCGCAATCACGCCCCAAAAAATGTCGGGCCCCTGAGGGACTTTCGCCGTAGCGCCTCAGGGGTCTACCTGAGATCTGGAAAGCAACTGACGAGTTGACGACCATTCATCCACTGCAACAAACCTGTCGCTCTATACTCAATGCAATGACTCACAGAGTCGTCCATCGCGCCGTTATTGGATGTGCCGTATCCCTTGTCTTCTTGAAGCCGCTAGTGGCGCAAAAGGACGTGCCGGTCCCTCAATTCAATCAGTTCCCAGTTGGCGTTTACCACGGACACAACAAAATCCCGCGAGAATTTCGTAGAGACACAGATGGGCTTTGGATCGACGATTCCGGCAAACCGGCCATCACCCCGCGAGTGAACTTTGCAGGGGAATACTTTCTCGCAGCTCATTCGTGTGGGACGTGCTGTCGCTCCTACACCCTGAGCAATCTTCGGACTGGTGGTGAGATTCGTCGGGTCAGCATGTTCGATGCGAGTGAGCCGCCCCCCACGACGAGAGACGGGCACACCTACCTTCCAATCCTCTTCTTCAAGCCTGACAGCCGACTCCTGATCGTTCAGTATCAATATGATCTGTGCACGCCCGTGGAGCACAAGAAATGCCGACAGCGCGAGTTTGTATTCGAGGATGGCCGGTTTCGGTCGCTTTCGAAGAATCTGCAGTCATGCACCAGCGAGGGTCACGAGCCTGAATAGGACGCGCTGATCTGACTGGCCGTCGGCCCTATGTGTATGATCGCCGGGGAACCGACTGGCCGATTCGACGCTTTGAAAGGGCACGACTTTACAGCTTGGAGAAGAATCCCTTCAGACGCCGTTTTCAAATGCTTTGTATCAGGGTATGACTTCAGTCATACCGAAACTGGCCAAAAATGAGCCGGGCTTTAGCCCCCGAGGGAACGTCGCCTAACCGGTTCAGCGCGATCGGAATGAACATGCGCACTATCCTGATCCCGAAGCCGTCGAGCTGTTAGGATGTGATCGCAGATGCCAATAATCATTCTCAAACGCTCGGCTTCGATGCCGAAGGACATCTGGCGTCTCCCGTCAACTCGCCGCACATTACCGCCGCTTACCTTGTTGGAATCGCTGCTGGATGCCACGCTGCTTCTTCGGACCCCACAGGACGGCTCACCGGCATTGATCGAGTCCAATATCGCCGAAGATGGAATTGAAGCGAATACCGGAGCCGTGCGCACTCTGAAGGATGACGACTGGGCAGGCATATTTGAATTGAAGATCACCGGACAGAAGGTGGGGCTTAGGCTCAACGAAGAGGCGTGCCGGCGCGAGGTGCATACTCCACGCCGGTCATCTCAATTCCTGACCTATCTCAAACCATGGGAGCCTATTCGAGTCATTCTCAACGGGAAGGCGGACTGGCCCTCCGGGCGCTACTACTACCTTCAGGACTATCACGTCATTTTATGCGAATTGCCGCGCGCCGATGGCCCCCTTCTCTTGCGGACATTCGACCTCCAAGCCGACCTGATCTGAGAAACGCGCAAGCGAATTACAAAACTCCCAACCCCGCCAACTCCGCCCTTAGCGCATCCGCACCCCTAAACACAATCCCCTTCATCCCCACGCCCGTCGCCCCAGCCACATTCTCCGCCCGATCATCAATAAACAACACCCGCTCCGCCGGCCGTCCCAGAATATCCAACGCCCGTTTATAAATCGCCGCCTCCGGCTTCCGCAGTCCCACATAGCACGAACTCAGTGCCACGTCGAAAACATCGCGCAGTCCAAACTTCTCAAACCTGTAATCGTTCGTCTCCCGCGCCTCATTGTTCAACGCGCCCACCAGGCAATTGCAAGTGCTCGCGACCTCTTTCAACACGCCCGACGCCCCATCCGGCAGTTCCACGGACTGCGCACAGATAGCGTCGAAGAATTCCTTTTGCGAAAAACTTCGCGGCTCATAGAACACGGTCGCATCCAGGTATGCCTTCACCGGAATCGCGTCCCGTTCCCACGCGTCGTATGTCTTCTGGTTCCTGGCCTCGAACTCCGCCAGATCCAGCCCGAATTGCTTAATCACCGTCGCGCGCTCGCGGTGGTCCCAGCCATTCGTGAGCAGTACTCCACCCACATCGAAGAGGATTACGTCGAAGGGGAACATCGGCGCCACTCTTTCAACTCCTGCGCTTCCTCGCGCTTGCTGAATTGTTATCTTTTAGGAGCCCGTGCCCCATTCATTCCGCATCTTTCAGCGGAATGAGTGGGAACCAGTTGGCCAGTGCGAGCCTCCCGCGAGCGTCTGCCGCACCGCCGGTGCTTATGCCGGATTCGCCGACCCATCGCCGCACATATACTTCGCCTCGATCGCCATTACCTTCTTGAACCGCCGCGCAAACCGCTCTTCTGTCCCAATAAACTTCGCCTTGATAAACGCATCCACAACTTCATACGCCAGCGACGACCCAATAATCCGCGCCCCCAGCACGATCACGTTCATATCGTCGTGCTCAACGCCCTGGTGTGCGGAGTAGGTATCGTGGCACATCCCGGCCCGTATCCCCGGAATCTTGTTCGATGCCACGCACACCCCCACCCCCGAGCCGCAAATCAGTATCCCGCGCGGCGCCACGCCCGCCTTGATTGCCTCGCCCACCTTCTCGGCAAAGTCCGGATAGTCGTCGGGCAGAGTCCCCGTATATGCCCCAAGGTCCACCACCTCGTGCCCCGCCTTCGCCAAGTACCCGCGCACATCCTCTTTAAGAGGAAACCCCGCATGATCCGCACTGATAACAAGCTTCACAACGAATTCCTTTCACGACAGTTATCAGCCGTCGGTTAGTGCCAACGGTCGATAACTGTCATCTGTAACCTGTCATCTGTCTACTTCACCAGCTTCTTAGCCCGAGCCGCCACGTTGTCCGGCGTAAATCCAAGCTCCTTCATCACGATCCCACCCGGCGCGGAAGCCCCAAAGCGGTCCACGCCAAGCACGTCGCCATCCAACCCTACATACTTCCACCAGCCCAGCGTCGCGCCTGCTTCCACGGCCATCTTCGGCACGCCCGCCGGCAACACGCTCGCCTTGTACGCCGCCGTCTGCTCTTCGAAAATCTTCCAGCTCGGGAAGCTCACCACCCGCGCGCGAATCCCTTCCCCAGCCAGCACCTTCGCCGCCGCCACCACCACGCCCACTTCGGAGCCGGTGGCCATCAACACCACTTGCGGCTTCTCCACATCTTCCAGCACATACGCGCCCTTGCTTACGCCCGCGTACACGTCGTGCGTCGTCGGGTCGATCACCGGCATATCCTGCCGGCTCAGCGCAAACCAGCTTGGCCCCTTCCGTTCCAGCGCCAGCCTCCATGCCGCCGCCGTCTCGTTCGCATCTCCCGGACGAAAATCCGTCAGCCCCGGAACCGCGCGCAGCGCCATCAGGTGTTCCACAGGCTGATGCGTCGGACCATCCTCGCCCAACCCAATCGAGTCATGCGTAAAAACAAACAGCGACCGAACCTTCATCAATGCCGCCAACCGAATCGCCGGCTTGCAATAATCCGAAAACGTAAAGAACGTCGACCCGAACGGAATCAGCCCACCGTGCGCCGCAATCCCGTTCACCGCCGCGCACATCCCAAATTCGCGCACCCCAAAATAGACGTTCCGCCCCGCCGGATCAACGTGGAAACTGGCTCCCGGCTTGAAGATCGTCTTCGTCGACGCCGTCAAATCCGCCGCGCCGCCAAACAGCTCCGGAACCTTCTCGGCAATCGCATTCATCACCGCGCCGCCCGCATTCCGCGTAGCCTGAGGCTTGCCCGCTGGAAAGCTCGGAATCGCCTTCACCCAGTCAGCTTTCCGCGCATCCTTCTGCGTCCGCTCAAACTCCGCGGCCAGTTCTGGATTAGCCGCCTTGTATTTCTCAAATTTCTCGTTCCACTCTGCCTCGAGACCCGCACCGCGATCCACCGCCTTGCGCCAATTCGTCAAAGCATCATCGGGAACGTAAAAGCTCTTGTCCTCAGGAAAGCCGAAAAATTTCTTTGTCGCCGCCGTTGCCTCCGCGCCCATCGCCTCGCCGTGCACCTTGTTCGTTCCGGCCTTCGGGCTACCGTAACCAATCACCGTCCGCACCGCAATAATCGACGGCCTCTGAGTCTCAGCCTTGGCATTCTCAATCGCTTTCTCAATCGCGCCCAGATCATTTCCATCTGCAACCCGCTGCACGTGCCAGTGGTAAGCCTTGAACCGCTCCAGCACGTCGTCGTTGTAACTCAGTTCCGTCGGCCCATCTAGCGAAACCAGGTTGTCATCGTAAATAAATGTCAGCTTGCCCAACCCAAGCATTCCCGCCAGCGCCGCCGCCTCGTGGCTCACGCCCTCCATCAGGTCGCCGTCGCCACACAGAGCGTACGTGTGGTGGTTCACAATCTCGAATCCCGGCTTGTTGTAAATCGAAGCCAGGTGCCTTTCGGCAATGGCCATCCCCACCGCCATCCCGATCCCCTGTCCCAGCGGTCCAGTCGTCACTTCCACGCCGTCCGCTTCGCCGTACTCAGGATGCCCCGGCGTCTTCGACTCCCACTGACGGAAATGCTCCAGATCGTCGAGCGTCAGCTTGTAGCCCGAAAGAAAAAGCGTCCCGTACAGCAGTGCCGAAGCGTGCCCGTTCGACAGCACAAACCGGTCCCGGTCCACCCACTTCGAGTGCCCTGGGTTATGCTTCATCAGCTTGTGAAACAACAGGTACGTAATCGGCGAGCAGCCCAACGGCGCGCCAGGGTGGCCGCTCTTGGCCTTTTCCACCATATCCACAGCAAGCAAACGCAATGTGTCAATGGACAGTTGATCGAGGGAAACACCTGCAACGCTTGAACTCATATTCGTCTCAATTCCTTTCGCTGAAGCGCTCAATGCGCTGTTAACTCATCCGCGAACTCTGCTTTTGCTCGCCTTCACTCCGGTTCAACCTTCACGTCCACATTGTATCCAAGCCAGCCCTTCTGCTCCGTCCAATACAAAGTCCACTGCAGGCCGTTTCGCTCCAGCCCAGGTGTAATGTCCGCCGAGTGCCCCGCGCTCCCCAGGCTCCGGCTCACCGTCGTGTGCTTCGTTGCCCAGTCGTCGTCACTCCAGATCACCTCAAACCGCTTCTCATTCAGAATGCGCAGCGTGCTCCCCGTTTTCATCCTCTGGATCGGTCGCCGCATGCTGTAAATTTCCAGCTTCTTTCTCGGCAGCCCGCAGCGCGTGTCGTTAGTCCCCGGCTCGCAATACCGGTCGTACACTGCGTCAATCCTGTCGAAAACCTTCCCGTCCACCGCGGACCGAAGCAGCTTCAGGTACTCCGCGTGGGCCCACACCAGCGGCACTGCCGACCCCGCCGGCTGCCCCAGACGCATACTGCGATCCGGCCGGTCCGCCTCGTCCCACACCTGTTCCGGCATCATCTGTCCGCAGGTCGCAAACCGCTCGTAGGCTCTGATCAGCTCGGAGATATCATTCCCCGCCGCCAGTTCATAGTGTGCCCGTTCGCCGGTCAGCAACGGCCATACACGTCCCTGTCCCCAGCCCTTGTAAGGCCCTCCGTCCGGCCGCTCCCCGTAACCGTCAAAGTTATAGCGCAGCCAGCCCGGCCCCTGCGGCAGCGCGCGCTTCAGCACCGCGTCCACCACCGTCAGCGAGTCCACAATCAGCGGGTCGTCCGCTCGTCGAATCCCATACCGAACCAGCTCCAGAAATCCCGCATCGATAATTTCCCGCGCTTCGAACTCCGTGCGCGTCCCCGGCGGACGGTTGTTCAGGTGGATGATCTCTTTCCCGCAGTCTTCGCACGCATACGCCTCCCCGCGCTCCGGTGGCCGCACGCGCATGTAGTGCCGCTTGACCTGCGGGTGCAGCACCCCGTTGTTCGTCACCATCCAGTCTTCCAGGTGTCCCTCGATCCAGTCGGCGTAATCCTCCAGAAACTCCGCCAGTTCCATCGAGTCGTGATCCCGGGCAATCTCCGCCGCGCAAATCAGCCCCGCGATCACCGCCGCGAGCGTCGATGGCGAGTAGCCCGCATTCTCTTCCCACCGCTCCTGGTGGGTAATCGGCGCGTGCCGCACCAGGTACCCCGCCGCCCGCTCCACAAACGGGAATATCCCTAGGTCAGCCAGGGCATTCGCCTTCCACAGCCGCCATGCCAGCATCAGCGGAAACGCCACTTCATCCAGTTGCTGTCCCGTCCAGTATGGTGTTCCGTCGATCCAGAAATTCTGCGCAAATCCCCCGTCCGACTCCTGCGTGCACGCCAGGTACACCAGCGCACGACGCGCCGTGTCCGCTCGTCCGCAAGCCAGCAGCGCCGTCGCCGTCTGCACCATATCCCGCGTCCACACCAGGTGGTAGCCGCCCAGGTCATCGTCGCCCTTCGCCTGTCCCCACGGAATCGACGCCGAAGCCACAAACGCCCCTGGATACGTCTTATCCTCGTGTGCTAGCAGAACATTGTGGCTCACGCCCATCAGCTTGCCCGCGTCTCCGGCCTTCGCCGCCAGCCACATCGGATTCGCCGCCCGCTTCCACTGCGTGATGTACCGGTTCCGATTCTCTTCGAACGGTGTCGAAAGCGCGTTCATCGTCTTCTGCGCCGCCGTATGATGCCCCTCCCCGATACCGAAGGCAACCGTGAACTCAATCCAGTCTTTCCCGTGTCTGCCCCTCAGGTCCACTTCCCCCATCAGCGCGATATTCCCGTTCGTCGCCGATCCAAACTCCCAGTCCATTCGGAAGTTGTCCATTAGGTCGCGCCAGCCGTCGCTCGCTCCCACAAACCCGCAACTCACTCGCTTGAACCCGCCGCTTGCTCCCATCACCAGCGACAGCTCGTTCTTCCAGGCCAGCAGCACCTTGTGCCCGGCAAGGTCCACGGCCCGCGCAGAGTTGCCCGCCCCTCCGCCGTCCAAGTGCGGGGCCAGCAGCGCATACACCTTCAACCGCGGCAGCAGTTCCGCATCTCCCTCGATCCGGACATGAGTCACGATCGCCGAGTGGTGCGGGTCGCAGATAATCTCCTTGATCAGCGTGTACCGTCCTTGCGGATCGCGGTTCACATACCGCACTCCCAGCGCTTCCGTGTGGATGTACTCGAACGTCGTCTCCAGGTCGCGCTTCTCCTCGTGGAAAAACGTCTCCCCGTCCGTCACCAGAAATTCCATATCTCGAACCTGGGGCCGGTCAATCGTCGGGTGGTACACCTCGTTCAAAATTCCGTGGCTGCAGGTGAACCAGATCCGGCTTGACGCGGCGTACGCCGTTCCCACCGCATCTTTCACGCTCGAGGTCCACCGCGGCTGCATGCCCGGCCCCCCAAAAGCCTCGCCCTGTTGTTCAAGCCAGCGATACTGCGCCGAACCGTTCTGAGTCTGCTCGCTCATGCCTGCATAATCCGTTTCCTGTTGGGGAATTGAAAAACCGCGCCAGGTTGGTAAAATCGCGCGCCGCCGTCCATCTTAACGATGTTTCCCGCGAGGGGAAAGTTTCTTACCAGCTGGAGTTGCTGTTCCTGTTCCCTCGTCCCTGCCCTTACAACTTTCCCGCAACCCCATCGCCTTCCCAAGCATCCATCGAAGCATACGGCGTCGTTGCCGCGTGTGAAGATTGTGTTTCAAACCCCGGCCGTCCGGCCCGGCCCCTGGTTGCGGCATGCGGGGCCAAATCCACCAAGTACAATCCGATACGGAGGAGACTTCCCATGGCTTACGAACTAGCACCGCTGCCTTACGATTACGCGGCTCTCGACCCTTTCATCGACGCCGAAACCATGAAGCTTCATCACGACAAGCATCACCAGGCCTATATCAATAACGTCAACACCGCTCTGGCCAGCCATCCTGACCTCGCCGCCAAGTCGGTTGACGACCTCATCCGCGATCTCTCCCAGGTCCCCGAACCCATCCGCGCCGCAGTCCGCAACAACGGTGGAGGCCACTCCAATCACACCGCCTTCTGGAACCTGATGGGCCCTGTCGGCTCTGATGGCGTTGGCGGCGCGCCCACCGGCCCCATCGCCGCGCAAATCACCAAAGACTTTGGAGACTTCGAGGCCTTCAAAAAGACCTTCAACGAAACCACCGCCAAGCAATTCGGCTCCGGTTGGGGCTGGATCATCTTTGTCGGCGGCAAGCTTCAGGTCGTCACCACACCCAACCAGGATTCGCCGCTCTCTCAGGGTCACTATCCCATCCTCGGCAACGATGTTTGGGAGCACGCCTACTACCTGAAATACAACAACCGCCGCCCTGACTACCTCGCCGCGTGGTGGAACGTAGTCAACTGGCACGAAGTCAACAAGCGCTTCGCCACCGCCAAAGGCTAATCGCGTCCATCAGAGATCAGCAGCGTGCCCCATCCATCGTGCAGTTTCATCGCTCGATGGGTGGGAAGCATGAACTTCAGGCGCACCGTTCTCCGGCAGCTGATAACTGATCGCTTACCGCTGCCCTTACCGCAACTCCCACCCCTCAACCAACGTCTAAGCAACTGTGAAGATTCAGACCGGTACGCTCAAGTTTGTACTCATCCCTGTCATCCTGCTGTTGACTATGGCCCCGCTCCACGCAGTGGGCCAGTCCGGTAGTTTCATCGTCTCCCAGCACGGTCACTCGGTTGGCACCGCCACCGTCACTTTTACAGCAAACTCCAGCGGCTACGACACCACCACCCTTCTCAAAGTCGCCATGCAGGGCCTCAATTACAGCTTCTCCAAAACCGAGCAGCTCACCTCGGCCAATGCTCTCAAGCACGTCCAATTGAGCGCCACCGTCAACAACTCCGCCGTCAACGTCAACGCCGCGCCTGATTCTGCCCAGATCCTCCTCAACATCTCCGCCAACGGCAAAAGTACAACCACGCGCCTCATCAATCACCCCGCAGCCGTCTTTCTCCCCGACTTCGATCCCGGCGCATTCGACACCATTCTTGCCCTCGCCATCGCCAACAACAACCGTGCCCTTTACGCCATCATCCCCAAGGGAGCCGGCTCCGTCAGCCCCATCCAGCTCGCGACCTATGCCGACGAGCTAGGGACCCTTGATGGCAAGCCCATCATCGTGCATCACCTCAAGGCCACCATAGCCGGTGCTTCCAGCGACATCTTCTCTGGCCCTAAAAATCAGCTTCTCCAGGCCGAACTCTCGCAGCAAGGCTTCGCCCTCGTCCGCAAAGGCTTCGTCCTCACTCCGCCCGCCAAAGCGGGTGCCCCACCGGCCGCTCCTGCCGGTCAGCAAAACCCGGCTCCTGCGCCCCCCGCTCCTAAACCTGTCCAACAGTAATTCGCGCCGCGAGCCCGTGCTTCCGCTACAATTCCTTGTCTATGGACGAGCAATCGGCCGCGTGTCCTGAAACCATCACCGTCGAGTTCACTCTCTCCGTCGGCGCTGACCAAATCTCCGCTTCCGCCATAGTCCCCGCCGGCAAGACCAACCTCACCGCGCTTCTCCCCATCATCCAGGAACTCGATAACTCTCTCGTTGGCGTTGCTGTCTCAGAATCCGTCGCTGCCGGTCGTCCCATCTCCTGCAAAGCCGGCTGCGGCGCCTGTTGCCGTCAGCTCGTACCCATCAGCATCTTTGAAGCTGAATCCCTTACCGCCTGGATTCGCACCCTTCCCGAATCTCAACAGCAGGAACTCGCTCAGCGCTTCCATCGCACTCTGCAAACCCTCGCTGCCAGCGGCATCCTCGAGCGACTCGTTCAGACCGGGAAGGAGGTCTGGGACCCGGATTCTGAAGCCCATCAGCGCCTCTCCATCGAATACCATTACCAGGGCGTTCCCTGTCCGTTTCTGGTCGACGAGTCTTGCTCCATTCATCCCATCCGCCCGCTCATCTGCCGCGAATACCTCGTCACCTCGCCGCCTGAGCACTGTGTAGACCCAGCCAGTCTCCAGACTGAGATGGTGCCCTTACCTGTCCGTCTGATGCCCGCTCTCAATCAGCTTGGAGCCGAGGTCGAACGCGCCACCCGCGGATGGCTCCCGCTCATCTTTCTCTTTGCCTGGATGAAAGCCAACGCCCACCCCGGCGAAAGAATCTCAGGTACCGGTCCCGAAGTCCTCTACGAATTCCTCAAACGCGTGAACACCGGCGACGACCGCTTCACCTCGCCAGAAGATTCCCCCACCCCCGGCGCCTGACCGGCTGGCAAGCTGACCTGCTGACTAGCTAGACACTCTTCCCCGCGGCCACCCCCGAAGCCCATGCCCACTGGAAATTGAACCCGCCCAGCCACCCCGTCACATCCACCGCCTCGCCAATAAAGTAGAGTCCCGGCACCGACCGCGCCTCCATCGTCCGCGCCTGCAGCCCATCGGTGCTCACGCCCCCCGCCGTCACTTCCGCTTTCTCCAACCCCTCCGTCCCCACCGGATGGAGTGCAAACCGGTGCAACCTCCGCTCGCACTCCTCCAGCGCCGCATTCCCCCACCCCGTCGGCGCGCACTGCTCCGCCAGAAATCCTGCCAACCTCTTCGGCAAAACCTCGCCCAGCGCCTGCTTCAGCGCCCCTATATCCCGCCGCGCTCCTCGCTCTTTCAACGCTCCCAACACGTCCACATCCGGCGCAAGATCCAGACTCAATTCATCGCCTTCCCGCCAATACGAAGAAGCCTGCAACACCGCGGGCCCGCTCACGCCTCTGTGCGTCACCAGCATCTTCTCCCTGAACTTCGCCCCGTTCACCGAAGCCACCACCTCCGCCGCAACTCCAGCCAACTCCGTCCACTCCTTCTCATCTCCGCCCAGCACCAGCGGCACCAGCCCCGGCCTCGGTGCAACCACAGCAAGCCCAAACTGTCGAGCCACCTCATACCCCAGCCCCGTCGCCCCCATCTTCGGAATCGACAATCCACCCGTCGCCACTACCACCGCTTCAGCCGCAAACTCTCCCGCCGAGCACTGTATGCGAAAACCGCCAGTCCTACGCTCCACCTGAATCGCCCGCGCATTCAACACTAACTCCACGCCACCAAGCTCACACTCCGCCAGTAGCATCTCCAATATCGCCCGCGCCGACCCATCGCAGAACAATTGCCCCAGCGTCTTCTCATGCCACGCAATCCCATACCGCTCCACAAGCGCAAGAAAATCCTGCGGCCCATATCCCGCCAGTGCCGACTTCGCAAAATGCTTATTTTCCGAAATGAAATTCCCCGGCCCGCAGTGCAGATTCGTAAAATTGCACCGCCCGCCGCCAGAGATAAGAATCTTCCGCCCCGCCTGCCCGCCATGCTCCAGCAGCGCCACGCGCCGTCCGCGCTGCCCAGCCGTCGCCGCGCACATCAACCCCGCCGCCCCCGCCCCCAGCACAACCACATCGAATTGGCGCAAGTGAGCGACCATCGCTTCCGTTCAGAATAGCGGGTGTCCCACTTCTCGGTTTTGAGACCTTGGATGCCGTGGGGTGAACCTGGGGTGAACCCCTTGAGTGAGACAGTCTTTTGAAGACACAGTCGCCGTTTAGTGTGATTGTCTTCTCAAGGCGTTGCTTTTCCTTGAGCATATTCGATAACCGGTGAAGCGGAGTCG
>JBEKPF010000086.1:0-25071 GCA_049521035.1 Occallatibacter sp. | reverse complement strand
CGATCGGCGGGCAAAGGATGCCCGTAGAGCCAGCCCTGCCCCAGGTCGCAACCGAGCCAAAGGAGGATGTCGGCCTGTTCTTCGGTCTCGACGCCTTCGGCCAGAGTCACCATGTCGAGACTGTTTCCAAGACCAACGACGGCAGCCACAATCTTGCGGCTCTCGCGCTTGCTGGCCATGTTTGCGACGAAGCTCTGATCGATCTTCAATTCGCTAAACGGCAACTCCTCAAGCTGCTGCAGGTTCGAATATCCAGTGCCGAAGTCGTCAACTGCCAACCTGCATCCCATGGCTCTTAGCTCGGCGACAATCTCTCTGGCGCGCGCCACGTTGTCGATGAGGGCGCTTTCGGTAACCTCAATCATCAGCCGTTCCAGGGGGAACCCCGTTCCCTCAGCCGATTTGCGAATTTGAGAGGGAAGGCTTAGATCGTGCAATTGGATCGGCGAAATGTTTACGGCCAGAACAAGCGGCTCAGGCAAGACGGGCGCCGACAGGAGTGCCTTCCGCAGTATCTGCTGAGTGAGTAGCCCGATCAATCCGTTCTCCTCGGCCAGAGAGATGAAATTCTTCGGCAGGGTCAGGCCAAACTCAGGGTGTCGCCAGCGCGACAATACTTCAAAACCGGCCAAATGCCCGGTGCGCATTTCCACGATAGGTTGGAAGTACGGAACAATTTGCTCGCTTTCGATGGCCCGGCGAACGTCGATGATGTCAACAACCATAAGCGCACCTCAGCCCGTTGTCACGGCCAGCGAAAGACAGTCATACAAAGCTCTGAAATGCCTACCTCGGAAAATCCGCCGCATATCTCCTATTGCAATCCGAATTCCATCTCATTCGGACTAAACGCATCCCCAGACTCTCTAGAACTCACATTCTTGATTTACAGAGATTCAGTAGGGAGGATCTGCTCTCTGGCGATTGCCATTCGCTTAGCCTTATCAAGGTTTCCATTGTCGTATCTGTCGGGCTGCCGACACTGATTCCACCACGCAAGTATGAGCATTTCGAACCCGCGCCAGTCGGGATCACAATGACGGCCGCGTTGATGGAAAGGGACTGCGTTCTTAAAGGTCGCAGCCATTCCAGAAAGCACTCCGAAGCTCGTTGATAGACCCATTTTAGATGGACCCTCCTCTCAGTGAACCGCCCTCAGAAGGAGGAACGCGTGTCGGGAATTTGCGCCCCGTGTCGAGAGTTCGACTCCCAATCCGAGCGAAACGTGAAGGCCACCTAGGCGTGTTAACACTAATTGAGACATTTATGGTATTGTGACTGGGTGGAGATCAGCGAGGCGCAATTTCGTCGTATTGATTCAGAGTTGCCGCGGCAACGTGAGGGTGAGCAACCTGCAGTTTGTTAACGCCCTGCTTTATGTTGCCGAACAGGGTTGCAAGTGGCGCGGTTTGCCCAAGCGTTTCGGCCCTTGGCATACTATCTATACCCGCATGAATCGCTGGTCCAAGAATGGTGTTTTGGACCATGTATTCGAGCGCTTGCAGCGGGAACAGATCGTGCGCATCAAGATCGAAGCAGTCAAAATGGACTCGACCATCGTGAAGGTGCATCCGGACGGCACCGGCGCGTTAAAAAAAACGGACCCCAGGCCATCGGAAAATCTCGCGGGGGATGGACCACCAAGATTCATATGGTTGCCGCGAATGCGCGAGCGGCCATAACCTTCTCGCTTTCGCCTGGCCAAGCCTCCGATGCAGTCGAGGGCCGCACCCTGCTGGGCGGCATCGGACCATTGCCAGCACCGCTGCACCTCATCATGGACAAAGCCTACGAGGACAACGAAACCCGCCAACTGGCGCTGGATTTCGGCTTTATTCCCGTGGTTCCGCCCAAGAGCAATCGCCTCGAACCCTGGCAATACGACAAAGCCATGTACCGCAAGCGGAACGAAATCGAGCGGCTCTTCCGGCGCCTCAAGGGCTTCCGCCGTATCTTCTCCCGATTCGAAAAACTCGATGTCCTCTTCCTCGGCTTTCTCACCTTCGCCCTAATCGTAGAAGCCCTCAGATAGTGTTAACACGCCCTAGGACAGCTGCACGAATCGAGTCCGTAAATGCAAATAGATTTCCAGATAGTCCGCTACATCCCTGTTTGGCATTGTGAATGCTTCAAAGGCATCAAGGACGGAAATAGACCTTTGATTCTCCCGGGGGGCTCAATGCGTTCGAATCTTGTTTTTGGTGCTACGAAGCAAGTTGCAGGCGGCGCGATATCCAATTGGCACGGGTCCAGGCACTGAAGAGCCTGCCAGACAATAATAGCGGCTGCAATCCATTCAAGGAGGCGCTTCAAGCGTGGGAGATTATCCGGGCGCGACCGAGTGCGCGATAAGCCGGCTCATCGCCGCCATTCAACATCTTTCAATTCCCAGCATCCCGAAGTATCAAGTGGAAACCGCTACACGAAAGGAGACATCACAATGAATTCATTTGCATCGGAACTCGATGTTGCCACCCAAGGGAAGGAAGCGGTTTCCGCGGACGACGCCATGCTGGTTGCTGTCGCGCAGTCCGGGGACTCTTCTGCCTTTGTTGAACTTAGCAAGCGTCATTCCAGGCGCGTGTTGCATAAGATCTATCGAATAACAAACAACTGGCAAGATGCAGAAGACGTGCTCCAGGAATCCTTGATGAGAGCATTTGTTCACCTTCACACCTTCGAATCTAGAGCGAGCTTTTCGACGTGGCTTACCAGGATTGCAATCAACACAGCCCTGATGCACTTGCGGAAAAGAAAGGGAACCCTGAGATCGGCTATCGATTGCGGCCTAGACGATATTGGTCAATCTGAGAAGTGGGAACTCAGAGATCATCGAGACAATCCCGAGCAGTACTACGCACGACAGCAGAGGGCAAGTATGCTCAGTGGAGCAATGCTGCGGCTCAGGCCCGGATCGCGAAGGGTACTTGAGCTTCAACAAGCGGGTGAGCTATCGACCAAAGAGATTGCACGATCCCTTGGCATTTCGGAGCCGGCGGTCAAGTCAAGGCTCTTGCGCGCAAGGATCGAATTGAAGGAATTCGTGCAGAACAAGACTCCGCATTATTACTCCCATTCCGGATCCCACTCCGCTCTGAGGCGCACATGACCCGGCGACGGCGCCTGCCGGCTCGACAATCCGCAGGGGCAAATGACCTGATGAAAACAATTCTCATACTTTCACAGGCCTTCACTACTTGGATTTCGCTTGCCGCATGCGGGCAAGACCGGTCAGAATCCTCACGCAGGATTCATGCTAGTCCCAAAGATCGGATCAGATGGATGCACGATCGAATTATGTTCTCTCTGAGTCTGAATCCATTTGGCATCTCAGACCGAATAACTGTGCCAGAGATGTTCGGAAGTATCCTGCGAGTCCCTATGGAGAAAAGGCAAATCGGCGTCGCCACCCCGGTCTCTACGGCTTCTGGCACCGGATTCGCGCCACCAACGTTCGACACCGACTAAACGAGGTCATCAGGAGGCGAAACTATGAGCGCAACGACTGCAAGAATCCCCGCAGGCACTTCTCGAGTCAAAACTGGGGACGAACAAACGGCGGACAAGCGGCCAACATTTCGACTATCGAAGATTGTTAAAGTGGTCCCAACTCCCGCATTGAAGTTCCAAAAGGTTGAGGCCGGCGTTCCGGATACGCAACTGGCTAGAGAAGCGACGGGACTTCTTCACGAGTTCAGCACACCCCTGCTCTTTAACCACTCGCATCGGGTCTTTTTCTGGGCCAATGAATTGGGACGGCAGACGGGACAGAAATTCGATGTGGAGCTGCTGTTTGTCTGCGCGGCATTTCACGATCTTGGTTTGCTGGAGCGATTTAGCAGTGCCGATGACCGATTTGAGGTTGACGGCGCCAATGCGGTTCGGCAATTTCTCGAGCACCACGACGTCCCCGCTGCCCGGATTCAGGTGGCCTGGGATGCAATCTCTCTCCACACGACGCCGGGTATCGTTGCGTACAAGCCGATCGAGGTCGAGCTCTTGTACAACGGTGTCGGACTCGATGTGCTGGGGATCGGCTACGAACAGTTTCCCCGGAGCGTAAGGGAGAGTGTGGTGGTGCGATTTCCTCGCGTGAACTTCGAGCAGGAGATTGCAATGGCTTTCTTCCGCGGCTTTGAGCACAAAACTTTGACAACCGAGGGCACGTGCAACGAGGACATTTGCTCTCATTTCATTCGCAACTATCGGCGGAGTAATTTTTACGAGCAGATTCGTGACTCGTCCTTCCCGAACTCTCAGTGACGATGATCGACCCGCCCGGCACAAGAGATGCGCGCCACTTGGGCAATCAGAGCGACATTGAGGTTCGCTGAGCGTCGGCTCGGCGCCTTATCGCTGCTTTCAACCTCGCCGGATTCAAGCCTGGCGGATTCCTCAATGGGCAGACCGACAATCGAGGGCCCATTGTCGGCACTACCGGATTGACGTATCGCTTTTGATGAATGGAACTGACGTTTGGCCTGTGAAATGCAGGTTTTTGTCGGGTGATGTTTGCGATGAAACGTCAACGTCGACCAAGGAGGTTTCAATGAACTCACTTCAGCGTAACGCTCTCGCCGCAGTCCGTGTTTTGATTGCCCTGGTATTTTTCGCCAACGGTTTTGGCATCATCCCGCAGGGTCTCGCTGCAAAAGAACTCGCCGATCATGGAACCCCGGCGGCTCTTGTGCCACTGCTTATGTTTGCAGCCAGAACGATCGAGATCGTCGGCGGTTTCGGATTGGTGCTGGGTATCTATCCCCAGATCGCGGCAATCGCCGTAGTTGCCTTCCTGGTACCGGCGACGCTCGTGGCCCATGAATTCTGGCTGGCGGTGGGAACATCTGCCTTTGCCCCGCAGCTTCTCCAATTCCTGAAGAACGCGGCGATGACGGGAGGCCTGTTGTTGATTGCGATAACGCCGAATCAACCTGCGCTGTTTCCGCGCCCTCCGCGACCAGGCCCCCAGGAGTGAAAAAGACTAGTAAACGTGTATTCTTCATCACTGGATTTTCTATTATCAACATGCTGGGTATCACGGTGACCAATCTCGCTGGCTCGGCTAAGACCCGGTTGAAGCGCAATCCGCAATAGGGATCGGGCAGCTGAAATGATCCCGGAAGCTACTCGGAGATTTCAGGAAGTTGCTATCGAGGCTTTTATCACCACATTTCCTAAAGGAGTCGATCAAAATGATGGCGGATTGGAATGCGTATCGTCAGCAGCTGCTGGAGATGACCGGAAAGATCGCACGGCTGAGTCCGGAGACCGTGAAGGGCTACGTCACTTTAAGCACCGCAGGAACCAAGACGAACCACCTAGACGCGAAAACCCGAGAGTTGATAGCGCTGGCCGTTGCCGTGACTTTGCGATGTGACGGCTGCATCACGGTCCATACGGAGGCGGCAATCAAACACGACGCGTCCCGAGAAGAAATCGCTGAAGCACTTGGCGTGGCGATCGCCGTTAACGCGGGCGCTGCGCTAGTCTACTCCGCTCGTGTGATGGACGCTTATGAGGCCAATCCAGCAGCAGCCGTGGTGCCAACAAAGTGATCGCGGTCGTGCATCGGAGCGATATGGAATCCAAAGGCAGTATCCCGCTCAGGCGTTTCGGCAAGACCGATGTTCAGATCTCGGCTCTCGGTTCTGGCGGACATCATATCGGTGTAGCCAAGGACGAAAAGACCGCAGTCGAACTTGTCCATACGGCTTTGGACGGCGGCATCATCTTTTATGACTGTTGCTGGGAGTATTGCCGCGGCAAGGCCGAGGACTGGCTCGGCAAAGGCCTCAAAGGAAGGCGTGACAAGGCCTTCCTGATGACCAAGGTCTGCACGCATGGCCGCGACGGCACACTCGCCGCTCAAATGCTCGAACAAAGCCTGCGCCGGCTGCAAACCGATCACATCGACCTCTGGCAGATTCACGGAGTCGGCTTCGCAAACGACCCCGACCTCTTCATCCGCCCGGGCGGAGCTGCAGAAGCCCTTGTAAAAGCCAAAAAAGAAGGTAAGGTCCGCTTCATAGGCTTCACCGGCCACAAGGACCCCGAAGTTCACCTCGCCATGCTCAATACGGGCTTCCCGTTCGACGCTGTCCAGATGCCGTTGAACCCCTTCGATGGGACGTTCCACCAATTCAGCTTCGAGCAAAAAGTCCTTCCCGTACTCAAAGAGCGCGGCATCGCGGTGCTCGGCATGAAGCCCATCTGTGGCCGCGCCGAACCCGTCAAGAAAGGCATTTTCACCGCTCAGGAGTTGCTGTGCTACGCCATGTCGTTGCCTGTCACCACAACCATCACCGGCTTCTCCGACATGGTTACCCTCAAGCAGAACCTTGAGGTCGCACAGGGATTCACCCCGCTCTCCGAGAGCGAAATGCAGGCCTTTCGCGAGCGGGCAAGGCCCTACGCTGGTGACGGCCGTTTCGAACCCTATAAGGTGTCCCTCCAGTTCGACAACCCCGAGGCGCGCATAGCCCATGACTTTCCCATCGACATGCAGCAGATCGAAACCAAAGAATTGGTCGCCGAGACCCAGAACACCGGCTGGCCTTTCCCATCCTGAGCGCGGCCCACTCTCTTGGTGTGACTCCTCGTTGCGCCAACAACTCTCAGAGGAGATGTGTATGAAGACGAATTTCGCTGGCTCCGAAATGAAAACGACGCCGGACCTGATTACGCAACCTGAACTCTCTCGTCGTCGTTTCCTCCAGGCCGCCGCCGTAACCGGTGTCTCTTCTGTGGTGCCAACCGCTGCCGTCGCGCTGGAGATTCCCGCAGCCCACTCCCAGGAAATCCATCAGAAAGCTAACGTCCCGGTGAGAGCGCTGCCCAACCCGATCATCCCCAACTTCCAGGGCGCGTACGGCAATTCATCCATGCCAAGCTTCCAGGTCCAGAAGCGTCCTATGGGCAACACTGGCCTTCAGGTCTCCATCCTTGGCATGGGCGGCTATCACCTCGGCGCCGCTCTCAGTCAGGACATCGTCAATGACATGGTCGCCAAGGCGCTCGACCACGGCGTCAACTTCTTCGATAACGCTTGGGAGTACCAGGGCGGCACTGGCGAAGAGCGGCTCGGCATCGCTCTCAAAGGCAAACGCAACCAGGCTATTATCGCGACCGGCGTCTGCACCTACGGCCGCAAAAAAGACGTCGCCATGCGCATGCTCGATGACTCGCTCACCCGCCTACAGACCGATCACGTCGACGTTTGGCAAGTCCACGATGTCATTTACTACAACGATCCCGAACTTGCTTACCAGGCTGATGGAGTTCTCGAAGCACTGACCGCGGCCAAGCAGCAAGGCAAGGTCCGCTTCCTCGGCTTCACTGGACACAAGAATCCTTCCATTCACCTCGACATGCTCGACCGCGGCTTCCACTTCGACACCGTGCAGATGCCGATCAATCCCTTCGACCCCAGCTTCCGGTCGTTCGAGAGGAGCGTGCTCCCGGTGGCGCTTCAAAAGGGTATTGCGGTCTTCTCGGTAAAGAGCATGAGTGGCTCCGGCGAATCAATCGTTCGCGGTGCGCTCACGCCCACCGAAGCGCTTTCCTACGCGATGAGTGTTCCCGGCGTCTCCACCACCGTTTCGGGAATGAACACCATGGAGGTGCTTGACCAGAATCTGGAAATCCTGCGCAACTTCAAACCGCTCGCCGAAGGACAAATGGCGGCCCTTCGCGAGCATGGCCGCCAATTCAATGACGGGCGCTACGAACTCTACAAGACCACGGTAAAGTACGAGAGCGACCTGGGCCGCGCGCAGCACGGATTCCCGAGTTCCACGGAACTTCCCGCCTGAACGCACGAGTTCTCCCCCAAACAGAAAGAGAAGCACAGTCAGCAAACTGATCGTGCTTCTTTTTTTCTTGCGCCTACTCTGCTTCGAGCTCGAGCCGGACGAGCCAGCTTCAGAGAGCTCTCCGATGCAAATCGCTCCTCCGTAACCCGCAATGCTGCAGGCAAGCCAGGCTTGTCGAACTTGTGCGCGTCGGCAATCTGTCAAGCGGTTAGCCGCGCAGGCTTGCCGGCGGATGGCTCACAGCGGAGAGATCGCCGTAAGCTGCCTGCGGCAACTCCAACCCTGCCGCTGCAACATTTTCTTCGAGATGCGCAACCGAGGATGTCCCGGGTATCGGTAAAATCACCTTGGCCCTCTTGAGCAGCCAGGCCAAAGCGACTTGCAGGGGCGTTGCATCGAGGTCTCTGGCGACTTTCTCGATCGCATCATCTGCTCTTCTTCCCTGACCGAGCGGAGCCCACGGCAGGAAGGCGATGTGATTCTCCGCGCAATAATCGACGATGAAATCGGACTCGCGGTCGGCAAAACTGTAGCGGTTCTGCACGGAGACAACGGGCACAATCCTGCGAGCGCGCTCGACATGCTCGCGTGTGACGTTGGAGAGCCCAACATGGCGAATCTTGCCCTGCTCGCGCAGCCTGGCCAGCGCTTCAACCGATGCCTCGAAAGAGACGGCATTGTCGGGGGCGTGGAGTTGGTAAATATCGATTCGGTCAAGGCGCAAACGCTTGAGGCTGCCCTCCAGCGCTTCAGTCAGGTGTTTGGGACTGGCGTTGTGTGTCCATTGGTTGGGGCCAGGGCGCTCCCATCCGCCCTTGGTCGCGATCACCAGGCCGGTGGGATAGGGAAAGAGCGCTTCTGCGATCAACTCTTCCGAAACACCAGGCCCGTAGGAGTCTGCGGTGTCGATAAGGTTAACGTCAAGTTCCAGTGCCCGTTTCAAAGTTGCAATTGACGTTGCCTTGTCTGCCGGTGGTCCCCAGATGCCTGGGCCCGTAACGCGCATGGCTCCGTAGCCCAGTCGATTGACGGTGAGGTCACCCCCGATAGTGATGGTGCCTGACGCCGCAGCGGTGATAGCTTGAGTTTGGCTCATAGAAATCTCTCCACAAATACAAGGTTGATTGTTCGGGTTGATGATTCAAACAACTTACTGCGATGTCGTTTCATAAGAGGCAATCCATTTTCAGAGCCGCTGCGGGAGTTGAGACGCATCCCAACCGCCTCCGAGAGCTTTGACCAACAAGACGCTGGTTTCGAAGCGTCGCTGCGTGATTTCAATGTCGTTGCGTTCGTTTTGAAGCAGCGCAGTTTGCCAGGTAATCACCTGGAGATAGGTATCGACGCCATCCTCGTAACGTGTATTGAAGAGGTCGAGCGATTGCTGCGCCGATGCGGTAGCATCATGCTGCTGGCGCGCTTCGATCTCCAGGTTATGCAGTGCGTTCAGGTTGTCCTCAACCTGCTGGAATGCGGTGAGCGTCGTCTGCCGGTACGCCGCGACTGTGCCATCGTACTGCGCAAGGGCGATATCGGAGGTGGCGCGTCGCCGGCCGTGATCGAAGAGGGTTTCTGACAGCGTTGAGCCGACGGCGAAAAAGCGACTCGGCCACGAAAACCAGTTGATCGCAGATGTGCCAGCAAAACCAGCCACCGCCGAAAGTGACAGCGTGGGATAGTAGGCCGCCTGAGCGATGCCGATCTGCTCATTCGCTGCGGCCATGCTGCGTTCGTATGAGGCGATATCGGGACGGCGCTCCAGTAACTGTGACGGAAGCATACCGGGGATGGCGGGAATCGTCGGCGCGGCGACGGTTATTGGGTCGGGCGGCAAAGTGAACACCGCTGGCGGATTGCCAATTAGGACTGCGATTGCGTGCTCGTACATGGCGCGCTGAATGTCGACATCGGTGGCCTGCACCTGTGCCGCTTGGAGTTGCGTGCGTGCCTGGGTCACGTCGGAAAGCGGCGAGGCACCGCCATTGTAGCGGTCCTCAGTAAGCTGCAGCGCACTCTGAAAAGCCTTGACAGTGTCGCGGAGAAGTCTGCTTTGCGCGTCGGCTGATCGGAGATCGAAGTAGTCGACTGCCAACTCGGCATGCAACGAAAGCCGCGAAGTCTCAAGGTCCGCAGCCGAGGCCTGCGCCTGTTCTCGCGTCTGCGCGACAGTGCGGCGCACGCGTCCCCACAGATCAATTTCGTAGCTCAGGTCGAACGGAAGGGTGAAGTCACCGTCGCCGTTGTTGGCCCCCGAGACGTTCAGGTACGGCTGATTGTTGGAGTCTCGGATGCCGCCGATGCTGGGCGCGACTCCGATCGTTGGCGCCTCAGACGCGCGGTTAAAGCGGACGGCCGCGCGTGCCGCACGGAAGTTCGCCTCCGCCTGTTTCAAGGTTTGATTAGCCGGATCAATCTGCGCCTCAAGCGTGTTGAGTTGCGGGTCGTTGAAAAGCGTCCACCAGTCACCTTTCAATTTCGCGTCGCTGGGTTGCGCTGGCTTCCAGCCGTCTTCTGATTTGAAGTTCTCAGGCAGCGGCTCTTTGAACGCCGGCGCAAGTGGGGTGGTGGGACGCACGTAGTCGGGTCCGACGCGACAACCCGACAGCACGAGCCCCAACCCTGCACCAACCAGGAAAATCACCGCGCGCCCCATCGGAATCTCGATCATGACTGGCCTCTTGAATTCGCTATCTGCGGGTGGACCTCTATGCCGCTGGCCAGTGAGTCGGGGGGATCGAGAATAACTTGGTCGGCGGCCGTAAGACCGGAAGTGATCTCAACCGAATTGCCGAAGTCATGGCCAATTGTCACAGGCACAAGCTGAACGCGGTCACCGCGGACGACACCGACGCGAAGACCCTCGGATCGGAAAAGCAATGTGTTCGAAGGAATCGTTACCGCGTTGCCAATCGCAGGTAGATGGAAGTGGGCAAAGACATAGGCTCCTGGGCGCAGCACGCCTTTCAAGTTGTCGACATCCACCTCGACGTTGAGGGTGCGCGTCGAATGGTCGATAGCGTCGGCGTTGCGTACGATGGTGCCGGGAATCGTCTGGTCGGGATTGGAGTCCTGCGTCAGCGTCGCGCTGTCGCCGTCATGAATCGAGTCGGAGTAGACTTCAGGGACCGCGACATAGACGCGCAGCTTGTGGGTCGCATCCATGTGAAAAAGCTCGCGCGGATTGGCCGACCCCGAGCCGGCGTCGATCAGGTCTCCGATGTCCGTATTGCGCGCGGTAATGAAGCCGTCGAAAGGCGCAACGATACGTTCGTAGCTCTGAAGCTGTTCCAGGCGGCGCACGTTGGCCCGGCTTGCGTCGACAGCGGCCTGCGCAGCGATGTAATTAGCGCGGGTCTGGTCGGCCTCCTGCTGCGAAACGGCATGCTTGGCCAACAGCGCCTGCCACCGGTTGCTGGTCACGCCTGCGAGGTCCGCATTAGCCTGCATGCGCTCCAACTCGGCGCGCGACTGGTCCAGTTGCTGATCGATTTCGGGCGTTTCGATCTCGGCGAGGAGATCGCCTTTGCGTACATGCGCGCCGATATCGAAGTACCACTTCTTCAGGTAGCCATTGGTGCGCGAGTAGATGGGCGTATCGGTAAAGGCCTGTACACTGCCGGGAAGCGCAAGATCGTCGGCCTTCGATCCCAGAACCGGATGCACCACATTGACCGATGGGATGGCCGCTTCCTCAGTTGCGACGGACAGCCCCTTCTCACTTGCAGAACGCAGATGAAGTCCGTACGCGATCGCGACCAGCAGAGAAACCGTCACGAAGATACCCGCTGTGCGAATCCCGCCAGGATTCTCAGTCGTCGAAGCGGTGTGCGGCGCATCCGTCTGCGCGGGAGCGGCATCGGTCCCCGTCGCCGCCACCGCTTGTTCCCGTGTGTTCATCTCTTTCTCTCCGTCAAGGATTCCAGTGCCGGAATTCATGCATACTCCTCCGCGAGGCGTTTCTTCTCGCGCGCCTGCTCGCTCTTTTCTGATCCATGAATCAGCGCGAAGACGCTGGGCACGAAGAGCAATGTCGCGACAGTCGCACAAAGCAGTCCGCCGATCACAGCGCGGCCCAGTGGCGCATTCTGTTCGCCCCCGTCCCCCATTCCAAGCGCCATGGGTACCATACCGATGATCATGGCCAGTGCGGTCATAATGACCGGCCGAAAGCGTGTGGCGCCGGCTTCAATTGCCGCGCTAACGGCATTGCCGTGCTCATCGAGGCGAATTTTCGCGAACGATACCACGAGGATGCTGTTGGCCGTTGCCACGCCCATACACATGATGGCGCCCATCAGAGCAGGCACAGACAGCGTCGTGCGCGTAAGAAAGAGAAACAGCACAATGCCGGCCAGGGCCGCAGGCAGCGCAGTGATGATGATGAATGGATCGGTCCAGCTCTGGAAGTTGACCACGATGAGCAAGTAAACCAGGACAATGGAAAATACCAGGCCACCCAGCAGACCGGCATATGAGCTACGCATCGTATCCACCTGGCCCTTCAGGTTTACGAAGGTGCCGCGCGGCAAGGACTTCGCGTTGGCGTCGAGAATCTTTGTGATCTGCCGGCTCACACCGCCCAGGTCGCGGTCCTGCACGTTTGCATACACATCCACCACGCGTCGAATGTTGTAGTGATTCACGACCTCCATCTCGTGTCCGCGACCCATACTGGCCAGGTCACTGAGAATCTCAGGATTCGTCGGTGCACCTGCCGCCGGTGCGCTTCGCGTAGCCCGGTTGATAGGAATGTTCTCGAGGTCTTGCATCGTGTCCATCTTGTACTGCGGCGTCTGCGCCACAATATTGTAATTCACCATATTGCCCCAATTAAGGAAAAACATGGGCGACACCTGGAAGCTGCCACTCAGCGTGTTGAGAACACTCGTTGAGACGTCCTGCTCCGTATATCCGCCCTGCGCGGCCTTGGTGCGATCCACGTCCACCTGAAGAGTGGGATAGTCGAACGGCTGCTGAATGCGAAGGTCGGTGAGACCAGGAACGTCGCGGAGCTGAGCGAGAAGCTTGTCTGCCTGGACCTTGCTTACACCCGCATCGTTGCCTTCAATCTGGACGTCGATCGGCGCCGGCAATCCAAAGTTGAGAATCTGTGTCGTGATATCAGCGGGCAGCGTGTAAAACGTCGCGGCCGGAAAGATGCGGGGCAGATTGCGCCTGAGTGCGCGCACATAATTTGCGGTCGGCCCGTGCTCAGGCCTGAGCGACACCAGGATGTCGCCGTCCCCCGCGCCCAGTGTGCCGTTGGTAAGGTGCTGTGTGTTCAGTGCGCTATAGGGTAGGCCGATGTTGTCGAGAATGTTGTCGATCTGCGCAGCAGGTATCTCCTTTCGGATTTCTCCTTCAACCAGATCGAATAGTTGTGCGGTCTCTTCAATACGCATTCCCGAAGGCGCGCGGACATGAAGAATGAACTGCCCGCTGTCGGTCTGAGGGAAAAAGTCTTCGCCAAGAAACGGCACCAGGATGAAGGCCGCGAGACAAAGCCCCAGGAATGACGGAATGAAGATACGGCGACGGAAGACGAGCGACTGCAACAGCGAATGGTACCCCTCGCGCACACGTTCGAAAACACGCTCAAACCTCTGCTGAAAACGCGCGAAGATTCCTTTCGCGGCAGCGCCGTGCTCCTTTGCTCGCAGCAGGTACATTGCCAGCGTGGGCACCAGCGTGCGGCTCAGCAGGTAGCTGGCAAGCATAGCGAATACGACTGCCTCCGCCAGTGGAACAAAGAGGAATCGCGCTACGCCACCGAGTAAGAACATGGGGAGGAAGACAATGCAGATACAAAGTGTCGAAACGAGTGCCGGTACTGAGATCTGCGAGGCACCTTCGAGAATGGCCTCCCGCAGGCCGTGGCCCTCCTCCAGAAAGCGCTCAATGTTCTCGATGGTGACGGTGGCGTCGTCGACGAGAATGCCGACAGCCAGGGCCAGTCCGCCGAGCGTCATGGTGTTGATGGTCTCGCCAATCAGACCGAGAATGATGATGGAGGAGAGAATGGATAACGGAATCGAGATCGCGATGATGAGTGTCGATCGCCAGCTGCCCAGGAACACAAGGATCATCA
The DNA here is from genome assembly GCA_049521035.1 of Occallatibacter sp. GTDB lineage: Bacteria > Acidobacteriota > Terriglobia > Terriglobales > Acidobacteriaceae > Telmatobacter. The sequence continues at coordinate 11,172 of JBEKPF010000086.1, read as the reverse complement.
CCGCCGTCAACGCGGCTGCGATCACGGCCTCGCGGATCACGCCCTGGACGGCTGCGCGGACGAAAATACTCTGATCCGACAGTGGTGTCATTTTCAGTTGCGGCGGGACTGTGCTGGCCACGCGCGGTAGGATCGACCGAATTCCCTTGACGACATCTAGAGTCGATGCATTGCCGCTTTTCAGGATTGAGACCAACACGCCGCGGCGCCCGTCCTGTCGAACGACATTGGTCTGCACCTGGAATCCGTCGCTGACGCTGGCCACGTCGCGCAAGTAAATCGTTGTGCCATTCACCTGTTTGATCGGGATATTGGCGAGACCCTCAACGGTGCGCGGGGAGCCGTTGGTCCTCACGTCGTACTCCGACTGCCCGATCTTGATCGTGCCCGAAGGCATCACAACGCTCTCAAGCGCCAATGCGCTCAACACATCGCCGGGAGCAATGCCTTTGGATTGCATCTCTGCCTGGTTCATGTTGACGCTGATCTGACGCTGCTTGCCGCCGTAGGGCGATGGCACCACCGCGCCGGGCACAGTGATGAGTTGCGTGCGGATGAAGTTGGTCGCGTAGTCGTTCAGCTGTGCTTCCGACAGGCCTTCACCGGAAATGCCGAGTTGTAGAATGGGCACGCTGGACGCCGAAAAATTTATGATCTGCGGGGGCAACGTGCCCGGAGGAAGCTGCCGCAACAGATACTGCGATGCCGCGGTGACCTGAGCGTTGGCGGTATCCAACGACGCTCCGGGCTGCAGAAACACCTTCACGATCGCTTCCCCGTTATATGTCGTCGACTCGATATGCTGGATATTGTCTACCAGCGTGGTCAATGCCTTCTCGTACGGCGACGTCAGACGCCCCTCGAGCTCTTCAGGATTGAGGCCGGTATATGTCCAGCCTATCGAAACAACCGGAATATTGATGTTGGGGAAGATGTCGGTGGGCGTGCGCAGGATGACCACCGGCGCTGCGATGAGAATCAACAGCGCGAGAACGATAAATGTGTACGGTCGGTTAAGAGCAAGCTTGACGATCCACATAAAGTCCCTTTGCGATCCCTTCTGCCGCCATCGCGGCGTGGCTGACCTCTATCGGCATTACGGCTCGATTGGGTGCCTGCCGAGGTTCTTGCACGACTCATGCCATTTGGCTTCTCTTTTGGAATCACCAGCCATAGACCGCAAATTGGCCCAGCTTTCGCGTCGGGTGTCGGATGGCCGACACCAACTGACGTATCGGGTCAAATGGTCCCGTCGAAACTGCCCCAATAGTCCTCGACATCTTGCATCTCTGTGCGAGGCAGTCTGATTGGGACCAAGCGTTCCTGGACTGTTTTACGACTTTCCGATGAGGATGCCCGTAAGGAAAACGAGTGCTCCTCCAAGACCCACTTGCAGAGCCGCGGAGAACACTGGCGTATCCATGAACCGGTGTCGCACCCATGTGATGACACCAAGTTCTACGAGAACGACGACCATTGCAATTCCCAACGCAAGCTGAAACCCCGGAATAAGGAACGGGAGCGTATGACCAATGCCTCCCAGGGTCGTCATGGCGCCGCAAATCAATCCGCGTATCCACGGGTGTCCGCGCCCCGTAAGGCTCCCATCATCTGACAACGCCTCTGCAAATCCCATGCTGATGCCGGCTCCCAACGATGCAGCCATCCCGACCAGGAAGGCATCCCAACTGTTCGTCGTAGCCATGGCCGCCGCAAATACCGGAGCCAAAGTTGAAACTGATCCATCCATCAGTCCCGCCAGGCCGGGTTGCACGATTTGCAGCACAAATAGCCGACGCCGTGCCTTTTCCTCGTCTTCCTTCACATCCGGACGAAGATTCTCTTCCGTCAGTTCCTGGGCGCGATCTTCGTGCGTGCGTTCCTCCTGTGCCAGATCATCGAGAAGCTGGCGGATGCTGGCATCCTGGGCACGCGCCGCAGCTAGCTCATAGAACCTCCGAGTTTCAAATTCAATAGCGCTCGCCTGCTTGCGAACTGTGTCGAGCCCCATTGGACGGATCAGCCAAACCGGCGTGCGCTGGACGAACCCCTTCACGTCCTGGCGGCGAATGAGCGGTATGTGCTCACCAAACTTCTGTTGATAGAGTTCGATCAGACGACGGCGGTGTTCCGACTCTTCCCTTCGCATGCTTTCGAACACCGCGGCAGATCCGGCATAATCCTGGCGCAGCCCTTCGAAAAGTCCGCGTACACGCGCCGTCCTCTTCTTCCAGAGAGATGGCCAATGCAAGAATCTCGCGTTCCGATAATTCTCTAAAGTTCTTCATAGTCCTCCCCGCTTCCTAGGTGATGCTCTGCCGCGCCCGGATGGGAACTTCAGCCTCGCTACTTCATTGTTGGATCGGTCGGCCTTAGATCTATCCCTCTTCATTTGATTAGCCGCACCAGGAATTGTTGCGAATCACGCTGCAGAAATTGCCGCGTCTGAAAAAGGTGTCCTTCTCTGCAAGTACGTCCGTTTTCTGAAGGTTGTCTCAGGCTTGTGCCTGATACCGTCGTAGAAGGCCTGCAGAATATCCTCTGTTGCAACCGGTTCTTGAATTGCTCGTCTATTTACATCAGAGACTCGACGGAAGTTGCGTCGAGGATCACCTATGAGGTCGCCATCATGCAAATTCGATCTTTCACGCTTGCCTATGGAATCATACTCACGCTCGTGTTGGCCGGCTCCGCCGTTGCTCAAGAAAACAGGGATCAGCAGCCCTCAGCGCGGGAGCAGTTTCCGCAAATCTATACGCCGCAATCAATCGACCAGGAACTCACACGGCTAACGAAGGATCTAGAACTGACTCCGGAACAGCAGCAGATGGTCCGGCTTCTGCTGCAGCAGCACCACGATAAGATTCAGGCGCTGCTCGATAAGAGTCTGAATGCCTCGCGTCAGGATCTCGGCCCGCAAACTCATGCAATCAGCGACGAAACGCATCGTCAAATCCATGCCCTGCTTACCGACCGCCAGAAGGAATTGGAAAAAGCTATGCAGCAACGCGAGCACAGCGGTGAAGAAAACAGGGAGCCCGCCCCGCCTGCAGCAGAGCCGCCCGATCCATCTCTCTCGATCTCCTGATGCATCTGCGATCCGCCGGAACCATGCAAGTCTCACGCTCGTTGGTTCCGGCTCGTTGAGGGCAAGCTATCTCGAATGCATAGCAGCGACGGCGCGACTTGGCCCCGTAACGTCTGCAGTGCGAGGACTGGGTGCCGAGACCAGGATGGGAAGGAGCGTTGAAACGGCCATGATGCCTGCAATCACATGGAGACCGCTTGTATAGGATCCGCTGCTTTGCCGCATATGTGCGATCAGCAACGGTCCAAATGCGCTTGCAGATCCCCACGCTGTCAACATAAGTCCGTAAATGGGGCCAACATTCTTCGAACCGAAATAGTCCGCAGCAAATGCCGGCATCGTGCCGAACCCACCCCCGTAGCACATCAGAATAATGAAGGCCAGGACCGCAAGGATGGTCGCGGAAGAAAATCCTGGAAGAATCCAGAAAAGACCCACCTGCAACACAAACATCGTTACGAATGTCCATCGCCTGGTGATTGCATCCGAAACCCAGGCCCAGAAGACGCGGCCCAAGGCGTTACCGATGCTGGTGATTCCAACCATGCCGGCAGCCACGATCACGTTCGCTCTGCCGATTTCCTGAAACATGGGAGATTCCTGCGAGATGATCGAGATACCCGCCGATGTGTTCAGAAACAGGAGCAACCACAGCGCCCACCATTGCCAGGTTTTCAGAGCGCCACCGAGCGTAAAATCCTGTGCCGCACGTTGCGTGGTCTGGGTAACGCTGGGAGCCCAGCCCTCCGGCTTCCACCCCGCCGGCGGGTTCTGCATGAAATAGCCCGCGCCCATGGTAACCACAAGATAGGCAATGCCGAGATATGCAAATGTGTGTAGGACGCCCACACTCTGAATAAGACGAGTGGCTACGGGCGCGACTACCAAGGCACCGGCGCCAAAGCCGCCAACAGCAATCCCGGTAATAAGGCCTCTGCGATCGGGAAACCACTTTACCAGCACTGCAATGGGAACGATATAGGCGAATCCAACCCCGATTCCTCCGATGACTCCATAACTCAGATAAAGCCACCACAGCTTGTTGGCAGAGAAACTTGCGAGAAAGACGCCAAGGCCGTAGAGGAACCCGCCTGTAAGCGCGACGACACGCGGTCCCTTTCGATTCAGCCATAGGCCGCCGAAGAAACAGGCGACTCCGAGGACAAAAATCGAGACCGTGAAGGTAAAGGTTACTTCTTCGATTGACCAATGAAATTGTCTTACAAGCGGGGTCCGGAAGACGCTCCATGCGTAAACTGCACCAAGAGCCATCTGCATTAGGAATGCCGCTGCCGCTAACCCCCAACGATTTGTGTTCGACATATACTCCTCCACTGCTGAACTGTGACTTGGCTGCGCATTTATTTGCAGCCACCTCGCAACTTGATTTGATTGCCAAGGCTTTCCAGAAACTTGTTCAAAAGCGCCATACTCCGCCGCAATTCTTTGTGGCTGAACTGGAACATAAGCGAGAAAAGGCCTGGCGGCTCAATAATCGGCTTCTCATAGCATCCCAATGTCTCGCCGACTGCCACTGCTACACTCTGCAGGACGTCGGGATTGATCGCCCCCAGTATCTTGCCGAGGATGATTGCGTTGCGGATTGCACGGATCGCTTCGTCAGACTTGGCGACGTCGACAGCCGTCTCAATCAGCTTGTCGCTTGCTCCCAGTGCTCCGCGCAACAATTCAAACACGCCGTGCTCATGCAGCTTTCCGAGTAACTCGTAGGAATCGAGCAAGGCGTCGGCGTGCTGTATCGGCGCTTGCTCCAGGCGCTTGCGCAATTCTTCGCGCGGATCGCGAGGAGGTAACTCAAGAGGAATCGGTCGTGCCATCTTTCTTCTCCTTCCTTGCAGTCATGATCTAGCGGTCTGGATTTGAACCAGGTGATCGCCAGGTTGGCTATAATCCTTGCGCTTCCACTTACGCTCTACCTCGACGCCGGTCTGAGGTGTCGGATGCCCGTGACGGGAGTTCGTGCGCGGCAACGGATCATCTCCAATCTCTCCCAACACCCGGAGCTGCACAGAGGTCTCTTTATAGGCCGGGGTATGGGTGGCCTTGTCCGTATGGCTGCTGGTAAGACGGTTAACTGCCTCGTCCGTAGAGTTCATGGGCATATACAGTTCTCGTCCCTGCACTCTTGTCGTGATGACGGCCTGTGCGCGCACCTTGCCGTAGCGGGAGGTCAACTGCACCCAACTGCCCGTTTGGATTCCGCGCTCGTCCGCCAGTTGCGGCGATACTTCCACAAACGTGCACGGCGTCTTTTCGCGAATCCCCTCGGTGCGATACGTCATATTGCCTTCATGGAAGTGTTCCAGAAGACGTCCGTTGTTCAAGTGGAGATCGTACTCTGCATTCGGTTGATCGGTTGGCTCCGTCCAGGGAACGGGGTAGAACCTGGCCTTTCCATCTGGAAAATGGAATTCCTTTGTGTAGAGCAGAGGTTGGTCGCTGCCATCTTCGGCCACGGGCCACTGTAGTGTCTTATAGCCTTCAAGGCGCTCGTAAGTCACGCCGGCCATCAACGGTGTAAGTGCGGCGATCTCTTCGTAAATCTGAGAAGGATGCTCGTACTTCCAGCCTGCGCTCAGCCGGTTAGCGATGTCCTGAATGATGATCCAGTCGGGGCGGCTTTCCCCTAGAGGCTCAAGAGCCTGGTAAAGACGCTGGATGCGCCTCTCTGTGCTGGTAAAGGTCCCTTCCTTTTCTAAACTTGGACTTGCCGGAAGAATCACATCCGCAAATTGGCAGGTCTCGCTGAAGAAGATTTCCTGCACCACAAAGAAGTCAAGCTTCGACAGAGCATCGCTCACAAAGTTAGCGTTGGAATCAACCAGGCTCATTTCTTCGCCGAAAAGGTACATCGCCTTGAGTTTGCCCTCATGGATCGCGTCGATCATCATGTGGTTGTCAAGCCCCGGCTTCGGCGGTAATGAGACGCTCCAAGCCTTCTCAAACTTGGCGCGAATCGCTGGATCGGCTACTTCCTGGTAACCGGGAAAGTAATTTGGCATGGCTCCGTGATCGCTGGCGCCTTGCACGTTATTATGCCCGCGCAATGGGTAAGCGCCCGCTCCCGGACGCATGTAGTTACCTGTCGCCAGCAACAGATTGGAAATTGCCGTCGAGGTATCGGAACCCATGGTGTGTTGCGTCACGCCCATCGCCCAGAGAACGCACACTCCGTCTGCCTCCGCGATCAAGTGGGCAACTTTAGTTAGTGTTTCAACGGGAAGCCCGCACCTCTCGCTGGCCATTTCCAGAGTGAACGATTCCAGGCTCTTCTTGAAGTCCTCGGCGCGGTTGACCCATTGATCAATGAATTTCTGGTTGGCGAGTCCATTGTCGAAGATGTATTTGGTTACCGCGGAGAGCCAGATAAGATCGGTACCTGGCCGCGGACGGAAAAACACATCCGCGCGTGCCGCCATTTCGTGCTCGCGCAGGTCGGCGACGATCAGCTTCTGACCGTGCAACTTATGAGCTCGCTTGACGCGCGTGGCCAACACCGGATGGCTTTCGGCCGTATTGCTGCCGATGATCATCACCAGCCCCGCTTGCCCGATATCCGTGATCGATCCGGCATCGCCGCCGTAACCAACTGTACGGAACAGACCCATGGTCGCCGGCGCCTGGCAGTAGCGTGAGCAGTTATCCATGTTATTGGTTCCGATTACTGCCCGGGCAAGCTTTTGCATGAGGTAGCTTTCTTCATTTGTGCATTTCGAAGAAGAGATGAAGGCTAGCGAGTCGGGACCCGTATCCGCCTTGATCTCTGAGAATCTGCGCGCCACCAAGGACAGTGCTTCATCCCACGAGGCTTCGCGGAACCCATTTCCGTCGCGGATGAGCGGCTTGTTGAGTCGGTCTTGACTGTTGATGTAACCCCAGCCAAACTTGCCTTTGATGCAGGTCGAAACGCCATTGGCAGCACCCTCGGCCGGCTCTACTTTCAGAATATGGCGGTCTTTCGTCCAGACATCGAAGCTGCAACCGACTCCGCAGTAGGTGCAAACGGTCTTGGTTTTCTTGGTGCGCGATTCGCGCATGTGCGACTCCACTTCGGAGACTTGAAGAATGGCGCCATAGCCCATCTCCGGTTCGATGCCCTTGACCACATCGATCATGCCATCGAGTGCGGGCTTGGATAGAGAGGTCATGTAGCCGGCCTCTCCGAGCATCGACCTTTCCATCAGCGCATTGCAGGGGCAGACGGTGATGCAATGCCCACACGAGACGCAGCTCGATTCGCCAATCGGTGCGCCACCGTCCCATAAAACGCGGGGATGCTCATCCTCCCACCGGATGCTCAATGTTTCATTGACCTGGAGGGTTTGGCAGGCCTGAACACATCGCCCGCAGAGAATGCACTGGTCTGGATCATAACGGTAGAAGGGATTCGACATATCCACTTCGTAGGGCTTCGGCTTGTAGGGGATTTCCTGATGCTCAACCGCGAGCAGCTTGGTGGTGTTATGTACTGTACAGTTCCCATTGTTGTTGTCGCACACCGTGCAGTAGAGCAGATGATTGCCGAGGATGCGGTCAAAGGCCTCGCGTTGCGCCGCGTTCGCACGTGGCGAGGAGGTAACCACGTTCGTGCCTTCCGTGACCAAGGTGCCGCAGGCTCTCACCAATTTGCCGTCGACCTCCACCATGCAGGTATCGCAGGATTGGATCGGCCCAAGCTGGGTATGGTAGCAAACATGCGGCACTTCGATTCCGCAACGGTTAATCAGGTCGATCAGGCGCTCGCCAGGCTCTATTGCCTGCTGCCTGCCGTTAATAGTTGCCGTCATTTGCTCTCCACCCTCCGCGATTGATTTTGGATGGTACTCCATGGGGCAAGGATGCGCAAAGCTTTCTTGCGGACGCTTCGCATCTGGACTTTTGAGGTCGCATAAGACGAACTGGATGCCGCGTTGTTCAAGGCCGAAACGAAGCATGGAGGCGGCGATCCCTTCGGCCGCGCCCACGATTGTCACACCGAGTGCGTTCCTATTCTGCCGTGCCGACCCGACGCGGTGTCGGTTCCGATTTTGTGAGTAGCAGTTTCAGGGCCACTTGATTCGACGACCAATCTCCGGGATTTGAGGGAGCTTCGGACAGTTTATGACCAGGTGTGACGGCTGTTCGTCATCGAATGTCGAAGGTTTGACAGTGGCTGGATCATCCAGCGAGCGAAGCACTTTATCTGGCTGATTCCGAATCGATCCGAACTCAACTTGGATGGCCGGATACGTGCAACGCATCGCTTGGTATCGATCGCTGACAGAGGCGAAACGACCGCCAGTCGAAGAGGAGATGTCATTAACATGCCAGTAACAAAACTCAGCAAACTCAGCGCCCAGATCGGATTCATCGGCCTTGGACTCATGGGAAGCCGGCTCGCGCGGCGCCTGCATTCAACCGGCTGGAATATTCGAGCATGGAATCGCAGTTCACAGCCGGCAGCTCAGATCAACAAAGAAGGAATAGCGACAGCTCCATCTGTTGCGAGTCTCGTAGCTGGTTCGGATGTAATTCTCTCTTCTTTGGCGAATGATGAGGCCGTTCGGACCGTCTACCTCGACAAAGGCGGAGTATTATCCGAGGCAAACCCGGGAACGGTCATCCTCGAAATGAGCACGATCTCTCCTGAGCTATCACGCAGCTTGCATGAAGAGGCTCGCAAAAGGGGTATCGACTTTCTGGATGTGGCGATCTCGGGATCGACACCAGCGGTCGACGCCGGAACGATCACGCTGCTTGCCGGCGGTGACAAAGAGACCTTCGAGCAGTGTGTTCCCATTTACGAGTCTATTGCCAGGCAATGGTTCTTGATTGGACCCGGGTCTTCAGGCGTTCAAATGAAATTAGTTGTCAATCTCCTCCTCGGCCTTGACATGCAGGCGATCGCAGAAGCGGTTTCCCTCGGAGACCACCTTCAGATCGATCGGAATATTCTGCTCGACGTCCTGTCCAAGACGGCGGTGGTTGCTCCTGCGATGGCTGGAAAGTTCCGGAAGATCAAAGACGGTGACTACTCTCCGGAATTCCCACTGCGGCTGATGAGCAAGGACATGGATCTGGTCATGGATGCCGCGATGATGTCCGGTGCTGATTTGCCTGCGGCCTCGGTCGCCCAAACCGTACTTGCATGCAATGTCCCCGCAAGTGGCAACCTGGACCTGGCCGCCATAACCCCGTATGTTGTTGGTCGAGGGGCGAGGGCGGTGGCTTAGCGCGTTTCGGGGTCCCTCGACATCTAAAAGAAACTGCGGCAAGACATCACAACACGCCCGTACCGTTGACAACCCGGAAACTGTTCTAATCTCAATCAGGTATGTGGCTTCTAACTGTTTAAGATGGTTGGCGAATCAAATGCTCGCTGGTTTTCTTTTGGAGGATACTGTGGACCTGAAGCTCACTGGTAAGGTTGTGCTGGTAACTGGATCGACAGCCGGGATCGGATTTGCAATTGCCCGTGCGCTTGCTGCCGAAGGTGCGCATGTGTATGTGAACGGACGCACTCAGGAGCGCGTGGACGCGGCGGTGGCGGCGATCCGGTTGCATGCTGCAACTACCAGAGTTGATGGCATCGCAGCGGACTTTTCCAGTTCGGCAGGAGCTGAAGCTGTGATTACGATTCTGCCTTTAGTGGATGTGCTCGTAAACAATGTGGGCATCTTCGAGCCGAAGCCGTTTGCCGAGATTCCCGATGCAGACTGGTACCGCTTCTTCGAGATAAACGTGATGAGCGGAGTGCGGCTCGCGCGACACTACCTCGCGGGAATGCTCAAGAAGAACTGGGGGCGCATTCTTTTCATTTCGAGCGAATCTGCGGTGCAGATTCCCCCTGAAATGGTGCACTACGGGATGACCAAGACAGCGCAGGTGGCCGTGGCGCGGGGCATTGCGGAATCCGTGGCTGGGACCGGTGTGACGGTCAATAGTGTTCTTCCTGGACCGACCGAGTCGGAAGGTGTGAGTGGCTTTGTCGAGGCGATGGCGAAGCAGCAGAGCAAATCCAAGCAAGTGATCGAGAAAGAGTTTTTCGAGCATGTACGGCCCTCGTCCCTGCTTAAGCGCTTTGCCACCGTGGACGAAGTTGCGGCACTCGTGACCTACGTAGCCAGCGAGCTTTCTTCGGCCACCAACGGAGCCGCACTGCGGGTAGACGGCGGCGTGGTCAGGGCAATTCTCTGAGATGAGAGATTCATGGAATTGATTTTCAAGGCACCGGGTCGGTAAAAGCCTATACCGCGTCCGTCAAATAGCCTCAGGGGTCCCTGTCGTCTCGCTTGCATCTGTATGAATGAGTCTTTTTGAAGGAGTGTTTTCATGGATCGCAGAGATTTCCTGAAGACGGCCACCGTTGCTGCCGCGGCATCGGTTGCGCCTGCTGGGGGACAAAGCGCTCAGTCTTCCGTCGGCACCCACCGTCCAGAGTCCCCGAACATGATTTATCGCGAACTCGGCCGCACCGGCGAACGTGTCTCCGCGATCGGCATTGGCGGTTATCACCTTGGGAAACAGCAAGACCCCGACGAGAGCATACGCTTGCTTCGCGCGGCAATCGATCGCGGCATCACCTTCATGGATAACTGTTGGGACTACAACGGCGGCATCAGCGAGGTCCGGATGGGCCAGGCGCTTCGCGACGGTTTTAGACAGAAGGTCTTCCTGATGACAAAGATTGATGGCCGGGATAAGAACACCGCCGCCAGGCAGATTGAGCAATCGCTGGGTCGACTGCAGACGGATGTGATTGATCTCCTGCAATTCCATGAGGTCATTCGCCTCGACGATCCGGATGTTATCTTTGCCCCCGGTGGGGCTTTGGAAGCTGTTCAGGACGCAAAACAAGCGGGCAAAATCCGCTACATCGGATTCACGGGTCACAAGGATCCCAGCGTACATCTACGGATGTTTGATACCGCCGACAAGCATGAGTTTCACTTCGACACTGTGCAGATGCCCATCAACGTGATGGACGCGCATTTCCGTTCGTTTCTGAATCAGGTTGCGCCGGTGGCGCAGGAGCACGGCACCGCCATTCTCGCCATGAAGACCTTTGGTGATCCCTACATACT
>JBEKPF010000085.1:0-25106 GCA_049521035.1 Occallatibacter sp. | reverse complement strand
CTTGCCGCCGCACCTTATAAGGCAAGTGGCTTGCCAGATTGAATTAGGTCGAAATTGAGAGGGTTTATCGCTTGAGATCAATCAGTTAGCGCCGGAAAGCCCGGTTCGCGGCCTCAGACAGATGGGAAGTGACGAAGACGATATTTCGTCATGGTGACTTTGGGCCGTCACAGGAATGCGTTAGAAGACTTAAGTTGCGAATCACCCGTCACTCGAAAGCGACCGGGGGAGTCAGGGGCTTTCCAGAAACATTCGGCATGGTCAGAGTTACTCCACATACGGCCATCCGTCGGAAGTATAGGCAATATGGTTGATGCCCAAAGCTGGGTATCCGCTATTATTGCCGTCGTAATAGTGATAGACGAGGATGTCGCCATCCGTATCGGCGAAGAGGCTCTCGCCGCCCGGCCCATTGATGTTTCCGTGGGCGCTTAGCACGATGGTTCCTCCACCGGAGGTGAGGGCGACTCCGCCTCGGTCAACGTAGGGGCCGGTGATAGAAGTGGAGCGTCCAACAATGATGCGATAGGTGCTGGTTACTCCATTGCAACAGGTATCGATGGAAGCAAAAAGATAGTAGTAGCCTCCGTGCGGATAGATATACGAGCCTTCGAGACCAGTGCCAGATGGATGATAAGCGAGCTGCGTACAGGCCGCTCCGGTGGGAATTCCCGTTGTGTTATTGACGGGGACGATTTGGATTCCATTGGAATAGGAACCGAATGCGAGCCAGGCGTCTCCAGAAGTATCTACCACCGAGGCTGGATCAATGGCGTTCGATCCGGCGCAATTGTTGGACGTGTAGACAGCGGCGCCTGAGTCGACATAGGTTCCTGGAACGCCCGTGGGACTAACGGCCAAGCCGATTGCCGAGTTAGCACTCCCGAACGTGGAGGCCGCGAAGTATAGCCAGTAGACTCCGTTGTGGCTTGAAGCATCTGGCGCCCATAAGTCGCCGCTTCCGCCTGTGTAGCTACTGGTCCAGGACGGCAAAGAGGGAAGACCATAGTTATCGTCAGTGAAATTGATGCGGTCAGTCGACGTGTGGGTATGAAGCAAGCCATGAGTTGAGAACAGATAGTAAGTTGATCCGACCTTCAGAATGGAAGGATCGTGAATCCCGATTGAGGATGCATCGGGCGCCGTGTAAGAAACAGTGACAGTGGTGGGATCGGGATAAGGCGATGTGTTCGACGAGGTCAATTTCCACTCCTGACAGGTGCAGCCTGTGCCGGTTGTAGCTCTCGCACCCTGATCGATAGTTGAGGCAGAAGTTGTTCCAGAGCCGTCGTCCTGCAAGTAGAAGCCGCTATTCACATTCTTGATGAGATAGTTGCCATCCGTGAGTAGATAGAATTCCCAGAGATGATCCTGAGTGCCGTTGTCGGCATACTGCAGCGCTTGCGCACCGCTCGAGGTCGAAGCGTTCTGTATGCCCAGCAGCTGGTGAGTGAGCATGTTCTCCACATTGAACTCATTGTTGTTCATGGGGATGAAATGCCATTGAGCATCGGTTGTGCCAGTATCGGATTCCTGGACAACGTCCGTGCCAGCCACCTGACTCTGGCCGGAGATGCCGAGCACCAGACTGCTTGCGGCATTGGTGAGCTTGAATTGGTAACTGTCGTCGACCGCGGTGATTGTGCCCATGTCGGGCGTTGACCCGCCGCCACCACCGCCTCCGCCGCCGGAACTGGAACCTGCTCCGCTACAGCCGGCGAGCGTCGCTGCCGCAGCCAAGGCGATCCCAAACCAGACAGCGCAGCGTGTCTCCGCGACTCGGTCAAAAATACGATGCATGATGTCCCCAATTCCTGTTCGATGAGCCCATGGCCCGTGAGCTGGCTTAGTGTTTCGCAGCAGATGGGCGTGCTCCGCTGTGATCAAGCGACGACGAGATGGCTGCGTCCTCTGTGCTACTTCGATTCGCCTGTGGTGCCGAGAACCGCATGCGGCCAGCCGTCTTTCCAGGTCAGTGTTGAGATCTGAAGCGCGGGCTTTCCGGTGACGGCATCGTAGGCGTGGAAGACGAGGATGTCGCCTTCAGGCCGTTGCAGAACAGATTCACCGCCCGGTCCAAGCCATCTGCTGTTGGGCCAGAGAATCTGCGTCCCTCCGCCTTCCAGCATTGGCTTCCCATCCGCATCGATATATGGGCCGGTTACGTGGCTTGCGCGCCCGACCATGGTGCGGTAGTTGCTCCTAGTGCCACGGCAGCACAAATCGAACGAGACAAACAGATAGTAGAAGTCGCCATGGTGGACGATGAAGGGCGCTTCGATCGCTTGCCAGTCCGCGGGCAAACCCGGTTTCGGCGGTTCCGGCAACGCAGGCATGGCGCGGGTTGCGAGCGAGTACAGCTTTAGATCGGTGGAAGAAGTTTTCCCGGTTACAGGATCGATACGGCGCATCTTGATGCCGCTCCAGAAGCTGCCGAAGCTTAGCCACGGATCGCCCTTTTCGTCGAAGACAATATTCGGATCGATGGCGTTGAAGTCGTCTGTTGTGGTCGATTTTAGAACCAGTCCCTCATCTTGCCAGTGGTATTTCGGGCTTTGTGGATCGAGGGTTTCATTGGTGGCCAGGGCTATGCCGGAGGTGTTAACGCCGAACGCCGAATAAGCATAGTAAAGGTGATACTTGCCTTGAAAGAAGGAGACGTCCGGAGCCCAGAGTTCCTTGGTGTTCGGGCTCACCTGGTGAATCCAATCGGGGATCTTGTCAAAGATGTGGCCGCAGAGCTTCCAGGCCAGAAGGTCTTGCGAGCAGCGGACAGGAAACTGCCCTTGATCTGCTCTCGAGGTTGTAGCGAAGACGTAGTAGGTGTTCCCTTCCCTGGAGATCGATGGATCGTGAGTGATGGGGTAGTCGCCACTCAACGGGAGCGCCTGAGGCTCCTGGCAACAGGATGGCTGCGCCAGAATCGGTGTGAATGCGATGAGCAGCGCGAAGATAAAACGCACGTGGACTCTCTTTCTGTGGTGATGGGAATATGCATCCCCAGGAATGTCAATGATGTTGGATGCTTCCGAAGGACGCGACGCCCGGAACACGAGCGCCGCACCTTCGAAGTTCTCTGGACACATGAAGCCTGACCGGAGAGGGTTGAGTTAGTAGGTGATCCTCATCGTGAACTGGACATTTCTGGGTCCTAGCAACGTGCTGCTTACCTGTCCGAAGTTGGTGTCTTGAACGCCAGAATCGGGCTTGTTGAAAGAGTGACGGTTAAATGCGTTGAACAATTCGCCGCGGAAGTCCAGTTTGATTTTTTCGGTGATCGGGATGGCTTTGTTGATGCCAAAGTCCTCGTCGTAGAAAGCGAAGCCACGGATGTTAGCCGAGTTGCGTGGAAAATCTCCAAATACATACGGAACATTTGGACCGGGAGTGGGGTTGGGATCGGCGAAGGCGGCACAGTTCCAGTAGCCGGTGGTGCATGCTCCTGAAGAGTGGTTGTAGCCGGTAGTGCCAGTGTTGTCGAAGGAGAATGGGTTGAACGGTCCAGTTCTCTTGAAGGCCTGACCAGGTACGGCGTTGGGGCGAATGCCATTGTCGAAACCGGGAATGCCATTGGACCCGAAGAAGCTGATTGGCTGGCCGCCAAGATAACGCTGCACACCGCTGATACGCCAGTTGGAAATCACAGCACTTACCGGTTTGGGAGAATTGGCTAGGAATTGCTTACCTTTGCCGACGGGTAACTCGTACAGGTAGCTCACTACCAGGTTGTTGGGGATGTCCTCGTTGCTGACAGCTTTTTCAGCTTTGTGGTTATAAGGATTCTGCGTTCCACCCTGGTTTTGCAGGGTGCTGTAGTAAGGCTGGATGGCGTCGGCATCGGTCAACGTTTTCGAGAACGTGTAGGAACCCAGGATGTTGAGACCGTTGTGGAAGCGCCGTTCGATCTTTGCCGTCAACGCGTCGTAACTGGACTGACCAACGTTTTGCAGGTAGCTGTCTTCGTTGACGTATCCGTATTGCGGGAAAGGACGCAGAGCCTGCGAGACATTACCCTGGCCACCCCAAGTCTGCTGGAAATTAGCGTAGGGTAGTTGCGCCCCAGTTGCAGTGTTAAACAAGTTGGTTCCCAGAGCCAGACCGCTCAGCGGCATGTCATTGGGAAGGTCGATCAGCCCGTGCAGGCGAGTGGCGTGCATACCGAGATAGCCAAGAGCAACGAACAGATTGGAGCTGAGTTGATATTGGTTCTCCAAGGTCCAGGTCTCAACCATCGCGGGACGGCCAAAGGTCTTGGCAACGTGATCCACGGCCTGGCCATTTAGTTGGGTCGGGTCGAGGTCAGGCGTCGTCGGCAATACGGCCAGGCCGTTGTCGACCTGCGGTCCATCCAACGGGTCGGCGGTAAACAAGGTTTGATTGACGGTGAAGCCCTGCAGTGTGCCTTGCCCGAAATCGGCATAGACCAGCGGACCGTAGTAGATGCCCGCGCTTCCACGAAGCACATCCTTGTGATCGAGGAATCCAGGGTCCCACGCGAAACCAACGCGCGGTTCGAAGTCCTTGTGATAGACGTCGGCCCAGGTTTCCTTCAGGCTTCCGTTGCGCCCGGCACCCTTGCCGGCAAAGGCCAGCGCGCCAGGAATGCCGTTGGCGGCGGAGTTGGGAGCCGCAGTGTCCAGGACGGCGGTGTCACCAGCGGCTTCATGCCGAGGCGTATCGTAGCTCCAGCGGAATCCGAGATTGAGGGTCAGGTTCGATTTGATCTTCCAGTCGTCCTGCGCGTAAAGAGCACCGTAGTGTGTGATCCACCGAGGAGCGTGCAACTGGGAAAGGTCGTTTGCCGTGGCTGACTCGCCGAGCAGAAACGCCGCGAAGGAGTTTCCGTCCTGCCCCCAGTAGGTGGTATCGGATGCGGTCTGATTGTCATAGAAAGTGAAACAACCAGAATTGCCGCTGCACGTTCCGCCGATCTTGCTGACAAACGAGTATTGGTGGTACTGGTCTTCACCTCCGAACTTGAAGCTGTGCTTGCCGAGCTGCCAGTGCACAATATCGTTTATGGCGAGAGTGCTATCTACGTCCTGGCCGTCGTCGTTCTCCCCAAAGTTGGGGAACGGGCTGCCGATGAACACGAAGCCTGGGAAGACCGGGCCGGAGCCATTGGCGATGCCGAGCGTTGAATCCCAGTCAGGATTTAGATTCACTGCGCGCGACTGGTTGTAGTTGTTAGAACGATTGGTTCCGAAGGTCAGGGAGTTAACCAGGTTCGGTTTCGCAATCCAGTCCCACCCAAAGCGGAAGAGTTTGCCAAGCTGATTGACCTGGCCACCGCCGCCGCTGGTGAGTGGTTCAGGCAGGTTCAAGCCATTCCCCTGGTCGGTGTTTTGCCGGGAACTGAAGAAGCCCCAGACCTTGTGATTGGCACCGACATTCTGGTCGATGCGGAAGCTGTAGACCGTCTGTGCGAGCGAGTCAAGGGTATCGTAGGCAAAGTTGTTGGTACCGCCGCTCAGATTCGGGGTCGGCATGTACTTCAGAACCGCCTTTGCCACCTGGCTTTCGCGACTGACCGGAATCTGGTTATTTGGGAAAGGTGTGTTGCGGCACTCGTTTGTTTCGTGCGCTGGATCGAAGATTTCGCCGAAGTAAAGCTTGGTGTTGCAAGCGTCAGAAGCGCCAGGGATCTGCCCGCCCAGGAAGGACGAGAAGTCGAAGAACTGGCCGTTGCTTCCGAGTTCAGCCGGGGTCGGAATGAGACTGGTAACTGCAGCGCCCGTGGAGTAGCGCAGTTGCTCCCAGCCGAAGAAAAAGAAGGTGCGATCCTTGCCGTTATAGAGATGAGGGATGCTGATGGGACCGCCCAGGCTACCGCCAAAGTCGTTCTTGGTATCCGGAGGGCGTTGCAGAAGATCGCGCGCCGCAGAGTTTGATTCGGGGGTGGTAGCAAGATAGCCGTTGTTGAACCAATTGTTGGCGTCGAGGGCGGAGTTCTTGTAGATGTCGAAGATCGCTCCGTGATAGTTGTTGCCACCGCTCTTGGTGTTGAAATTGGCTAGTCCGCCGGTGGTTCTGCCCAATTCCGCGGGCAGTCCCGAAAGGGTGACGTGGAATTCGTTTACAGCCTCGATCGAAGGCGCAACAATGTCGAAGGAGCCAGAACCGTTTTCCATGCGATTGGTGGTAATGCCGTCGACCAGGTAATCGGTGCCTTCTTCCTGGCCGCCGTTGATCTTGGTCATCTGGAAGCCGGAGCCACCCGCCGACGTGCCGGGACCGACCGTTCCAGGAACCAGAAACTCCAGCGTGGAAAGGGAACGAAGATTGCCGCTGACTTGAAGGGGAAGGTCAGCAACCTGCTCGGGCGCAATGACTGCGTCGATCTCAGAGGTTTCTTTCTCCAGCGCGACGCTTCCGCCCGTTACGCTAACCACTTCAGTGGCTGAGCCCACGGCCAAGGAGACATCTTGCGAAATGCTGGAGCCGACGGTTACAGCAATGCCGCTGTAGAGCGCGTTCTTGAATCCGGCTACGCTGACTTTTACTTCGTAAGTTCCAGTGCGGACTGAAGGGAATTCGTAGTAGCCAGTGCTCGAGCTGACCGTGGAGTAGGTTGTGCCGGTGGCGGCTTCGCGGGCCGTCACCTGTGCTCCCTGCACAAGTTTTCCAAGCGGGTCGGTAACAGCACCGCTGATGGAGCCAGTGTCAAGCTGCGCGCGTGCCGGCAACCAGGCGCCAACCAGCAGAGCGGCGAATGTTGTCCAGATCGCCAGGAATCTCCAGGCGGAAATCCTGGGGAAAGGACTCCTTTCAGTTGAAGGAGTCTGTGTAAAGGTATGATTCATAGTCTGCCTCCTGAGCAAACGTTTAATCGCAATCGTGATTCTCACGCTTCGTGTCTGTGCTTTCGATCGGTCCCTGAGGACCGGCGAAACTATTTGTGCAGCAAGAAACGGTCGAGCAACAGTTCGCTCGCCATGGGACCCGGTTCAGTTGTCGACGAGTCCAGACAATTTATCCGGATCGTCAACCGGAAGCTCAGATCGCTTCCTTACAATCTGCGCGCGCCGCAATTCCTGCCGCGCTTCGGTTTGAGCTTTCAGCCGTTGATAATTGGCCAGGGCCTCATGGGCATCGTCCAGTCTGTGCATCTTCTTGTAGGCCTGCGAAAGCCGGTAATAGGAGGTCATGGCCCGATCGTCGTTGGGGTCCGCAGCAATGGCCAGTTCATACTCATGGGCCGCCTCTTCGTTCTGTGCAAGATCCAGTAGCCCATCTCCGAGGTAATAGTGCGCGTCACGCAACGTGGGGTCTTCGCGAAGTACCTGGCGCAGCAACGGAACTCCTTCGGCAGAGTTTGAATGCACCACCTCCAGGCTGCCCAGTTTGAACTTCGCCATTGTGTCGGAAGGATCAATCTCCAACTCGGTCCTGTACGCCTCGGCGGCCTTGTCCACGTTTCCTTTGGTCCAATATTGATCGCCCAGGCTCTCATGCAATCCCGCCTGTCTGGGCGCAAGCTGGATGGCGGTCTCGTACTGGGCAATCGCCTCGTCATCGCGATACGCCTCGGCTGCGGCCTCAGCCAACACCTGGTGCACCCGGAACGAATCCGGGTTGGCCTTGAACATTGCGGCATAGGAGTCTTTCGCCACGAGGAAGTACGCGCGGCCGCGATGGTAGAGAGTGTCCACGTCGGTGGGATCGAGCTCATGGGCCTTGTCGAGCGGGGCAATGGCCGCTTCTGGTTTGTCCTCCGCCAGGCGGCAGACCCCAAGCCACATAAAAGCCTTGGCACCGCGCGGGTCGACATGGGTTTCCAGAAGCAGGCTGGCTTCGGCGTCTTTGA
Source organism: Occallatibacter sp. (assembly GCA_049521035.1). Lineage (GTDB taxonomy): Bacteria > Acidobacteriota > Terriglobia > Terriglobales > Acidobacteriaceae > Telmatobacter. The sequence goes on along the minus strand of JBEKPF010000085.1, from coordinate 17,299 downwards.
AGCGATTCTCGCGGTAGGCGATGACGCCCAGAAAGAGATTGGCACCGCGCATGCCTGGCTTCAGCTTCAACGCCTTTTCCAGCGCGGCACGTGCGGCGTCCAGCTGGCCCGCTTGTTGCAGAGAGAGACCTAGATTGAAATATCCCTCGGCAAACTGCGGCGATTCGCGCGTCACGCTGGTGTAGGCCGCGACTGCAGCGTTGAAGTTGCCCGCGGTCATAGCCTCGGATCCCTGCCGCATGGCTTGGCTCACCGCGTCGTTGGATGGCGTCTGCGCCGGCGCTGCCGAAATCAGGCAAAGCCAGCCAAAGATAGCTGCCGGGAATGCCCAACAAATGAGGCTGCCCAGGAACCTCTCCCGCGCCGAGGCTCTGTTCTTGCCTGTTCGGGCGATGTTCCAAACCTGAATGCTTAGGGTGTTAATGGTTCGCCTCCCAGTAAACGCTTACCCAGCTTGTTGATTCTCTAACCGCGGATTCTTGAATCAAAATGTGTTCCTTTTCGAGCCTTCTTTCGAGGTACAGTTCCGGCCGGAACTCTTTTGTTGTTCCTCCACCAACTGCTACTCGGCGGGAACGGGATCCGAGATACGGTGAGAACACAAATTGTGGCTCGACTGTTCCCTCTTCTCTGCTGACCTAAGCTTCCTGGGAACCCCCTGAGAACGGACTAATATCCCCATTACGTTCTTAAAGTGGGCCGGTATTCGAGCCCGATTCAAAAGCGTGCCAATTCAAACACCGGAAATGTACGCCATGGAATGCTATTAACGGTTAAACGGAGATCTAACGGAGATAAGGTTTTATTTTGCATGGATTTAGCCGCATATTACTTTAGCCGGCTCTCGTCGGCTAAAGCGACGTTTATTGCTGGGAGGATGATAAGATGAGGGTCCTAAGAGAATCCGAGTGCGAAATGTCCACAGCCCATTCATCCTTGCAACCGCAAGTACTTAGTTCAATGCAGGCAAGGATGGTGCGCGCCCATCTCGAGGAGGTCATATCGAGCCACGCATTCGCCGGGAGCAAACGGACCCAGGACTTTCTCCAATTTATAGTGGGGCACGCTCTCGATGGGGATATTGATGGTCTGAAGGAGCGGATGATCGGGGCCGAGATGTTCGGACGCCCGGTCGGATATGACACTGGAAGCGATTCCGTGGTCCGCGTCCGGGCCACCCAGGTGCGGAAGCTTCTGGCGCAATACTATCTGGAATCGAAGCAGGATTTTGCCGTCCGTTTCGAACTCCCCAGCGGATCCTATGTGCCGAAGTTTATCTTCGCTCCACCGTCAGGCTCGGCCCATCCGCCAGGGCAGGTTTTCCCCACGGCACCGGCGGCGCAAGCTACCGCTAAAGATCAAGAACAGTCGATCGAAGCACCTGGTCGGAAGAAGGATGAGTTTCGCGGCCTGGCGGGCCAGCGAGCCAGCCGGCTGCCTTGGCTTTCGGTTGGTCTCGTGATCGCCTTGTGCCTGGTAGCCACTCTCGGTTACCTGGGCTACAAAAGATGGTTTGGCGATTCAACCCCGCGGGGCGATATTCGTTCCATTGCAATCCTGCCACTCAAAAACCTCTCAGGCGACTCTACACAGGAGTATTTCGCAGACGGAATGACAGAAGAGTTGATCAACGATCTGGACCAGGTCTCGAACCTGCGCGTCATTTCACTCACCTCGGCGATGAGTTACAAGGGCACGAAGAAGAAACTGCCGGACATCGCCCGGGAGTTAGGCGTCGGAGGAGTTGTTGAGGGAGGGGTGCAACGCGAAGGCAACCAGGTGCGCATCAGCGTGCAGTTGATCGATGCAAGGTCCGAGCGGCCGATCTGGGCCCACACATATGTCCGCGATATGAGGAGTGTACTTTCTTTGCAGGGAGAGGTGGCGCAGACCATCGCGGAGGAGATCCGGACGAATGTAACGCCACAGGAGCAGGCGCGCATTACTCGAGAACCACCAGTTGACCCGGCGGCGCAGGATATGTACCTGCACGGAATTCTGCTTCGTGAGGCAGACGACTGCAAGAGCGCCGTCGACTATTTCAATCGTGCAATCAATCAGAATCCCAACTATGCGCAGGCACACTCTGCACTGGCCAGTTGCTACGGTCGGATGGGCGAATCGGGACGTATGCCTTATGAAGAAGCATTTACACGACAAAAGGCGGAAGCGCTAAAAGCCATCGAACTGGACGACACCTTATCGGAGGCCCATGCCGAACTCGCCAACACCGCGATGACACTGAACTGGGATTGGCCGATGGCGGCGACGGAATTCCGCCGGGCGTTGGAACTCAATCCGAATTCAGCGACCAGCCATGAGAAGTACGCATTTTATCTGGTCAGGACCGGCCATCTGCCGGAAGCCCTCGCTGAAGTTCAGCGCAGCGTCGATCTGGACCCTGTGTCTGGAAGCACGTTTCACGCCGAGGGCTTCATCTACTACTTCTCACGCCAGTACGACCAGGCTCTTGGTGTGACGCAGACGGTGCGAGGGCTCAAGATCAACCTGCCCGACTGGAACTTCCTTACAGGCGACATCTACGCAGAGAAGGGCGCGTACGCGGAATCGATCCGTGAATTCATCAAGTCCGGGGACGGCCCATATTCTTTAGGCCACTTGGGCAATGCCTACGCGCGCGCGGGCCAGGTGGACGCGGCCATGAAGACAATCTCGATGCTTGAAAATCACTTGCGAAAAGATGGAGTGGGAAGGTACGAGATTGCGCTCGTCTATGCAGGACTGGGCAGGAAGAAAGAAGCATTCAAATGGCTGGAGGATTCGTATACCGAGCGCGATGTGGGTCTTCTTTACCTCAACGTCGATCCCTTGCTCGACCCGTTGCGCTCGGACCCACGCTTTGATGATCTGATCCGACGCGTCGGGCTTGCCAAATAGGCCCATCTGCCACACAGATGGCATTGTGATTGAATGAGCCGCCCAGGCTATTTCAACGATTCGGTATTACATGCGGCAGAAGCGTTGATTGGATTACAGCGAGCGACTACGTTGCCCGGAAGGGCAACCACGTAGTGTCCGGGCCAGCGCGCGGGCTCGTTCACTGGGTAGTCGGTACTGAGGATCTGGGCGCCACTCGCAATCATGGCATCGCGCGCGGCGGTGTCGTTGATGCGGGCTTCCTTGGTATCGGAGTCGGTGCGCGTGCGAATGAGATAACCCTGGCGAACGAGTGCGGAGATCTCGTCTGCGGGACCGTCATTGCGCTCAATGAAGGCTGCATCCGGCTGGCCGGGAGTGGAGTTGGTGAATATGACGCGGCCGCGCAGCGAGGAATGACCCTCAATATAGACAGGGCCGACGGGCCGCTGGTCCATCAAAAAAACCACCTTCCCACGTGCGCTGGCGAGGGTGGGCCAGTTGCCGGCGAGCACGGCCTGGTTGAGCGTCTCGTAAGGGCCGCGAACATCATCGGGCGTAATGAGTTCTTCCGGTGGAAAGACGGAGCGGATCTCGGCGTCGAGGGCGTCGAAGGTGCTGGAGGTGAACGGCTCCGGCTCGGTGAGATGCAATTCTCCGCGGGGCTTGCCCTGCTTGGTCTCGACCAGAATAAAGATGGGCAAGTGGCCAGGATGAGCGTGTGACCATTGGCGGACTTGTTCAAGGCAAGCAGTGAAGGGCTGGCAGACACTACGATAGTCGACGTCCTGGACATGCATCACCTTGAAGCCCGGCTTGGCCATGATGCCGCTGGGATCGAAGTCTGGATCGGGCGGGAGATGAGCCGCGGCCACCATCATGGGGCCGGAGGGATGTGCGTAGAGGCCGCCTTTGCTGTCGGCATAGATATCCAACTCAATCTGACGCACGCCGGCATCGAACTGCTGTGCAAGCGGCGGATGCTGATAGTCGAGTCCCTTGAAGGCATCGGCGTATTTGTCTTGCCATAGCTTGCTTTCGCTGGCAGCTATGCCGGCATGGTAGCTATTGTGCGTACCGATGACCTGAATTTGATTGAGCTTGAGTTCGCCGCTACCCGCGGGCTGCGGGTTTTGCGCGATGGAGAAGCAGCAACCAAAGGTCAGAGCGAAGGCAAACAGAATCATGTTGCAGCGATAAGAGCGGGACATGCGGTGGTCCTTTGATTGCAAGTTATCGATCGATTCAGTGATGCGCGAGAAAGAAACTTAGCTTGCGCGATAGGGCTTGCTGTAGTGTGTGGACCACTCGACAAGGTCCGCGTTGATAAAGCGCCAGGTGGCGCGCTTGGTGTCGACTTCCATGAGCATGTACGCGTTGGGATCGTAGCGCGTAGCGGCCATGACGTAGTGCTGCGGGCCATAAGTGTGGGCAAGGTCGATCCACTTGTGCAGGTGGCCTGATACGACGAGCTGGATGTTGTCTTGATACTTTCGCAACAGCGGATGCAGCCCATAGTCGCTGAACTCCGCGGGCACATCCTGGATCAGCGGATAGTGAATGAAGACGAAGGTGGGTTTGCGCTGCTGGAGTTGAGCCTCAAACCAGTGCAACTGTTCTTCACCGAGAGAACCGATGTTGGGGTTGAAGTCCGGCGATGCGTGGTCCTGCGTACTGCCGAGAAAATTATTGAGGTGGATGAATTTGTGACCCTTATAGTCCAGGACTGAGTAGGGCTCGGCGTTGAACTTGGCTTTGAAAAGGCGGTGGCTCATCTCGCGAGGAACGCGATGGACATCGTAGTCGTGGTTCCCGAAGCCGAGATGGACGGGCATGTGGAATTCGCCGGTGATGGCCTTGGCGTTGTCTAGTCGCGTTGTGTTCTTGAAGTAGAAATCGAAATCGGTGGAGGGATAGTTGTGAAAGTAGTCGCCGATGAGAAAGACCTGTTCAATGGCAGGGTTGAGCGAGTTGATGAGGTCGCGAGCGGAAATCAGACGAGGCGTCGTTACGAGGATGCTTTCGTTGTCCTCGACGCCGTTCTCGCTGCCCTTGATATAGAAGTTATCGATGATGTGGGTATCGGCGACGAGAGCGAAGTAGAACTTGCTTGAAGAGGCTGTCGCCAAGGCCTGCTCAGCCCAGAGTTTGCGGGTGAGCAGGTCTCCGAGCGAAGCGCCAGCTAGAGCGGCAAACTGTCTGCGGTCCATAAACGACGGCCTCTCCTTTACGGATGGAGTTAGAAAATAACCTTACCGGCGAATTGCAGAATGCGGGCTGGGAAGGTCGAAGCGGCGGCAACGATGCCGAAGCTGCTGGAACTTACGTTGCTCTGCGGAAATGCGTAATTTGTCTGGTTGAGAACGTTGAAGGCTTCCGCGCGGAAGTCGAAAGTTGCGCGTTCGCGATAGAGCTCGAAACTCTTATGCAGGCCGAGGTCGGTTTGATAAAAGGGATCGAATCGGACCGAGTTGCGGCCAGCATTGCCATAGGGCTGGGTGTCGTTAGGCAGGCTGAAGACGGATGTTTTCATTGTGATGAGGTCTTGATTGCCTGAGATCTTAGTGCGCTGGCTCTTGGGAAGGACTGGATTGCCGGTTTGATTAGGGCGCTGCACCAGGAGCGGACTGGTTTGCTGGAAGCTGTTGGGAGAGTACGTAATATTGACGGGCATGCCGCTGCTGGCGCTGTTGATGGCGGTCAACTGCCATCCTCCTAACACCTCCTGCATAAGCAAAGGCGCGCCACTTCCGAAAGTGCGGCCCTTGCCGTAGGGCAAATCGTAGACGACGGAAAGGATGTCATTCAGCGGCTGATTGTAGGCCGAAGGACCGAACTCGCCGCGCAGGTTGGCAAGGTTAACGCGCGAATTGTCTCCATCCGGAGTGTCAAGATGCCCGGCAACATTGTCGATGGCATGCGACCAAGTGAATGAGTTGAGCAGGTAGAGTGCGTGACCGGTGCGATGCTCAACCTTAAGCTGCAAGCCGTTGTAACGAAGAACGCCGATCGGCAACGACTCTTCAATCGTGGTGAAGGTGGGGATAGGACGGCGAGCCGCGAGCGTGAGGCAGCCGGAGGTTACAGTGGCACTGCAGGTCGCGGTGACTGGATTTGCTTCGGCCTGATTGAGGTCGGCCAGAGTTTCCAATTTCACCCCGTGCGAGCCGACGTAAGAGGCCTCAACTACAGTGGAGGGGCCAACCTGCCGCTGGACGGTCAGGTGGTAGGCCTGCACGTAGCCAGTGGGAAGGTTCTTGGGAATGTATCGGGCCTCGGTGGTTAGGTTGCTGGCGGCGGTGACATTGGCGGGGCTGGCCAGGTTTGTGGGATAGCCCTGGCTGGTGAATCGATAGCAGGGAGTTTGATTGGCGGGATTGTAAGGTTGGGCGGCCTGCGCAGAAGTGCAAGCGGCAAGAGGAGTCTGAGTGCCGATCACGCCAGGTTGGGCATACTGCGGGGCCTGCACGATGTTGGTGTTGACGATAGAAGGCAAGTTATAGACGAGAAGGTTCTCTCCGCCTTCGCGATTGAATTGAGAGAAGCTGAGTCCGTAGCCCGCACGCACGACGGTTTTGGGATCGACGGAATAAGCAGCTCCGAACCGCGGCGCAAAGTCGAGCATGGGCATATTTACCAGCGCCCGGTTGTAAAGGGAGCCGGAACTGGCTGTGATGAGGGATTGGGTACCGGGATCGTAATTGGCCAGCCGATCGTTCTTTTCCCACTGCGGTGTCACGAGCTCGTAACGCAGACCCGCGTTGATGGTGAGATGCGAGTTCAGCCGGACATCATCCTGAATATAGAAATAATTCATTCGCTGGTTGAGATGCACGATCGCAAAGTTATTGAGCTGGAAAGTGTCGCGCGCACCAAGCAAAAAGTCAGCGAAAGCAACGGCCTCCTTGGTCCCTGTATCAGCGTGGCTCAGTGCGCTGGAGGTTGCGCCGGTGAAACTGAATCCGCCGTTGTAAGTGTCCTGCCCGTATACGGGATTGAAATCGTCGATCTTGGTGTAGATGGCCTGATACTCGTATCCAACCTTATAACTGCTGCGACCGCGAATCAGCGTGTAGTTGATCTTGGGATTGAAGACGTAAGGATTCTGGAACTGGGGATTGCTGCCCTGATTGCCGAATTGCGAAAAGTTGTTAACACTCTGCACATTGAGGCTGCGAGTGACGGTTGACGAAGTCGGTAGTCCTGGAATCGTTGACATGAGGTTGGTCAGTTTGGCGCCGTAGGGGCTTTTGCCGCCATCGGTCAGCGTGAAAGCGAAGCGGGCGTCGAGAATCGAGCTCTGGTTGAAGGTGTGAGTCGCGCCTAGTGCGCCTTGCTGGTTGAAGATGTTGACGCTGCCGTTGCTGTTGCCGCCGGCCGGGCCTTGAATGTTTGGCGGCGAAAGAATGATGCCTTGATGTTCGCTGTAGCGGCCAAATGCCGTTGTGCGGGAGCTGATGGTCGCATCGATCCGGATATCGCCCTTGTCATCATTGATGAGGTCAGGCGGAAGCGATACGTAATTGTTAGCGAAGGGATCTCCTGGAGCATTGGGCGCAGGCAGAGCCGCAACCACCCCCTTCGCAAAGGACGAGACAGAAGGGTCGTTGAAGGGAATGACGCCGTTGGCATACTTCTGCCCAGTCAGCGGGTTCTGGAGGGGGACGGGCGTGGCGCCTTCGGTACTTCCACTGGCCGCCAAAAATGTGTACCCGCCGTTGGCCTGGGCGAGGGCACTGATGCCCAGTTGATTCGCGGTAGGGACGGTGGCAGTATTGACGGCGTGGACAATCTGACGGGTGCCTTCATAGTCGGCAAAGAAGAACAGACGGTCTTTCCAGATGGGGCCGCCGCCCGTGGCGCCGAATTGATTGCGGATGAGGATGGGCTTTTGCGGTGCGCCGGTGAGGGGATTTGAGGGCGGCGTAAATGGGCCAATGGCGTTGAAAACGGTATTCCGCAGGTACTCGTAAGCCCTGCCGTGGAATTGGTTGGTGCCGCTGCGGATGCTCACATTGATGACTGCGCCCGCAGAACGGCCAAACTCCGCGCTGTAGTTGTCGGTCTCCACGCGGAACTCGGAGATGGCGTCGGGCGAAGGCGGAATGGCCTGGTTGGAGAAACCCTGGTTCGAAGTGCCGTAGGCATTGTTGTCCAATCCATCCAGCAGAAAGTTGTTGAACTCGCTGCGCTGCCCGTTGACGTTGAAGGATGCATCGCGGCTGCTATCGGTGGTGTTCTCCAGGATGTTGCGGCGGACACCGGGAACGAGAGCGGCGAGGTCAGCATATGCGCGGCCGTTGAGTGGAAGATTTTCCACTTCACTGGTACCGATGACCTGGCCTCGCTCGCTGGAGTCGGTTTCGAGGAGTGCGGCGGCACCGCTTACGACTACATCTTCGCTGGTAGAGCCGACTTTCAGAGAGACGTCGACGCGCTGATGGGCATTCACCTGAACTTGAAAAGCCTGCGTGGTCGTGGTGTCGAAGCCGGGGGCCTGCGCGACTACATCATAAGAGCCAATCTTGACGTCGGTGAACTCATACGCTCCCTCACCGTTGGTTTTGAGGGTTACCTCTGCTCCGGTTCCCTGGTTCACAAGCTTCACGGTGGCGTTAGGCAAGGCTGCCCCCGAGGCGTCACGAACGTAGCCAAGGACAGAGGCTGTTTCAAACTGCGGGAACATTTGTTGGGGGAGAAATGAGGCAAGGGCGAGCACTGCAAAGAGTAAGACACGTTTCACGGTTTGCTCCAATGAAGTGGTGTTGTTTCGAAAAAGTTGCTCTAAGAGCGGGCTTTGGCGGTCTTCAGCCCTTTTGAATCAAATCGGGGTGCGGTTTGATCATGGCTGGATTGTGTGGCGCAGAAAAGTGTAATGGGTGTGTATTTCTTCTGTGCACATTGGTCTCACCCCTGCTTCACCCCTCTGTATTTTGCGTAGTTTTCATATCTCCCGCGGAAATCCGTTGATGGAAAATTCATATTCAACCGCTATGTTGATACCTATGATCGATGCACAAGAGTTGTCTTCCCCAAGCGAATCGTGCGGGTTCGCGAGTCTTCCTGTTAGCCCGAACGGACACCACCCTTTCAATGCGAGGGCCGCTCCAAGATCTGTTGTGGAATCAACTACGGTCAAGAACTCGGACGAATTACCTCTCTTGGCAGAATGGCAACTTGCGCGTCGCGTGGCGGCGAGCAAAGACTTCAGCCGTTCGGGGCGGTTACCAAAATTCCTTCTCTATATATGTGAGCAGTATCTTCTGGGAAAAGCCGGCGAGATCACGGAGCAGCGGATCGGCTTCACAATTTTCGATCGTCCGGCGAACTACAATCCAGGCGAAGACAACATAGTCAGAAGCTATGCGCGCATATTGCGAAAACGCCTTGATGCCTACTTCGACGTAGCAGGCTCCAACGAGGCAATGCGGATCGTCATTCCTCGCGGCGGATACGTGCCTGTCTTTGAGACCAATGCGCGCCTGCGCGCGCCGGCCTTATCCATCGATCATGAAATGGCTGCCGAAGAACGCGGGGCACTACCTGACACGTTTCAGTTAGCGGCCGGAGAAGCGCCGATACCTGACGCGGAGGACCGTGACTGGCCTCGTCCTTTCCGCGCAAATCGGCATTCTGCGCCGCCTTCCTCGCTCTCAGGGCTTGTTGGACTTGCAGTCGGAGTTCTGCTTGCGTCGGCTGGGTGGTGGAGCGCGCATGCCTATCAGGTATGGAAAGGGCAGGGCCCCTCGCACCCAGTCTGGAGTCAACTCTTCCAACCGGATCGCAATACGCTCATCGTTGCCTCCGACAGCGGGCTGGGCATTCTGCAGAATCTGACCGGCCACCTGGCTGACCTTGGCGGATACGCTAACGGCTCATTCCTCGCGGATTTGCAGCCTCCGCCCGGTATGGACATTGGGAATCTTAACGATTTGCGCCGGCAACGCTATACCAGCGTGGTCTGCCTCAATATCGCTTCGGCGTTGACAAGACTACCGGAGTACATTGCCGACCGCACCCAGATTCGTTCTGCACGCAGTGTGACGGCTGAAGACATTAAGAATTCCAACGTGATTCTTCTGGGCTCGAAACATACCAACCCATGGGTGTCTCTGTTTGAGAAGAGGCTCAGTTTCACATTCGAGTACATGCCCGAAGTGGACGACTCCTATGTTGTGAACGAACATCCGTCGGGAACAGAACAGATGATCTACCGCAATAGCAAGGATGAGACTTCGAATCGTACCTATGGCACGATTGCCTATCTGCCTGACCTGAATGGAGCGGGCCATGTACTGATCATTCAGGGACTCAACATGGCAGGCACGCAGGCTGCTGCGGACACACTCTTCAATGCAAGCCTCATCAAGCCGGTCTTGCAGCAGGCGGCCCTGCCCAACGGTGAACTGCAGCCATTTGAAGTGCTGGTTGAAACCACCAGCATAGGAGCTACGGCGCCCAGTGCCCAACTCATTGCAACGCGTATTTATCACGAGTAGAGTGGAGGGGCTTCAGAGCTACGGCCTCGGCTGGCCAACCTTCGAATCTTGCCGCAACCATATACCAGGGCGAAGATACGCTGACAACACGCTTGGATTGCGGCGATGAGTCGGCAAACAGTTTGAGCGTACTGGCCCGACACCTGACTCCGAGCGGTCATAGAGATCGCCGTATTACGCAAGGTCGAACGGATCTCTCGGAAACAATGAGTTGTCGGAATCGTTGCGCCGCCCGACTGGCTGATTGGTTGTGACCTCTGGCGCCTGCCCGGCACGATCCCTTTCAATCATCAGTTCAAGGAAGATCTGGATCACGTCAGCCTGGTCGCTGGCAAGGAGAGGGAAATTGGAATTGGGTTGAATTGTCATGTTCGCACCTCACACCAAAGAGATTCGTCCTGTTCGTCCCGTCTCTTTCCGCCTAGCAGGATCAGCCGGACGTCTTTGATGGAGCACTTCGACTGCCAAACTGGCGCTTCTGAATGAAGATTTGATGCTGGATTGTAAACAAAGAGTTTAGCGTCGGACGCGCCTCCGTGAATTTAAGTGGCTTGGCAGCGGTGACGAAACCGTGCTGACGAGATTTCGTCTCGAAGATGAAATTTCGTCCGAAAGGACACCAAGCCCACCGACAATTCCAATCATTCTCTAAGTTTAAGATTGCGCTGCGGTGCTCGTGCCTGGGCGGTCAGCAGCGTATCGTGTACAAGGGAATTCGACCCGTATCCGACGATGAATACATTTATAGGATCTGGCATGCTGGGACCATGGGGACTGATGATCTTTCTGCTTTACGTGATGGTCATCCTGCTCATCGGTTGGAGTTCCCGACGCCGGCAGTCGACTTCAAACGACTTTCTTAATGCCTCTCGATCCCTGCCGGCCTGGATCGCAGCACTCTCATTCCTGGCGTACAACTGCGGTTCGATAGAAGTCGTCGGCATGAGCGCGATGGCAGCCCAATATGGCATTCAGGCTTTGCACTTTTATTGGATCGGAGGGATTCCGGGATTGATCTTCATGGGGATCGTTGTCCTTCCCATATACATTCAGAGCGGAGCGCGCAGTCTTCCAGAGTATCTTGGGATGCGGTTTGGGGCTAACGTCCGGCTGCTGAATGCGTGCATGTCCATGGCTGGCACGGTTTGTTCCGCGGGTGTTGCACTCTACGCGATGGCCCAGGTGCTTTACGTCATCCTGGGATGGAGTCTGGTAACTGGGACGCTCGTGTCTGCTGCTGTGGTGCTTGTCTATGTTCTTGTTGGAGGTGTACGCGCAACTATATTCACTTCCGTGTTTCAACTCTTCGTGATGACCGCCGGCCTGGCGCCTCTCTTGTTCCTCACCGTGCATTTCAATGCTGCTTCATTTCAATTGAGATCGGACCGATGGCATCTGTGGAAGTCTCTGCCAATTATTTCTCCGCACGCGCCTCTGGACTGCTTTGGGGTTGTCTTTGGACTTGGTTTTGTCATCAGCTTCTCGTACTGGTGCACTGATTTTGTGATGATTCAGCGCGCTCTCACCGCGCGCCCGGTAGATGCGGCGCGCAAAGTTCCGCTTCTGGCAGGCTTCGGCAAGCTGGCACTTGCCCTGTTGATTGTGCTGCCAGGTGTTGCCGCGCCGGCCCTGTTGCGCGGAGCACCTGTGTCATTTGATCGGACTATGCCGGCGCTCATGTCGCTTGAATATGGGCCGGCGCTGCTGGCGCTGGGATCCGCAGCTTTGCTCGCCGGCCTGATGGCTGGGCTCGCCGGAAATGTCTCCGGCTTTTCTGCCCTGTGGACTGAGGAAGTCTATCGCACCCGCATTCGTCCTGATCGCACCGAGCAGCACTATATCCAGATTGGACGCGCGTCCGTTCTGGTTTGCTTCCTGCTAGCCCAACTTGCGGCGTATGCGACATTTTGCTTTCGCGATCTGATGGAATTTCTACAACTCATTGTTGCGCTCTTCTACGCGCCAGCATTTGCAGCAGTGTTGGCGGGTGTACTGAGCAAACGAACTTCAGGGCGAGGCGCGTTTGCGGGAATCCTGATTGGAATATTGTCCGCCTGCGCGCTGCAAGCTGGATTTTGGATGGGATACGTTCATTTTGGTAGCCAGATGAATGCGAATTTCTACGCGGCCCTGTTGAACTTTTCTGTGGCCATCCTCGGATGCTTGTTCTATGGGCGGCAGAACATTGGAACTCGAGAAAGTGAGGCGAAGAAATACACTGCACCGAACAGCATCCTCGGCGCGATTTGTCTAACGCCAGCTCTTACGCTATTGAGCGCTGCCCTGCTAATTGTTTGCCTGTTCTTGAATGTGCTGTGGCGGTGATATCGCTCAGTCCGCAGCTTCCCGCGACCAGCTCGTCATTTTTGTAACACACGTATGCCTGCGGGAATTCTCCGTCGCGGCCTGTTCTTGAGTGCATCGATTGCTTCTTTGGGAGCGTCGGTCGATTGGCGCACGATCAGACTTGTCTCAACGCGAATGGGGTCTCGCGAAGTTGAAGCCCCCTGTTCGCTTAGCTGCTGCAACCCTTTGAATGCGGCGCGGGCCAAATCTTGCCTGGACATCCGAACTGTCGAAAGAGGAGGATTCGCGAACTCCGCCAGGTGTATATCATCGAAACCGACAACAGACATTTCATTGGGAACTCGGATTCCTCGCTCCGCCAGCACCCGCAAAACGCCAACCGCCATCATGTCGTTGGAGCAGACAATCGCAGTGGGGCGCGCTTTCTGACGCAGGAAGTAGTACGCTGCCGCGGTTCCGCCTTCGAAAGTGTGGTCACCTAAAAACACGACCGTTGCCTTCGGAGGCAGACCGATCCTCCTCACTGACTCGAGAAAGGCATCTCTACGACGTATGTTCGTCAGATGCGGCATCGGCCCGCTGGCGAAGCCAATACGACGATGGCCGAGCATCGCCAGGTGCTGCACCGCCTGATTGATTCCATGAGCGTAGTCGACCTCGAGAATCAACGAGCGCGGAGCTGCGATCTTTACATCCACAGAGACCAGCGGAATATCCTGCGCAATCAACTCATCGAGGAGATTGTCTTCGGCCCGGAACGTCATTACCGCGACACCTTCAACCTTGCGCTGAGCCAGGCGCCGAATGAAGACCTTCGCATGTTCCCTGTTGTAATTTGTCGATCCGACCATCACTTCGAAGTCATTCTCTCCTGCGATATCCTCAAAACTCTGAATCAGCTCAGGGAAGAATGGATTTGTGATTTCTGAAATAAGAAGTCCGAGCACACGGCTACGACCCGAGACTAGAGCCCGTGCCTGTGGATTCGGCGAGTACCCCAATTCTTCAATGGCCTGCCAAACCCTCTTGACAAGTTTCTTATCCACTGTGGATCGGCCATTGGTAACACGTGACACAGTGGCGGGGGATACGCCCGCGCGTTTTGCCACCTGAAGAATGTCTTTGCCACCGCTCCGCGTTTTCTTTGCATCGGGAACATGTGTAGTCATTTTCAATCGAGATCCTCATTGTCCGAAATCTTCATCGAAGCGAAGGATGCCTTCGCAACAACCCCTTCATTCTTGGAGTTGAAGCGATCCCTGACCACAATGAAAGCTCACGTAAAGAGCGGATGACTGCTCCGGTGAATGGTGACTGGTGAGCTGCAAATTGTACGCGATCTCATCTACACGCAGAATTCTACACCAGATGGAAAACGATTTCACACAACGTCAAGATTCAGGTGGTTTTCCAGAACGTGAGGTCTCTCTTTATCGGGCCAGAGGCAAGATAATCTCGCGGCTGTCCTATCATCCCTTTTGATAGATGTTTTGCCATCTGTCTCGACCTTCATTGACCGCCATTGGAACTCTGAAAGAATGTAGGAAGCGTCTTCGCCGCATTAATTTTTGACCGCTCTCTGAGCCTGCTTTGTTCCCCTCCTAAGATTTATGGTGTTACTAAACCACATGTTATCAATGGCTTTTGAAAGTCACCCGGTCCCGAAAATCGTAGCAAAATACAAATGCAAGCACGCTATCTTTCCTTCCGCACTTGACAAACTCGATTTGCTCTCCTTATTCTCCAGAACTGTTCTTGGAAATCGTTTTCCGAAAGTGTGGTAACGGCTCTTCCAAACGTCCGTCATATAGGGGAATCTGTTCTGCTCTCTGCGCTTATTAATTCCGGCACGAGCTGGAAACCCGAAGCGCGGTTCCGCTGAGTCGAAACAATTGAACTGTGTTTTTGGAGGCTATTCGTGAAGCATACAATGTCCGCTCGGATTTGTTTATTGACCGCGGCGCTGGCGACAGTGTTGCTGGTGTTTGCGGCCAGAGACTCTCGAGCGCAAGCCACGACCGGTCAGTTTGTTGGCCAGGTTACTGACGCCATGGGAGCCGTAGTCCCCGGAGCTGTCATCACGGCTGCCGACGAAGAAAAGGGCGTCATGTTTACCGGCAAAACCGACGGAGCCGGAACCTATAACGTTCTCAACGTGCCTCCGGGTATCTATTCGGTTACGGCCACTGCGGCTGGATTTGCCGAAGCGAAGTTTGCGCATGCCGTGATCGCCATCGACCAGTCGGCGCAGCTCAACTTCAAGCTCAAAGTAGGAGCAGCTTCCTCGACGATCGAAGTCAGCGAGGCGCCTCCGGTGCTCGAGACTCAGTCGGCCGAGGTGGGCACGGCTATGAGCGGCAACGCAATTCAGGACCTTCCTCTGCTGGGCCGTAATTTTTATGGGCTTGTCACGCTGGTGCCTGGAGTGACCACCTACGGGAGCACCAACGCCTTGAACCTCTCGGTCAGTGGCCAGCGTGAATTTTCTAACTCCGTTCAGCTTGATGGCATTGAGTCCACCACCAATCGCACACAGGACATCACTATCGCACCAAATGTGGATTCGATCGAAGAGTTCAAGGTGATTACCGCGTCGTACAACGCTGAGTTCGGCAATGCGGCAGGCGGAGTTCTTGCGCTGCAAACCAAGGCTGGAACCAACAGCATTCACGGCGATGCATTCGAGTTTTTCAGGCCCAACTTCACTGCTGCAAAATCGCCGATTCCTGGCGATGCCGCGCCGCAGCCAGCCTCCATTCTCAAACAGCATAACTTTGGGGGCACGGTAGGGGGGCCGATCAAGCGCGATCGCGCGTTTCTGTTTGCGGCCTATGAGGGGCTGCGCCTGAAGAATGCCTTCACCGAACTTGATTCCACTATCCCCTTTGGCCTGATTAATGTGACGCCCTCTGGGGCAGTGGATCTCTCCGGCCTTCTGGACCCTGAATCTGGCCAGCCAGGGGGCGCGGCGCCTAACACTGTGATTCCAATCTTCGACCCCAACGTCACCATTCAGAACTGCAGCAATGGTACTTGTCCGGTTGCGCAGCAGTTCCCCGGCAATGTGATTCCTGCAAATCGGGTAAGTAAGTCTGGCTTGAACACACTGCTCAACTTCTTTCCCCAGCCCAACCTGCCAGGCAAGCTGAATGGCTGGTTTAGTAACTACCAGGTTTTCTCACCCGTGACAGATAACAGAGATACGGTAGACAGCCGATTCGATGCGGTCATCACCAGTAAGGACCGCGTGTATGCGGTCTATCACTGGTATGGCGATAACTTCTTGACTACCGACCCATACCACGGTCATACGATCGTGCCTGGCGGCGGAGACGCGGATCAGGCCAACAACGAGGAGGACGGCGCGCAGTCGCTCTCTCTCACCTATGACCACATCTTCAGTCCCACGGCACTTAACGAGGTTCGCTTCGGCTATCTGAACTATCATCAGGTGCAGCTGAGTCTGCTCGACGGAACCGACTACTCCACCAAATATGGTTGGGGCAACGTCGCAGTCCCTGGATTCCCGGTCACCGATGCTTATCCCTATGTCCAACTGCAAGACGGCTATCAAGTGGGCGGCTCCACTTACAAGCCATTCCAGATACTAGATGAGAACTACCAACTTACAGATGCCTTTACCTGGAGCGGCTTGAAGCGGCACGAACTGAAGTTTGGCGCCGATCTGCGCCCGCTCAATTCTCATCCGGATTTCACCATTTTCCCGACGGGCTACACGTTCTTTGAAGGTTTCGGTTTTGCCAACACCTCGGATCCTCGCTTCTATTACGACAACTTCACTGGAACAGATATTCCAGGAGCATTCAATTACACGGGAGGGTCAGATATTGCCGACCTGTTACTCGGATTGCCGCAGCAGGCAGATTTCGGGCTGCAGTTATCGCACCCACACACACAGAGTTGGAACCTCGACTTCTATGCTCAGGACTCATTCAAGGTAACTCCCAAACTAACGCTCAACTATGGCCTTCGCTATGAGTTCCAGGATCCCTGGACTGAGGCGAACAACGATATCTCCAACTACGATGTGACCACTGGCAATGTGCTTTTGGCCGGTCTTGGTGGGAATTCCCGCGCCCTGGTACAAGCGCGCAAAGACGAATTCTCTCCCCGCTTTGGTTTCGCTCTGTCCGTCGATCCTAAAACCGTGCTCCGCTTTGGAGGCGCGATCTTCTATTCGCCTGAGAACGATGGACGCGAAGACTTGCTCACTTCAAATATTCCATTTGCCGACAAGAGCAAATACGTCAATTCCTTTGCAAATGGACCACAAACGACGAACCCTGCATCTCCCTACCTGTATCAGGACGATCTAGGAATCACGCGTAACACAACCATAGCTTTCCCTCCGAACGGCTCCGGCGTCCTCAACCCAGCCACGATTGCGGATGCCACATCGATTACCGTCGATGCGGTGAACCCCAAAATCAAGACGGGCACAACGGGGTCCTTCAATCTTTCAGGGCAGCGCGACTTAAGCAGGGGTATCTCGATGGAAATGGCATGGGTGGGTTCCATCTCGAAGCACCTTTCTTACAAGGTCGGCGACATCAACGCTAACATTCAAACTGGTAGCGACGGCCTACTGAACCCTG
>JBEKPF010000084.1:0-40345 GCA_049521035.1 Occallatibacter sp. | reverse complement strand
CTTGAGAAGAATGTCATTGAAGTTGCGCCGCTCGCCTTCATGCGCGGCCGCACCCTCAATGACGCCTTCATCATCATGGACGAGGCCCAGAACACCACCATCGAGCAGATGAAGATGTTCCTTACCCGCATGGGCAACAACTCCAAGGCCGTCATCACCGGCGACATCACGCAGATCGACCTGCCCAACCCGCGCCGCTCTGGTCTCGTCGACGCAATCAACGTACTCGATGGCGTCGAAGGCATCCACTTCTGCCACTTCGAAGACACCGACGTAGTCCGTCATGCGCTCGTCCAGCGCATCGTCCGCGCCTACGAGTCCGTCAAACCGCAGCAACAGGAACTCCCACTAGCGCTAGGCGAAACCATCGACGTAAACGCGCAAGCGCGCGAAAACCGCCAGCAGGCGCAACAGCAGTCCGCGCCCAAACCGCAGTAGGTACTCCGAGCAACTGACCGGGAATTGTCCCGCACAGTTGCTCGGTGTGCTAATCTTCGGCCCATGCGTAGAGCTTGGTGTATCTCTTTGGCTTGCCTCCTGCTCGTCGACATTGGGGCATGTCGCCGTCGAGAAAGCGCGCCCCAAAAGCCAGTTTTCGAACCATACCTCGCTGATTCTGCCTCAGTAGGCTTCGACATCTCCGCATTGAAGAGCGGAGGCGGAGTGAGGGTGTTGCTCGCCAACTATACGTCGCAAGGCAAGACAGCGAAGTTCCGGATAGAGATCGGCCCCGCGACTCCAATTCCAAAGGGCGACGACGGTTTCAACTTCACAACCGGCGAAGGGAAACTGATCTCCGAACCAGGGTCAGACTCGAGTGTACTTATTGCGGAGCTGAAAAAAGCGCTGGAAGCAAATCGTTTGCCTGGCAAAGTGCAAAGGTCAACCGTCCTCCCATTCACCTACGTGATTTTCGGCGAGCATGATTCGCAAGCTGAGGGCGGTGGATTTAGTTTCAAACCGCCTGGAAACTGGACGGCGATGAAGATATTCATTGGCACGGGCGAACATATTGGCAAAGGCGAAGAAAGCGACGAAGGCGAGGTGTTTCTCAACTTCAATCCAGTCAGCGGCAAAGCACAATTTTCCGAAAAGGATAAGGATTACGGGGATTATGTCCTTGCGAAGCTTGCAACCGTACTCTGAGCGATTGGCCAAATGATCTACCTGTTTTTGGCAACTCGCGTAGAATCAAAAGTGAAGCGTGGCCGCCCCCGGCGGCCACGTGCACGATGATCATCCTCGACCCAGATCTGGACCCCGACCCCTCGCCGAAGAAAGAACCGGCGAAGCCTTCCGCTGCGTCCACCCTGACTGCGCGCAAATCAGCAAGCCGCGATTTCAAATTACCGTCTGCCCGAACTCTTGCGCGTTTTCTCACCGTCGCCCAAGCCGCCGTTCGCCTGCGCGGCCAGGTCACTGTCCTCCTAACGACAGACGCCGCAATCCGCAAACTCAATCGTCAGTTCCGCGGCAAGAATAAAGCCACCGACGTGCTCTCGTTCCCCGCCGAAGGCCTAGGCGCACACGGAATCGCCGGCGACCTCGCCATCAGCGTGACCACTGCGCTCAATCAAGCCACCGCGCAAGGCCATCCGCTTTCTACGGAAATCAAGGTGCTGATCCTTCACGGCCTGCTCCATCTCGCCGGCAACGATCACGAAGTCGACGATGGCAAAATGGCCCGCCGCGAACGCCTCCTCCGCGCCAAACTCAAATTACCTCAGGGCCTCATCGAGCGTGCCGAAATTAAGCATCGTGCGGCCAAATCCATCCCCAGGGTCAAACGCCCATGAGCACGCTCGCCATCCTCATGGTGCTTCTTCTCGCCGCCATCGAGACGCTAGCTTCCTACATCAGTCGCGTCTACTCCGAGTTCGGCAAGATACTCACCCGCGAAATCGAAGAGAACCTCGACGCATGGGAGGAGTTGATCGAGCCGCAACTCGGCCTCACCCGCGAGCACGCCGCCATCTGCGCCGCTGTGCTCCAGCAACTCGCTCTCGGCATCATCGCCCTCGAGTTCGGAGCCGTCCTCTTCGACCGCGCAGCTCACTTGGGCCGACCCAGCTATGCGGAGATCGCACAGGCCGTTCTTGGCGTTGTGCTGGTCGTGGTCTTCTGCAACCAGCTCCTTCCGTCTGTGCTTTTCAACCGTACACAGGGCCGCTGGGTGCGTCGCATTGTCTGGCCCATTCGTTTACTGCTCTGGCTCATGACGCCCATTACCGTCTTCGTCCGTTTCTTCTTCTCCGTGGCCGCGCTCGCGGAGCAGCCCGCTAACCCCGCGGAAGAAACCGCCGTCGATGTTGAAGCGCTTCTCGAAGCCGGCGAAGAAGAAGGCATTCTCGAGGAGAGCGACCGTGAACTGGTTCGCTCCGCCGTCGAGTTTGGTGACAAGCTTGTCCGCGAAGTCATGACCCCCCGCCCCGCTGTCTTTGCGGTTCCCGAGTCCATCACCCTCGAGCAATTCCTTGACCGCTTGCGTGAACACAACTTCTCCCGCGTTCCCGTCTACTCCCATTCACTCGACAACGTGACCGGCATCGCCTTCGCCCACGACCTCCTCCAGATCGCCGACGAAGAGGCCCGCACGCGCACCGTGGCTACCATCCAGCGCCCCGCCGTCTTTGTCCCTGAAACCAAGCGAGGCTACGAGCTGCTGCGCGAAATGCAGCGTGAAAAGCAGCACATGCGCATCGTCATCGATGAATACGGCGGCGTCTCCGGCCTCGTCACCATCGAAGACCTGCTCGAGCAAATCGTCGGCAACATCCGCGACGAGCATGAGGAAGAAACACCAGTCGAGGAACCGCAGCGCGAGCCCGGAGGCGTCTGGCTGGTTCCCGGCAGCTTTCCCGTCGATCAGCTCCCCGATCTATTCGGTGAAATCGACGGCCTCGGCGACCTCAATGATTCGTACGAAACCACAACCCTTGGCGGCCTGGTCAGCGAGATCGAAGGCCGCATTCCCCACGCCGGCGAAGTCGTAATGCTCGAGCCCATCGGCCTCCGCATGGAAGTCGTAGCCTCCACCGACCGCCGTGTAGACCGCCTCCGCGTCTTCCCGCCGGCTATTGAAACCGCATCCTCGGCGGCCAACTGATCCCCGCTCATCCGAAATTGCCGTAAACTCAGTCAGGAGCCCCACCCCCTTTGAAATCCGGATTTGTCGCCATTCTCGGCCGGCCCAACGCCGGCAAAAGCACGCTTCTCAACGCCCTCACCGGCGAAAAAGTAGCCATCGTCTCCGCCAAGCCGCAGACCACCCGCAATCGCATCGAGGGAGTTGTTGAGGTTCCCGCGCGCAAAGGCCAGCACCCGGCCGCGCAAATCGTCTTTGTCGATACCCCCGGCGTCCACAAGCCCGGCTCGCATCTCGATCGCCGCATGTTGCAGGAAGTTTACGAAGCCCTCGAAACCCGCGACTGCGTCCTCGTCCTCATGGACGCCACGCGGAGAGTACAACTGGAATCCGTCGCTCAGACCACGGAAGAACCGGGTACTGTATCAGGGCACGACTTGAGTGACTTGAGTCGTGCAGCGATTCAGGCCGAAACGGCCGGGGCTTTGGCCCCTGCGGAACAAGCAATGCCGTCCACACCAGCTCCCAAACACGAGCGCACCAACTGGGCCAGCGAAGACGAATTCCTCTTCGGCCTCATTCGCAAACTCGACTGTCCCGTCTTTCTCGTCCTTACCAAAATCGATCTCGTCCCCAAAGACCATCTCCTCCCGCTCATTGATTCCCTGACCAAGCAGTTCAACTTCGCGCAAATCATCCCCATCAGCGCTCGCAAGCGCGACGGCCTCGATATTCTGGTTCGCAAAATCGTTGAAGTCCTGCCCACCGGCGAACGCTATTACCCCAAAGATCAGTACACCGACCAGCCTCAGCGCTTCATGGTCGCCGAGCTAATCCGCGAAAGCATTTTGGTCGAGACCGGCGAGGAAGTCCCCTACGCATCAGCCGTGGTCATCGAGCGCTTCGAAGAGCCGCCGCCATTCGTCCCACGCAAGAAAGGTGCAGTTCCAGCCCGCCCCCCGCTCACCCGCGTCGCCGCCGCCATCTATTGCGAGCGCGACGGTCAGAAAGCCATCTTGATTGGCAGGGGCGGCGCCAAGCTCAAAGAAATCGGCACGGCTGCCCGTCGCCAGATCGAGTCGCTCCTCGGCACCCGCGTCTACCTCGAACTCCATGTCGTCGTAGAGCCCAATTGGCGCGAGTCCAAAGCCTTCGTCGAATCCCTCGATTGGCGCAACCAGCTAGAACGGTTAGCCGGTGATCAGATCACCGAGAAGCCAGCGGACGAAGAGGAATAATTTCCATCACTCTCCGAGCGCGCAGCGCAACACGCACTCCGCGCTACGCTCCCCTTACCGCTCCCCGCCCATTGCTCTTCACCTTATACATGCGCGTGTCGGCATTGCCGATAATCGCGTGGATGGTTTTGCCGTCCGTCGGCGCCGTTGCCAGGCCCACGCTCGCGCTCACATGCAGCCTGAGCCCGTTCTTCATCTGAAAAATGGTCTCCATCAGTGCACTGTGAACGGCAGTCACCTGGTTCAGTGCTGCATCCGCGCCGGTTTCCGGCATCAGGATGACGAATTCGTCTCCGCCATACCGGAAGCACCAGTCGTGCTTGCGGCTCAGCTCCCTCAGCCGTTCCCCAGCGCGTGCCAGCAACTCGCTGCCCAC
The DNA here is from genome assembly GCA_049521035.1 of Occallatibacter sp. GTDB lineage: Bacteria > Acidobacteriota > Terriglobia > Terriglobales > Acidobacteriaceae > Telmatobacter. Next base: position 35,646 of record JBEKPF010000084.1, on the reverse strand, counting down.
CAGGTGGCCGTGCTCGTCATTCACCAGCTTGAAGCGGTCCAGGTCAAGAAATGCCAGGCTCAGTGGATGTCCGAGCCGTAGGGTCCGCTCAAGTTCCCGCCCCAGCACTTCATAGAGCGAACGCACGTTGTAGAGCCCGGTCGTATCATCCGTAATGGTGAGCTGCTGAATCCGCGTAACATCGCGCGCATTTTCAATCGCAATGGCAGCGTGGTCCGCCAGAATGTGCAGGAATGCGATTGTGTAGTCGGTCATCTGCTCAGCGCGCGGATTGTAAATCTCGATCACGCCGTGAGTGCCTTTCCGCCCTCGCAACGGCATGGCAATCACTGAGCGCACCCGCTTCTGTGTCATTCCCTGCTCATTGTGCAGTCTCGGATCATGCATGGATTCCGGCACAATCAGCGTCTCGCCGTTCTCCGCCACCCATCCAGCCACGCCCTCGCCCATCTTCACCCGCAAATCGCGAAACGCTTCCTGTTCTCCACCCGCGGCCAACGCATAGTAGAGTTCCTGTTTCGCTTCGTCCAGCATCAACAGAGTCCATAACTCCGCATCAATGATCCGCTCCATGTGCTCCAGAATGGTGCGCAGTACGGTGTCCAGATCGAAGCTTGAAGTCAGCGAACGAGTCAAATCGTGGAAGACGAGCAGGTCTGTCAGCGGTATGCGGCCTTCCGTCTCGTGCTTCATCTGGGGACCCATAAGGTGAGAGCTTTCTAGCATTCTGGGTGATAGCTTTTCAGCATTCTGTCACACCCGCTGGTAATTGGTATAGACAAACATTAATCGCTCAGAAGTGGACCGGCACGCAGTGAAATAGGTTCCCGCCGTGCGTCAGCCGCCGATATGAACCATCGATCGCGATGGCTTCAGGAATCCCGGTTCGCCAATGTGATGGCGAGCTTCCTTGCCCTTCACTGTGCTCACTATATACGCGCGGAGTTCCTCTTCCGCGGCTCCTTCCCGTAATCGTCCATACAGATCGTGTTCCACCTGGCTGAAGAGGCAGGTGCGAATCTTTCCGTCCGAAGTGAGCCGCACCCGGCTGCATGCTCCGCAGAAGGCCTGGCTCACCGGAGCGATAATCCCGATCTCGCCCACACCGTCCTCAAACGTATAGCGCCGCGCCGTCTCGCTCGCCTCGCGCGCAGGTAAACTCACCAGCGGCAGCACTCGGCCAATGCGTTCCACAATCTCCTTCAACGGAACCACAATCTCCGGCGTCCACAGCCGCCCTTCCTCCAGCGGCATGAATTCGATGAACCGCACCACCACGTCTTCTTCGCGTGCAAACCGGGCAAAGCCCTCGATCTGGTCGTCGTTGAACCCGCGCAGTAGCACGCAATTGATTTTGAGAGGCGTCAGTCCCGCCGCCCGCGCGGCGCGAATCCCTCCAAGCACCGCCTCAAAGCTCCCGGGAACCCGCGTTATCCGCTCAAAAGTTGTTGCGTCAACCGCGTCCATGCTCACCGTCACCCGGTTCAGTCCGGCGGCCCTCAGCGGCGCTGCCAGCCCGTCCAGCAGATGACCATTCGTGGTCAGCGCCAGATCCAACGGTTCGTCGTCAATCGTCCGCAACCGAGCCAGTTCCTGGACCAGTTCCACCAGCCCGCGTCGCAGCAGCGGCTCTCCACCTGTCAGCCGGACCTTTGAAACTCCCAGCCCCACAAACAGCTTGATCAGCCGCAAATACTCTTCAATGCTGAGTTCGGGATACTGCGCCCCCACCTCTCCAGTCCGGCAGTAGACGCACTTGTAATTGCAGCGGTCGGTGATCGAAACGCGCAGGTCGTGAATCACCCGCCCATGGCTGTCCATGAGGCGACTCGGCGCCGTAAGCGAAGCCATCGGAGGTAGGGAAGTAGAAACCATCGGCTTTCTCAAGGCTACACTCCATCAGATGCTCGTGGATAGCCACTCGACTTTCCACTCCAGGCCTTGCCGTCAAAACCCCACTCGACCCCAGCAGATTTTCGATTTCTTTTGCTCTTGACAAACCATAACCATTTGGTTATGGTTTGTCCATGAAAACTGCGGCGGACAAGTTTTCGAAGCCTCGGCAACCCAACCCATTCGGCGATCTTCGAGCGGCCCCGCTGGCAGCGCAATGAATTCCGAACCATAGCGAAAAACGCAAACCAGAGAGGAGAAACCATGCAAATCAAACTAACCAGCGTATTCGTTGACGATCAGGAAAAGGCCCTCAAGTTCTACACGGAAGTTCTGGGCTTCCAGAAGAAACATGATTTCCCCGGAGGCGGGACATACAGGTGGCTCACCGTGGTCTCTCCTGAAGAGCCGGAAGGCGTACAACTGGTCCTTGAAGCCAACGAGGGCTACAACCCGGCAGCCAAGCCGTACCAGCAGCAAATTCATAATAGTGGGATTGCGGCGGCAAACTTCTTCGTCGGCGACGTCCAAAAAGAGTACGACAGACTGAAGAAACTCGGCGTGACCTTCACCAAAGAGCCAACAAAGACCACGGGATCGACCATCGCAATGCTCGACGATACCTGCGGAAATCTCATTCAGTTAACACATCTCGATTGGTAAAAAAGGTTGGTAAATCACCTGGTAGATTGACCAGTAGCACGACCCTTCACTCAGGGGAGGCCCTGCATGCAAGCCGTAGCTAACCATGTTTTCAGAGCCCTCGCGGACCCCACGCGCAGGGCCATCTTCGAGGAGTTGACGCGGCAAGGCGAGCAGACCGTCCACGCATTGACTCGCTATGCCGGCGTCTCTCAGCCCGCTGTCTCCAAGCACCTCACCGTGCTGAAGAGGGCTAAGCTGGTACGGCATCGCCGCGAAGGCCGCGAAACTCACTATCGCGCACAACCTGACGCGCTGGCTCCCATGGTCGACTGGCTCGATCACTACGGCGCCTTCTGGCGCGAACGCTTTGACCGACTCGAAAACCTTTTGAACAGGATGGACCAATGACCGACACTGCCACCACCACTCGCTCAATTGTCGTCGAACGTGACATGCCTCATCCTCCCGAAAAGGTCTGGCGCGCCCTCAGCGACGGGCAATTGATCGCGCAATGGCTCATGCAAAATGATTTCAAACCCGTAGTGGGCCACAAATTCAACTTCCGCTCCAAGCCCATAGCTGGCTGGAACGGCATCGCCGACTGTGAAGTGCTCGTCATCGATCCTCCCCGCCTCCTTTCTTGGAGCCAGAACGCCTCTGGAGAGCAAGCCGCAGAAGGACTGAAGTCCGTCGTCACCTGGACCCTGACCCCATCTCATTCCGGCACTCTTGTGCGTATGGAGCAGTCCGGCTTCAGGCCGCAGGATGAAGCCGGCTACCAGGCGATGAGCTTCGGTTGGCCACGCGTCCTGATCAACTTGGAGCGCGTCGTTGGAGAGCAGCCCAATGACTAACCCTTCCGACACCACCAAAACTCTCGTCATTGAGCGTCAGATGTCGCACCCCCCTGAAAAAATCTGGCGTGCGCTTACTGAAGGCGCATTAATCCAGGAGTGGCTCATGTCCAACGATTTCCAGCCGGTCGTTGGCCACCGGTTCACCTTTCGCGCCACACCCGTGCCCAATTGGAACGGGGTCATCGAGAGTGAGGTCTTGGTGGTCGAGCCTCATGTTCGACTCGCTTATAGCTGGGGCACTTTGGGATTCGCAAGCGTTGTCACCTGGACGTTGACTCCAAATGAGGGCGGCACGCAACTCCGCATGGAGCAATCCGGCTTCCCATCGGAAGAAGGCGCCAACTACAAGGGTGCAAAATACGGCTGGAACAAATTCATCGGCAATATGGAGCGTGTTATAGGAGGGTTGGAATGATCATGAAGACAATATCCATTCTCTATTGGGCGATGACCGGACTCGTCGCCTTCTTCATCGGAGGCGGTGGCACCGCGCAGATTTGGCAATATCAGGCCAACCCTCATGGCGTCGTGCCCCAGCTTGGCTACCCAATGTACTTCTTCGCCATCCTGGGCGTTTGGAAAGTGCTTGGCGCCATTGCCATCCTCTTGCCACGTTTCCCACGGCTCAAGGAATGGGCCTACGCCGGTATCTTTTTTGACCTCACAGGCGCGGCCGTGTCCTGCGCCGCAGTCGGCGGTTACGGCGCATACGCCTTCCACGTCATCGCCCCTCTCATCCTTACTGGGTTCACTTTGGCGTCGTGGGCGCTGCGACCGAACAGCCGTAAAATCGGCGTCTCTTTTCCAGCGAGAAGTGCCCGGGCCGCATAGTCACAGGGGCTTGGGAAATCGATTCAAGTGGGATGCAGTTGACAAGAAGTTCGCGCAGCGACGCCGCAATCAAACAGCAGACTGAATGCCTGCTTCAGGGGTGAACCCAGAACATCGACCACAGGATGAACGCTGTGAAGGAGGCTGCGGCCAGGACGATCAGGGCCGTCCGAATCAGGCCGCGATCGATCATGCCCGATTCCCCAATCAGCGGGATTTTGGTCGTGCTCAAGCGGTCAGCTAGCTGCTCTGGAGTTTCAGCGGACGTTTCCGGTGTGCTGGAAGGCTTCGAGAGATTGCGGTAGCCACCTGGCGGACGCAGTGTCACCGTGCGCGGGCCGCCCTTGAGGACTGAGAACCATCCTGCGGTCGCGACGTTGAAATCCCGGTGGCTTTTGGAGTGAGGAACTCTCATTGCATCCCTCCGGCGACTGCTTGCGACTTTGATCACAGCCGCACTTTCCGCGTTCAGATCCTGAGACAAATCTGAACAATGAAATTAGAGCACCGCTCGACCGGGACGTAAAGTGAAACCACCGGTGCACGCCCGCGTTGCAGGCCAACTTGGGCCCAACCTGCATCAGGAGAGAGAGCGGAGATTATCCCGCAGCTCACGATCGAATTATCATTTAGGTCAAAGAATTGGAATCACCGGCCATGACAACCAGCAAAACCAATCCCAAGGTCGACACCTTTATCGCCAACGCCAAAAAGTGGCCTGAAGAATTGAAGAAGCTGAGAGCCATCGCTCTCGATTCTGAACTCACCGAAGAGTTCAAGTGGAACGGACCCTGCTACACGATTCAGGGAAAGAATGTCATCGTCTTCAATGAACTTAAGGAATCCTGCGCGTTCGCCTTTTTCAAAGGCGCCTTGATGAAAGATGTTCACGGTGTCCTCACCGCGCCCGGCAAGCATATGCAGTCCACACGTTGGATCAAGTTCACCTCCGTGCGAGAAATTGTGGAGATGAAGTCTGTCTTGAAAGCCTATATTCGCGAAGCCATCGAAGTAGAAAAATCCGGAGTGAAATTGAAACTGAGAAAGACCTCGGACCTGAAGTTTCCAGAAGAATTGCAGGTCATATTGGACGAATTCCCCAACTTCAAAGCCGCTTTTGAAGCACTGACGCCAGGACGTCAACGAGCCTACATCTATCATTTTTCCGCTCCCAAGCAATCCAAAACCCGCGAGTCCAGGGTCCAGAGATACATGCCGCATATTCTCCAGGGAAAGGGCCTTCTCGATCAGTAGATACAACCAACGATCGCAGGCAGCAACTTTAAGCGGCGAACAAAAGCAGCCAATATTGTCCATGTTTGGGGTGGGAGTAGAATTTCCGAAAGCATGCGGGAAGCGCGCATTACCGGAGGTATCTATGTCCAATCCAAATAAAGTGTGGTCCTTTGGCGGAGCGGCAGGACGGGCTACGGGGTCTGGTCTAGCAGGAGTTGCGAGCGGTGCCATCGCCGGCTCGCTTGGAGGGCCGCTCGGGATTCCCCTTGGTATGGCTGTCTTCGGAGCAGTTGGATTTGCAGGGGGCTATGTCGGCGCTTGTCTAGGCTATTGGTGGGACGCGTTAGAACGTGACCCAGAGACTTTCGGCTCAGGAGCCCTCTTTAGTCTCGTTGTGAACGGCGTTCTGAACATCATCTTTCTGCTACTTCTAGGGGAATCAGTCTCCACAGCACATCGGCCGATTATGCTGCTCTGCCTTCTGGTCGGCTTTTCGAGCTTGATCAGCGCTGCGTTGAAGAGCCTCCTAGACGACCTGCATGCTGCATATTCCCAAAGAACGACATATTAATGACAAGTGGACAGGCACCGATGCGCACCTGCTAGACGCCCTCCTTCGAGTCCTGCGGATGGCCATGCCGGCGTGGCCAGGGAAGACTGAATGTGCCCCCGTCCTTCTGTGTTTTTTGCGGAAGGGTCGGAGAAAAGGAAGTCCGTCAGACCCATCAGCTCTTGGATTGATTCAAAGCGACTGCAGCGCGAATTAGCGCCCTCAATGCCTTCTCGTTCACCTTATCGCCCTCGTGGAAGTCGATCGCGCGCCTCAAATTCCCCTCAAGACTGGAATTGAACAGACCAGCTGGGTCATCCAAAAACGCGCCCTTGGCGAATGTCATCTTCACGACGCTCTTATGCGTTTCGCCCGTGCAGATCATCCCATCATGAGACCACACCGGCACCCCCCATGGGTTAGAGGGCTTCTTCCACTTGGCCTCCTCCACGACTTCGGGGTCGGCCTGCTTGATCAAAGCGCGCAGGCGGTCAAGCATCTCCACGCGCCAGTCACCTGGCCGCCCAATTCTCGCATCAGCCGAAGCAGACGCGGATTGGCGCCCCGCAGATTCAACTGTTTGGGAACCACTCTTTTTCATCATGAGTGTTCGCTCCTTCTGCGAAGTAAGTGGCAGGGAAGAAGCTCCCGAGCGGAGTCTGGGTGTGCCGGAAAATCAATCCAGCCGCGGCGTTCCCTTGCGCAGTACCATCCCCGCAATCCCCATTGCCAAAATGATCCCGATCGCAATGGCGAAATAATAGGCCATCGGATGCGCCCATCCCGGCGAGTAGCTCAGGTCCTGCCCAACCCACAGCAGAAGAATCGTGGCGATCACCGCAAACTGCCCCGCGATTACCAGAAACGTGTGTCCCAGGTCGCGCCGCTTGTCCAGCGCCTCCACCTGGTCTGGAGTCAGGTTGCGCTCTTCGGGGGGAAGCAGGGAATTAGCCATTTCAAGTCTCTCCTGTTTTCGATTCAATCACACCCCGCGGACCCCGCGCCAGTGCCCAAATGAAAAGGCAGCTCTGGCAACGACAGTCGCCGGCAAAGTGGTAAATTGTGACCCAGCAATGAATTCCCAGTCTGAGACGGGCTGCAAATACAACCCGCCACTTGCATTCCATCTCTAACCGCATCAAGGAGGGATTATGTCCCACGGAAAAGTCCTTGCTTTTTCAGCTCTTGCAATTGCCCTGCTCGGCGGTCCGTCTCTGGGGCCTGCCCAGGTTGCCGTCGGCGTCGACATTGGAGTGCCACCTGTATGCCCCTACGGCTACTTCGACTACGCTCCCTACGATTGCGCCCCCTATGGCTACTACGGCCCCGACTGGTTTGTTGGCGGCGTCTTCCTTGGTGCTGGTCCGTGGTTCCACGGACCTCACGGCTTCTACGGCCACGTCGACAACCGCTTTGACCCTCGCAACGGTTACCACGGCCCACTCCCCGAGCGCGGCGCGGAGCGTTTCAACCACTTCCAGGGAAATGAAGCGCGCGATGGCCAAGGACACGTAGGCGACGCCGGTCACGATGCTGGCCGCGAACATGCCCTCCCCGGATACCGCGGCGGTGGCGGCCACGGTGGCGGCCACGGAGGTGGACACCACTAGAGTCCAATCCAGTCCAAACGGCTGAGCGAAATGGGCGCACCAGAGTCCTTCTTTTGAACGATGGGGCGCCCATTCTTCGCTGGTGTCTTTAGTCGCCGTTCCCGCCGTGTAACGATCAGAAGGTGAAACGGCTACCGAGCGTCGGAGCAAAGTTATTGTCAGAGTTATACGGCACGCCGGGCCCATGAGGAATGGCGATCGCCAGACCGCCGCTCACCCAGGAATACGCAATTCCGGCAAACGAGTCGAAACGCTTGCTGAAGTGATGATCCGCATAGAGCGACCCCTCGTTGAGGGTGCCCGCGCATGAACTGCGGAAACCCGCTGCGACCGAGCAGGTCGGCGGAGTACGAAAGTCGTTCTGCCGCTGTTGATACCAGGCGATAGTGAAATCGGTTTTCTTGCGGTAGGTATACTTCGCGCCCGTCCACCAGATCTGCACCAGCTTTTCACGATCAAGATTGTTGTCTTCGACGCCGCTCATGAAATAGCCACCTTGGTCCGATGCGCCAACGCCCAACGGGTTCTTGGGGTTGTTCTGCCAGATGTATTCGTAGCCTGCATAAAGCTTGATCGGCTCCGACATGTACTTGGCCGCGGCCATAATTGCGTTGTTGTCGGTCACAATGCCATACACGGTGTTGTCCGTGCTGATCAAATTGACCCCGGTAATTTGGTTTGTATTGATGCTGTCCATGGTCGACTGATAGGGAGCCGACAGACTCTGAGGCCCTAGCAAGGGGTTCAACACGCTGATCGCTTGGTTGTAATGTTGGAAGACTAGGTCGCCAGAGAACTTATCGTTGTTCCCGCCAAGGTCAAAGCCATAGGCGTTGTTATGCGCCTCTTCCGCGGTACAGTTGGCCGCAGTCCACGTTGCAGAGGCCGAGTAGCAGCCGGCAGATCCATCGGCGAATTTATACATCGCGCCGAAATGCGCTGGGCCATAGGTGAGGCGATACTTCAGAGCGTCGTCCCAACGGCTGTTCTCGGTATCGCCGCCGCCCGCCATCGTGCCGTTATACCCAATGTAAGAAAACGCATAGCTGCCGCCGGCTGGATCGTAAAGCAGCATCGCATCGGTGCCCAGAGAGCGCTGACGACCGAAGATTAGCGTGCCGATATTCGTCGACGATACACCGGCATAGTACTCGTCATTGAACGGCTGCCCCGCGCGCGCGCCGTCGATGGCCTCCGAATAGCTTCCCCTCGGAAGGCCGTTATTAATGATGTCAGTTTGTGACGCGTTGGCTAGCAGGCCGGATTGTGGATTGATGCCGGTTGAAGCGTTAAACACAACTGACCAGCCATGCAGAAATTCTTCCTTGCCCCTCACGCCCAGGCCTGTCTGCTGCAGGTTGTTCGGTGCCACGACGAATCGATGTTGATAACCGTTTCGGTTCACCAAGGATTCGCCCTCATAGTTGTAGCCGTTTTCCGGCAGGCCGTGGCTCACCCAGCCCACGCCAACGTCATACGCACCGTATGCCGTGATGCCGTGCCAAGTCAGCGCGCAATCGGTGGCGGCGAACTGGTGGCCGCTCGTGCAACCGTCGGCGGGCTTTGGCTGCATCTTGATGTCGATCGTGGCATACTGGCCCGCCGTCAGGCTGATTCGCGCGCGCGTTTCATCGGCGAACCCTTCTTTTGCCGCCCGAATCTCGATGCGTGCCGTCTGCAGCCCAGAGGTCTGATAGTGTCCCGCGCCATCGGTTACGACTGTGCGCGTCGAACCTGAGTCGACGTTCTTGATTGTCACCGCCACATCGCGAAGGGCCGCGCCTGCTTGGTCCGTCACCACACCGGAAACGCTTGCCTCCGTTTGGGCCCACGCCGGCAACGCGCCCATCGCAGGCCACATGAGCAGCAGGAAGGAAACCACAGCAAGAATCATCCGTTGCGCAGCGAGCCGCATCTGGGAAACCGCTGGGAGGGGAAATTGTCTTTCCATTGGTTGAATCTCCTTTTGGCCGATTTTATACGAATACCTATAACGACTTTTATAGCAGCGCCGCGCCGCCCAAACACCGCCTGACCCGCGACCCTCATTGGCGATATACTTTTTGCGACTGAATGAGAGGCGAGCCCATGGCCGACGTCAACGTGCTCCTGAAACCTCGCGAGGCCGCTGCGGCTCTCGGCGTAAGCTACCCCACTCTCAAACACTGGATCCTTGCCGGAACCATCAAGACCATCAAGACTCCCGGCGGCCATCACCGCATTCCCCAGAGCGCCCTCACCCCCATGCTCAAATCAAAATCCACCGTCGCCACCAGGGCCTCGCGCGAGCGCTTCCGCACCGTCAGCGGTCGCAACCAGCTCGTCGGCAAAATTGTCGAAGTCAAAATCTCCGGCCTGCTCGCCCAGGTTGTCCTCGAAATCGGAGACCAGAAAATCACCTCCATCATCACCTCTGACGCCGTCCGTGAAATGCAACTCCGCAAAGGCCAAACCGCCGCAGCCCTCATCAAATCCACAGAAGTAATGATCGTGCGCGTCTGATCTCTGTTTAGGTCTGCTGCAACAGCTTCTTTAAAGATTCCATTTTTTTGATAATTCATCGCTTCATCGCGAAGATATCCGAAAAACTGTATCTACACTTCGCAACTACTGTCGCAATGCTGCCCCGGAAGCAAACCGAATCTACACCTCATCCGTCTATCCGCATAGTGCGGGCACGGAGCGCGCTGGAAGCGAATTCTCTCAAGGAATCCAGCTGGCCATGTCTCTTGCGCCTGTTACAGCAGCCATCCCCAGGGGTGTCTCAACTTCAAATCAGCAAAAAGTAGCGCCCTGGGCAAACAGTCTGGCGGCTACGGGTGTGCCGGTTTTCCTGTTGCTTGTTTTTCTTCTCGCTTATCCGACACCTGCCTGCGCGCTCGAACCAACTTCACCATTTGACGACTTGGCCTCGCATGCCACCGCCGCTCGCGATCAAGGAAACCTTGCTCTTGCCATCGAGCTTTATTCGAGGGCGGAACAGCTCAAGCCCGACTGGGCTGAGGGCTGGTTCTATCTAGGCCTGCTTCAGTACAGCTCCAACGCTTTCCCGTCGGCAATTGATGCTTTCAATCATTTTCTGCTGATTCAGCCCGGGGCCGCGCCGGCTCTTGCATTGCGCGGCCTTTCCGAGTTTGAAACTGGCGCCTATGAAGATGCGCTACGCGACCTCGAGCAAGGAGTCGCCGAAGGTGCGGCAAACGAGCCCCGCAACGAGCAGATCATTCGCTACCACTTTGCCCAGTTGCTTACTCGCGCTGGCCGCTTTGAAGACGCCATCACCCAATACCAGTTCTTTGCTGCGAAGCACATCAACAATCCGGATTTGCAGTTAGGTCTGGGGCTGGCTGGCATGAGAGTCCAGGCTCTGCCCAAAGATACTCCAGCGGAGGATCGCGCCTTCCTGCAATCCGTTGGCAGCGCGGGATACACCTTCCTCTCCGGCGACAGCGATGGCGCTCAAAAACAGTTCAACCAGCTCATCGCCGGCAATCCCTCTTCGCCTGAGCTCTTCTTCTTCTACGGGGTTCTGCTCTTCAGCCACAGCCCGGATCTGGCCATAGACCAGTTTCGTAACGAAGTGGCACTCGCGCCAGGCAGTCCTTACGCCCACGCCATGCTGGCGTATTCGCTCATGATCGCCGGCCGCTACGTCGAAGCCCGACAGGACGCCCAACGCGCCCTCGCCGTCGCGCCGGATATGGAGATGGCGCAAATTGCATTGGGTCGCTCGTTGGCTGAACAAGGCGACACACAACGCGCCGCTGAACTACTCAATCAAGTGCTGCAACGGGACCCAGACAACCTCGAAGCACATATGGGCCTGGCAGCAATCTATTCACGTTCTGGCCGAAGAGAGGACGCATATCGTGAGCGCAAAGTTTGTCTTGGTCTCGCGCAGTAACTTCATGCGACAAGTTACGCGCGCCTGCATGGCGTTGCTCGCCGTTCTGCTTTTTCAATCTCCACCAGGTCACCTCGCATTTACCCAATCCCCAAAGCCCCCTGCACAACCAGTTACATGCGCAACCTGTCATACGGGTCTGGTCGCAGCTTACGCCCATGCGGCCATGCGAAACGCCCTTGAGTCCCCCGGCCAGGATCCCATTCTCGAATCCCATCCCAATCTCAGCGTCCATCTAGGCGGTTATTCATACTCCGTGCAGACAAAAGATGGCCGCAGCACCTACACCGTCTCCGATGGAACAGACTCGCTGACCTTGCCCATCCGTTGGATTTTTGGTCAGCACTCTCAGACGTGGGTTCTTGAGAAGGATGGTAATTACTATGAAAGCCTCGTAAGTTATTTCAAGTTGGAGCAGGGACTCGCCACTACTCCCGGTGATGGGAACATAGTGCCCCACAGCCTCAACGAAGCAATAGGTCGCAAAATCTCTGTCTGGGAGGTCATTCAGTGCTTCAACTGTCATGCGACGGACGCTACAGACGAGGCGAAGCTCACATTCGATAAGCTCAGTCCAGGTCTCGGATGCAAACGTTGTCACCTGGGCGCCGAGCAGCACATGGTTGATGCCGTCCGAAATAACTTCACCACCATCCCCAAACCTCTCAAGACCATGACTGCCGAGGATGCTGCGAACTTCTGTGGTCAATGCCATCGCACTTGGGAGTCCGCCGTGCGCAATCATTGGCACGGCCAGGCCGATGTCCGCTTCCAACCCTACCGGCTCGAAAACAGCAAATGCTTCACCGGCAACGACCAGCGCATCAGCTGCCTCGCATGCCATGACCCGCATCAGCCCATCAACACGAATCTCGCTTTCTACGATTCAAAATGCCTGGCCTGCCATGCCGCATTGAAGACATCTGATCCTTCGTCCCTCGCCAAAACCTGTCCGGTAGGCAAAGCAAATTGCATCAACTGTCACATGCCCAAGGTCGAGTTGCCGGGCGGCCACGCAGCCTTCACCGACCATCAGATTCGCATCGTGTATCCTGGCGACCCCTATCCCGATTAGGCTCTAAAATGTTCTACCTGTTCATGTCGTCCGTTTTCGAACATCAATTCTCATTTCCGCACAAATTCCGCGCCCCAGTTCCTAACCTCGCGCACCCATTTCTCTCGAAACAAATCACTTGTCCCGGAGAGCTTATTGGAGAATATGGCCCGAGGCGTGCTTTCATAAGTTCACGCATTTGTGTGTCCCCGGAGGCTTGAATGGAATCCCTGCTGCAAGACGCCCGCTATGCCCTTCGCCAGCTGAGCAGATTGCCCGGCTTCACTCTCACCGCAATCCTCACGCTGGCTTTCGGCATCGGCGCCACCACTGCCATCTTCTCCATCGTCGAGGGCGTCCTGCTCCGTCCACTCCCGTTCCCCGCTCAGGCATCGCTCGTCACCCTTGGCGACAAGCTTGAGGGCGTCAACTACGGTGACGGGGAAGTTCTCGGCGTCACGGCTCCCGGCGTGCAAACCTATATGCGCGACACTCAGGCATTTTCGAGTCTTGGTGGATTCCAGACATCCAGCTATGAGCTGTCCGGCCTCGGCGAGCCCTCGCAGATCAACGCCGCCCGCTTCACCGCCAGCATGTTTTCTGTTCTCGGCGTTTCGCCGCTCATAGGCCGCGTCTTTACTCAGCGGGAAGACGAAAGCAGCCAGCAACTAGTCGTCCTCAGTTATCAGACCTGGCAGAGCCGCTATCATGGCGATCCTCGTATCCTCGGTCAGAAGGTTCTTCTCGATCGCAAGCCTTATGAGATCGTCGGTGTCATGCCACGCGATTTCGAGTTTCCCCTCACGCCCGGCCAGCTCAACCGCAGCGAGCTCTGGGCACCCATGAGCTTTACTCAAGCGGAACTCGTGCAGGGCTCGGGTGCATGGGCCTACTATCTTGTCGGTCGTCTCAAACCGGGCCTCACCCCCACGCAGGCCCAGCAGGATGCCGCCGGTGCAGCGCAGGAAATCATGCGCAACTTCCCTCCAGCGCTCTCCGCCCGCCGCATTCATCCCGTCGTCGAGCAACTTGATGAAGTCACTATCGGGCAGGCCCGCCCCCTTGTCCGCACGCTCTTCCTCGCCGTCACCGTAGTTCTTTTCATTGCCTGCGCCAATCTCGCCGGGTTGCTTCTGGTGCGCGTCATTCGCCGCCGTCGTGAGATTTCTGTGCGCATCGCGCTCGGCGCAAGCGCTGCTGCGGTCCTTCGTCAATCTCTGGTCGAGACATTGATTCTCAGCGTCAGCGGCGGATTGCTCGGCCTCGCTCTTGCATGGGTTGCACTTCGCATCGGCCTCAGCTTTCTTCCTGAAACCCTGCCCCGCGTCAGTTCCATCGCTCTCGACTGGCAGGTGGTCGCCTTCGCTCTCAGTCTCGCTGTTCTTACCGGCCTCTTCTGCGGACTTATCCCTGCTATCTCCGCCGCGCGCACTGGAGTCAATGAGGCCCTCAAGGAAGGTGGACGCACAGGCAGCGCTGGCGGTGGCCATGCGCGCTTGCGTTCCTCTCTTGTAGTCGCCGAGCTAGCCGTCGCACTGGTGCTGCTCACCGCTTCCGGCCTTCTTCTGCGCAGCTTTCAAAAGATGCGCGCTGTCGACCTCGGCTTCCGTGCTGATCACACCCTCACCGCTTCGTACAGCTTGCCGCGCCAGCAATACTCAACCCAACCTGCCATCGACGCTTTCAACCGTTCTCTGCGTTCCCAGCTTGAGCAGTTGCCCGGCGTGCAAGCCGTCGGCTTTACCACTATGCTTCCCGCTGCTGACGTCGAGTTCCGCGGCACCTTCACGCCTGACGGCTTCATTCCCCCCAAAGGCGCCGGTCTGAATCTCGCATGGATCCCCCAGGTCATGGGCAGCTACTTCCAGGCGCAGGGCATCCCCATCATTCGCGGCCGCGACTTCAACGCCTCCGACGATCTTCCCGACGCTCAGCTTGTAACCATCGTCAATCGCAAGCTTGCTGAGCATTATTGGCCCGGCCAGGATCCCATCGGCAAGCGCCTGCACCGTGGTCCCGCACGTGCCACCACCTTGCCCTGGCTCACCGTCGTTGGAGAAATTGGCGACGTCAAGCAGGAAACTGTCGATGGAGCTACGGCCGAGCAGTTCTACATTCCCTCCAGCCAGGTAAAAGCTGGAGCGGGATCGTTCGCCACCGCAACCTTCATCGCTGGTAATCGCGGCGTCATTGTGGTCCGTGGTCAGATGCAGCCTGAGCAGATGGCCGGCTCCCTGCGCGCCGTCGTCCACTCCCTCGACCCACAGCTTCCCCTCACTGATGTCGAATCCATGGATCACGTAGTCGGTGAAGGCCAGGCCTCGCGCCGCTTCAACACCGCCCTCATCTCTGCATTCGCCGCAGCCGCAGTCTTGCTGGCTTTGCTCGGCATCTACAGCGTCATCGCTTTCTCCGCCGCTTTGCGCACTCACGAGATGGCCATCCGCCTCGCTCTCGGCGCGCAGCGCAACAACGTCATGCGTCTCATCCTGTTTTCCGCCGCCAGGCTTGGTCTCGCCGGCTGTCTCATCGGCGGCGTCGCTGCCATCTTCGCCACCCGTCTCGTTCGCTCCATGCTCTTTCAAGTCGATCCGCTAGACCCCACAGTCATCGCTTTTGCCATCGTCGCCGTCTTTCTGCTCACTCTCGCAGCTTCGCTTGCGCCCGCGCGTCACGCCGCCGCCATTGAACCCGTCGAAGCTCTCCGCACCGAGTAGTCCGCACCAAAACGCGGCCGGTATTCAACGTGCTACTATGGCTCCGAGGTGCGGGGATAGCAGCGCGCCGGAATCGAATTCTCCTGAGGAATCCAGCCGGCGATGTTTTTTGCGCCTATTTCGAAAGCTGTCACACAGCGCATTTCAATTTCAAAACGGCAAAAACCGCAGCCCAGGGTGCCCATCGCCGCGCCCGCAGCCCTGTTCCTTTTCCTCTTTCTGATTCCACTCTCTGCCCACACGCAGACCCAGCCGCAGTCCCCGCAATTTGAAGACCTGGCCTCTCGCGCCGCTGCCGCCCGCGATCAAGGCAACCTTCCCCAGGCCATCGATCTCTACAGCCAGGCCGCCCAGCTCAAGCCCGATTGGGCTGAAGGCTGGTTCTATCTCGGCATGCTCCAATACGCCGCCAACAGCTACTCGCCAGCAATCGATGCCTTCAACCATCTACTTCAGCTCAAACCCGGCGCACCCCCAGCCCTCGCCCTGCGCGGCCTCTGCGAGTTTGAAACCGCCGACTACGACAACTCCCTTCGCGACCTCGCGGAAGCCGTAGCCAAGGGCGCTGCACACGACCCCCGCAATGAGCAAATCATCCGCTACCATCTAGCTCAACTGCTCGCTCGCGCTGGCAGCTTCCAGGACGCCGTCACCCAATACCAGTTCTTCGCCACCCACTCAATCGACGATCCCGAGCTGCTCCTCGGTCTCGGCCTCGCTGGCATGCGCAACACCACTCTACCCAAGGATGTTCCCACGCAGGGTCAGCCTCTCTATCGCATCGTCGGCCATGCCGGATTCGTTTTTCTCGCCGGCTATAGTCAGGAGGCAGATGTCCTTTTCAACCAACTCTTCGCGCGCTATCCCACCACGCCCAATCTTCATTTCTTTTACGGCACCCTCATCTTTCCCCACGATCCCGAGCTGGCCGTCCCTCAGTTCCAAGCCGAAGTGGCTCTTGCTCCGTCCAACCCGCAGGCCCATGCCATCCTCGCTTTCACGCTGATGCTCGTCGGCCGCTATGCTGAAGCTATCCCCGAAGCCCGAACCGCTCTCGCCGCCATCCCCGAGATGGAAATGGCCCAGTTGGCCCTCGGTCGTTCATTGGCAGAAACAGGAGACGAGAAGCAAGCCACCGAGATTCTCAATCATGTACTGAGTCTCGACCCTGACAGCATTGAGGCGCACAGGGGCTTGTCCATTGTCTATTCCCGCACCGGAAGAAAGGAGGACGCATATCGTGAGCGCATGGCTTGCCTTCATTTGGAGAAATAGCAGGTCACGCTCGCTTGCTCGCGCCAGCCTCTCCATCAATATTGGACTGGCCGCTCTAGCGTCCTTCGTTTGCGCGCTTCCGCAGGCCTTTGCCGAATCGAATCCCCCATCCAAGCAGTCAACCGCATCTCCGCCCACCTGCGCCACATGTCACGTTGGCGTAGCCACGTCGTACATCCACGCTCCCATGCACCACGCGCTTGAGAACGCGGGCGCCAATCCGGTCCTCGACACCCATCCCAATCTCACCGTCGTCAAAGATGGCTACACCTACACAGTCGAAACCAAAGACGGCAAGAGCACCTACACCGTCACCGACGGCAAAGACACGCTCACCCTTCCCATCCGCTGGATGTTCGGCCAGCACTCGCAAACCTGGGTCCTCGAGAAGGATGGCCTTTTTTACGAGAGCATGGTCAGCTATTTCCCGCGCGAAAATGGACTCGCCACCACCCCCGGCGACCAGCACCTCACCCCGCACTCCGTCTTTGAGGCCATGGGCCGCAGAACCTCCACCTGGGAAACTCTCCAGTGCTTCAACTGCCACGCCACCGGCGCCGCCGACGGCCCCAAACTCACCCTCGATACGCTTCGCCCCGGCGTCGAGTGCGAGCGCTGTCACATCGGCGCAATCCAGCACATGGCCGATGCCGCCAAAGACAACTTCGCTACCATTCCTCCCAAGCTCAAGCTCATGGACGCCGAGCAGTCTGCCAACTTCTGCGGCCAATGCCATCGCACCTGGGACACAGTCGTGCGCAACAACTGGAAGGGAGCGGTCGATGTTCGCTTCCAGCCCTACCGACTTGAGAACAGCAGGTGTTTTGCCGCCAATGATCGGCGCATCAGCTGCCTCGCCTGTCACGACCCGCACCAACCCCTCAATCAAAACGCAGCTTCATACGACGCCAAGTGTCAGGCATGCCACTCGACGGCAAAAGCCTCCACCGCATCATCCTCCGCGACCCCCGCATCAGTCTCAACGAACGCCGCCACATCCCTTGCCAAGGTCTGTCCTGTCAGCAAAGAGAATTGCGCCTCATGCCACATGCCCAAGGTCGAACTCCCGGGTGGCCACGTAGCATTCACTGACCATCTAATTCGGGTAGTCCACCCCGGCGACCCCTATCCCTTCTAGCCTTCCGTCAATTCCTCGCGCCTTTCGAGCGCGATGTTCTCAAGCGCAATGATTGACCGCCTGCAAAGTAGGAGCGGAATACAACCAAATATTCCGAAACTGCAATCGATGAGACGCCACGGGAGTGGAATCCCTCGCACCTCGCCTGCAATCAGTGCAAGCGGAATCACCCCGGCACACGCAATCAACCCAAAAGCGATCACCCACTTGTTGCGGACTGGATCGATAAACGGACCAATGAACGCAATCGCGATCACAAGATGAGCGAACGCGAGCCAGTCCGTACCGTAAGCAAGGAACGGATACTTCGCGTTCGTTGCAGTCAGCCCTTCGTTCACGCGCACAATCCACATGAGCAAGCCCGTCGATTCCGCGAAAGGCCGAAGCGAATCCGCGTGAAGAATGGAATCGAGCCAGTCTAGCTCTGTCTGCAGCGGAAATGCCGTAATGCCGCTGACCACAAGCCCAGCGATGAAGACGGCAAGCCAAAAGCGAATCCGTCGAAGATGGTCAATGGGGGTCACGGATTTGAACAAGCACCTCGTTGGCGGTCAACCTTTCGTCGTAGTTGATGTTTCGCGCCTCAGTCTTGCGACCGGTCACGCGGGACAGCACCCCTTCCAGCAAAGGCGTCACTCGTGTAAGTTGCCGAGCTCGGATGATCATGTCCCACAGTGGTTCGAATTTCTTCCAGCCAGCAGCATAAAAGAAGTGTTTAGCTTGGTGCTTCAACGTACCGTGATGCAGCGATGCATGCGCAATCGAATTCCATCGGTAAAACTCTCGATAAGCCCAGTCGTAGCCTTCTTTCAAGATCTCGGGCCTCAATCGCGCAGGACGATAGACGACATGGCGCGTATCGAAGAGATCCCAATCGCGCGTAAGCATGCGTCCCTCGCTCTCCATGCGCGCATGTAGTCGAGTCCCAGGATAGGGCGTCTGAATGTGAAAAGTCGCCGTCGTGATGCCGTGTTCAATCGCCCAATCCACCGTGCGGCGAAAGACCTCTTCTCCGTCGTCATCCATCCCAAACACAAAGCTTCCGTTGATCATGATGCCGAGCGAGTGCAACCGGTCAGCGACGGCCTTGTAATCGCGGCCAAGATTCTGCCGTTTGTTGCTTCGCTTCAGATTCTCTGGCGTAAGCGTCTCAAAGCCGACAAAGATGCTGCGCAACCCCGCTTCCGCTGCCCGTTCAATCAGGTTGCCGCGCAAAATGGAATCGACTGTAGCCGCGCCCTGAAAGACCCGACCCATCCCTTTCATCCCTTCGAACAGTTCTTCTGCGAATCGTCGGTCGCCCAGAAGATGATCGTCAAGGAAGTAAAGATGTCGCCCCGGAAGCCTGCTGATCTCCGCCAATGCGTCGTCGACACGCTGCGTATAGAATCCGCGCCCGCCTTGAAAGAAAGCGTCCTTGTAACAAAAGTCGCAATGCTGGGGGCATCCGCGCGTGACGACGATCGAGTTTGGAACAAGGTAACGGTTACGCCGGATCAGATCGCGGCGGATCGGAGGAACGCGTTCCAATGTGCGGCCTGACATGGAAGCGTACACGTGCTCCGGTCTACCATTGCGAAAATCCTGCAGAAATCTTGGAAACGTTTGCTCCCCTGGACCAAGAAAAATGGCGTCCGCGTGCATTGCAGCCTCGTCGGGAAGGGAAGTGACATGCAATCCTCCAAGACAGACAAACACTCCCTGGCTCCGGTAGCGATCGGCAATCTTGTAAGCGCGATAAGCATTCGTGATGTAGACCTGAATGATCACAAGTTCAGGTGAGTCGTTCAGAGTAAGTGGCTCCACATGCTCGTCCACGATCGTTGCGTGGTCATCGGGACCGAGATATGCAGCCAGAGTAGCCAGGCCCAGCGGCGGAAACAGAGAGTATTTGATAGGACGCCAGTATGGACCCGTCGCCTCGGTAAGGGCGGGCAGAATGAATTTTGCTTGAATAGGGCGTGAGCGGCAAGTGATCATTGCGCACCGCCAACCGGCAGCGCAGCCTTTGCAGGCACTCCGCCAAAACGGCGCTCTCTGCGGTTGAATTCCTCCAGCGCCGCTTCAAGATCAGCCTCGCCAAAATCGGGCCACATCGTATCTGTGAATAGAAGTTCGGCATATGCGGACTCCCACAGCAGAAAATCTGAAATTCGTTTCTCGCCACCAGTACGAATCAACAGATCGACATCAGCACTCTGCTCGGCCAAAGCTTCCATCAACAGAGGTCCAAGCAAGTCAGGTGATGGAGCTCCATCATTCAAGAGCGCACTAGCCGCGCTCGCTGCCGCCCGTGTAATGGCATCACGCGACGAGTAGTCGATAGCAACACACACATGAATGCGGCTGCCCATAGCCGTAGCTCTTTCCGCTTTCTCAATGACCTGCAGAACCGGTTCAGGCAACCGGTCGCGTCGCCCGATGATCCGCAGCCGTGCGCCGCGCTGCCTGAGCCGTTCTGTCTCCAGTCGCAGGAAGGCGCGCAAGAGCCAGAAGATGCTTTGCACCTCGGGAGCCGGCCGTCGCCAGTTATCCGACGAAAATGCATAAAGCGTGAGCCGCGCGATGCCCACATCCAATGCACGCTCCACAACACGACGTGCGGCGCCCAGTCCGGCACGATGCCCTGCCACGCGTGGCAATCCGCGTCGCGTCGCCCAGCGCCCATTCCCATCCATGATGATGGCCACATGCAATCCGTGGCGTAATTTACTTTGCATTGCAAAGTTACCTCGCAAAAAAAAGTTCAAACCCGCGAACCACCTGCTCGAGCGTGGATAGATACTCCATGTAGCGCGCACGTCCCGACGCCGTGATTCGGCATATCGTCAACGGACGGTTGCGATCGGTCTTCTTCACAACCTCAACCATTTTTCCCTGTTCCAGCACGCGCAGATGCCGATTGAGATTGCCGTCAGTCAAAGCGCAAAGCTGCTTCAGATCGCCAAACGCCAACCCTTTCGGATTCGTAATCAGAGACGTCAGCACGCTCAGCCGCGCGCGCTCGTGAATCACACGGTCCAGCCCTTCATACGCAAAGCGTCCTTCGCTGCCAGAGGCCTTATTCTTCATCTCCGCCCTCCTTCGCACTGAAGAGCAGAATCCCCGCCACCAGCATCTGTCCCGCTCCATAGGGCACTCCCATGGCCCACGGAGATAAAGCTCGGCTGCCGGCCATCGCAATGCAGGTCAACCCCGTCAGCAAATACCACACACCCACCGCGGCCACTGCTCGCGGCAAAAATCGGCAGGAAGAAAAAACGCCCAGGCTGAAAACCACCTGCCACATCCCGGGAATCATCCATTCAACTCCGGGATCAAATCGCACCAGCACAAAAGTGATCAGCCCGCCTACGCCCACTGCCGGCAGAAATTGCTCCACGGCCATCCGAATCATCTCGTCTGCCATGCCGGAGTGAATCCGCTGCGTTCGCGCGTACATTTCCGCGCCAATCACGGCCGCCGAAAGTACTGCGGTCCAGATCCATATAGTCAGGTACGCTGCAATGTGATTCGTCGGATCAGGTACCCACAGCGCTTGCGCTCCGGCCGCAGCAATCGCAAGGGCTCCTGTGCCCGCAAGAGTCATTGGCCCATACCCGCGAAACTCCGTACTATGGGCCACCTGCCTGCGGATGCTGCTGATGTCGCCCAACGCTCTGTTCAAATCGTTCATAGATCACTAACTTTGTATTGCAAAGTAAACCAATCTCATAAACTTGTCAACGGCATTTCTTTGCGACTCGTTTTTGGGATTGTCTTTGCATTGCCCGCAAGCTGAAGTTTGCAATCAGGACCCGTCAAAACGCGCACTTTAGCGTCTTATTGCGCGAAGTTTGCGCACCCTTTAGCTACCTATAGGCGGTCATTCAGCCGCTTCCCGCCGCCTTTTCGGCCCGCCTTTCAGTATTCTGGTAACCAGTTGGCGCATTCGTGCACATGCAGGTCAACACATTCGTGGACTTTTAGGGCAACCCGCGCCAGTCTTACTCTGACAAGAACGCAAGCGACTGCAGTTGCGTAATTTCAAACGGCTTCCTGCAGCGAATGTTGGCGCAGGCCAGCTTGTCATCCCGCCGCACCATGTACGACTGCGCTTTGGCAAACCGTGCCCGGTCCCGCTCGTCGGCTCCGCGCGGCAATTGCGCCCGCTTCCGCCGAACCACCCAAGTAACCTGGTATTCGCCGGCCTGTCCGCACTTCGGGCAGGTGAGGGTATGTTTCCGCATTTCCGTAGTCTCGTTGAAAAACTCTCGCTCTTCCATTCGTATCCAGCCCTCCGGAACTCCACCCAGCCTGCAATATCCCGTCCGCGGTGCCCGTGAAACTCACTCCCGCAGAAACGTGCGCAAGGGCCTGCACTCCGGATCAATCTATTTCATAGTAATCCTTCAGTGTCCACCGCGTCGGCACCCTCAACCAACACTTCTACACCCTTCCGCTTGGCCCCTTCGCTCTGCACCCTGTGCAAAAAATGCATCTCATAGTGTGCAAAACTGAACAGTGGTCTTCGCGAGCGTTACTTAACCTCGATTACAGCCTCTGGGCTCCGGAAAGGGTACATCATGCTTCATTTGACGTTTCCCCACCGAATCAACCGGGACGGCACGTACGAATCAGTCTGCACAGTGTGCCAACAGAAAATCGCCACAGCAGAGAACGAGAAGGATCTTTTCAGGCTCGAGTTCGACCACGTCTGCAACCCAGCCCGGCTCTTTCAACTCAGCCCAACCAACAGCAATTGCTAGGCCGTTGAAATAGAGCCTCTGCACAGGAAGCCTGCAATCTGGCGCAAAAGTTAGCCCCTCATGCGCCGGCAGTACGTTCCGCACCGTGGACAAGACGCCACCGGCCTCAAAAATCGGGAAAAGCCGGCGCGCAGAGCATAAAAACCCAATGAAATCATGGTTCTGGCCATTTTGCCTGACTTGATGCATACTCATCTTTGCCATGGCCAAACGCAAGCCAGCTCGCTTCTCGGCCACCAAGGCCGTCAAGGCCAACGCGCGCGAGCGGGTCGGCCAGCCCAAGCCTGCGCGCGTAGTCGATACGGAACCCCGCACCGGCCGCGAAGCCAAGCACAAACCCAAGCTGGAAGAAATCATCCGTCAGGAAGAATAGGTGGATTTGGGACCCGGAAGGCTGCCGGGTCGAGCTCTGGTGGCATTACGGGTCAGCCCGAGCTACTTTTCCCCCACACTGTATGGCCCCGGAAGCTGCGTTGTCGTCTTATCGTCCACCTCCGGCTTGCCGCTTACCGCAGTTCTCTTCGAATAGATCCGGAATTGCACCACCAGGTCCAGCAGCACAGGAACAGGCTTTCCGTCCTTCATTGCCGGATCAAATGTAGCCTTGCGGATCGCAGAAACTGCATTTTCATCCAGTCCGAATCCAATGGGCCGCGCCACCGCAATCTCCCCCGGCTTGCCGTCCGGCCCAATCACCGTGTGATAGAGCGCCATTCCCGCCACTCCGCTGGCCTGAGCCCACTCATTCGACTCCGGCTCAAAGTTCGTCGTCAGCCTCGCTTTCTTGTCCACCATGTTCTGCCGCATCACCGCAGGGTCCGCTGGCTTGTAATCAGTCTTTGCTGCGGCTGCCTGGTAGTAGAGCTTCCAGAAATCCGGCATCGCAGCCATCATCCGGTCGTCGAGCCCCGGCGCAAAAATCTTGTCCAGCGCGTCCGTGAGCAGCGCCGTCGCGTGAGCTGGTGAGGTGGTCGTGGTCACGCTCGCGGGATCAGCCGGCCGTTCCGCTTCCGGAGCCGCCGCAATCTCCGCCTTCTTCTGATCCTCCTCGCTCATCTCTTTCTCTTCAGGTGCGTTTTTTCCGGCCGCCTTGTCGCCGGCGGTTGCACTCGAAGCTACACTCGCAGGTGCATTTTGCGCAGTCGTCCGACCACCTGCAGGTGCACTGGTAGACGTCGCTGTTTGATCGGTCGCAGGCGCACCTGCAGGTGCACCGGATACAGCTCTTTGCTCACCTACAGGGGAACTGGCAGGCGCACTCTGCGCCGCAACTTGATTGTTCGCAGGAGCATTTTGCTCCGCCGCATTAGCCGGTTGTACAGCCGCACCTCCCGCCGCTGGAGCTTTTGCCGCAACCCCGTTCCTACCCTTCTTTGCCTCGCCCTTGCCTTCCTTTTTCTTCTTCGGAGTCACCACAAGCTCGCGGTCAATCGTGAGCCGCACCACTTTCTTTTTCGGAGTGATCTTTACTCGATCGAGAGCTTTCGTCGGATCCTCATACGGCAGCGCTCCTAGAAAGTGCAGCCCATATCGAGCCCCTTCCAATTCCACCTTGTGCTTCGTCAGGTGCACCTTATCGATCTCAATCGCGCTCAGCGTATACGAGCCTTGCGGCGAGTGCCCAATCAGTCCGCCATGTTCGTTAAAGCTCAAGCTGTTATCCAGATAGCCGCCGCGCAGGTAGAGTGGCTTCCCCACGAGCATCTGCTTCAGCTCTTCCTCGGTGATTCCCCCCACCTGCCCGCCTGCAGTCTTTTGCCCACTCGCCGTCGGTTCTGTAGTAGTTGAAGGTCCCGCTGCAGGCGTCGTTTGTCCGGTTGCCGGTTCAGATGCGTCTTTCCCTGCCGCCTCCTGACTCCCCGTGAGCCTTGCATCTGCGGCGGGCGTTGTCGTCTTAGCCGCATCCGGCTTCGCCTCCGGCGCAGGAGTCTGTGCTGGCGCCTGAGTAGCATCCTGCGTAACCGGCGTTGCTGGTGTCTGCTGCGATGCCGGCTGTTGGGGAGGGGTCGGCGCATCCTGCGCGAAAGCCGTCGTACTCAAGCCAAACACGAGCACACCGCAAATAATCGCCAGACCCGACCAGGTCCGGACTCCCATCCCCGTCTTTCCCTGTGGGCAAATCATTCTTGAATTCATTGAGGGACCTTTGTGCGCCACTTTAACAGGATTTTATGTCCGAGTCGCGAAAAGAATCGCTGCCCGCCGTCGGCCTGCCTACAACTTTTCTGCCACCTACATTGCTTATCGTTCCCGCTTCAATCTCCACACGATCCGGCGGAACACTCCCAGAATCCTGCGCGTGTCCCGCTCCGTTGGTGCCAATCTTCGCAACAGAAGTCGCAGCTCACGACGGTTCGTCTCCTGCTTCGCACCGGGCCTGTAGTTCGCGGACGTCATCGCCTCTTCCACCACCCCGGCCAGCAGTTCCAGGTCCCCGCTCGTAGTTCCTCGCCGCCCTGTTTCAGTCGCAACCTTGTCCGCCGACCCGTTTCGCACCGACAGCTCATACAGACACACCGCCGCCGCCTGCCCCAGGTTCATTGAAGGTTGTCGCTCATCCGTCGGAATCTCCACCAGCGCGTGGCAAAGCCCCAGTTCCTCGCGAGTTAGCCCGTGCTTCTCCGGCCCAAACACCAGCGCCACACGTCCGGCCCGCGCCAACTCCTGCTCTACCAATTCACCAAGCCTCGGCAGTACCACCACCGTCTGCTCGGGCTTGCGATATGTCAGCGTCCCGGTCCCTGCCACCAGCGTGCAATTTTCCACCGCCTCCGCCAGAGACGAGGTCTCTCTCGCATTTTGGAGCAGGTCTGGTGCACCTATCGCCGACCGCGCCTCCCGCCAATGCGCCTCAAAAGGAGCTACAACCGTTAGTCGCCGAAACCCGAAATTAGCCATAGCGCGCGCTACCGCCCCAATGTTCAATGGGTTGCGCGGCGAGACAAGCACCACCCCGATGCGTTCGCGTTGGCTTTCTGTCAGCAAATAACGATTGTAGGCGGAAAGGGCTTGCTGTAGCCGCCTGCATGGAGAGCACTGGTAAGCCTATGAAAATGAATGGTCTTTAAGCGTTCTTGCTGGCGCGGCCTCGTATCAGAGAACAATGGACCATCATGTCTCGGAAAGCAACGAAAGGAACAAATGCCCTCCGCGACCAGCGACCGCTTACTCCGTTCTGAGCGCCCTCATTGGATCAATGGAAGCCGCGCGTCGCGCCGGCACAGTCGCCGCGACCGCACCAGCAACCAGAAGCAATGCAACACTGCCTCCCACCGCCAGCGGGTCCATGACCGGCGTTTGATAAAGCAGGCTTCGTACCCAGCGCAGCGCAATCACCGTCATCACCAGTCCAGCACCCGTGCCCAGCAGAACGGGATAGGCAGCCTGACGCAGCACCAGCCCGATCAGCGCATCCTTGCCCGAGCCCAACGCAATCCGAATCCCGAACTCCCGCCGCCGCAGCGTGACCGAGTACGCCAGAACGCCATACACCCCCAGCAAAGCCAACAACAACGCCGCCGCGCCAAACCCGCTCAGCGCCATGGCCTGGAAGCGGTCGGTCGCCACCGATTCGCTGAGCTGGTCGTCCATCGACTTGAGCGATGGAATGGCCACCTGCGGATCAATCTGCCAAATCGAGCGCCGCATCTCCGGAATCAGCGCATTGCTTGGTTCCGAACTGCGTACAAGGAAAGTCAGCGTCCACGGCGTGAAAGTCCAGTAAGGGATGTAGACCATGGGGGCCGCATTCTTGAGCCCGTTGACCCGGGTATCCGCCACAACCCCGATGATGGTAACCGAATGCTCGTCGTCAGGAACGATGTCGGAGAGGGTTCGGCCGATTGGATTCTCGCCCGGAAAGCCCTCCCTTGCCGTTCTCTCGGAGATCAGGGCCACATACGGATTGGCACGGTCTGCCGCGGTTAGATTGCGCCCCGCAATCAGAGGAATCCGCATGGTTGCAAGATAATCATCGTTAATCCAACGCAGGTTGATGAGCGGGCGCTGCGCCTCTGGTAGCGGATGGTCGGGTCGTTTCAACTCGTCTACCCAGGTTTCGCCCGTCAACGGAACCGCGCTGGTGATCGTGACCGATTGCACCCCTGGCAGTTGTTGCAAAGCCGTCAGCGTGCGGTCGGCAAAGGCCAATTTCACCGCTTTCGAGTTGGGCAACTTGTCACCGAATTCCGGCGCGAACAGGTCAACCTGCGCGAGCGTCACGTGGCTTGAATCAAAGCCGCGATCCTGCCGCAACAGGCGCGAAAAACTGCGCAGGACCAAGGATGTGATGATCAGCAGAACGACGGTACAGGCAACCTGGCCTGCGACCAGAATACTGCGCGTGCGGAGGCCATCCCGCGAATTGACAGCCCGCGACGAGTTGGCCTGCAGTGCGGATTGTGGATCCACACGCAGCGAACGCAGCGCCGGCAGGACGCCAGAGACCAGGGCGGCTGTAATTGACAAGCCAGCCGCAAACAACAATACCGGCGTGCTCACCTGCACTTCATTGAGGCGTGGTACGTTCTCAGGCACGAGCGCCAGCAGAAGCCGCACGCCGGTGAACGCCAATGCCACGCCCGCCGCACCTCCGGCCAACGCGAGCAACATGCTTTCAGTGAGGCGCGATCTCACCAGTTGGCCCCTGCTTGCGCCCAGCGCCGCGCGCACCGCTGTTTCGCGCTCAGCGGAAACGGCACGCGCCAGTTGCAAATTGGCAAGATTAACGCACGCAATCAGCAACACGGCCCCAACCGCGGCAAACATAAGCCAGAGCGCACCGCTGATTCCCGCAGTCACATCGCTCGCCAAAGGCGTCAGCGCGATTCCCAAATGAATGGGCAGATGTGCCGAAATCGTGTAAGCATTCTGCAGGGCCTCCAATTCGGCGCTGGCTTGCGCCAGAGTCACGTCGTTCTTGAGCCGCGCAATTACGCTGTAATTGAAGTTGCCGGTCTCCGCGCTCAAGTCCCAATCGCTTGGGGTCAAAGGTACAAAGACCATGGTTGCAAGCGACGCACTGGTTGCAATGTTAGGAGCCAACGTGAGCCGCGGAAACCGCGCGCCCGGCGGCAGCACGCCGATGACTGTGGTTGGATCGCCACCGAATTGCAGCGTCTTGCCTACGACTTTCGGATCGCCGCCAAAGAACGCCTGCCAGCCTTCATAGCTCAAGATCGCCACGTTTGCCGCGCCCTTTGCCGCATCGGCGTCTACAAAGTCCCGGCCCAGCATCGGCTGCACGCCGAGCACCCGGAACAGATTTGGCGAAGTCACAACCGATCCAATGATGCGTGGATGATCGCCCGTTGGAGAGATGCTCATTCCTCTTTGCTGAAAGATGGCCGCGTCCTCAAGGGTCCTGGATTCTTTCTTCAGCCGTACGAAATGAAGGTAATTATCGGGCTCGACTGATCTCTCGCGGCCGGGCTCTTCCATTGCTTCGCGCATCACAACAAGGCGATCAGGGTCGCGAAAGGCGAACGGCTTCAGCAACACCCCATTTACCACGCTGAACACCGATGTAGTTGCGCCGATGCCCAAGGCTAGCGTCAAGATGGCGGTCAGCGTGAACCCCGGCGACTTGCGCAGTTGGCGAACGGCATAGCGGACGTCGCGACGCGCCTCTTCGAACCACGGCAGGCCGCGCTGAATACGATAGCTCTCGCGAGCCTGCGTTAGTCCGCCAAACGCGCGCAGAGCAGCAGTGCGGGCCTGCTTTTCATTCATCCCATGTCGGCGATTTTCTTCAATCGCCAGGTCAATGTGCGCCTGCAGTTCTTCGTCCAGATCCGCGTCAAGCTTGCGTTTCCGAAAGAACGCGGCGCAACGACTGAGCGATATGCGTATCCAATCCATATGTGACTCCCAATTCGACAGCGCCCTAATTTGACGGAGCAAGGAAGCGCGCCATCGTCGTGGCAACGCGTTCCCAGTTCTCGGTTTCCTGCTCAATCTGCTTGCGCCCGCCACGCGTCAGCGAGTAGAACTTCGCGCGCCGCCCAGTCTCTGAGGTGCCCCATTCGGCCTTCACCCACGACCGCTGTTCCAGGCGTAGTAGTGCTGGATAGATAGTTCCCTGGTTGATGCTCAATCCGTTGTTGCTCACTTGTTCAATCCGTCGGGCAATGCCGTAGCCGTGCAGTGGCCCCATCGACTCAAGCGTCTTAAGCACCATCAGGTCCAGCGTTCCCTGCAATACGTCCGACTTGCTCTCCGCCACGGCTGCTCTCCTGTTGACTGTCCGCCTATAGATTGCCGCATGATAGGCAGAATGTCAACATGTTGAATCTTCTCCCTCATTTTCTTCAATCGGAGTTGTCCTGTTCGTTTCCTGCGTGCCAAGCACACCCTGTTAGCGTCCGCGGCACTAGACTTACACTGTTCATTCAGAAGAATTCTGAGTCGATTTTGAATCGTGGAGGCAGCATGAATATCAGTTTCTCGGGTAGCGTAGTAATAGTCGCGGGTGGCACAGGCGGCCTGGGTGCCGCAGTCAGCCTTGCGTTTCTTCAGGAAGGCGCGAAGGTTATCGTGACCTATCGCAAACAAGAGGAATTCCGCTCGCTGCAAGAGTCAGCCGGCCAGCATGCGTCTTCGTTTGAAGGGCGTCAAGTCGATGTGACCGACGAAGCTGCCACAACCGAATTCGTCAATGAAGTAGTAGAATATTACGGCGCGCTCGACGTGCTGGTGAATACGGTTGGCGGATACGCAGGGGGAATCAAGCTGTGGGATTTGACAACCAAGACTCTTGACCAGATGCTGGCTCTCAATCTGCGTTCAGGGTTTGCCGTGGCGCGGGCTGCCATGCCTGCGATGATGAAGGCCGGACATGGATCCATCGTCAACGTGGCGGCCAAGGCAGCGTTCGATCATGGAGCAGGTGCGGCGGCGTATGCTGCGTCGAAGGCCGCCGCGGTCGCGCTTATGGATTCCCTCGCAGCCGACGCTAAAGGCACCGGCGTACGAATCAATTCCATTCTTCCCAGCATCATCGATACTGCGGCAAACCGCTTGGCAATGCCCAGCTCCGACTTTGCGGCATGGCCCAAGCCGCAGGATATTGCGCATGCCGTCCTGTTCTTATGCAGCGATTTTGCCCGCACAATTCATGGCGCCTCAGTGCCGGTCTATGGCAACGCCTGAGATGAGCCCGATTCCTCTCCAGTCGATCGATTCCGATATACCGGCATATCCTTACTTGCTGACCTCTGACTGATTCCGCAACCTCGGGCCCGGAACTACTGCGCAAAGAAACCGCGACGGGCGGATGCCGATCTGGCTGCGCCCTCTTTTAATTTGCGAAACGTTTTCCTAATCGCTCGCGCCGGAGGATCGGCGACGGAGTGAGCGGGCGAATGCACCGAATGACCCTAAAAGAAACTTCCTAACCGCAAGGCCCTCTTCCGATCTAATACTGGCATGAGAAATAGCGACCAGGCGCTGATCCGGGCGGTTCTGGCCGGAGACAAAGATGCTTATGGCGTCCTCGTCGAACGCCACGGGGAGAGTATATTTCGCATGGCATTTCGCATCACCGAGAGTGAACCGGACGCGGAAGAGGTTGCCCAGGAGACATTTCTTCGCGGCTATCGCAGTCTTGCAGAGTTTGACGCCCGCGCCGACTTTCGAACATGGATATATCGGATTGCGGTCAACTGCGCATTGCAGGTCTTGAACAAACGCAAGATGGAAGCAGCGGTGCCGATCACCGAAGAGTTCGACGAAGAGTCTTCGGGCATTCAACTCGCTTACGACGGGGCCGGGCCCGACAGGCTCTTGCTTGACAGGGAGATTGAACATCGAAGGCATGCGGCCATGGAGAAGATGACGCCCGATGAGCGACTCGCCTTCGTCTTGAGGCATCTGGAAGGCCGCTCGACTGAAGAAATAGCGGTGGTGCTTGAAGTAACACCGAACAACGCCAAACAAGCTGTCTTTCGGGCAGTGCAAAAGATGCGGCGGTCATTGGCGCCGCTTTGGGTGAAATCATGAACCACTTAACTGAGGAACAACTCGTCGAGCACTACTTTGATGAAGGCGCCAACCGCGTTGTCGTGGAAACGCATCTTCGCATTTGCAGCCGATGCGAGCAAGTGTACGAAGAGCTTTCCAACGCTCTCGCGGTTCGCTCGCCCGAACCGCCGTCCCGTCAGCACGGATACGGGAAACAACTTTGGAAATCCATTGAGGCGCCGTTGCGTTCCTACCCGGCAATAAGCAAGCGCCGCTACTTTTCATGGCCTCGCCTCGCGTTCGCCGGCGCCTGCCTTCTCGGACTTGTCACGGCATTCCTCGGAGGATCGATGTGGCAGCGGGCGCACACACATCCGTCGCAGGCGGCCAATCCCGCCCAGGCAAAAGAGCGTGTCGTTCTCTTTATCCTCGACGATCATCTCGACAGGTCGGAACGCCTGCTTGTCGAACTCAATCACGTCGGCAGAGAGAAAGGCGACCTGGACGACTCGTTCCAGGATGCCTCGCTCCAGACCGAAGCCAAGCAACTGCTGCCGGACAACCGACTCTATCGCCAGGCAATCTCCAGCGGAAACGATCCCATGATGACCGCAGCGTTGGACCATCTCGAACGCGTCCTTCTCGAAGTGGCGAATTCGCCTGACAAGTTGGACAACGCCGACATAGCGCGCATTGAGCGGGAGATGAACACGGATTCTCTCTTGTTTCAGATCCGAGTGCTTCGCGCAAAAACTTCACTCCAAGAGTCGAAGGTTGAACCTTACAGAAAAGGAGCATCGATCTAAATGAGAACGAATCGATGGATTTGTGTTTTCGGGTTGTGTGGTGCCCTCGCGCTTTCCTTGCCTCAGCCGGCAAGGTCCGCCACACTGGTCTACGATGGCGAACTCGTCGCAGATGACGCCCATGAGAACGCGCACGAGGAGCAGCTATATTCCCAGGCCACGCAGGCTATCAATGAGGGCCGATGGTCGGATGCTGAGCCTCTGCTCGACCAGGTGTTCAGCCTGCATGGCCGCAGATCGGACGCAGCCGTCTATTGGAAGGCATACGTGAAGAATAAGGAAGGGCGTTCGTCTGATGCCCTCGAGGCCTGCGCAACTCTGCGGCAGAGCTATCCGCAAAGCAATTGGCTGAAGGAATGCAGTGCGCTTGAGATCGAGATTCGCGGCAAGAGCGGCAGTCCCGTTCAGCCTCAAGCGGAGCAGGATGAAGAACTCAAACTGCTCGCCTTGAGTTCCCTCATGCAGAGCGGCAACTCCAATTCTTTGTCGATCCTCCAGCAGATCCTTGAAGGACAGCATTCTGAACGTCTCAAGGAGCGCGCCCTTTTCGTGCTCACACAGGATCAATCGAAGCAGGGGCAGGAGCTTTTGGATCAGATCGTTCGCGGAGAAAAAGACCCCAACCTGCAAGCGAAGGCAATCCACCTTCTCGCCGCCGCACAGAGATCAAAGGCTGCCGCGATCCTTGAGAGCATCTACGGCAAGTCAAACGATCTCAATGTAAAAAGGGCCGTGTTGGACTCTTACCTTGTTATGGACGACCCGGAGAAGCTGGTGCAGGCCGCACAGCATGAATCCAATGCCGAGCTCGCTCGTCATGCGGTCTCCGAACTGGGAGCAATGGGTGCCGTTTCGCGTCTCGCTGAGATATATAAGGCAACCTCCAGCAAAGAACTGAAATCGGCAATTCTCAACGCGTATGTCGCCGCTGGAAGCAAAGGAGGGGAAGCCCTGGGCGCTATCGCTTCCGGCGAACAGGATCCCGATCTCCGGCGCAAAGCGATCCGCAATATGGGCGCCGCTGACGGAACTTCGGCGGTTCCAGCACTGCTCGCCATTTACTCCAAGAGCAGTGATGAGGAATCCAAGAAAGCAGTGGCCGACGCGTTGTTTGTTGCCGGCGACACCCACGACCTTGTGACCCTGGCACGCAGTGAGAAGGACCCCGCAGCGAAAAGGAGCATCGTCGGCAAGCTCGCACTGATGCATAGCAAAGAAGCCACCGACTACATGATGGAACTTCTCAACAAATAGGAGGCGACCATGACCGGACCAACAACGAGATCAATAGCTAGATTGATGACTGGATCAATCACTGCATCTCTGTTCGTCGCATTCGCGGCGGCCCTATCCGCACAACAGCCGAAGGTAAGCGATACGCAATTCAAGTCCGAGCCGGTCGAGCAGAATCTCGCAGTCACGGTAGATCGGGTTCGCCACTCGAACGATCAACTCTGGCTTGGCTATGAGGTTCCAGCTCTGCCGGGCACGCCCTTGAACTCATGTTCCGATTGGTCAGATTCCTCGCAGTCCGAAGATGGATGCTGCGGTGAACACCGCCTTGAAGACGAACATGACACGCATAGACGCAGCGACGGACAGGCCGCGCAAAATGTCTACGTCCTTCTTCGCTTCGATATGGGGAACTTGGTCAAGGCCAGGTCGGTCTCTGCCGGATGTCACCTCAACGCGGGCGGCGTCAACTTTGATTGGATTACTGGAGTCAAGCCGGAAGAAAGCATCGCTTTTCTCGCCGGTCTCGTGAATCAGCAGCCAGACCATCCCAGGACGGTTGAAGGCGCACTCCTGGCAATCAGCTTTCATGCCGCGCCTGAAGCTACGCGCTTGCTCGAACAAATCGCTTCGTCATCAGCGTCAGAGCACACACGCGAGCAGGCGGCGTTCTGGCTTGGCGTTCAGCGCGGGCACGACGGTTTTGTGGCTCTGAAATTGCTTGAGAACAAGAGCACGGACGATGCGCAATTCCGTGAGAAGCTCACTTTCGATTTCGCCCAGAACTCGGATCCTGGCGCGGACGATGAGCTGATTCACATGGCGAAATTCGATGCAGACTCCAAGGTTCGCGGGCAGGCGCTCTTCTGGATCGCGCACAAGGCCGGGAAACGGGCCACAGCGGCACTCACTGATGCTATCCAGAACGATCCTGAGACCGATGTGAAAAAGAAGGCTGTGTTTGCTTTGAGCCAATTGCCAAAAGATGAGAGCATCCCGCAACTGATTCATGTGGCCGACACAAACTCGAACCTGACGGTTCGTAAAGAGGCATTCTTCTGGCTCGGTCAATCCCAGGATCCACGCGCCTTGGCGTATCTGGAGCAAGTGCTCAAGAGATAAAGGGCTCGGCATCCGGTTGGTTGTTCCTGGTTACCACCACGAACTTGGGCAACTCAATCTGTGCTGAAAAACGTCGCCGCATCTGGCAGCGCGACTTGACGACCAAAGCGGGAGGCAAAACCGAGAGCAGCCATCCGTCGGCGCATAGCGCTTCTGGCTTTCAGGAAGCGCTCGGCCGCCTTCAGACCGCCGACAGAGGAACGGAATTGCAAAATGCGCTCAATTAACGCTCATTTCGCACGTTTTTCTCGCAAAGTGATCGGAAAATCAACCCCAACCTTTTCATTATGAACAGGTTACAATCAAATACTACGAAAATCCCCTTAACCGTATTTTTCCATTGGCTTGACCGAAAGATTCCGCCTTGTTTTTTCGCGCATGTCCAAAAAACTCGGCAATATGAGTGTCTCCGTGCTCACATTGCCGTAAAGGTTCCTCTAGAAGTCGTCATTCCGGTGGCGGCATTCAGGTAAATCGGCTAGCCTCAAAAGGTGATTTGGACTAACCCAGCCGAGGTGGCATTGAGCGAACTCAGCACCGCGCCTCTGGTGCGCTTCTCGGTGCTCGCGCTCAGCTCCATTTTCTTTCTGGTTGATCCTTTCGCTGCGATCCCCTCGTTCCTGGCCATCACGGATGGCGTCGATCCGGTCCGACGCAATCGGATGGCGAGGAAGGGCGCAATTACGTGCTTCATCGTCCTCACCAGCTTCGCCCTCGCAGGCCAGTACATCTTCCAGATGTTCGGCATTAAACTGCCTGCCTTTGAAGTGGCAGGCGGCCTGATTCTATTGCTGATCGGGCTGGACATGCTGGAAGCCAAGCGCTCTCCCACGCAGGAGGCTCACGGCGATACGGAGGAAGCATCGCTGAAGGAGGACGCCGGCATTGTGCCGCTCGGAATCCCAATGCTGGCGGGGCCCGGAGCCATCTCTTCCGTCATGGTGCTGGTGGGCCAGGTGCCCAGCTTATGGCACTGGGAGATGGGCGCCATCCTTGGTTCGATCGCTCTGACCTGCCTGATCAGCTACTGGGTTCTGGCTGGCGCGGGGCGTGTACGCAAGTTCATGGGTGAAACCGGAATTCGTATCCTGGTGCGAATCATGGGGCTGTTATTGGTGGCGCTGGCGATGCAGTTTTTCGTAAACGGTCTCACCGACCTGGGACTTATTCCGCGCCACGTTGCTTGAGATCCTGTCAATCGCTATGCGGGCATGGAGCTTTCTGCGTTTCCCACAGAAAACGGCGGCGTTCCACAGGCTGCGGCCCTTGCGCTGGAAAGGATTGGTTGCTATTCTCGAAAAGTTGCAACCGAGTGAATAGGGCATCAAAATTCACGAGTTGCAATGAGTGGTGCACTATGCTACTCTTTGAAAGTTGTTGCAGAGCAGTGGAGCCTCCCGGTGGCCGTGTGGCCTGCCCGAAAGGGAAGTGGGAAGCCAGTTCGTTGGGTTAGGCGCGGCAAGTGCCCCTGAACCCCTGTAGGGAATCCCTAGAGAGAACATACCATTGCAGGACCCAGGAGTAGTTATCTCCTGTGAGCCTTAGTGGCTCGGGCATTGATTGCTGGTCGTTGTTTGATATTTTGCGCTGTGCGAATTGCCTGAAGTTGAGGTTAGATTCTTCTCGGCTAATCGGAAGATTTAGCTTGACATGAAGAACGAACTTCGATAACTTTAAAAGGTTCGCGCAAAAACGCCTGAGTCTGCAGAGATGCACATACTCCGGCAAGCGCAATAAGTTCGAGGACACCTTAGACCGCGTAAGTGGTTTTAGGCCTCGATCCAAAAGGGTCCCGCTTAGGCGGATAACTCTCAAGGATCTTTGACAATTAGGTTGAACATGCCAGTCGTGAGAAAAGATCAGGTTTGGCTTGATCATTCTCACTAAATTGCATCGTGCGTTTTCGAGCGTGCGATGCCGCTGAACCGAGTCGACCTCCGTCGACGAGGGGATGCAATCAGGTTTCAAACGAGAGTTTGATCCTGGCTCAGAATCAACGCTGGCGGCGTGCCTAACACATGCAAGTCGAACGAGAAAGTGGAGCAATCCATGAGTAAAGTGGCGCACG
>JBEKPF010000083.1:0-39733 GCA_049521035.1 Occallatibacter sp. | reverse complement strand
CCGGGGCTCCCTGGCGCTCCGGCACGCACATTGATGTGGTTGGTCTGGGTTTCAATATCTGGCTGGAATCTGGAGCGGGACAAGAGCAGATTATGCGCGACGGCCGCTTCCTCATTGCGGCGTAGACTTACTCCCGGATATCACCCAGGGAAAATGAGGATCGATCATTGAGAAGCGCATCATCGGCCCCGCTCATCCTGACATTGCAATCAGGTGTTCGTCGTGTGCAGTATCGCTGTTTCGCGGCGATCATTCTCTTCGTCGGAATCCGCAGCGCTTGCCTTGCCCAGACTAATGTCAATCTCACAATCTCAGCTGCAGCCAGTCTGAAAGATGCGCTGGCGGAGATTGAATCGAGTTATAAGCAAAGCCACGCAGATATCGACTTCAGCAATAACTTCGCATCCTCTGGAACTTTGGCCACGCAGATCGATCAGGGAGCGCCCGCAGATGTCTTCATTTCCGCCGCCGCCAAACAGATGGACGATCTCGAAATCAAGGGATTGATCGCGCCTGGTTCGCGCCGCATTCTCCTGCGCAACTCGCTGGTGCTGATTGCTCCGCTCGATTCCAAGCTGCGCGATTTTCCGGGCCTCGCGGACAGAGCAGTCCGAATGATCGCTGTCGGCGATCCGGCCAGCGTTCCGGCAGGCCAATATGGACGGCAGACACTGCTTGCACTTCACTTGCTTGATAAGATCAGCGCAAAACTTGTCTTCGCGAAGGATGTTCGCCAGGTCCTCACTTATGTTGAAACCGGCAATGCCGATGCGGGCCTCGTCTATTTAAGCGATGCGAAATCTTCCAGCAAAGTGCGTGTCGTCGCCACAGCTCCAGAATCCTTGCACGACGCCATTGTCTATCCCGCCGCAGTCGTGAAGGGAAGTCACAACCAGGCAGCCTCGCTGAAGTTTATCGAGTACCTTGCCAGCCCTGCAGCCTCTGCGATCTTCGTGAAGCATGGGTTTACAATAGCGGCACCGTGACGCTGCCGATCGACTTATCTCCTCTCTATATATCTCTGGCCACAACCTGCTGTGCCACGGTTGCAACTTTTTTTCTAGGATTGCTCGTGGCCCGCCGGATGTATGGCCTGCGCGGCAGCCTGCGCGCCTGGATTGACGGCATTCTCACGCTCCCTCTTGTTCTTCCGCCCACCGTGGTCGGCTTCTTTCTTCTCGTACTTCTCGGACGCCGCAGTTTTATCGGTCATGCGCTGCAAATGATCGGCGTGACGATCGTTTTTTCCTGGCCCGCCACTGTGATTGCAGCAACCGTGGTCGCATTTCCACTTATGTACCGCACCACACTCGGCGCGTTCGAGCAGGTCAATCCGACGCTGCTGGATGCGGCGCGCACTTTAGGCGCCTCCGAGCGAATCGTGTTTCGCAGAGTGCTCTTGCCGCTGGCTGCCCCCGGAGTCCTTGCCGGCACCGTTCTAGCATTCGCGCGCGCACTCGGCGAATTCGGCGCGACGCTGATGCTCGCCGGCAACATACCGGGCCGCACGCAAACTATGCCCATGGCCATCTTTTCCGCCGTGGAAGACGGCGACATGCGCGTCGCCCTGCTCTGGGTCGGCCTCATCGTCCTGTTGTCGTTGGCGATTATTCGTCTGCTCAACCGTCAGAGCAAGACCCGGCGGCCCGCGCGGAAACGAATAACTCAGCCCTCGGCTCCCATTCCAAAGACTGCAATCCCGCCGCAACAACAGACATGTGAGCCAGTATCTACATCCGCGCTGGAAATGAATGTCGGAAAGGCGTTGGATCGCTTCACCTTGAATGTTGAGTTACATGCGAGCAAAGGCGCAGTTGGTTTGCTGGGAGCCTCCGGATCAGGCAAGACCATGACCCTTCGCATGATTGCCGGCATCGTCACACCCGACCGTGGACGCATTGTTCTCAATGGCCGCGTGCTCTTTGACCGCGCGACCGGTCAGAACCTGCCCGCTGCCCAGCGCAAAATCGGCGTCGTCTTTCAGGACTACGCTTTGTTCCCGCACATGACAGTGGCAGAGAACGTCGGCTTCGGACTCAGCCGGATTCCGCGCGCCGAGCGTCAGGCGCGAGTCCAGAGACAGCTTGCGCAGATGCGCATTGCCGAGTTAGCCGAGAGTTACCCAACCGAAATTTCGGGCGGCCAGCGGCAGCGTGTAGCGATTGCGCGCTGCATGGCCATCGAGCCTGACGCATTGCTGTTCGATGAGCCCTTCGCGGCTCTCGATCCGCATCTCCGCCGCCAGACAGAGGAGCAACTTCGCGAAGCGTTAGCGGACTACAACGGCGCGGTCATCTTTGTAACTCACGATATGGAGGAAGCTTTCAGGTTCTGCAGTGAGTTACTGGTTCTGGATGGTGGCCGAGTGATCGCCAGCGGGCCAAAGCACCAGCTCTTCGAGAGTCCGGAGTCGGTCGTCGCGGCTCGGCTCACCGGCTGCAAGAACATCATTCCCGCGCGCCGTGTCGCGGAGAATCGAGTCGCCGTTGATGCGTGGAATTGTGAACTTCAGACGGCATTGCCGGTGCCGGACACTCTAACGCACATCGGTTTCCGCTCGCATCAGATTGTCTTCCAGCCCGCGGCAGACACAGCAAACGCTTTTCCCTGCTGGATTGTCAGCACCAGCGAGGCGCCGCATGAGATGACTCTCTATCTGCGTCTGCATACCGCGCCCCAACCCGGCGACCCGTTCCATCTGCAAGCCGACGTGACGAAGGAAGCCTGGCAAAAGCTCAGTGCGCAGCCCCAACCCTGGCGCGTACAACTTGAACCCTCTCGGCTTCTTCTGCTTTACCGTGAAACTATCTGACTCGCCCGCGCGTATGGACAATATAGTTCCATTTCTCCTTGCCGGTGGTGCAATTTGCTCGGCAGGTGATAACGTTATCGCAAGCGAGGTTCGTGTGAGCGCTGGTTCTGAAAAGTCTGTTCTCGTATTCGATGTTGGAGGAAGCCACATATCCGCTGCGGTTTGCCATTCCGACGACTTCCGGCTTGGTTCCGTTATCACCGCGGCACACCCAGCCGGGGAAACAAGCGGCGCCTTCATCAATCTCCTCCACTCTCTTGGAATGCAGGCTGGTGTCGATACCGTCGACGTGTCGGGCGCGTCGATCGCCATCCCAGGACCCTTCGATTACAAAACCGGCGTGAGCTACATGCGCCACAAGCTGCCCTACCTCTTCGGTGTGAACGTGCATGAAGCCTTGGCCGAGCGTTTCGGTTGGCAGGCCAGCCAGATTTGCTCTCTCAACGATGCGGATGCATTCCTACTGGGCGAAATCGGAGCGGGAGCGGCACGCGGCATACCCCGCGCGGTTGGACTTACGCTCGGAACGGGCATCGGTTCGGCCTTTGCTGTAGATGGTCACGTGGTGATTGAGGGCCCCGGCGTCCCACCCGACGGCGAGATCTGGAACCTTCCCTACGAAGGTGGAATTGTCGAAGACTCCGTCTCCACGCGCGCAATTCAGGCCTATTACCGCAAGCGCACCGGCATAACTCGGGAGGTGGCCGAGATTGCCGCGGATGCAAACAGTGATTCGGCGGCCTCTGAGGCTTTCATCGAATTTGGCCGCCATCTCGGCCTCGCGATGCGCAGTACCCTCTACTCCTTCGCTCCCGACGTTGTCGTGCTCGGTGGTGGCATCTCGCATTCTGCGCCACTCTTTCTTTCCACCGCTCTGGCTCACCTCCACGGGCTGAAAGTTGAGTTGCGGATTTCTGCTCTCTTCGATCATGCTGCTTTGGTTGGTGCGGGAGTGCGATGGTTCGAGACCCGCGATGATGGCGCGAACGGCGCGCTTGCAGCGGCCGCCGCAGGTGATGCGCTCACCGGAGCCATCTAGAAATCAACGCCCCATTAGCAAAAGACGCTCCAACTCTAAAAATGACGATCTTCATTCGATTCCCGTAGGATGTTCTCGGCAATGAAAACCCAAGAGAAAGCCTCATTTTCCCACTCGTTCCAGTGTGCCTTTCGTCGCCTCCTGTCACTCAAAGCGGCCGTTGCTTGTTTGGCGATCATATTGCCTGTGTGCGCGAGCGCGCAGGCACCTCCGGCCGAAGACTACGGTCCCTTCAATGCGACGTTTCTGGTCGATGGGCCCGGTCTCAGCAAATCGTTAGCGGCTCCATCTCCACTTGATAGCCGAACAGCCGCTCTGCTTGACCGGCTGGGGTTGAACAAACAGCCGGATTCGCGCGATGCTTTGCTGGCAGGCCGTGCTGAGTGGGCGTTGGCTTTTTGGTTCAAGCCTTCAGAGCCCCTGTCGGGCACAGTCTTGTTGGCGGGAATTGGCGACCCGAGCGCCGAAGACGCACGCTTCATCGGAATCGAGGACGGCCACCTTGGCTTATGGTTGGGCCGAGGGCAGGGACCCGGTCATCTTATAGCGGCGCAGAGTGCATTGGACACGGCGCATTGGAGACTTGCCGTGGCCGTGAGCGATGGGCAAAAGGTTATGCTCTATGCCGATGGTGATCAGGTAGCGTCGAGCACGCTGGCGCAGGGCGCGGTTGCCGCTCGACTTGAAATGGCGCCCGCGGCAGTTACTATCCTCAACAGCCGTCACTTTGGCGGACAGATTGCGGCACTTCGGATTTTTCGCGAGGCTCTCACGGCAGCCCAAGTGAAATCGATTGCAGCCGCGCCGCCGGACTTCTCGTTGCCCACCTATGAAGAAGCCTCGCGTCGCTGGGGAGTGCAGACCTTCGGCATGGTCGGTCAAACGGCACCGCAAGATCCCACAACGCTGCCGCGAGGCAAAGGCGGAATCCAGAAGCCGACAATGAAACCGCTGCCACCGGCAACCGCGCACCTGGAGTCAATCGGAGAGCGGAGTTGGCGAATTCGCGGAGGATGGAGGCTCGCCGCTGAACCCGATATCAAGGCTCGCGGCGGTGAGGCCACTGGCGAAGAACTTTCCCGTCCCGGCGTCGCAACAGAGGACTGGCTGGCAGCCACAGTCCCCGGCACCGTTCTCACCACCATGATCGACCGCGGCATCTATCCCGATCCCGATTATGGCCTGAACAACCTTGCAATTCCAGAGAGCCTGGCTCATCAGGATTATTGGTACCGCGTGGCATTCACCGCGCCGGCACAGGCCCGTGGACAGAAGCTCACGCTGACATTTGAAGGCGTAAATTATGCAGCCGAGGTGTGGCTAAACGGCAAAAGGCTGGGCGGATTCACGGGCGCGTTCCTGCGCGGGAGTTTCGATGTGACATCGCAACTTGCAGCCACAGGTCAAAATGTATTGGCAGTGCACGTGAGCCCTCCGCCGCATCCGGGCATTGCGCACGAGCAGAGCATCAAGGCCGGTCCTGGCGAGAACGGTGGGATTCAGGTTTTGGACGGGCCCACATTTTCGGCCACCGAAGGCTGGGATTGGATTCCAGGCATTCGCGACCGCAACACCGGCATCTGGCAGGACGTGACGCTCACCGCAACCGGCGCCGTAGAAGTGGGCGACCTGAATGTCATCACCACGCTCCCAAAGCCCGATCGTAGTGAGGCGGACATCGAGATCGAAGCGCCGCTTACCAACACGGCAAGCGCAGCCGTTGAAGGCGAACTGACGGCAAGCTTTGACGATGTGAAGGTGACGAAGCATGTGCGGCTTGAGCCAGGCGAGAGCGTTCAACGGCTCAAGCCCGAGGACTTCGCGCAACTCAAGGTGCAACATCCCAAGCT
Source organism: Occallatibacter sp. (assembly GCA_049521035.1). Taxonomy (GTDB): domain Bacteria; phylum Acidobacteriota; class Terriglobia; order Terriglobales; family Acidobacteriaceae; genus Telmatobacter. The sequence goes on along the minus strand of JBEKPF010000083.1, from coordinate 34,032 downwards.
ATGGTGGCCCAACGGCTACGGCGAACCCACTCTGCACACGCTCAACGTAAGCTTCACTGTCGACGGCAAGATCAGTTCGGAACGGCAAATCGAATTCGGCATGCGCGAGCTGACCTATGAGACTTCGCTCTTCGATCAGACTGGCCACTTGCGCCGCGTGGAGGTCATGCCCAGCCGCACGCACGATGAAGCGCTGCCGCTTATCAACGAGACGCATGAAGGTATCCGCCAGATTGACGACGAGACTCCCAATCAGTTGCCTCCGGGTCAGATTCTGCCGGAGTACATGCGCCATGCGTGGGTTCACTCGCTCGCAACCGGTGCCGAGGGATCGCCGTCGATCCGCCCGGTAGAAGGCGGCTGGCCCGGCACTGATCTGGTCATCAAAGTGAATGGCGTGCGCATTGCCGCGCGCGGTGGCAACTGGGGCATGGATGACAGCCGCAAACGCGTCAGTATCGAGCACCTCGAACCCTACTTTCGCCTGCATCGCGATGCCCACGTCAACATCATTCGCGACTGGATGGGCCAGGATACCGAGGAGAACTTCTACGCCCTCGCGGACAAGTACGGCCTCATGGTCTGGAACGATTTCTGGGAGTCCACGCAGAATTACAACATCGAAGCAGAAGATCCGGAACTGTTCCTGAAGAATGCGCGCGACAGCATCCTGCACTTCCGCCATCATCCGTCCATCGTCGTCTGGTGCGGTCGCAACGAGGGCGTGCCGCAGCCCATCATCAATGAAGGCCTGGCCAACCTCGCGCGAACGCTCGACCACACCCGCTATTACACCGGCAGCTCGAACCAGGTGAACCTGCGCAACTCCGGCCCTTATCAGTTGCAAACACTGGAAACTTACTATCGAATCAACCGCGGCTTCAGCGTGGAATTGGGCGTCCCCAGCGTGCCGACTCTTGAAAGCATCGAGTCATTCATTCCTGAGCCGGATCGCTGGCCCATCAGTGACACATGGGCTTACCACGACTGGCACCAGAGTGGAAACGGCGATGTTGCACCATTTCTTGCTCATCTTGAAACAGAATTCGGCGCAGCGACCAGCCTGGAAGATTTCGAGCGCAAGGCGCAAATGATCGATTACGCAGCGCATCGTGCCATCTTCGAGGGCTTCGCGGCGCACCTCTGGCAGCCCAATTCCGGACGCATGATCTGGATGACGCAACCCGCATGGCCCAGCATGGAGTGGAATTTTCTGAGCTCCGATTACGACACGCAGTCCAGCTTCTATGGAACGCAGAAAGCCTGCGAGCCGGTTCATGCGCAGCTCAATCTCATTGATAACTCGGTGGACCTAATCAACCTGGGTGAGTCACGATCCTTTAAGGTTCAGGTCCGCGTGCTCAGTTTGAATGGCAAGACCCTCAGCGATCAGACAAATCAAATCATGGCCGCAGCCAACGATCGTACCTCTGTGGCCAAGCCCGATCTGGACAAGCTGGCAGAAGGCCACACCGTTCTGGTTGCGTTGAAAGTGACAGACGCAACTGGTTCACCGGTGAGTGACAACCTCTACTGGTGGGCCAGGGACGAAGCTAGCCTGCGCGAGCTGAACGAAATGCCGCAAGCAACCTTGACTGCTTCTGCATCCGTCGCCAACGGTGCCAACAATGAGCGCAGGGCCACGGTGAAGATCGTGAATTCCGGGGCAACCCCCGTATTGATGGTCAAGCTTACGCTCAAGGACGCGACCACAGGCGCACGCATCCTGCCCGCCTATTACAGTGAGAATTATGTCTCGCTCCTGCCGGGCGAGGAACGCACCATGACGGTGGACTTCCCGACAGGGCAAAGCAAGGTGGCCACCGGCATGCGAGGATGGAACCTAGAGACTTTGACGGTGATGGTTGATTAGCCAGCTTGCTGGTTCCTGAAGCCTCGCGTTAAGGAGCGCATCTAAACACTGTGATGAATACTGTCGCTTCGCTCTCCCTTCGTAAACTCGGGAACTCCGACCTTTACCTCACGCCTATCGGCTTCGGAGCCTGGGCTATCGGCGGTGGTAACTGGGAGTTCGCCTGGGGCTCCCAGGACGATCAGGAATCCATCGCCGCCATCCACCGCGCGCTTGATCTCGGCATCAACTGGATTGACACTGCGGCCATCTATGGCTTGGGACACTCAGAAGAAGTGGTTGGACGCGCAGTTAGGAGCCACTCCGGCCCAAAGCCGCTGATCTTCACCAAATGCTCAATGCGCTGGCACCAAGATCGCTCCATCTACCGCTCACTCAAAGCCGGCTCGCTGGCCGAGGAGCTGGAGGGATCGCTCAGACGCCTCGGTGTAGAGACTATCGATCTCTATCAAATTCACTGGCCGAATCCAGAAGAGGAGATTGAAGAAGGTTGGGAGGCACTGACGAGGTTCAAGGAGCAGGGCAAGATTCGCTGGACCGGCGTCTCCAATTTTTCTGTTGAGCAGATGAAGCGCGCCCAGAAGATCGCGCCCATCACCAGCCTTCAGCCACCTTACTCCATGCTGCGCCGAGCCATCGAAGAAGAGATTCTTCCCTTTGCTCAGAAGAATGGCATAGGCATCATCAACTACTCCCCCATGGTTTCTGGCCTCCTCACCGGGGCGATGACAGCCGAGCGCGTCACTGCGTTTCCAGCCGACGATTGGCGCCGGCGTGCGGTGGAATTCAACGAACCGCGCCTGACTCGCAATTTACGCCTTGTAGATTTATTGCGTGAGATCGGCAGCAGCCACGAGGTAACTCCCGGCGTGGTGGCCGTTGCGTGGACGCTGCATCATCCTGCGATCACTGCTGCAATCGTCGGCGGGCGCAGCGGAAAGCAAGTCGAGGGATTGGCCCCGGCTCTCGAATTCAGATTGAGTGAGGAGGAGTACGGAAGGATTAATAGGTTCCTCGCAGACAATCAGTCCTGAATCCGTTAGCCGATGCGCGCAAGCAAAAACCCCGGCCAAAGCCGGGGTTTTTGCTACGGAGGATAGAAACTTGATTACATCGCTGCGACGAAATCCGGCACGACGACGGCGGCATGCTCCTGAAGCAACTGGGTCATGCGAGCTGCCATCCCGGTGTACATCGAAGCTGCGCGGAAGGCATTTACGCGAACGCCTTCGCTGGCCTGGGAGAATGCATACTGTGCCAGGGCCATCAGAACGCAGAGGCGAATCTGCATCGCGTCACTGCGCAGAGTCTCAAGGAGTACACGATCGATGCCCTGAGTGTTCTTGGCCGCATATTCAGCCATTTCCATCAGGACGCGTGTGTTCTGGTACATGACCCAAAGGCCATTCGGCCCCTTCATGCGCTGCCATGCATCTTCCGACGTTGTGCTCAAGCCCTCTTTCCACAGAAATTGATCGCTCAACTCGCGGGCGCTCCAATCCGGTCGCAGCCTGGACAACATCGAGTCCCAGGTTTGGGTGTTTCTGCGTCGGATTCCGTTGCGCCAACGGATGAAGTACAAGGCAACGGCAGCAAGTGCCGCAAACTGAAGGAGAAGCATAGTTCTAGATCCTCGTACCGGGATTTGGTAACCACTGGGTGTTCATGACACCCTAGTTGGCTCCTTTGACATCTCTACTTGTAGCAGAAAAAGTTACGTTTGTGGATAGAAATCTTCCGCCTTTGCTTGTCTTTCTCAAAGAAAAGTACCCATTGGACTACTGAACTTTGGTAACTTTCTGTGGATATCGAGGACAAAATGGGAATTTGTATTGACTAAGTCTATGGAAAGAGAAGGGATTTGCAAGAATATCTGACTTAAGCGCACCGGGAGATTTATCGATTTCCCGAATTGCGATCGATGCGGGTAGGGGACTCTGCCAATGCAATTCGCGTAGCCCTGGCGGAACCGGCCACCGCTAACAGAAAGCTTTGCATCTGCGGTGTGAATTCGCGACGCTCGGCCTCTTTTGAGGCGAAAGAATAAGCCCAGTAAAGCAGGGAACAGAAATAGCTGGCCACTACTATCTGATTTAGCCGGATATATTGTGGCCCCAATCGCTGATGCGAATGCACAATCGCCGCGAGCAAGCTGACAATGGAATAGAAGCCGAGCCCGGTGGCCACTTGAAGTTCGCGATCGCGCCAGCCAATTGAGAGTAGTTGGCTGCATCCAGCCAGCAGCAGAAAGAACAGAACCCTGAGTACCGAAGCCGTCTGCTGCAGATGCACCAGATTGCGCCACGTAGTAGGCGAATTGGCAAGCCCAAGAGTGCCCGAAAACGGCCAGATTGCCGCGCCGACGGCCAGGATTACTGCGGCGACAACCACCAAGGCACTCTTGTTCAGGGAAGCCCGCAGTGGGCGAAGAACCGACCAGGCAAGTTCGACTAATACCGCAAATTGCAAGGCAGAATCCACAACCAGCCCTATGAGATAGGCCGCTTCATAATGCCTCGGGAAGACGCGAAGCACCACGTAGTTCCCGCCGTCGCCAAGCAGTGTCCAAGCGCTATATATACAGAAAAAAGGTAGTATTCGCCAAGCGCGCCGGTAAGCAAGCAGCGCAACCACCGCTCCTTCGCCGACAATGCCGACAAGCCAGAGTGCAGTATCCAGACTCACCGTTAATCTTCCCTTCCGAACCTCTTGACGGGATAGCCTGAGTCTAGCAGTGAATGAGGAGGAGTTGCCCGACAAAAAGTCAGCGAACTCCCGAGCTCGCTATCCGATAATCACGCCGCCCGTGGAGGGTGGAAGCGGTGGCAGGGGCGAGACCACGGAAGCCATCGTGGCTACTCCGCCCGTGGAGGGTGGAAGCGGCGGAAGAGGTGAGACCACAGAGGCTGTCGTGATTGCTCCGCCAGTCGAGGGTGGAAGCGGTGGCAGGGGCGAGACCACAGAGGCCGTCGTGGTTGCTCCGCCAGTGGAGGGTGGAAGTGGTGGCAGGGGCGAGACCACGGAAGCCATCGTGATTACGCCGCCTGTGGAGGGCGGAAGCGGTGGAAGAGGTGAGACCACAGAGGCGGTTACAGTCGCGCCACCGGTGGGCGTCGCTGATGCGAGAGCTGAATAGCTGAAAGAGATGGCCAAGACACCACTGAGAACCACTGTGCAGAATTTCGTGCAAGAGGAAATCATGAGAAAGAGCTCCTTAGAAACAAATTTTTCTTTGCAACGCAAGGGTAACCCAAATAGGGAACATCGGCTACACCAAAAGTAATAGTTCCCAACATTTTTTGTTGCATTTGAAGTCAATGGCCGGAGGAGGTTCCAATCTGGGCGAGGCCGTAACTTGATTTCTATGTGACACATCCTGAGCTTCCCCATTTTGGGCGCGTTCAAGAAGACCAAAAGGAGGGGTATCATAGGTCACCAGCTCTCTGCGCCTGGTGGCCGGGCGCGTCAGGCAGGTGATTGGCAAGGGTTGTTGACTCTTAGTGCAATAAACAGATCCGCGAGGACAATGCGTTGATTCCAGAGCTTCGTTCCGGCTTCAACCAGCGATTCACCGCCAAGAGCTATAGCGCTCTGTTGGCTCTTCAGCAAGAGCTTTGTGGAACGAAGGTCGCGTTCCGCATCGCCGAGACGCCCATTTTTGTGCCGCTCGAACTCCTCGAGGAGATGGCGGCAGCTGGTGCCGATCTCGCGCAGCGGCTGATTGGTAATCCGCATTACCTTGCTGCAGCCAGAAAGGCTATTCCGATAGGTTACCGAGTAGCGGGTGAGACAACGCATCCGCACTTTCTCACGGCCGATTTTTCCCTCGTGCGCGATTTCAACGGGAATCTGGTCCCGAAGCTCGTGGAGATTCAGGCATTTCCGTCGGTATATGGTTACCAGGTCGCCCTCTGCTCGGCTTATCGCGAGATATTTGGATTGCCGGATGAGCTGGGTACTTTTCTGGGAGGGTTAACCGAAATCGGCTACTGGGATTTGCTGAGACGAACGATCCTGGGCGAGCACGATCCTGAAAACGTGGTGCTGGTGGAGTTGGATCCACTCAATCAGAAGACACTGCCCGACTTTCAAGTCACTTCGCGCCGGCTTGGAATTCCCATTGTGGATATTCGCAGCCTTGCGGTTGCCGGAAATAAGCTGCACTATCGCGACGGTTCGGGACGGCTCATCCCCATCCACCGCATCTACAACCGGGCGATTGCCGATGAGCTCATAGCCCGCAATATCCAGCTCCCGTTCGATTTAAGTCACGATTGGGATGTGGAGTGGGCCGGTCATCCGAACTGGTATTTTCTCATCAGCAAGTTCTCTATTCCATGGCTGGTCAAGTCGCTCTCTACCGGGGCGGCAGGCCGCTCGGTGGTCCCTCCAGCTGTATTCCTGAGCGACTTTCTCGATGGGGGTGGATGGGCGGAACTGACGGCAGCGGGCGTGAGCCTGCCTTCCTCGGCCGGGCCTGACACCGTGTATACCGAGTTGCTGCTCAAGCCTCTTTTTTCTTTCGCGGGCAAAGGGATTCAGTTCGAGCCCACCGAACTGCAACTTGAAGCAATTCCAGCCGCCAAACAGGCGGAATACCTCTTGCAGCAGCGCATGCACTTTGTTCCAACCATCGAGACCCCGCACGGGCGCACTCAGGCCGAGATTCGAATCTTGTATCTCTGGCCCGACGGTGGCAATCTCACGCCTGCGCTGTCACTAGTACGCCTCGGGCGCGGCAAGATGATGGGTGTAGACCACAACAGGAATCAAGAGTGGGTAGGCGCTTCCGCAGCGTTTTACCCCGCTCCCACTTGAAATCCAAGGTGTGCATAACCGGTTACCTTTCAGGAAACTTTGGTGCCGTGTGTCGAAGTGGAAAAGTCGTCTAGAGTGGTGTACGTAATTTCCCTTTTGAGTGGGCAGCGCCACATGAAGGCTTTAAAGCAGGTTTCCCCGCGTCCAACTCGCCACACCGCGCCCACCGCACCTATGCAGGAAGTGCGCTGTGCGGTTCGTTTTCCGCTGACTCTCCCTGTGACCCTGTCAGCCGGAAAAGATGACTTTGCTGCTCGCACCCTGAATGTCTCCGCCAGCGGGGTGCTGTTTGAATTAAACCGCCATCTGACAGCAGGTCTTTCCATCCGTTTTTCACTCCGAATGCCGGGTACAGTACTGGGTACCCCCCGGGATGTTCTGGTTCATTGTGCCGGACGTGTGGTACGCTGCTCCATAAGCCATACTCAATACCTGGCTGCCGCCACGATCGACGAGTACCAATTCGCGGAGCAGTGACGGAAGAGGTTGGCCACGGTCGCCAACTATGGAATCCCTGGACGAGTCACCCGAAGTCGAGTTACCCGACGGTCCGGTAAAACCGGGAGCGATCCGCATTATTCTTGCGGATTCCCAGGCAATTTACCGTGTCGGCATCCGAAAGGTCTTTGGCCTGGAGGAGGATCTGCGCGTCGTTGCCCAGGCAGACTCTCTCGAAAACTTGCGCTCGGCCATTGAGCGCTTTCCTACCGATGTGGTCCTTCTCGAAGGAGGACTGCTCAACGGTACCGCCAACGTTATCCCCGACCTTCTGCGCTCTGCCCCCGATGTCAAGCTGATTGTTCAGGCCGTCTCGGCCGACGAAAATCATACAGTCGAGTTGTATCGCCGTGGGGTGCGTGGCATCATCTCCCGTTCCATTTCGCCTGACCTGCTGGTGAGATGTGTGCGCAGAATCGCGGCGGGCGAAACCTGGATCGACAATCAATCGGTGAACTGGGTCATTGAAGCGTATCGCGCACAGGCTGCCGCCCTGGTGAGCCCCCGTACCCAGCCCCGGCTCTCCCCAAAGGAGCTGGCGATCATTACCTGCATTACCCAGGGCAAACGTAACAAGGAAATTGCCTTCCAGTTGGGTACCACGGAGCAGGTAATCAAGAACTATCTACGCAAAATCTATGACAAGCTGGGCGTCAGCGACCGGCTTGAACTCGCCCTCTACTGTCTGCATAACAAAATCATTCAGTCGGATGCCGACGAAGAGCTGGTGGCGCAGAAAGTTCTGGGCAGGTCTTAGGCCTTCATTTTTTCGTGACGGCCGCGCAACCTGCTACTTCCGGTTCCCGCTGCAGCTCACCGGAGCCAGTGTGTTGTTGCAAGGCCGCCGCGCAAGTTCCAGCAAGCCGATGAGCTCTGTCAATTCTTCGCCTTTCAAATGTCCCAATAATTCTCGCGGAGCCTCGAGGATCACTGGATCCATCTCTCGCAACAGTTCGAGCCCAGCCTGTGAGATATGCGTCCAGACAACTCGCCTGTCGTTCCGGTCGCGTTGTTGCTTGATCAGCTTTAACACCTTCAGCCGTGCCAGCAACCGTGTTATGTCCGGTTCAGCAGTGATCATCCTGTCGCCGATAGCCGAACACGTTAGTCCCTGAGGTTGCGCACCTCGCAGTATGCGCAGCACATTGTATTGCGTGGAAGTCACGCCCCATTTGCGGGTTTTCAATTGGAACGCCCGGTGCAGGTAGTCGGAAGTGCGCATGAGATTCAGCAGCGCCTCTTCCTCAACACTGGAAAAAGGGGGCTCCTGCGCGATCTCCTGTTTCAGACTTACCATCGGCAGTTTCCCCCCTTCAGCGTTCCCGCTCATCGCGACATCTGCGATTTACTGCTTTACCACTTCCAACTCGATCTCCAGCTTGACGTCGTCGCCCAGCATAGCCGCTGGGTACTTCGTGCCAATGCCGAAAGCCGAACGGCTGATTGTCGTGGAGGCCGAGAAGCCTGCATGCGGCTTATGATCCATTCCCGGAACCGGTCCTACGGGGCCTTCAGCTTCCAGAACCACCGGCTTCGTAACTCCGTGGAGAGTAAAGTTCCCGGTCACTTTCAGTTTGCTGCCATCTTTCTCCACGCTGGTGCTGGTAAAAGAGGCAGTGGGGAAGTTCGCGACATCAAACAAAGCGGCCCCCTTCAAATCGTTGTCGCGCATCGATACGCCCGTGTCTACCGTGGAGACGTCGATAGTGGCAGATACCGTCGACTTGGTCACGTCGGCCTCGTTGTATTGGATGGTGGCCGCGACTTTGCCGAAGCTGCCGTGCACCTTCGAGATGCTCAGGTGCGTAATGCCGAAGTTGACGTCGCTGTGAGCCTGGTCAGAGACCCAGGTCGACGTTTGCGCCATGGCCAGGGGAGCCACGAGCGCCAAAATACCGGATGCCAAAGCCAATCTCTTCATGCCTCAAATTCCTTTCGGTGCCGGCCGCTGGGCCGCGTTGATTTCGATGATCGTAGACAGACGGTGCAGAACGGGGAACAACCGGCGTATCCGCGTTGAATCCTGTGTTGTAATTATGACGCAGCAAGGTAACTATTCGTTGCAACAAATAATTTTCACATAGGAGACTAGTCAGCAATTCGGGGTCTGCAGGAGCAGTGCTTTTCCATCCGTTTCTCCGTATTGACTGGGAAACGGGAGCTTTATGCCTATGGATGCACCTCTACGTTCTCAACGAATACTATTTTGCAAGACTCTTTGCTCTGTTGAGGGTGCTTGCACGCCTCGATTGCCTTCTCGCGTGCCAGGTCGGTTGATATCTGGCCGGCAGAGAAACCGAAAGACTGCCCTGAAACGGCGAACGCCTTGTGAGGCCCCAGAGTCAGGTAGCTGTGAAACGCATGCAAGCCGCCTTCAGTCAAGCCGGCGGGAGGTGGGACGTTGGGCGCTTCGACCTCCGGTAGCAGTTCGGTCAACGGAGTCAGATTTTGTGCTTTGAGAAACGTATCCACGGTTGTTGACCAGGCGTCGATATGACGAAACAGCGAATGGCCATCTTCGCCAATGGCAGGGGCCAGTACAAATTCATCCTGCCCGCCTTTGGAACGGAACGCCTCGTCAAACTTCTGCGCCAGTTCGGGCCAAAAGTATTTGTCGTTCTCTGCATAAAGCCAGAGCATGGGGACCCGCGAACTCTTTCCGAAATTGCGATACGCCGAGATCAGGTCACCGGCGTTGCACACGTCGTGATCGGCCATTGAGCCGCGCCCGCCGGCAAAATTGACGGCCGCCACCAGACCCGGCGGAGCCTTCGCGGTTAGAGCAACAGTTGCCAGGCCTCCTGTCGAAACGCCGGCAGCCAGAATGCGCGTAGCGTCCACCTCGGGTAGCGCGCGCGCATAGTCGATTGCAACGCGCAGGTCCTCGGCGGAGTATGCTGCTGCGGCCTCATAGTCCGTTGCTGGACAACGGCCAGCATGGTTGCCGTCAGAATCGCCGCCCGAAACTCCATATCCCCGCCGCACCACGATGAGCGCCACCCATCCCGCCGTGCAAACCACAGCGCCTGGGGAAGTTCCTGCCACGGCGTTACCTCGGCATGTTCTTTCTTGTTACGTGACGATCCATGTGTAAGGACCACGAGCGGGTGCTTTCCCGGTAAATCCACATAGACCAGCAGTGCATGGAGACCGTTAGGCAGTGCCTTCGTCCACGGAATCATCACCTCGCGTTCCACGTAGTGCTGCGCATGGAGAGCGGGAGCCGCAACAATCAAGAATCCAAGAGCAATTGTTCGGACCAAAGATTTCACACAGAAACATTACACCGAATTCGGTGACATTCGCCGCAACTTCTTCCAATCAAAACGGCGCGGCCTTGCTTCCATCCAGTCTGCTATGCTGCCGCGTATGCCCTCGACTGTGATCGGTCACTTCCGCAAGCTGACCCCGCCGCAACGCCACACGTTTGTGGCCGCTTTCCTGGGCTGGACGATGGATTCGCTCGACTTCTTCATCCTCATCTTTTGCGTTCCGGCCATTGCAGCGGAGTTCCACACTAAACCCTCAGCAGTCTTGGGCGCGGTTTTTCTTACCCAGGCTTTCCGGCCAGTAGGAGCGATTCTCTTCGGCATGCTGGCCGACCGCTGCGGTCGTCGTCCGGTCCTGATGGTGAACATCCTCAGCTTCTCAGTCATTGAACTCGCCTGCGCATTCGCACCCTCACTGGGCGCTCTGCTGGCGCTGCGCGCTCTTTTCGGCCTCGCCATGGGCGGAGAGTGGGGCGTAGGTGCAGCGTTGGTCTTTGAGACGCTCCCAAAAGAAGGACGCGGCACCTTCTCCGGCATTCTGCAGGAGGGCTATGCCATGGGGTCCATCCTCGCCTCCGGTGCATTCGCGCTTTTCTTCCATGGCTTCGTCTGGCATGGGTTGACACTGCCGGGTATCGGCTGGCGCGGGTTGTTCATTCTAGGTTCGCTCCCCGCACTGCTGGTGTTTTACGTGCAGGCGCGTGTGGCTGAATCCCCAGTCTGGCTTGCGGGAGCAGAGAAGCGGCGTGCACGATCCTCCCAACCACACCAACCGCACGAACCTGGTGCGCCTGCCAAGCTCATTCACTTCCTGCCCACTTTCTTGTTTCTTGTTCTGCTCATGACGGCCTTCATGAGTTTCTCGCACGGCACGCAGGATCTGTACCCAACCTTCCTCACAGTTTCAGCGAAATTGGATCCGTCGACCGTAGGGATCATTGGCGTACTCTACGGTTTCGGCTCCATCGCAGGGGGATTCGTCTTCGGCACGCTCTCTGAAAAATGGGGACGCAAGCGCGCCATCGTCACAGCCGCGCTGCTCGCGATTCCGGTCATCCCTTTCTACGCGTACGGCCACTCTGCCTGGACGCTGGGCGCCGGTGCGGTGTTGATGCAATTTATGGTGCAGGGTGCGTGGGGCGTGGTGCCTGCGTATCTCACCGAACTCTCGCCGGCTCCAGTGAGAGCCACAGCGCCGGGTCTTGCCTATCAGTTAGGTGGCCTGGTGACATCATGGAACGGCAAGGGACAGGCGCTTGCGGCCGAGCGTTGGGGCAACTATCCCGCGGTGCTGGCGATTACTGTGATCGTCGTAGCGCTGACGCTAGCAGGTTTCGCGCTATTAGGACGCGAAGCTAAGGGGCAGGACATGACAGCTGTCTGATCTTTTTCATTGCAAGATGTGCTCGAAGGGCTCATGATGTTGCGCGCCCGCTCACTTCAGGATAGAAATGAACGTCTTCCACGGACCCACCGCATCCCGGTATTCGCATGCCATCGTCGTCGCAATCTGTGTGATATGGCTTAAATCGTGAACCGCCCACGTTGCCAGCAGTTCGCCCAGAGTAACGCGACCAAACTCCGGATGCCGGCCGGGCAATTCGAACTGATCATCTCCGATGCCAAGATCGTGTAAGTCTTGCAGACCCTGCTTCCGCAATCCAGCAAACTCGTCCAGCAGTGCTCCCACGGGCTTTCCGTCGATCCAGTCCCGAAATGCAAATCGGTCGAAGGGCTCGAACGCCTGCGTGTCGCGATGATTCAGGATGATGCGAACGCGCGGGATCCAATCGGTCTTTTCGGCGTGGATCAAATGGCCCACAACATCGATCGCGCTGAAGGACTCGGGAGTCTTTCGCGCATTCAGCCACGCCGCGGATTTGCCACGCAGCAGGGCATCCAGCACGCCGGGCGTTTGCTCCAGCACTTCAATTGCGTGGCACATCTGCAGTTGCATAGCTTCATCTCCGGGCCACCCCAACGGGGTTGGCTTTCGCGTAACTATGGCCGGACCAGGTCAATCCTTTCCCCGGTCCGGACCCAGGTCTTCCCCGCCACGCGTCCCACCGCGTCCAAGCCGACGGTATCAATGCGGAAATTATCGAAGAGGTTTTCGCGAATGTGAAAACGAACCACTTCGCCGAGCACGATGACCCCCGCGCCTGCCGCCTGACCGGTGTAGATGATCCGGAGACCCCACCCCATTGAAAAAGCTGAACGGCGCCAGGTTGGCTACGTCGTTGCGATCAATTGTGGAGACAAGGGCGACCGGCCGCGGGACAATGATGCCTGTCATCAGCTTGTAGATTTCCCGGGGCTCGCGACTGGCGGGGTTGAGGCTTAGCATGGATGTTGTTGAGGCTGTTCGGGGATTCATACCGATAGCCTCAGAATATCTTCCCTAAGCGCGACACGTCTACCAGCATTCGCCAAAATTCATGGGCCGCGGAAGCCGGCTGGCAGTAACAAGTGTGATGCAAATTACGAAATTTGCACCCTGGTAACATGCAATGATGCATTATCAAGAGTACGGGAGAATTGGCTGTGCCGCGCATTCACTTTCAACAACAACTCGCCGAACTGAAGGACAAGCTGCTGGCCATGGCTGCCTTGGCGCAGCAGGCGGTGGAGTCCGGGGTTGACGCCTATCTGCAGCGCGACAAGGGCCTGTGCCAATACGTCAAGCAGAATGAGGCGGCTATCAACAGCGCCCAACGTGAACTGGATGAGATGGCCTATGAGCTTCTGGCCAAGGAGCAACCCATGGCCATCGACCTGCGCTTCATTCTTGCGGTCATCAAGATCAACGGCGACCTGGAGCGCATCGGCGATCAGTCAATGGGCATCGTGCGCCGCACGAAAGAGATTCTCAACACGGAAGAAGTCGATCTGCCAGTTGATTTTGCAGCGATGGGTGAGTTTGCCGGTCGCATGATTCGTTCCGCTGTCCAGGCGCTGCTCGAGGGAGACGCCCGCCTGGCCGATACGGTTCGCGAGATGGACGACGAGATCGATCGAATGAACCGCCGCGCTCATTCCGACCTGCTCAAGTTGATCCAGGAAAAGCCCCGCTATACGCAGCAGGCGATGAACGGCATCCTGATTGCGCGCAACCTTGAGCGGATTGCGGATCACGCATCGAATATCGCGACCGATGTAATCTTCTGGGTGCGCGGTGCCGATGTGCGCCACCAGCTCAGCATGTCGATGGATTGAGGGCGATTCCGCAAGGCTCGCATCCGGGTTCAGAATTAATCCCCTCCTCGAGCCCTGAGGAACTCGCCCTCCGCGCAACTGTGTCGGCAAATCCCTACCGCGTGGCTTCAAACAAGAACCAGGCGCGGCGCTCGGCCTCGTCGATCCACACCTCAATGAGGCTTGTCGTGGCATAGTCGTTTGCCTTGTCGGCCACTTCATGCGCGGCGCGCAGGCTCTCTACCAGCGCCTTGTTATCCCCGTGCAGCTCAAGCAGCATATCCCGCGCCGGCACAAACTCCTGATCGTTATCGGACAGGCGTTGCAACCGGGCAATGTGACCGATCGAGCGGATCGTGGTCCCGCCAATTTTGCGAACTCGCTCTGCGATGTCATCGCTGATCGCAAAAACCTGCGTCGCCTGCTCGTCCAGCAGAAGATGGTAGTCGCGGAAATGCGGTCCGCTCATGTGCCAATGAAAATTCTTGGTCTTGAGATAAAGCGCAAAGACATCGGCCAGCAGCGCGTTGAGCACGCTGGATAGATTCTTTACCTGCTCGCTGTCAAAGCCATCTGGAACGTTCGTTTTGGCCACTTTCGTTTCCGCATGAGTATGAGTCGACATGTAAAACTCCTTTGTTGCGGAAGGGGCACTGGAGAGTTGCAAGACTGAACGCACTTTCCCCTTCCGCACACGATAGGATGCCCTGCGGCGCCAAAAGGGTTCCCGTCGAAGCAGTCAGCGACAGAGAATCAAATGTATGGACTCGACAGGTAGCCGGCCTGTTACTTTTTACCAGCCTCTACGACTGAAGGACGCGTGTCCCGCGGATATCCGTTTCTGCCCGTTCTCGAGATACCAGTGCGGCCACGTCAGCAGGCACAGCAGCCACAGCGTCCGCCTGGGCGCACTCCTCAGCCGGGCCGTAACCCCACCCTGCAGCCAGACAGCGAAGCTTGTTTGCGTGCGCCGCCTGGATATCGAAGATCCGATCACCAATCATCCACGCCGTTTCATGGCTGAGCGAGTGCGCGTGAATCAGGTTGGCCAGCAAATCCACCTTGCTGTGGCTGGCGAATTCCGCTTTGTCGCCGTAGACCGCCGTGAACAGCCCCGTCAGCTCAAAGAGATCCAGAATCCGCACCGCAAAGTGCTGCTGTTTTGAGGTGCACACGTACAAGGGAAATCCCTGCCGGTGAAGCTCAGTCAGCATCTCACGCACTCCGGCGAAGACGGAGTTATTCTTCCAGCCTTCACGGTCGTAGCAGGCGCGGTAGTCGCGCGCCAGTGCCACTCGGGCTTCTTCGCTTTCGTTCGGCAATAGTTCTTGAGTCCACTCTTCCACGGGCGGCCCGACGAAGCGCTCCAGCGGACCGGAATACTCGATCCGCCACGCGTCGATCACCTTGCGCAGGCATCCCACAATGCCGGGCATCGAGTCCGTGAGGGTTCCATCCAGGTCGAAGATGAGGGCTGGCAGTTGCTGGGGCATACATTGAGTTTCGCAGAGCAGCCCGTAGCAGTCCAAAAATGGAACGGGCGCCATTTCCTTCCGCCAACACGGAAGAACTGGCGCCCGTTTTCTTCCGCCGTCCGAAGAGAACCTAGACTTTGACCTGTGGATGCGTTGCGTAGTGCAGCAGAACGGCCACGGCGCAACTGGTAAGGCGAGTCTCCGCCGAATCGGCCCTGCTGGTAAGAATCGTCGGAACTCGCGCGCCCAGAACGATTCCAGCAAGTTGTGCGCCACCCAGATACTCAAGCTGCTTGGCCAGCATGTTGCCGCTTTCAAGATCGGGCACCACAAGGATGTCAGCCTGTCCCGTAACCGGCGAAACCAGCCCCTTGATGGAGGCCGCTTTTTGGCTGACGGCGGTGTCGAAGGCCAGCGGGCCGTCGAGAATGCCGCCGGTAATCTGCCCGCGATCGGCCATCTTGCAAAGCGCCGCTGCGTCCAGCGTGGACTTGATCTTGGGGTTCACGGTTTCAACTGCGGAGAGCAGCGCAACCTTCGGCTGAGGAATGCCCAGCGCATGAGCCAGGTCGATGGCGTTCTGCACAATGTGAACCTTGTCTTCCAGCTCTGGCGTGATGTTGATAGCCGCGTCTGTGATCAACAAAGTCCGCGCATACGCCGGCGTATCCATGATGAAAACATGCGAAATACGCTTGGCGGTGCGCAGGCCTGTGTCGGCCTTCATGGCTGCCTTCATCAGCTCATCGGTGTGCAGGCTGCCCTTCATCATGGCCAGGGCATTGCCGCCGCGGCAGATGGCCACACCCAATTCAGCGGCCTTGCGCTCGGTGTCTGCCTGGACAATCGGATAACCGCTGATGTCGACCCCAATCTTCTTGGCCAGTGCCTTCATCTCGGCTTCGTCGCCAATGAGCGTTGGCTCAATCAGGCCTTCAACCGCGGCTTCCACGGTACCGCGCAGAGCCACGTCTGAAAGCGGCCAGACAACTGCCGTTGAGATGGCCGGAAGATTTTTGCAGCGGTCGATGAACTGGTGAAATACATGGTAGTCGGCAGGATGGCCAACCAGCGGGTCAAGGGTAACGCCTTCAGCCAAAGTGGCGAGATCGCTCATGTGCATATTCTCCTGGCCGCCTCAGCACAACACGGGCGGGCCTCACGGATTCATTCTCACCCGGAGAGGCTTCCCGGACTGTGTTAATGGTCACACTCCGGACCTGTATACCGCATCGCGGTAAGAAGTAGCGGCGCGAACCGAGGCATGAACCGGGCGCTTCCTTATCGCGTATCACAGCGCAGTTTTGCCCTCGCGGAGGGCAAATGCATCTGAAATTAACAGTACGTTTCAGCAAGCAGTAGAGGAAGCAGACTATGCACTTCTTCGACGTCATCACCATTCTCTGCACCGGCTTGATGACCGGAAATGAGCTTGCGGTCTCCCTGTTTATTCACCCCACGCTTCGCCATTTGGATGACCGAGGGCGGGCACGAGCCGTCAGCCTGTTTGCGCGGTCGCTCGGAAAGGGAATGCCCGTCTGGTACATCGTATCCCTTGCCCTGATCACTGCGGAAGCGTTTCTCCGTCGTCACGAACCGGCCTTCCCGCTCCTGGTCGTTGCTGCTGCCATCTGGCTCGCGATCATTCTCATCACTGTCGTTGTCCTGGTGCCCATCAACAATCGCATTGCGGCTTTGGACCCCTCCGCATTGTCCGTCAATTGGCTGAACGATCACCGTCGATGGGAAACGCTTCATCGCTGGCGCATCGCGTGGCTGTTCGCCGCCACGGCATGCCTCACCTACGCAATCGTGGGATTTAAGTGAAATCCTGAATCTCCTTTGCGAGTATTCCTGGCACAGCGCTTCCTCGCGTAGTCGCAACTCTTCTGCCTGGCTTGGCGCTCTTGAGCCCGTGCTGCTATGCTGCGTGCGCCGGGAAAACCGATTTACGCAAGAGGGAGAACGACTATGTGGTTCCTTGGAATGGATGTGGGCACGGGCGGAACGCGCGCCGTAGTAGTGGATGGAGTGGGCAAACTGATCGCGGGTGCATCCGCAGAGCATGCACCCTTCAAGACAGCACATCCCGGCTGGGCGGAGCAGGATCCTGAAGACTGGTGGCGTGCCGCTAAAGAGGCCATTCGCGGAGCGCTGCTCGCTGCGCCCCAGCCGCATCAGCCAATTGCTGCTATCGGCCTCACCGGCCAGATGCACGGCGCCGTCATGCTCGACGAGAACGGCGCGGTCCTGCGTCCATCGCTCATCTGGTGCGACACGCGTACCCAGCCCCAATGCGACTGGCTCACGGAGAAAATCGGCTACGAGCGTCTCATCGAGCTCACCTGCAACCCCGCTCTGCCCAACTTCACCGTAACCAAGCTGCTGTGGGTCAAAGAGCACGAGCCGGAGATCTTCGCCAAAATCCGCCACATCATGTGTCCCAAGGACTACGTCCGCTACCGTCTTACCGGCGAGTTCGCCATCGACGTGCAGGAGGCGTCAGGAACACTGCTGCTCGACGTGACGAATCGTCGCTGGTCAAAGGAAGTTGCCGAGGCTGCCGGGATTCCCGAAGACTGGCTGCCTAGAGTCTACGAATCGCCTGAAGTATGTGCGCGCATCAGCGAGTCAGCAGCGGGACTAACAGGACTCGCAGCAGGAACGCCGGTAGTGGCCGGCGCCGGCGACCAGGGAGCCGGCGCAGTGGGCATGGGCATTCTGCAACCGGGTTCTGTTTCCGCCACCATCGGTACCTCCGGCGTGGTCTTCGCTGCCACAGCCGCACCCACCAAGGATCCCAAGGGCCGCTTGCATACCTTCTGCCATGCAGTTCCGGGCTTGTGGCATGTGATGGGTGTAACGCAGTCGGCGGGCCTGAGTTTTCGCTGGCTCAAGGAGACCTTCTTCTCCGGCATGGACTACGACGCGCTCACTTACGGCGCGACCAGCGTTCCCGCGGGCAGCGAGGGATTGGAGTGGGCGCCCTATCTGCTGGGCGAGCGCACGCCGCATCTTGATCCCGAAGTCCGAGCCGCATTTGCCGGCATCTCCACCGTACATACGGCGGCGCATTTTGTCCGTGCTGTGCTTGAAGGCGTGGCCTACTCGCTTCAGGACACGTTTACGCTCTTTGCTGAGCTGGGCATTCCCGTGAGTGGCATCCGTCTTGGCGGAGGCGGTGCACGCGGCAAACTCTGGCGCAAAATTCAGGCAGGCATTTACGGTCATTCCGTCGAGGTGCTCACCGCGGAAGAAGGCGGTGCATTCGGCTCAGCATTGATGGCCGGCGTGGGCGTGGGTCACTGGATCAATCTGGACGAAGCCTGCGATCAGGCCATCGAGGTTGCGTCAGTCATCGAGCCCGATCCAGCGGATCTGGAGACCTACAAGTCTGGCTACGAAAAATGGCGCAAGCTTTATCCCGCGCTGAAAACCCTGCGTTAAGCAACTTGAGTCTGTTTGAGGCTGCACTACAGAAAGTCCGCAAACACAAACCCATCCCGTTCGACCACCTCACCCGCTTCCAAATCGAGCGGCGCGGTAAACATCGGCCCGGCATACACGCAGCTATGAAACTCGCCGCGTTCCCCGCAAGGATCGACTCCCTGCGGCAGATCGCGCAGTAACGCCTCATCGAAATCGCGCCCCGCAAACGACGCCGGCAACTGCTTCGGATCGACGCAGGTCAACCTGGCGCGCAATCCGCCGACAATCATCTCGTGCGCCAAAGCATCCGTCGGAATCCCCCACAACGGAAACAGCGGTTCCAGCCCCGTTGGCTTGAGCCGAGTCTCGCGATAAGCGCGCACGTCCTGAAGGAACAAATCGCCAAACGCGATCGCATCCACATGCTGGTCGACGGCTCGCTTGCACGCCTCCGCCATGCGCGCCTCATAAATCTCATTCGAGCAGGGCCAAGGCAGCGGCACAATCCACAGCGGAACCCCTGCTGCTTCAGCCTGCGCCTCGAGCACCGAAAGCCGAGTGCTATGCATGGCCACGCGCTGGAATTCAGTATTCACAGCGGTCAGCAGTCCCACCACTTCAATGTCAGGCTGCTGGCGTAAAACATGCAGCGACCACGCACTGTCTTTCCCGCTGCTCCACGATAAAAGAACGCGCTTCATGCTGCGATCATAACCTCCCGAGTGGACACCGTGAGATCATATGGATCATAATGATCATATTGGTTATGATGATCTGGAGTTACCGATGATCACAGAAGTGAGTGCCGTCAGCCTTCGTCAGAAACTGGGCGAAATCCTCAACCAGGTGCAGTACCGCAATGACAGTGTCGTGATCAAGAAGGACGGTAAGCCCGTAGCCGCGCTGGTGGATGCGGAATTGTTCGCCCGGATTCGACGCATGCGCGAGCGGTTCGATGCTCTGAGCGGCCGGATCGCCGAGGACTGGGCAGATGTGCCCGCAGATGAGGGCATGGCCGAGATCGATGCGGCGGTAGCACGTGCGCGGCGTCGTGAACGGCGTCGCTGATGGCCGGTCTGCGCGTAGTTCTGGATACCCTCGATGTGATCCTGTCCAAGTACATTCTGGATGAGATGATTCGGGTGTTGCCGAAGCTTTCGCGCAACAAGCGAAGTTCCGCGGAGATTCGTGACCTTGCCGACAGTTTTCTGTTCGTGGCGGAGATTTTCGAGCCCACCGGCGAAGCGGATGAGACCTTGCGCGACAGCAAGGACCAGCCCGTGCTGGAGACGCTGCTGGCCGCCCAGGCCAATTATTTGATTACCGGCGACAAGGATTTACTGGCACTCGCAAAGCGCTATCCCATTGTGACTCCGGCCGCCTTTTGGGAGCGTCACGGGAGCTAGTGGGTGATCGCTGGACAATGTGAATACGCAATATGCAAAACGGCCTGTCGCGTTGGAGCGGCAGGCCGTTTGTGTTGATCACAATCAGCGGTCTATTTCAGTGTCACATCCGCATGCAGCGGCGTGCTCTCGCTGGAATCCCCAACCCGAATCACAAACTTCCCCGGATCGATCGTCCACTTATGCGCCGCCTCATCCCAGTAGCTGAAGGCTCGCGCATCCAGATCCAGGGTCACGTGCTTCGTCTCTCCCGCCGCCAGCTGCACCTTCTCAAAGCCCTTCAATTCGCGCTCCGGCCGTGTCGCCTTTGCTGAAGGATCGGAAACATAAAGCTGCGCCACTTCCGCGCCAGCCACGCTACCGGTGTTCGTCACGTCGAAGCTGACCGGAACCGTCGATCCCGCCTCAGCCGATTCAGCCACCTGAAGTTTAGAGAAGCTGAAAGTCGTGTAGCTCAATCCAAATCCAAAGGGAAACAGCGGATGCTTGCCCGTCGTTGTCCAGTAGCGATATCCCACCATGAGCTTGTCGTCATATTTCACGTGCGGAATCACGTAGTCCACTGCCGGCTTGCCCGGTTCCAGAACGCGCAGGCTGGTATCTGCGCCCTTGATCGGATAGTAATAAGCGAAAGATGGACTATCTTCCCAGCTGCGGTCGAAGCTCACCGGCAGTTTACCTTCCGGGTTGTGCTTGCCGAAGAGAATCTCAGCGACAGCCGTGCCGCCTTCCTGGCCCGGATAGTAAATCTGTAACAGGGCAGGAACCTTCGCGAGCCAGCGTCGTGTGTCGCTTCCCACTCCGCCGGTCAGCGTGACAACAGTGCGCGGATTGGCCGCCGCGACTGCCTCGATTAAACTATCCTGTCCCCAGGGCAGTGCAAAGCTGCGGTCGAGCCCTTCGCTCTCTGTCGTCGGATTGAAGCCCACGGCCACCACCACAACATCGGCCGCAGCCGCAATCTTCTTTGCATCTGCAGAGATCAGGTCCGGCTCATAAGCAACGCCAATTCCGAAGTGCGGCGCCGCCCCGCGCTGCTGATAATCCACCACCACGGTAACGGTCTGTCCCGCAGTCAAATCGAGAATGGTCGATTGCGGAGCCTGGCCCT
This sequence comes from Occallatibacter sp., assembly GCA_049521035.1. Taxonomy (GTDB): domain Bacteria; phylum Acidobacteriota; class Terriglobia; order Terriglobales; family Acidobacteriaceae; genus Telmatobacter. The sequence goes on along the minus strand of JBEKPF010000083.1, from coordinate 12,958 downwards.
CGGCATGCGGCGGAAACGGAATCGCCTTACCGTCCACGGAGATGGAATAGTCGTCGCTGTTCCAACCACCAGCGGCCGCCAGCAGCAAGTACTTGCCTGCCTTGGTTGCCTTGTAACTCGCGGTATAGCGAACGCTATGCGGCGTTTTGGATTCCGGTTGCCAGCCATCGAATTTCCAGCTGGCGATCTTTGCTGACATTGCCACTTCGGGCGTGCCGGTAAAGTCTTTGCTCGGGTACGTGGCCACTTTGACCGGGCCATCCCAACTCGTCCTCCAGAAGACCTCGTCCATCTCGGGCAGCCCGCGGGTATAGAGCACGTGCACATTGGGACCAAGCAGATTCGCAATTCCGGTGAGGGTGCTGACCGGCTCAAAGGCTTGCGCTTCAGACGAACCTCCTCCGCCCGTAACCGCCGGCCATGCGTTCGGTCCGATCACGGCAATGGTCTTGACCTTGGTCGAGTCCAGCGGAAGCAGCTGGTTTTCGTTTTTCAACAGCGTGATGCTTTCCAGCGCGCCTTCCAGCGCAACCGCCCGGTCCGCGACGGAGTAAGTAGAATCTGCCGGATCGAACTGCGGCCGGTCCATGAAGCCATAACGCAGCGCGGTGCGGAAAATGCGCATCAGCTTGTCGTCAATGGTGGATTCCTTTACCGTGCCATTCTTGACCGCATCCAGCAGGCCCTTCGCATTCATGAACCGCGGACTCGGCATCTCGAGATCCAGCCCATTGTTGGCCGCGCCCACGCTGTCGTAAGTCGAGTCCCAGTCCGACATCAGAATTCCCTGGAATCCCCACTCGCCCTTCAGCACCTTGAGATTGAGAAACTCGTTCTGCGTGGCGTGAACCCCGTTGATCAGGTTGTACGAGTTCATCACCGCGTCCACGTGCCCTTTAGTCACTGCGGCTTCAAAGGACGGCAGGTACATCTCGCGCATGGTGCGCTCATCGGCCTCGGAGTCCACGTTGTGACGGTTGTATTCCTGGTTGTTCAACGCATAGTGCTTCACGGTGGCAACCACGCCCTGCGACTGCACGCCCTGAATATACGGGACCACCAGCGTCGAATTCAGATACGGATCTTCTGACAGGTATTCAAAGTTGCGCCCTGATACAGGAGAGCGCGCAATGTTTACACCGGGGCCGAGCAGGAAGTTGACCCCGCGCGCGCGGGCATCCTTTCCCAGGCTTTCGCCGAGCTTCCGGGCAAAGTCGGTATTCCATGTAGCGGCTAGCGCCACACCGCCGGCATAAGCGGTGGTCGGTCCCCAGGTGCGCACGCCCACGGATGCGTCAGACATCTTCAAGCGAGGCAGGCCGATAGCAGGAACCGCGTGGGTGTACATCTCGTCCACGCCGCCAATCAACTCGATCTTTTGTTCCAGCGTAAGTTTGCCCACCATCGTATGGGCTTTGCCTTCGATTGCAGAGCTGTCGGGCACGGGTGCCTGTGCCCATGCCTGCATGAATGCGGCCAGGAAGCAAAAAAGCAGAATCGGAGCAAGGGCCGAGCCGCGCCGAGAAAAATTCGATTGAGAACGGAGTTCGGTTGGGTTTGTCATGACCGGGGAAGCGTACTTCATTTGGCCCGGCAGTGTACAGCGTATCAAGCACGCTGCACGGCCGGTAGAGACGGATCGAACCATGGAGAAAGCGCCCTGTGACCTGAATCACATCGCGGGGTGCATCGTGTCACTGAATGGCCTCCGACCGCGAGCGCAGACTCGGAGAACTATATGCAGGAAAGGTGTTGACGCGTCGTGCGTTAGGAGGGACCAATGAACTTCGCAACCGGTATGAAGACGATCGTGGTCGCCACGGATCTGCACGGCCAGTCAGAAGCCGCGCTGGAATATGCCCGCAAACTCGCTGGCGGATACGGAGCGCGCATTGTGTTGGCCCATGGGCTCGATCCGGTGGAATACGCCTCTGTCGATACTGTTCCGGGCCGGGTGCGCAAGGGGATGACCGAAGAGGCGCGCGCCGTTCTCGACCAGCTTGCCGGTGACCTTCTGCGTGAAGGAATCCGCAGTCACTCGGAAATTCGACAGGGAGCCGTGGCAGAGATGCTGGTGAATGTCGCCAGGCAATACGACGCGGGGCTCATCGTGATCGGCACCAAAGGAATGAAAGGCGCAGGAGCGGTAATTGTAGGCGCCATAGCTGAACAGTTAGTGCGTCTGTCGCCTTGTCCGGTAATGGCTGTGGCGGCCGACTGGAATGCCGGCGAGTTCCGTCCCACTCCCGGAGGCCCCGTGCTGCTGGCGATGGAACGCAATGAGGCGACTGCCGAGGCCGTAGCCACCGCGTACTCTCTGGCCGAGATCTTTCATCGCACGCTCCTGGTGCTGCACGCGCGCGGACCGGCCGAAGCCTCCGCGTTTCTCAATCCGGGCGCAGCCACGCTCGAAGAATTTGGCATCAAGCCGAGCGGCCGGTTTCCGGTCCGCTTCATGGTCAAGGACGGCAACCCCGCGGACGCAGTTGTCGAGGCGATCGCGCACTATCATCCCAGTCTGCTGGTGGCTGGAGTCAAGCGCACCAGCGGCACGCCCGGAGTGCACGGCACAGCATTTGCGCTGCTGGCTCGTTCTCGCGTTCCGGTAGTTTGCGTACCGCCAGCACCCGTACCCGCCCCTGTAAACACAGAGGCCTGTGCACCCTTTGAAGCCAGGTAGCGCGCTGATTGCGTACTGGTTGAAGGTCTGCTTTTTGACGACAGATCGGCCGGTGGAATTGGGATGCCCCTCGCCATCGGTTCCTTAAGGGCAGTTGTTAGGGAGATGGACTGATGCAACCTCAGGCAGGATCCAGACAACTAGATGGGCTCGCAGCTCACCCGCTGTCGGAGCTTCTGGACTGCCCCCCCGACACTGGTCGTCTACTCAACGAAGCCGCCCAATGCATCGACTTGGAGGCCGGAGCAGTCGTTTTCCGCCAATTTGGAGCCTGCCGTGGACTCTACGTCGTGGTTTCAGGGCAATTTGTGCGCAGGACCGAGCGGATGGAGACTCGGATTACCCTTGGATCGGCCCGTGTCGGCGATCTCGTGGAACTGGGCGCCGTGCTAGGCAACGGCCAGCATACCTACACCCTGAGCGCATTAACGAACGGTTCACTATTGTTACTGCCCTCTGAAGCGCTGAGTCTGGCCTTTCAAAGCTATCCCCCGTTGCGGATGCAACTTCTCTCGGAACTGGCCCGAGAAGTTTCTCGAGGCTATTTCGCCAGTTGTAAGGACCGTCCGGCCAGAACTCGCCGGCGTATTTCGGAAGATGCCATGTAACCCGCGAATTCAATTGTCTTGACAAACATTTCGCGTCCAAAACCCACAACTCGGGCTCGAACTTACGGAAAATCCCTGTCTTCTGCCAGATGCCCCCTTCCGCTCACCGGATTTGCGATATACTCAAGATTCACCAGCGGAAAGCGTATGGCATCGTTCCACCCTCATCACCCCCCGGAAGACTGCATCAACTGTGAGCACCGTCATCTCCGGATGTTCTGCAATCTCACGCCTGAAGCATTGCGAGATTACGACGGGATCGGGATCATGATGAGTCACGCCCGCGGCGCCAAGTTGTTTACCGAGGGCGACCAGGCGCGCAATGTATTTGTGGTCTGTTTCGGCCAGGTCAAAATCTCATCCACCTCACGCGACGGCAAGACCATGATCCTGAAGATTGCTGGTCCTGGTGATGTGATGGGACTCAGTGCGGTGTTGGCCAATGTGCCTCACGAGGTGACAGCAGAAGCGATCGAGCCGTGCCAGGTGAAGACTGTGCGCAAGCAGGAGTTTGTTGACTTCCTGGGCCGCCACGGCATCGCCAGCATGCATGCCGCGCAATCCCTCTCCGGTGAATACCTTACTGTTTTTCACGACGCCAAGCGGTTGGCGCTCTCTGGCTCGGCGGCTGGCCGTCTGGCCCGGCTGCTGCTCGACTGGGGAAATTCCGCTGCAAACGGCAAACCGGAAATCCGCTTCACCATGGCCCTGACGCACGAAGAGATTGCCAATATGGCAGGCACCTCGCGCGAAACTGTCACGCGGTTGCTGAATCAGTTTCGTCGTGACCACTGGATCTCGATCAAGGGCTCCAGCATGACCATCATCAAGCCCGACCAGTTGGAGCGGCTCACCGCCTAGTCTCGGCATTTCTTGTCTCGTCGGTTCTTTCTAATTCTCCAAGTCCTCTCTTATTCCCCAGTGTCTAGCGATGCAGGGCGATGCCGTGCCTGTCAGCGGGCGCTGGCGTGGGCTGTGGCTCCCGCAAGGTCATCACCGGACAGCGCGCGTGGGCCAGAACCCGATAAATGATGCGGTCGCGGGTAAGATTCGCGAAGGCCGAACGTTCGGTCGCCCCCAGGACAATCAGGTTCGCGTCTCTCTCTAGCGCAGTCGCCAGAATTTCGATGGACGGATTGCCGTGCACCACCACGGGCTCAATTGCGGGGCAGACGGGAATGCCCGGCTGAGCGGCTGCCATCTTCCGAGCCATCAGGCTCAGCTCATGCTGAGCTGCTGAGTCGAGCGCAGCAGGCTGGCCGCTCTGTCCTATGTGCTCGCCGATCGGGCCACCCGAGCCTCCCTGATCCAGCGGAGGAAGCACGTGCAGCAGCAACAACTTTGCTCCCTGATTCGCTGCGATCTGGCAGGCAAGCTCTGCGCTCGGGTAAGAGGTCTCTTTGAGTGTGGTGGCATGTAGCACGACGCGTTCGCGTCCTGCCGCCGAAACTCGAGCCTCGGGCCCCACGGTGATCACCGGGAGGTTGACCGAGCGCAGCACTTGTTCCGCAACGGATCCCAGAAGCAGCTTGCCCAGCCGGCTACGGCTTCTGGTACCGAGCAGAACGCGATCTGCGTGAAACTGGCGGATAGCCGTCGTAATGTTTTGCCCTGGATGTCCCTCTCGAACCAGCGCATCGCATGCAATGCCCTGACGTCCAGCCAATTCGCACCACGGTTCCAGAGCCTTGGTCGCAAACTCCAGCGCGCTGGAGGGATCGTAATACGGCATCCCAATGGCGTCAGTTGCTACTGCCGCGCTGGTACCCATCACGTGGAAAAGGACCAGGCGCGCACCGGATTCGATTGCCTGTTCAAGGGCATGCGGCATCAACCGGTCCAGGTCGCTCAGATCGGTAGCTACCAGAATCAAGGTCGGTCGTGTCCACGGATTCGTGCTGGTGTCCGCACCGGCAAATGAGGAGGGGTCCGGCATGGGGTTCACCTCGTATGGGAAAGGGTGCCACTCTGGGTGGGGCGAGGATGTGCGAGCGGGCACCCGGATGAGTGATTTGGCTCACTTTGGGAATCTTCCAATTACCACCCAAAACCAACCCTCCTGCAAGTCAATAAACATCTTCTGAGAATTGACCGATAAGGCATCAAGATACGCAGAATGCCGGCTTATCTTTCACCCAGCTTGTTTCTAACGAGGTGCAGTCCATGCGTGCTCATCTTGACGAGCAATCCGTTATCAAGGCCAACTCCCAGTTCTGGGAACAGATGCTGGCCATGACGCTGGATCATGCACTCATCCCCGAGGAGTTTTGCGTGGGCGCAGGGCATCTGCTGGGGCGAGTGAATCTCTTCGGAAATTGGAAGGGCCGCATCGAGTTGAGGATGACCTGCGCGCTGGCTTACAAAGCTACGGCGGCGATGATGATGCTGCCTGTAGAAACTGTGGTCGAGGCCGATGCTTTGGACGCAACCAAGGAGATCGCCAACATGATCGCGGGCGTAATCAAATCCTCCTTGCCGCGACCCTGTACCATGACCGTGCCGGAGTCTGCCGTGGAGCTTGTGGGATATTGCGGGCGGCAGCATACGGAAGACTCGTTGGTGGTGGCATTCCGCCATCCCGCCGGAGATTTGATGGTGCGTGTATGGGAGCAGGAGTGCCGTGAGTAGAAGCTCCGGTTACGTACGGTTTGACGAGATGGAATTTCCGTGATCGAGTCAACGGATGCTGAAACCGCCTTCTGACACAAGGTCAACAGTCCGGGAACAAGGAAATTTTTACGCGTTTCTTTATTGATTCTTTATATGAATTCTTCCTATATTTGGTAATGGAAGTTCACCTGCAAACATTCCATCCTTGTAGACACCCCAAGAAAAAATAGCGCCTGTGTGCGTTCATGAGCGCCCACCCAACTGTATCTACTTTCAATTTTATAGGGCGCGCAAAACCACAACTTTACCTGCATCATCTGGAGGATCGACGCAATGAATCACCCACACAATCGAAGTGTATTCACTGCCTGGCTTCTGGCTTTAGCAGTGCTGTTCGCATTGCCCGCCACAAGCATTGGCCAGACGTTTCGCGGTGGTATGAATGGCACGGTGACTGACGAGTCGGGCGCGGTCGTGCCCGGAGCCGTCGTCGAGGCTACGGATTCGGCCACCGGTGTATCGCACAAAACCATCTCCTCAACCGGTGGAGAATTCACCTTCCAGGATCTTCCCCTGGGTGAATATATGGTCTCGGTGACGGCAAGCGGCTTCCAAACCGCCAAGGTAGAAAAGGTCCCGGTGACGGCCGGAAAAATCTATACGCTGCGGGTCAAGTTGAACATCGCACAGACTGCCACCACGGTCGAAGTAGACGCGGACGCAATCACGCTCGATACAACCTCCACCACGCAGACCGCAGTTGTCGGCGGCGAACCGCTGCAGGACACCCCGCTCAATGGTCGTGACTTCACCCAGTTGATCATCCTTGCGCCCGGTTTCTCCAATAGTGGAGCGGGTGGATACGGTTCTCTGAACGGTACGCGCGCTAACCAGATTAACTGGCAGATCGACGGTATCGACAACAACGATCTGTGGCACAACATCCCAGCGGTCAACCAGGGCGGTGTCTCCGGGATCGCGGGTATCATCCTTCCTATCGACGCCGTCGATCAGTTTTCTGCGCAGACCCAGGCAGCGCCGGAATCGGGACGCAACCCCGGTGGCAGTGTGAACCTCTCGCTCAAGTCAGGGAGCAATACGCTTCACGGAAGCCTCTACTACTACAACCGCAACGAGCTATTTGGCGCCACCAACCCGTTCACTGCTCCTGTGAAGCAGGAAGTGCGCAATTACAACTACGGATATTCCGCAGGTGGTCGAATCATCAAGGACAAGCTTTTCTGGTTCACCACCTATGAGCATCAGCGCTTCACCATTGGCGTTCCTGATCAGGCGACTGAGCCCACCCAGGCGTGGCAGACAGAAGCCAAGGCAGCGCTGGCAAAATTCAATATTCCAGTAAACTCCGTATCCACCAATTTGCTGGCTACACTTTGGCCCGCGGCGGCCACCGGAAGCGGGCCGGCGACAGTCAATAACTACACCAGCACAACGCCGGAGTACGGTTACAGCTATAACGGCCTCGCCAAAATCGATTACACAATCAATGATAAAAACAGCTTGACCGCCCACTGGTTTGTGGGACAAGGCAACCAGGTGGCGCCGGTTGGTTCCTCTCTCTACTACTATTACGAAGTTGCGCCAATCCACGTCCAGAACTACGCGATTGTCTACAATCACGTGTTCACACCGACCATCACCAATCAGGTGCTGGCCGGCGTGAATTATTTCAACCAGGTCTTCAACGACTTCAACAACAGCTTCGACGTAGCCTCCCTTGGACTCGTCACCGGTTCAAACCTTCCCGGCGCGCCTAGTATCGCGATCTCGGGCTTTGACGCAACCGGGGAAACGCCTCCAGAGGGACGTAACGACATCACGGGCCATTTGACCGACGATCTGGCCTGGACAATCGGAAAGCACCAGTTCAAGTTCGGCGGCGAATTCCGCCAGGCGCAGCTGGATGAGTTCTATCACCGTCATGCACTGGGCAGCTTTACTTTTGATGGTACGCAGGGACCGGATCAGGCTAACGCGACTGGCGATTCTTATGATACCGGCGATTCGCGCGTCGATGCGCTTGCCGATTTTCTTGCCGGAAATGTAAAGACGTCGTCCATTGCACTGGGCGATCCCGATCGACAGGTGTTTGTGAACACGTTTGACTTCTTCGCTCAGGACTCATGGCAGCTTTCACCGAAATTGAATGTCAACTATGGTCTCCGTTGGGACTACGAAGGGCCGTTGCACAATTCGGCAAAGGATCTCTCTGTGTTTCGTCCGAACATTACGCAACTGAACGATGGCATCGTATATCAGGGCAACCAGGTCAGCAGTCTCTACGATCCCACCTATCTGAATCTCAGCCCACGAGTCGGTTTCTCTTACCAGTTAACGCCGACGACGGTTCTTCGCGCAGGTACCGGTCTTTACTTTGACACCCCCAATCTGAACCCCTTCCTCGATAACCGTCCGGGCAACGGTGCACCGAACGGTGTAGAAGGCAACCCGGGTGGTTCGGATCCGGTGGTCACCGCCACAGCTAATACGTATCGAATCGCCGCTGGAGTCGATCCCTTCACATCGAGCGCGCCTTCTAACAGCTTGTTCTCCATCGCTCAAAACTTCATCCCTTCACGCAACCTGAACTACAACTTTCAGATTGAGCAGAGCTTGACCAGCAAGATAGTCGCGCAGGTAGGCTATGTGGGATCAGGCGGGCGCCACCTGCTCGCGATTCGCGATATCAACCAGGCAGCGCTATCGGCAACGGGCGATGGCTCGCGGCCTTACTCCTCGCAGTTTCCTGATGTCACCTTCATCAACGAGATTCAGAGCATCGGAACCTCCAACTACAACTCTCTGCAGGCAACCATCCGCGCTTCCGGCTTCCATGGCATTACTGCGCAGGGTGCGTACACCTGGTCGCATAGCCTCGATGAAGTTACGGCCTATCGCGGCGCGCTGCCGCAGGACAGCACCAACTTCAAGGGCGACTATGGCTCAAGCGACTTCGACAACCGTAATATTTTCGTCTCTTCCATTTCGTACCAGGTTCCCGGTTCGGATCACCTGAGGGCGCTCACCAAGGGATGGGAATTGAACAGTCTGATGACCTTCCACGGCGGGCTCCCCTTCTCGGTGTACAGCTCAGCTGACACATCCGGAACGAACGACGGCAACCAGCGTGCAAATTTAGTCCCGGGCGTCAATCCCTACACAGGCTTCCGCAAGGGAGGCGTGGGCTTGAACTGGCTTAATCCAGCAGCCTTCACGGATGCACCAGCCGGCACCTGGGGCACCACTGGTCGCAACGCCTTCTACGGTCCGGGCTACGGCGACGTCGATTTCTCGGTCTTCAAAAACACGCACATTTGGGAAAGGGTCACAACGCAGTTCCGCGTGGAAATGTTCAACCTATTCAACAGAACCAACTATGCTCCGCCGCTGCAGGGGAACTTCAACCCTTCGTTCACCTATGACAATGCGCTCAACCTTTTCACCACAATTGGAAGCTTCAACGGCGCACCCGGAATAGGCGCCGGCGAACCCTACAACACCCAATTCGCCCTGAAGATCATCTTCTAAAAACAGATGTCAGTTTTCAGTTGTCAGCAGAAACCCCGCCTTCTGGCGGGGTTTCTCTTTGTGCTACCAATTTGCGCAATGAATGTTGTGTACAAGCGCAATCAAAAGCCCTCGCGGCGATGGCGAGGGCTTTTGCATTTGCTAACAACTCACAACTGAAGACTTACAACTGCTCTTACGACAAGTGCGTGAACGGCCGTTCGGCAAGCCGGCTTGGCAGCTTAGGCGGCACAAGTCCCGCCGTCGGACTCGCCATCACCTCGGTAAACGCCTTGCGGAAAGCGGCCATTTCGTCCGCGGTGCCAACGGTGATGCGCACCTGCGTAGGCCATGCCGGCCAGATGCGGCCGATGTAAATGTCCTTGGCCGCCATGGCCGCCATCACTTCCTTGCCGGGCCGGCGAACGTCGAGCATGAAGCAGTTGCTCTCTGAAGGCGTGCAGGCAAATCCGTTTGACTTGAGCCATGCAAGATTCTCTACGCGGATGTCGCCAATGATCTTCTTGCGCGACGAAACCAGGTCAGGATCGGTGAGACTCGCCTTGGCTGCGGCCAGCGCGGTAATCGGCAGCGAGTTCATGCCGCCAAAAGGAACCAGCTTGGCCACCAGGTCAGGTCTGCCCACCGCAAATCCCATGCGGATGCCGGCCATTCCGTAGAGCTTTGAGAAGGTGCGCAGCACGATGACGTCCTTGCCGTCCTTCACAAACTCCAGCGAACGGGGTGCGTCGCAAAGGTGGATATAGGCCTCATCGATCAGGATGATCGTGCCCTTGGGCGCATTCGCCACGGCATGTTCAATGTCCGCGTGCGGCGTGCAGGTGCCTGTCGGGTTGTTGGGATTGCAGATATAAATCACGCCGGGATTCGCCGAGGCCGCGAGCATCGCCTTGATATCGTGCTTCGCCTCGCCCTTGGGATCGGCCAGTGGAACCTTGATAATCGGCGCGCCGGAAACCTGCGCAGCCCACATCGGCGCTTCGTAGCCGGGATCGGCAACCACCAGCGGCTTGTTCTTATCGGTAAAGGCCAGTACCGTGTAGTGCAGCGGCTCGCTAGAGCCCGCAAAAGGAATCACCGACTCGGGATTCAGGCCTTCGATCTTGGCGAATGTTTCGGCCAGATCCGATTCCATCGTGAACTCGTAGCGTCCACCCTTGGGAATAATGTTTGCGATCGCTTGGCGTGCAGCTTCCGAGGGTCCCAGCGGGTTCTCGTTGGCGTCGATATGAATGCCTTTGTTGGGATCGGCGAACTTGGGACGCTCGGCCATGGCTAGCCGGGCTTCAGTCAGGATGGGCATGCTGGCCAGCGCGGATGCGCCTGCAGCGAAGCGGAAGAACGAGCGGCGCGAGAAGCCGCTACAACCAGTGGGGTCAACAGATGGATTCATCGGAAAGGCTCCTTAGTGCAGGGTTGGACTGGACAGGGAGTTGGAGAACACGCGAATGCGTGGCAAAAGGCGAGAGATTTCGATGTATGGAGAGGGGAAAGAATGGTCCCATACCTCAAGTTACATTCGTTACGGAGAGATGACAAGCGAGAAATCGATTGGTCACGTCACAAACGACAGTTATGGTAGACTTCTTCGGTAAACGCTTACTGAATGACTGCTTCGTCCAAAATCTGATTGACCCTGATTCGGAAGATGAGACGGAACGCACTTCGTCGGTTTTTCACGCGCAGTTGCTTTGCCGCTTGACAACCGATTGAGTAAAGCCATTTACTTAGGTGCGAACGTCCACAACCCTCAGGGACGAATTGACTCCTTTCAGGTGACTCAATGTTCGAATTGGTCTCCGCCTTCGCTGCCGCCGGTCTGCATTCCACCGTCCCGACGTCTCTTGCCCTTGGCGCCCCTTCGCTGGCGCACCTGAGCCTGCTCGATATCGCCGTAATCGCCATCTACTTCGTGATGGTGATCTGGATCGGCTTCTACCTCAAGAGCCAGGCCAACACCAGCGAAGAGTTCTTCATGGCCGGACGCGAGATGACTGCGTGGATCGCCGGTTTGAGCTTCGTCTCCGCGAATCTCGGGTCGCTCGAATTGATGGGCTGGGCGGGCTCCGCCTACCAGTACGGCATTCTGGCCGCACACTGGTATTGGATTGGCGCCATTCCCGCCATGCTCTTTCTGGGCATGGTCATGATGCCCTTCTACTACGTCTGCAAAACGCATTCTGTCCCCGGCTATCTAAAGCTCCGCTACGGCCAGGGAGCAAGCATCGTTGCCGCCTTCTCCTTCGCTTTCATGACCGTGCTCATGAGCGGCGTCAACATGTTCGCTATGGCTGAAGTCATGAAGGTGGTCCTTGGCTGGGACCTGAACTTCTCCATCATCGTCTCTTCGCTTGCAGTTGCTGCGTATGTCGCTCTCGGCGGCTTGCGCTCGGCCATATTCAATGAGGTTTTGCAGTTTGTCCTCATCTGGGGCGGCGCGCTCTTGGTGCCAATTCTCGGCCTCATCGAGTCCGGCGGCTGGAACGGACTCAAAGCCAAAATCGCACACAACATCGCAATCGGCGCAATCCCCGCGGGCGACTACACACACATGTGGCGCAGCATGGGCCACTTTGCCGACAATCCCATGGGCATTCACTGGACCGGAATTGTCTTTGGCCTCGGATTCGCGATCAGCTTCGGCTACTGGACCACAGACTTCCTCGTCGTCCAGCGCGTTCTTGCCGCCAACAGCCTGCGTTCTGCGCGCATGGCGCCTGTGATCGGTTCGTTCTTCAAGATGGCCGTTCCCTTCATCGTGATTCTGCCCGGCCTCCTCGGCCTCGTGGTCTTGCAGAACTCCGACGGCACCTTGATGAAGTTGGTCGGTGAAAACGTAGTCGCTGCCAATCCCGGCGCGGGCTTGCACAGCTACAACGAAGTGCTCCCGCTGATGCTTGTTCGTTACTGCAGCCCCGGCCTGTTGGGCCTCGGCATCACCGCACTCATCGCAGGATTCATGAGCGGTATGGCCGGCAACGTTAGCGCCTTCTCCGCCGTCTGGACCTACGATATCTATCAACCACTCATCAACAAGCGCGCCAAGGATGAGCACTACGTTGCCGTCGGTCGCTGGGCCACAATTCTCGGCGTAGTCATCTCCATCGGCGCAGCCTACCTGGTGATGAACGCCAAGGGCATCATGGATTACGTGCAGGCGCTCTTCAGCTTTTTCATTTCGCCTCTGCTCGGCGCGGTGCTCATGGGCATGTTCTGGAAGCGCGCCACCAAGGCGGGTGGCTTCTGGGGATTGTTGATCGGCACACTCACGTCCATCGGCCTCTGGGCGTGGGTTAAGATCGACCCGTCGGCTCTTCGCTATGTTGCACTCTCGCCCGATGCCAAGGATATGGCGGAAAATATGTACAGGGCTCTCTGGTCGGTCAGCGTCTGCGCCATCGTCGTCTTCGTGGTCAGCCTCTTCGGCAAGCCCCGTCCAAGAGCGGAACTGAATGGCCTCGTATAGGGCGCTACAAAGAGTCCCAAGGAAGAGCCGGTCCCGTTTTATAAG
>JBEKPF010000082.1:0-25616 GCA_049521035.1 Occallatibacter sp. | reverse complement strand
AGACATTTGCAGTTCCACCATGGCCCGCTTCATACGCTGGTCTGCAATGTAGCTCAGAGTCGGCGTCTCCAGTGGAACCTCGTCTGCCTTGGCTAGAGCCAGGAACGACCTTAGTTGCGCCTGGTCCACCGGATCGCTTTGCAGCGCCCGCCGCAGCCCCGCATTGACCGCAAACCCAGCCGCCAGTGTAAGCGCCGGTGGCTTTGGCAGCCCAGCTTGCGAAAGATAATGCAACAGGCTTGCGTGATCCTCGTAGATCGTGGTCAGCGTATTCTCAATATCCCACAGCGTCGAATTCAAAATCAGCTCGATAATACGCCGCTGCTCGTCCGTAAACAGTGAGGTTAGCGAGTAGTCAACGCGCCCATAGTAGCTGTCCAACAGCCGTATCACCTCGGGGAAGTAGGCGCGTTGCACGTGCTCCGCCGCTTGTTTGACAAAGGCCTCAAATTCTGGCCCATCGGTCTCGTTGTAGACCTTCACCGCTGCCGTAATATTCTGATCTCCGAAGTGGAGCACAGAAAACGAATAATTCCGCGCCTCGCCCGTGATTGCACTCGCAATACGGGCGCGCCCCATTGCCAGCCGCCCTCGGCCGGAGTTGTATATCTCATACGAAATCCGCCGCACGTTGTAGCAGAAAAGCTCCGTCTCCTCGGCAAACGACGAGAACACGGAGCTGATTGCATAATGCGCCGCAACCTTTTCCAGGCCCAACTCCATCGTGTCCACGCATCTCTTGTAAATCTGCGCTCCATCCCCGGCGCTAGGCACGTTCGACTTCGCTTCCGCCATCCGCACCAGAAACGCCGACTCCAGTCCTTCTGCCCGCTTGCCGAATACGCACTGCGCCAGTTGCAGCACGCGCGCCGCATAGGCAATCACCTGCACCGTCTCGATCCCTGAAATATCGTCGAAGAACCACCCGCAGCTCGTGTACATCAGTTGTGCATGCCGCTGCATCTCCATCAGCTCCAGAGCATGCACCTGCTCTTGCTCGCTCAAAACATGGTTCGCTTGCTCGCTGAAGAACCGCTCCACCGAGGCCTCGCTCCTGTCGAGTATCACGTCAATGTATGCGTCCCGCGCGGCCCACACATCCCTGAAAAACTTCCCGCCCTCTGCTTCCGTCAGCGGACCAATCGCGTCGCGCACTTCGTCCAGCGCCTGCCGCAGCGGCGTACGCCAAAGCTGATTCCAGCCCGGCTTGCCTCCGTTGCACCCGCAGTTCGACCGCCAGCGTTCCACCCCGTGTACACAACTCCACGACGTGTCCTCCTCAATCTCGCATTCGTACTCCGGCGGAAACTGCGCCAGAAAACTACCGTAGTTCGCCAGCTTCACTGTCTTGTCCGCTTCCATCAGGCGCAGCGCATACGCCAGCGCCATTTCACCGTATTTGTGGTGGTGCCCATACGACTCGCCGTCCGTGGCCACATGAACCAGTTGCGGCTGCGTGCCCTCCTTGAACCCGGTCTTGAGCCGGTTGGCGAAGCTTTCGCCGGAGTTCAGCAGTCCCTCAAACGCAATCGCCCGCGAAGCCGCGCCGTTGTAGAAGAACACAGCGATTGAAACGCCTGACTCGAATCGCACCAGGTAAGGATGGGTTGTATCCACACTGGCGCCGGGAGTATCTGTCCACTCCCCTCCGTCCTTTCCCTCACCATCCTGCCCACCACCGTCCTGCAAAGTCCGAATGCGTTTGCACTGGCTCGGCGCAAGCAGCGTGAACTTGATGCCATGCTGCGCCAGCAGCTCCAGCGATTCGCTGTCCACCGCCGTTTCCGCAAGCCACATCCCCTCAGGCGGAGAGCCGTAGTGCTTCTCGTAGTCCGCAATTCCCCAGCGGATCTGCGTCGTCCGGTCGCGCTGGCTCGCCAACGGCATAATAATGTGGTTGTAGACCTGCGCCATCGCCGAGCTGTGCCCCTTGTAGCTCTTCCGGCTCCGCCGTTCCCCATCCAGAATCATCCGGTAAGTCCGCGGCGCATTCTCTTTCAGCCAGCTCATCAGCGTCGGCCCAAAGTTGAAGCTGATGCGCGCGTAGTTGTTTACAATCCGCTGAATCTGGTTCTTATCGTTAACAATCCGCGCTGCCCCGTTAGGTGCGTAACACTCCGCGCAGATTCGCTCGTTCCAGTCGTGGTAAGGCGCCGCCGAGTCCTGCGTCTCCACCGTCTCCAACCACGGATTCTCCCGCGGCGGTTGATAAAAATGTCCATGAATACAGATGAAACGTTTGCTGGGGGCCATGAAACTCTCTCAATAGAAATTCTTGCCGTGCCCGTTCATTCTAAGCTCGACAACCGAGTGGATGCCCCGGGTCGGCCACAGAGATGCCTGCGCGCCTTACTCACTCTTCCCCTGAAGAGAAGGGTGTGCCCCTCGATTCATTCCGCAGTCTCGTCGCGGAATCGGTGGGAGACCATGAACTCCCACTGCGCAAAATCCGATCCCGGGTCCCTAGCTTTTCGCCAGATCGCAAGCCCGCCACAAATACCAACTCGCCACGCTCCGGTATGGAGCCCACTTCTTCGCTCGTTTCAACATCACATCCGCCTTCGGCAAATCCTTCACCGCCAGCGCCCGTGTCTTCGGAATGCGCATAAACGTCAGCGCAAATCCCTTTCGCACCCCATAGTCCGTCACCGGCAGCACATCCGGCCGGCCCAGTCGAAAAATCAACAGCATCTCGACTGTCCACGCCCCGATTCCGCGCACTGCCGTCAGCCGCTCAATAATCTCGGCATCGGATAACTTCTTGATCGCCGCATGCGTCGGCACCGTTCCATCCAGCGTCTTCACCGCCAGGTCCCGGAACGCCTTGATCTTGTTCCCTGATACTCCGCATGCCCGCAGTGGGTCATCCGGAGTATCAATCAGCATTTTTGGAGTCGGGTCACCCCCAAAATACTCCCGCACCCGCCTGTGAATCGTGGCCGCCGCCTTCCCGTGCAGCTGTTGATAAAGAATCGATTCCAGCAGTGACGCGAAGGGGGAAGGCGAAGAATCCAGCCGCAACTTGAATTCGCCCACACACTCAATTAGCCCCGCCAACTTCGCGTCGGAAGCCTTCAAGTGCTCCACAGCCTCAACCGGATCAAAGGGAAGTTTTCTACTCTTGCCATCGTGAATCATATGCAGGAGTCTACCGCAGACCCCAAAAGGTTGACCTCCTCGGATTTCGCTTCTAAATGGCTGCCTCAAGTGCGAGAATTCTAGAGGGATATCCCTCGTTCACAGTGTTAGCTTGTGCAAGTCACCCGTTGGAGGTCTATTGCTCGTAACGACCCGACGTAACACCCGTCACGGATTTCCACGCCGAATCGGCCTTGTCGTCCCATTTCTCTCTCTGGCCGCGTCTCTGTTGCTTTCTTACCCTGCGGCATTCGCCCAATCTGTTGACGTGACGAACCTTCGCCGGCCAATCGATATCGGAACGCAAGGTCTCGTCCTGACCGGCGACAATCCCGCCTACGCCCAGCCCGATTTCGACGACTCCAAATGGCTCCCCGTCGATACGAAGACCCGCCTCAGCGAGTATTTTCCCCACAATCACTCTCCCATCATCTGGCGACGCATCCACGTCAAAGTCGATGCAGCAGTCGATGCCGGACCAACGCAGCTCGCCATACAGGCTTTGAACGTCTCGCGCGCCTTCGAGGTCTACGTCAATGGCCAGAAGCTGATCCAGTCCGGCCAGGTCGACCCCTTCGTCCCCTACACGCGTTCCGCACGGCTTATCGCGCCCATTCCAAAGTCACAACTCCGCACCGGCTCCCTCGTTATCGCCGTCCGCGCGCGCGCTCCGCAAACTTGGTGGGGAAGCACCGGGCCCGCATTCAACGGCCCCATGCTCACCTTGGGAGACCAGACCGCGCTTAACAGCCAAAATACTCTCAGCATGATCAGCGAGAACGCGGCAACCTTCCTTGAAAATCTCTTCGCCTTCGGCGTCGGCCTCGTCGCGCTCGCGCTCTTCATCAATCAACGCCACCGCAGGGAATATCTCTGGATCTTCATCCTTGGCGCGCTCAACGTTGCGTCCCTGCCGTTGATCTTCCTTTCCATCGTCCGCAACATCCCCGTCACTCTTTGGAACGTCAACGAATTTCTTTTCTTCGCAACTCTCATGTCTATGTTGTTCACCATCCAGGCCTTCTTGCCAAAGCCGTTTGGCAAGCTCGTCTGGCTGTTTATGGCGGGCGCCTGCTTTATTGCCATCGTTTGTGACGTAATATTCCTCGATGGCTTCCTCCCCGGCTTTTACGACGCGTTTTTCACCCTGGCCGTCGCAATTGTCTTTTCCGGCCTTGTCCCTTTCCTGCTATACAGACAATGGAAGCGCGGAGATCGTGAGGCGGGTCTCCTTCTCATTCCCATCCTGCTCTATTCCCTGTGGAACTACGAGCAGATCGTCACCCGACTGCTTCAAATCATCCCTCCACTCAGTGCCTTCGCCCTGCGCATTTCCCACTTGGCGAATGAATTGCCCGCTGGGGTATTCACCGTTGGGCTCGCGGATCTAGGCATCCTGAGCTTCTATTTCTCGCTGGTCCTCATCATTGTGCTGCGGTCCACCCGCATGAGCCACCAGCAAGCCATGCTTGAAGGTGAGATGGCCGCCGCTCGCGAAGTTCAGCAGCTCATCGTCCCCGAAAAGTTCGAGTCCGTCCCCGGCTTCACCGTTGAATCCGTCTACCAGCCTTCCCAACAGGTCGGCGGCGACTTCTTCCAGATCCTCCCCGCCAATGACGGTGGCCTTCTCATCGTCGTCGGCGACGTGGCCGGCAAAGGCCTTCCCGCAGCCATGCTCGTCTCTGTACTCGTAGGCGCCATTCGCACGGCTGCAGAGGACACACACAATCCCGCGCTTATCCTGTGCAAGCTCAACAACCGTCTCCTCGGTCGAACCGGCGGCGGCTTCTCCACTGCTATCGCCGCCCACATCAGTTCTGACGGATGGGTTTCCGTCTCCAGCGCCGGTCATCTATCGCCCTACCTCGACGGCCGCGAAATCGAACTTGACGGCGCGCTCCCGCTCGGCATCACCAGCGATTGCATGTACGAAGCGACCCAACTCTACCTCGCTCCCTCGAGCCGCCTCACCTTCTACTCCGACGGCATCGTCGAAGCTCAGAATCCGGCCGGCCAGCTCTTCGGTTTCGAGCGTGCCCGATCCATGTCCATCCTACCCGCATCCATCATTGCGGAAGCCGCCAGGCAGTTCGGCCAGTCTGACGACATCACCGTAGTCACCGTCCAGCGAGCTGCAGCCGTCGCTTCAGCAGCCTGAGTCACCTCTGTTGCCGCGCCCGCAGCATCCGTCCCCGCAAAAAGCCTCGTGCCCCAATGATCGCGTTCTTTGCGATAAGTGGGAAGGGAAGAATCTCTCTGTCGGCGCGTCAAATTCACTCTTGCCGCCCAAACGCCCTCGGCTCCATCGCAGATGACAGGCGGCCCGGCTATTTACCATAGGGAAAGAGAATCAGGAGCGCCCCACCATGAAGATGCGCCCAGGCACGCAAACCGGCTTTCTCCTCTGCGGCAAGGAGTGGAGCGACGGCGAGTCCATTGAAGTCCGCTCGCCGTGGGATCAAGGCCTCGTCGGCCGCGTCACCATCGCCACCCGCGCAGACTCACGCCAGGCCGTCAGCCACGCCGTCGCCAGTCTCCGCCGCACCCGCGCCCTGCCGCGTTGGAAGCGCCGTGAAATTCTCGAAGACGTAGCCGCCGCCCTCATCGAACAAAAAGAACGCTTCGCTCAGCTCATCGTCGCTGAAGCCGGCAAGCCCCTCCGCCTCGCCCGCGCTGAAGTCGATCGCGCCGTGCTCACTTTCAAAACCGCCGCCGAAGAGGCCGCGCGCCTCGGCGGCGAAAGCCTTCCTCTCGACCTCACTGAAGGCAACGAAGGCCGTTGGGGACTCGTCCAGCGTTTTCCCGTCGGACCCATCCTCGCCATCACTCCATTCAATTTCCCACTCAACCTCGTCGCCCACAAGCTCGCGCCCGCAATGGCCGCTGGATGTCCATTCATCCTCAAGCCCGCACCGCAAACACCCTTCACAGCACTCGCGCTTGGAGAGGTCATTCTAAAGGCCGGCTGGCCTGTTGAAGCTCTCGCCGTACTTCCGCTCTCCAACACAGACACCGCCCACCTCGCCGAAAAAGAAGACCGTATCAAGTTGGTCTCCTTCACCGGCTCCGCCAAAGTAGGATGGGACCTCAAAGCTCACTCCGGCCGCAAACGCGTGCTTCTAGAACTCGGCGGCAACGCTGCGCTAGTTGTTCACAGCGACTGGCATGACCTCGAAGACGCCGCCCTCCGCACCGCCCACGCCGCCTTCGGATACGCCGGCCAGTCCTGCATCTCCGTTCAGCGCGTTTTCGTCCATCGCACCGTCTTTCAAACCTTCCTCTGGAAACTCGTCGAGCACACCGCCCGGCTCGTCTCTGGCGACCCATCCGAAGAGGCTACCGAAGTCGGCCCGCTCATCCGTCCCGCGGAAGCCGAGCGCATCGAAGCCTGGATCAAGGAAGCCGTCGAAGCCGGCGCCAAGCTCATCGCGGGCGGCGAGCGCAATGGCTCCCTCATCACCCCCGCTATCCTCACCTCCACCAAGCCCGGCATGAAGATCCGCGACGAAGAAGTCTTCGGACCCGTAGTCCTGGTCGAACCCTACGAAGACTTCGAGCAAGCCCTCGCCGACGTCAACCACTCCAGGTACGGATTGCAAGCCGGCCTGTTAACCCGAGACGCGGGCCGCATCCTGACCGCCTATCGTGAACTGGAAGTAGGCGCACTCATCGTGGGCGACACTCCCGCATGGCGTTTAGATCCCATGCCTTACGGCGGAGTCAAGGACAGCGGCCTGGGCCGCGAAGGCATAAGGTCCGCCATAGAAGAAATGACCGAACCCCGAATGCTGGTAATGACCGGCCTGAGCTAAGCGCGAACTCAACATCGCCGAGCGCCTTGTAACAGGGCCTGACTTCAGTCGGGCCGCGAACCCGCCCCCAAAGAGAATCGTGAAATCAAGTACGCGACGAAGTCGTGCTCAAAACTCGCGCGCTTCATCCGCACAGTCTTTCGCCGAAAGCTCCGACATGCCGACATTTTGGGAGTAATCGGCCCCGGTGAGTGCATTGGCGATTATGCGCTTGCTGACTCCAGAATGCCGCGCAGAAAGCCCTCTTCACGACAATTGCCGAGTAACATTGGAACTCGGCTGCTCAGAACTCGATTCTGCCCTGAAAAGCGATCATGCGCGGAGAGCTGTCTCCGCCCAACCCGACTCCGAGCAGGCCGGTCGGCGGCGAGATCGTGCTTTCGAGTGTGCCGAATCGTGCCGGAATCGAACCGCCAGGGACGCCCGCTTCGACCTCGCTCGGCAGAGCGAAGTTGGGATGATTGAAGGCATTAAACAGCTGACAGTCCAAACGGAATGTGATGGCTTCGTGGATCGGGATTGTTTTCGTAATGTAGATGTCGGAATTTGTGTAGTGCGGTCCGCGAACCGAGTTGCGGCCGGAGTTACCGAACTGACAGTTCATCGCGGAATCGCCACCCGTGCATGCTCCAGTGGCCGGATCGACAACGGAGGTAAAAGCATTGGGATTGAGCCACTGTTTGGTTCCTGCCACTGTTACACCTGCAACGGAGTTCCTGCTGTAGGCAGGCGAACCTGCCACGCGGTTGGCGTAGGCCGGCGCGTTGAACTGGATGGTACTGGCGCCGTTGGCTTGAAAAACGCCGTTCCCATTTGCAATGTACGGCTGGCTCAGCACGCTGAATGGAAGTCCGGAGTGCAGGACCGCAGTCTCTGAGTACGACCAGTCTCCCAAGATCTTCCGGAAGAGAGCGTGGGTTCCATGGAATGGGAATTTGTAAAGCCCGTAGGCCGTGACGTTGTTGCGCACATCGTAGTCGCAGCTCGCATACTGCCGGCGTAATTCTCCGGGCAGCGGCGACATAAGGCCCTGGGTCGAGAACGCGAGCAGGCCGCCATTAGAGACTTCATCGAGACAGTGGCTGAAGGTGTAATTGCCGCGCAGCGTTAAGCCGTGCCATTGCTCGGTGTATGCAGCCTGTAATCCGGCATAGTTGCTGTTGGCATCGGTGCGGAATTCCGTGACGTTGCCGAATCGCTGGTCGAGCGGCTGCTGATAAGCGAATGGCGCAAAACATCCGTTGCACACTGTCTGATAGCCATTGAGCTGTTCTTGAAAGGGCTCATGCAGACCGCGCGTGCCGACGAAGTCTGTCCGCAGGTTGCCACGCGTGCCAATTTGCTGTTCGATGCCCAGGTTGTACTGGTAGTAGTACGGCGTCTTGAGCGTCCCGCTGGGGAACGTATTGAGGCTGACCGCGAGAGGGCAGGTCGGAGCGCCAGCCAGGATACCAGCACATGGATTGCCTCCAGATCGGAACGTTGTCTGAAACGAATTGTTCGCATTCACCGCCGCATCAATGGCGCTCCCGGAGACGCCGGGTGCAATTGCGACACCGCCGGCCTGTCCGCCGATGCCGCCAACAAATGTGGGGTCGTTTGGTGCGTTCATCGCAGCAAGATCGGCGATTTGCATTGGAATAATGTCGTTGAAGACGCCGAATCCTCCGTGAACCGCGATGTGCAGCTGGAGTTGGTAAGCAAACGACAGGCGTGGCTGATAGATAAATAGGGGTGTGGCCGGAAACAACTCGTGCGCATTCCCAAGAACGGCTTGATTTAGAGGCTGATCCGTGCTGTGTGAGGCGTCGAGAAATGAGCCTGCCATTCTGGAGAAAAGATCACGCGAACTGGTTACGTTCGTATTCCAGGTGCTGCGCACGCCAAAGGTAAATGTTGCTTTTGGCGATGGCTTCCACGTGTCCATGCCGTAATACTCAAGATTCCCTTCGGACACACGCTCCTTCAGTGATATGGGGAAACTCTGGCTCGCGGTGTACGCGGCGCCATAGGTGAACTGGGCAAGATCGTTGTAGGTCACGGTCGGGACAATGCCCTCACCGAGGTCGTAGTTGCTCACATCTAGGCGCCGGGTGTTGATACCAAACTTCCACGTGTGTTTACCGCGAGTCCATGTCAGATTGTCGTTGATTTGCCACTGGGTGACCTTGCGGCCTTGCGGATATGTATTGTTGTTGCCGCCGATCGTGGTGAAGGGCACGCTGTCGCTCGCCGATGCGAGCACCATCGGGAAAGTCTGCTGGACCCGTGCGTAGTTGCTGGGCTCGAAGATGCTCGAATACCAGCTTGCGCCAGGGTTGAATTGATTCACCAAAGCCGAGCTGAAGACGTGGGTATAGCCCGCAACGAGAGTGCGCTGCGGTTGCGGCGAGTAAGAGTTGAAGATGGAATTGATCGGGTCGGTATATGCCGCCTGAAGGCCTGTGTCCTGCTGAAAGCGATACCATACGCTGTCTTTTGTATTGATGGTGTGATCGATTTTCACTACGATCAGATTCTCGCTGTCGCTGTTGTTAAGGGATGCCTGTCTCTGCGTCGCGCATCCATCGCCCGCGCCGAGTGGGCATCCTTCAATCGGCACGGGTGATCCGCCTGGTGAGGGCAGCAGAGAAAACATCGTTTGATAGAACGGAATCTCCTGCGGCTCAGCTGGAAGCGAACTTCCGGTTACAGGATCGACGCCACCAAGAGTCAGTTGGCCGAGAACATATTGCTGATATGCGGGAGTCGGCAGGGTGATCTGCGAGACCAGCGGCAGTGCAATGCGAATGCCTTCATAATGCCCAAAGAAAAACAGCTTGTCTCTGCGAATAGGACCGCCCACACTCACGCCGAATTCGTTCACAGCGGAGCGCGGCTTGTGTGCAATTTCCCCCGGTGTGTCGTTGGCGTGAAGGAAGTAGTCTTCGCCATTGAAGAGCGACCCGTTCCATGTCTCGTACATATCGCCGTGAAATGCATTGGTGCCGGACTTGGTGAAGTAGTTAACTTGAGCCACCGCGTACCGGCCCTGGTCGACCGCGAAGGAATTTGTGCTGATGGTGGCTTCCTGAACTGCGTCGAGGCCAATGACGAGATTTGTAGAAAGGCCGATATTCAATCCGAGCCAGGGATCGTTGGTATCGTATCCGTCGAGGATGTAACCGTTCGATGTTGCCGGCAAGCCGTTGAACTCAACGTTGCCATAACCACCCGCGGCCTTGGCGTCGTTGGAAGAACCGGCAGTGTTCATCAGCGCGCCCTGGGCAAATTGCGCCAGGTAAGTAAGATCCTGTCCGGGGTTGGGCAGGCTCTTGATCGTCTCCGCCTCGATTGTCGTTGTCGTGTTCGGATTGTCGAGACTGAGCAGACCCTGTTGGGCGGTGACCTCGACGGTCTGACTATTCGATTGAACATGGAGCGAAAAGTTCAGCGAGACGGTCCGCCCAACACCTACCGCCGCGGGTTCTGACTCCGACGTAGCGAACCCCTTGGCCGCAACGGTCACTTGATAGATGCCAGGATTGATTTGGGAAAAGAGAAAATGGCCAGTAGCGTCGGTTTCGCCGTCGCGAGTCGCTCGCGTGTTCGTATCGGTAATTGTGACCGCCGCGTGGGAAACGGCCGCGCCACTTGAGTCTGTAACAGCTCCAGAAAGAGCGCTGCTGGTCCCGCTCTGCGCCTGAATTAAGCATGGATTAACTATGGTTAACATCCATAGAAGCATGAAGCTCAACACCCATGCTCGAATTTCTCGCACGTCCACCTCCAGATGAATTTTGCTGCTTGCTGCCGGGGTTACTCGGGAAGGCAACCGCCGGACAAATTAGGTTCACCTAAATCTATTAGGTACACCTAAAATGGGGTAGTGTCAAACCCGAGACCGAGGAGAGCATGACCACACGCCGAGTCAACCTGAACACGGAATCGGTAGATAACTATCTGAAGGCCATATACGCCCTCGGCGGCCCGGAGGAGGAGCGGGTCAACAGCACGGCACTCTCAGAGCGGCTCGGTGTAGCGCCGGCTTCGGTCACCAACATGCTCCAGAAGCTAGCCGCCTCCCCGAACCCGTTCGTGGAATATGAATCGCGCCGCGGTGTGCGGCTGTCGGCCGCCGGCAGACGGCGCGCGCTCGAAATCGTACGCCATCATCGACTGCTGGAGACCTTCTTGTACCAGGTCCTGGACTACCCCATCGAGGAGGTTCACGATGAGGCGGAACGCCTGGAACATTTCATCTCCGAGCGGCTCGAGGAGCGGATCGATGCCAAGCTTGGACGGCCAAAATTCGACCCGCACGGGCACTGCATTCCCGCCCTGGACGGGAAGATGCCGAAACAACCCTCAAGACCACTAACAGATGCAGAGGACGGGGAATTTGTAGTAGACAGCATTTCTGACCAGGACGCCACGTTGCTGAAAAGACTTAAGGCCCACGGAATCACGCCCGGCGCGCGCTTGCATGTCAAGGGATCGGCTCAGGATGAACTTCTTCTGCGAACAGCGGACCGTTCCAAACCTTTGCGCCTTCCACGATCCGCTGCGGAAGCCGTTCGAATCCGGCTTGAAAATTGACGAGGTGACAGATACTGGTCCTTCGAATACAACTTGATCGTTGATTTCAGGCCAACGCGCTCATCCGACATGAGTTACTCCCAGGAAGCCTAGATCAGCCCTGAGAAACGCCCTTGTGTTGACCTTTTAACTCGTACGCGCGCCACTGCTCGATTCTCCTCCGCCTCGCCCTCGCCCACCCCCTATACTTGTCCCCATGCAGTTCACCGGAGAAGAACTAGCGGCTCTGCTGGTGGCCATCAGCTTCGCCGCCGGGCTCAATGTCTACGCCACCGTGGCCACTCTCGGGCTGCTGGCGCACACCAGCCTGCTCACTCTTCCGCCCGGTCTTCATCTGCTTGCCAGTTGGTGGGTGATTGGCGCCGCGGGCGTGCTGTTCGCGATCGAGTTCTTTGCCGACAAGGTCCCCGCCTTCGACCTGATCTGGAACGCTCTCCACACCTTCATCCGCGTCCCGGTCGCCGCACTCCTCGCCTTTCAGGCCACCGCCGGCCTCTCGCCATTGGAACAGCTAGCCGCCACACTGGCTGGCGGTGCCATCGCCATGGCCGCCCACGGAGGCAAAACCGCAGCCCGCGCCGCAGTCACCCCCTCACCCGAACCCTTCTCCAACATCAGCCTGAGTTTGGGAGAAGATGTGCTGGCTATCTTCCTCACCTGGCTTGCCACCTGGAACCCCTACTGGGCGGCCGCAATCGTCATAGTGCTCCTGGCAGCCGCCCTCCTGCTAGTCCGCTGGATCTTCAGGGCGCTGGCGAAGCTTTTGCGAGGAGCGGTCCAGGCACTGGGGTAAAGAATAAGCTGTCATCTCTACCCGGGTTCGGACCAGCACTTGCTCTTCCGCGAACAAAAAGCGCCCCTCGGTTATTCCTGCCTGGATGGTGTCCAGGTCTGGTTAACCGAAGGGGCGAGGAGCCGCAATCACAAGAAAATGCACTTCCAGTTTCCTCTCTGTGAGCCGGATTGCTCCAACTCGCAGGGATCAACCTTAGGCGCATCTTCTGGACCGGAAGCAAATATACGGACCGTCCCACACCGGCGACAGGTTCCATCGGGTACCAATCAGCCAGAATGGTCCTAAATCGCTAAACCTATGCGGTTTAATCCCCTTCAATACGGTCTGGACAAGCGCATTTGCGGGACGTATGATACCCACTGCGAGGGAAGCGGCATTGCCTGTCGGTTCAAAATCCACGCAGGAAAACACGCAGCCGAGCGGTCCGATTGCTGTGCCAACGGCCGCCGCCGTCCGTCAGCAGTTGGAACGCTTACTCGCCCATCCACTCTTCTCCAATAGCAAGCGTTACCCCGCCCTGCTCGCTCACACCGTCGAGCAAACCCTCAAGGGTAACTCATCTGAGTTAAAAGAGCGCAGCATCGGCATCGACGTTTTCGGTCGCTCCCCGAGTTACGACGCCAACGCCGATCCCGTGGTCCGAATCACCGCCGGAGAAGTCCGCAAGCGCCTCGTGCAGTACTACTACGACTCCACCCATGACGGCGAACTGGTCATCGAACTCCCCATCGGCTCCTATGTTCCTGTCTTCCATGTGCCCGACCCTCCCGAACCCGAGGTCCCCGCGTCACTCCCTGAACCGCCCCAGCAGTCGGTCGTTCCGCCTCTCGCTCCAGCGGTACCCCTCGCCCCTCACAGAGCTGTTCGCTGGCTTTGGATCGCGGCGCTGGCGGTGGCTTCCTGTGCCATCGGCCTCGTGGCAGGTTCTGCATTGGGCCTCGTAGGGGGAGGGTGGTATCACGATCACCAGCCACCTTCCAACATGGACCGCTTCTGGGCGCCGATCACTGCGGGCACCGATACAGCCACTTACTGCCTCGGAGAGCCTGCAAAGAGCCTGGATGCCGGTTCCATTAATTCCCTCGAACCAGCTTCTCCCAATTCGAAGCCGGAACCGCTCTACTTCCGCCTCCACCAGTCCGGTCTTTTTGCATTGGCCGACGTCGTTACCTTAACCCAGACCGCAGCCGCTCTTGAGACCCGGCATAAGGCATTTCGCGTGGTTCCAGCCTCTGACGCAAGCTTTGCCCAGCTTCGCGAAGGTCCCATTGTTCTGATCGGCGCATTCGACAACATCTGGACGTTGCGCATAACGCAGAAACTCCGCTTCGGATTTGATTCGAAAGATGGAGTCGCCTTGATTGTCGATCGGAAGAGTCCCAAACAAACCACCTGGGCTACAGCCTGGGACCTTCCCTACGAAAAGTTGTCACGCGATTATGCGATCGTCGCCCGCATTCATGACAACACCACTGGACAACCAGTGATCATCGCAGCCGGCATCTCAGAAGAGGGGACTGAGGCCGCTGGGGAGATCCTTTACAACCCTGTCTATCTTCAATCGCTGCTTGCGAAGGCCCCTCCCAACTGGGAACAGTTGAATATGGAGGCAGTTATTGAGACGCAGGTGATTGAAGGCCATCCCGGCCCACCCAACGTGCTTGCGGTTGAAACCTGGTAGCACGAGCTTGCTTCGCCAGACAACTAGAGCGCAGACGGCTGGCGCCCAGAGACGCAAATTGGTGCGTCCTCTGCGAGATGGAAATAAGCGGGCCGCATATCTAGCTTTGTTAGGATTTGGCTTTCTGAGCGGCCCACCGCTTGCGCTGTGCATCGGCGATCCGCTTACGAGCCTCGGGGCTCAGTACGCGAGTCTTCTTTCCTTTGGCCTTGGTCTTGGCTGGGGCCTTCTTGGACTTCAGCGCCGCAGTTTTGGTTGTGACGATACCGGTGTTGGCCAACAAAGAACGTACCTGTGTCAGTCTTGAGATTTCCGCATCAATTTGGGCAATGATGGATTCAATAGCCATAAGTGAAGGATAACTCAGAATTTTGCTTCGGTGCGGCTCCGCCCAATAATTGTCAACCCAGGCAAATCCGATCCTGAATCATCATTCCGCCTTGCCCACAGTTTTATCGATGTAAGCTTTCTGCAAGATAAAAAATGCGGACTTTTTCTGGCCTTGGTCGGAGATAAGTCCCTTGCGATTGAATTCATCCTGAATCCCCGTCAGTGGCCTGTTAGGTGAACGAAAATCCATCAGGATCCATGGGCTCATCCCTCTAAGTTGAGAGATGCGGTTGAGCATTCCTAATTGGTGGCGATAAATGTTGGCTTGATACTCTTCGGTCCAGCGATCGTTATCTCCACCATGCAGCCCGGCCTTGGCGTCTCCCCCAAATTCACTTACTATCACAGGCTTCTCGTAATCGATGCGCCATTGAGTCTGGTCTGCTGATTCGGGACGCTGCTCGTACCAGCCGATGTATTCATTGAAGCCGATCACATCCAGTGCCTTCCCTAGCGGATCATCGATGATCTTGGTGTGTCCCTCGCCACGGACCAAAAGTGCTGCGGTAATCAGACGCGATGGATCTAGTTCGCGAGCGCGAGCCGCAAGAGTTGAAATGAACTGTGTTCGCGCCGGATTGTTAGGCGTCTCGTTTGCCATCGACCAGAATATGATGGCCGCGTGATTGCGGGATGTTCCTATCTCCTCATCCAATTGTTGCTCGGCTTTGGCCAGTACTTTGGGGTTATCGAACTGCAACGCCCAATAGACAGGATTCTCAGACCAGACAAGTAACCCCATGCGATCCGCAGCGCGAAGCATTGTCTCATCGTGAGGATAGTGTGCGAGGCGCACGAAGTTGCAACCAAGCTCCTTTGCCCAACCAAGCAGCGTCTCCGCATCTTTGTCAGTGTTCGCACGACCTGTGCGATAGGGAGCTTCAGCATGGATGGAAATACCCCGTAGGAAGATCGGCTTACCATTCAGCAATATCTCTGTCCCGCGCGTTTCGATGGTGCGGAAGCCTATGAGGTCAGTGATGGAATCATTGCCTGCGGTGATTGTGACTTTGTAGAGTTTTGGTGTTTCCGGGGACCAGCGCTCGAGACCGGAGACGGCCAAGTGAACAAGCGCGCGGCCATCAGACGAGAGAACGCCTGAGCCCTTGGACTTGAGCTCGGGAATTTCGATTTCGACCTTATCGCCTACCTGTCCGCCAACAACGTGGACCCATCCATCGATATGTGCAAGATGAATGGGCCCGATGATTCCGAAGTCGTTGCCATGAGGTTTGAGAGTTGTCTCCGGCGCTCGCTCGAGTTGTACGTCGTACTGATCGATGAATGTGTCTGGAACCTCTATCAGCGAAACTGTGCGAGTTAGACCGCCATAATTCCACCAATCGGTCTCAAGCGTAGGTACATTGTCTTCGTGGCGCGTATTGTCCACGGCAGCAACTACAAAGTTGGCACCCTCATGAATGGCTGCCGTCACGTCGCAGTTGAAGCTGGTGTAACCACCTTCATGTTCACAGACCTTTTGTCCGTTGACCCAGAACCACGACCGATAGTTAGCCGCGCCAACATGCAGGAAGATTCGCGTGTGCGCTTTGGGGTGATAAGTGAAGTCGTGCTCGTACCAGACAGGGCCCTCATAGTAGAGGAGCGACTCGCGCTGCGTATTCCAGTCGCCCGGCACTTTGAGCGTGGGGGACTTCGAGAAGTCGTACTCGATCGGTCCCGTGTCTCCGGGCTTTGCCTTCTGGTTGAGAAACCATCCGTTCTTCTTTTCCTCGTGATGAAAGCTGTAGAGCCCCGAGAAGTAAGGATCAACAATCGCGCCCCATTCGCCGTTCAGCGAAGTAGCCGGCCGCATGTCCGCGCCGGTCAGTACAATCGGCGCCTTCACTGTATCTGATGCGGCCCAGGCAGTGCGGCCCGGCGGAAGCGACACGCAAAGAAGCACCACAGCAAACTTGATTGTCATTGCAACACGATTGCGTCGGATACGACGGAAGGACAGATGCATCATTGCTAAGCCTCGTATATCTAGGTCAAGTAGGATCGCGCACAGCATTTCATTGCGCCGCACGGCTGCTCCGGACGAACTGGCAATCTTATCCTGTGACCGGCTGGCCTGTACATTTTGAGCGCGCAGTCTAAGTATCTGCGCAACGACAAAGGGGACAAAGCCGATGGCCTGTCCCCCTTATCGTCTCAAACAATGCTGCTTGGGTCAGAGCTATGTCCCTAGATACTCGACATGCACATAAGTACCCAATCGCACGTTGTAAGCCAGATACCAGCCGACGTGATCCGGGTCTTCATAGATCACGATGTCATCTGAATCCCACAGCCATCCGTCACAGTACGCTATGTCAGCCGCAGCAACATCCCAATACCACCCGTTGAACCAGAAGCGGCTGGGGCCGCCGCCGGCGAGATGCCATATGTGGCCGCGACCAAACCCGCCGGTGAAATGTCCATGCGCCCACGGCTGGTCCACATGATAACGGACATCGTCTCTACCGGTGTCATGTCCTACCCAGGTTTTTCCATCCACGTGTGGAGCGTTGGGATGGCCGGCTTTGTCACTGAAGTTGCGCTGCGGTTCCACCACGTGAGGTGTATTCCTTACCGGTGCGGGTCCAGTCCGTGGAATCGGTGGATGCCCTCCGCCACCAGGGTTTCCATGCTGCGCGAACGCCGGAACTGCCAGAACAAGCAATGAAGCAAATGCTATCTGAGTGAGTTTCATACTTTCCTCCGGATGCCCTCAGGGAGAACAGCCATTGTTGCTGCCTTTTCCCTTTGGTGGGTCATCCAAACAACAATATATGCAACCCGGCAGTGCAACCCAAGTTGCGCCGGGGTGATTCTTGTCGGGTTGCGATGGAGAAGTCTATTGGATTCGGAATTAGCCGGTGATCGCCGCGCTAAGCGCTTACGGCTACCGGCGCGCGCCGCCATGCGTAGAGCGGGAATTGGTTCGCCAGCTCGGCAACTTCCAGCCGTATCCGTTCCAGAGCCGCATCATCATTGCGATGATCCAAAGCCTTCGCAATCCACACCGCAATTAACCGCATCTCCGGCTCCTTCATGCCGCGAGTAGTCAACGCCGGCGTACCCACGCGGATGCCTGATGGCTTGAGTGGTGGATTGGTGTCGTAGGGAATGGAATTCTTGTTCACCGTGATCCCCGCCTTGCCCAGCGCAAGTTCGGCTTCGGAACCGAGAATTCCCTTGGCAAAGACATCCACTAGCATCAAGTGGTTGTCGGTGCCGCCGGAGATGATGCGGAAACCGGCCTCGTGCAAGCCTGCCGCAAGCACCTTGGCATTGGCAACAATCTGCGCCGCGTATGTGCGGAAATCAGGCCGCAATGCTTCAGCAAATGCCACAGCCTTGGCGGCCACGATATGCATCAATGGCCCGCCCTGCTGGCCGGGGAAGACCGCCTTGTCAATGTCTTTGCCGATGGTCTGCTCCGGCTTTTCGCCTACTTGAAAATCTTTGCCGCAAAGAATAAGCCCCGACCGCGGACCGCGCAGCGTCTTGTGGGTTGTCGTCGTGGTAATGTGCGCATGGGGCACGGGTGAAGGGTGAACGCCCCCCGCCACCAGACCGGCTATGTGCGCCATGTCGAACACATAGACCGCGCCCACCTTGTCGGCAATCTGCCGCATACGCGCAAAATCCCACAGACGCGGATAGGCGCTGCCGCCACCGATGATGATCTTGGGCCGCTCCCGCTCGGCAATGGTCTCCAGCTCGTCGTAGTCGATCAGCTCCGTATCGCGTCGCACCTGGTAAAACGTGGGCCGGTAAAGCTTGCCGCTGAAGCTCATTTTGTGCCCGTGGGTCAAGTGCCCGCCATGGGCCAGATCCAGACCAAGAATCGTGTCCCCAGCCTTGGCCACGGCCGCATAGGCCGACGCATTGGCCTGCGAGCCGGAGTGGGGCTGCACGTTGGCGTATTCGGCGCCAAAGATCTGCTTCGCGCGGTCGCGCGCCAGATTCTCAACCACGTCGGCATACTCGCAGCCGCCGTAGTAGCGCCGTCCCGGATAACCTTCCGCGTACTTATTGGTAAATATCGAGCCCGCCGCCTCAAGTACAGCCTCGGAGACGAAATTCTCGCTGGCAATCATCTCCAGCCCCTCGTGCTGGCGGAGGGTTTCCTGGTCAAGAGCAGCAGCTACATCGGGATCAGCCTGGGCAAGGGTTAGAGACATGCGGTCAGTCATACTTGAATTCTAGCCTCTTCCGAAGGCCATTCACAGGCGAAAACATCTGGCCGATTCCTCGATTTGGGACCAGGTTACGGCCCGGTTTCGACTTCGTCCTTCTGGCACTTCATCATTCTGCTGCAACCCGTTAAACTGGAGTGACCATTCATTCTCCAAGCTGGTCGAGGACCTTATGAGAATGCACTTGAAGCCATTGGCGCTCAACATGATGCTTCTAGCCTCGCTCGCCCCGGCGCTCGCGCAGGCCGCTGGTTCTGAGGCGGGCACTCCAGACCCGGCTCTCTTGGCCAAGGCCAACGGCGGCGACCGGGCAGCCCAGGTGCAGATGGGAGACAATAGTTGCGCAACAGGTAGCGGTATGCAACTAAGCGCCCGACAGCTATCTGAATGCAACAAGATTGCAGCGATCTGGTACCGGAAGGCCGCAGAACAGGGTTCTCTCGCTGGTCAGCTGCGTCTGGCCGCTCTCTATCGAGACGGCAAGGGCGTCGAGCGCGATATGGAACAAGCGGCAGTGTGGTATCGCAAAGCGGCTGAGCAGGGAGACGCCACTGCGCAAGCCACACTTGGTGTCCTCTACAACATGGGCCAGGGCGTTCCGCAAAGCTACACGGATGCTTACTACTGGTTCGACCTGGCCGCGCGAGTAAAAGGGCCGAATCAGAAAAAATACGCAAATTACCGCCAGATGAGCGGCGAGCATATCACGACAGACGAGCTGGCCGAAGTGCAGGAGCGGGTGGACAAGTGGCTGGCTGCTCATCCGCGTTAATCTGAAAGCGCGTATCGTCTCCAGGAATGCGATCCCTCAACACTTACTCGTCAAGCCAGCCCATCGCGATGATCCTTTGCGCACTCACTCTCTTGAGCGTGCCAATCATCGCCCGCGCTGAGCCTTCGACCATCACTCTCACGCCTCCCTTGGTTGAAGCTGGAGCACCGGTGCTGATTCGGGTGGAAGCCAAGGACGTCGGTACACTCGACGGAGAGTGGCTGGGTCGCAAGCTCGAGTTCTTTCGCGGCAGCAACGGTCACGCCTCGTATGCGCTCGCCGGCGTCGACGTAGAGGCCCCCACAGGCCCTTCCACAATTCGAATTGACTTGCGACACAGCGACGGTAGCACTCGCGACCTGGGCCGCACCGTTGAGATTCACCCAGCTCACTACCGCACCGGTTCGCTCTCGGTATCTCCGCGGTTTGTCGAGCCCAGCCCCGAGTCTCTGAAACAGATTGCAGCAGAAAGTGACCTCAAAACGAAGGTCTTCGCGTCAAGCGCATCTGAGCCCCTTTGGATAGGAAACTTTCGCGCCCCGGTCACCGCTCCGCCCACTGACAGCTTCGGAACGCGTCGCATCTTCAACGGTAAGCTCGCCAGCATTCACAAAGGGATGGATTTTCACGCTGCAGTGGGCACGACCGTGCGAGCAAGCAATAGTGGTGTCGTGGTGTTGGCCCGCCTGCTTTACTACGAGGGAAACTGTGTCATCATCGATCACGGACAGGGCCTGTTCACTGTCTCCATGCACCTGAGCCGCATTGATGTGAAAGAAGGTCAGCGTGTGACAGCCGGAGATCGACTAGGCCTCAGCGGCGCCACCGGCCGGGTCACTGGACCTCATTTGCATTGGGCGGTCCGCTGGCAGGGAGCCTATCTAGACCCAGCCAAACTCCTTCGTCTCGATTTGAGTTCCGTGCGCTAGCGCGAGACCGCTTCTTCTTCTGCTTCGCTCGGATTGAGAGAAGGGGCATCCAACCCAGCCGCCTTCTCTTCACGCAGTGCCTTGTAAGCCCGATAGATAAACCACCCCATATACCAACCGTCGATAAACTTGTACGGCGTTTCGCCGGTGGTGTAGTGGCCGCAAGGCAGCACACGTGGTTCGAAATCAAGTCTGTAGTGGCGGAAAGCCTCCACGACCTGCAGCGAGTACTCTTTCGGAAACGTCAGGTCGTAATTCGCGTAGACCAGGAGCACTTTTTTCCCTAACCCGCCTGCTTCCGGACCCGCGAATTTGGGGTAGTAATAGCAGGGGCTCGCAGCCGCCCACAACGCGCGCACGCGATCCTGCGTCAGTCCGGCTTCTTCCAGCGCCTGCTTCACGTGCCGAGTGCTCTGCCCTGCCCAGGTCACGTCGCCAAACGCCGTTGAAGCGTGATTGAAGGCATTCACACGGATGCGCGGATCATGCGTACTTGCAAGGAACGCGTAGCACGACCCCAGGCTCGTTCCCAGCACACCGAAATGCTCGTAGCCCTGCTCCTCCAGCCAGTCAATGCAGCAGCGAATGTCCACTACCGCCTGACGGCAAGCGGAGAGTGTCCGCCCAATATTGGCGCTCACTGAGTAATCTGACCGCTCCAGTTCTGCTGGCCGCCGAATATCGTGGTATGGCATCGAGAGCCGCAGTGCCGAAATACCCATGCGGTTAAAGATGGTGCACAGCGAGTTATGGCTGAAACCATCTGAATTCCACTGCGGCAGCACCACAATTGCTTGCTTCGGCCTCTTTGGGTCCTTGTGTTCGGGAGCGGGATACCATCGCGCATTTACCTGGTCGTTCTCAGGGTAGGGCGTCCGCTCTGGCGAGGTGAAACGCAGATACTGGGCAGTCGCGAGCTTTCCCTCGGCAGCCTGTTGCCGGATCGCCGCATCCTGGGCCAGCGTCTCCGGCCGCACATTGGTGGGATAGAGCTGCGGATGACGTTCCTCGAGCCGAAAATCAGTAGGCTGCTCGTAGCCGAAAAAAGAATCACTATGGCGGATGAGGAGCTCGTTGATGCGCACCATAGCGGCTTCAGCAGCTGCAGGATCGCGCACAACTTCAGGGCCCGGAATCGCCGCGCTGAAACCGTGCGATTCAAGGAACGGCTCGATCCACTCGAATCCCCACTCCAGCGGACGCACCACGCGATTTTCGTCGCGCGTGGTCAGCCGCGTCTCCCACTCATACATCCAGCGCGCGTATCTTTCTTTGAACATGGCTTCAGTTCAAGTTTAGCAGCGCTGTGTGAGGCAAAGACGAAGGCTCGACCGCTCGCGGTTCATCCCTGGCCCTGCGCCCGGCGCCTGGACCGCATTGCCACGCCCAGCCATCCCAGGCTCAGCAGCGTCAGGACCACGATGATCCCTTGCGAAATGACGCAATAGAGACACCAGACCTGAAGGACCGACCGCTCAATATTGCTGAGATAAAGGGCAAATCCCAGTCCTATGACCGCCGCGCCGGCCAGCCACGCCCGCCGCCGCGCAAGAGCGAGACCTGCCAGCGCCAGGTAGCCCGCTATCCCGATGGCCGCAACCGGGATGTGCGCAATCTCGGCAAAGGGACTGTGGTTCACAATCCCGCAGTCCCACTTCTCGTTGATCGAACACGGTTCCGTTCCCGTGTCGTAATGAACACGCAGGGCCAGCGCCGAAACCACCACGCCCGCCAATGCCAGAAGAGTGATCAGAAATCGCATCTCAGTGAGACTGATGCTACCAGAGCCCATGCGCTCGGCTCCCTTGCGCGATACGATCAACAGATGGAGTTAGGCCAACCATTCGTCCATGGCAAGCGGATAGCCTTCTTCGGCGGGAGTTTTGACCCACCGCATCTAGGCCATCTTGCAGTTGCCCGGGCCGCTCGGAGCGCTCTCGCGTTGGACACCGTCATCTTCGCTCCGGTCGGAGCCCAGCCTCTCAAGCCGCAGGGATCCACTGCCAGCTTTCGTGATCGCCTTGCCATGACCCGCTTGGCCATCGGCACCGAACCTGGTTTCGCTGTTTCCCTCGCCGACGCTCCAAAGGCGACAGGGATGCCCAACTTTACGTTGGAGACTCTCCTGGCGCTTCGAGCCGAACTCCCCTCGGATGGAGCATTGTTCTGCCTCATGGGAACCGATTCGTTTTTCGGGTTGCACAAATGGCATCGGCCTGCGGAGATTCCATTTGTCGCCCCGCTCATCGTCGCCTCGCGCCCCGGCCAGCGACCAGAACAGTGGATCGCCGGTCTCCGGAGGGCGCTCCCGCCCGGTTTGGAGATCGAGACGGGTTCCGGCGAAGAAATACCTCGCTCTGATGTCGAGGTACGCTCCTTCCTTCTCCACGATGCTGCAGGAAATACCGCGTCACTCTACCTGCTTCCCGGGCTCAATGTGGAGATCAGCGCATCGCAAATTCGAGAGCAGGTTCGAGAACAGCTTGGTGGCCAGCCTCGCAAGCAAGCCAACCCAGGCGCCGCCACGCAGGGAGACGCCCCTCAGCTTCTCCCCAGCGCGGTTTTCGAATACATCCGCGCCCACGGCCTTTACCGATAGGGAGTAACTTGCCCCCACCCCAACGAGGGTCTACGATTGATTTTGGAGAGCCTCTTTACCGAATGACATCGACGCAAGCGCAACCTCAAACCCGCATCCTCGTTCAAGCCGCAGCTCAAGCCTGTGAAGACAAAAAGGGTGA
Source organism: Occallatibacter sp. (assembly GCA_049521035.1). Taxonomy (GTDB): domain Bacteria; phylum Acidobacteriota; class Terriglobia; order Terriglobales; family Acidobacteriaceae; genus Telmatobacter. The sequence continues at coordinate 2,589 of JBEKPF010000082.1, read as the reverse complement.
AGACACCCGCATCCTTGAATTGGATCCAATCGATTCAGGATTGTCCGACTTCTTCCTCGTTACCTCAGCAAGCAATGATCGCCAGGCTATCGCCATCTCCGACGAAATAGAACATCGTCTCAAGAAAGAGTTCGGCGTTTACCCCAACTCCGTCGAGGGCCGTCGGCAGGGCGAATGGATTCTCCTCGACTATGTCGATTTCGTCGCGCATGTCTTCCTGGCCGAGCGCCGCGCCTTTTATGACATTGAGAGGCTCCGCAAATCCGCGCGTCCGCTCACTCCGGCGGAGTTCGACGCTGAGTTGAAGGCCGCACTCGCCGCGAAAACCCGCGCCGCCCGCACCAGAGCCTCCGCCAAAGCCAACTCGGGACCCGTCGACACCGCGGCCGCCTCAAAGCCGAAAACAGCTGTGAAGAAGAGATCCGCGGTTCCTCCTCCAGCGAACCCGACGAAAGCGGTCAAGAAGAAGGCAGCAGAAAAGAAACCCGCGCCGAAGAAAGCTGCTGCTGCCAAGAAACGATGAGTTGTTGATTTGCTCGGTCTGCGGCTCAAGCACCAAAGCTGGGATCATCACTCGCAGGAAAGAAAGAGGGCGTCCAAGCGGACGCCCTCTTTCTTTCCTGCTCTTGCAAGTGGGACGTTAGAACGTGATCTTTCCGTGAACCTGGAGAACACGCTGCGTGACAGCTGCACCTTGGAACGACCCGTAGGGGCTCGTCGGAGGCGCAACGGTGGTCGTGATCACGCCGAAATTTCCGGAACCAAGAGTAGAGTTCGGGTTCGCGAAGTTCACATTGTTGAATGCGTTGTAGGCGTTGGCTCCGATGGAGAAGGTAAAGCCCTCAGCCGTGAGGATCTTCTTCACCACGCTCAGATCGGTGTCAATGTAGTGCGGACCAAAGAGCGCGTTTCTCCGTAAATTGCCGAAGGTGGTTGTTGGATCCGTATACTCAGTAGCCAAAAGGCCGGGAGTAAGCGAATTAATCGCGCCGTGCGGGTTCTTGCCGGTAGTGTTTGTCAGGATCCCATTCGGGTTGACGGTTTGGACCATAATCTGAGTACCCAGATTGGTGAATCCAGCGTTTTCCGCTTCCGCGTCGTAAATCGTGAAAGGCTCTCCTCCGCGGAAGTAAGTTTTGGCGCCGATCGTCCAGCCACCCGCCACCTCGTTCAGAATCCCGTTGCCGGACTTGAACGGCTCCTCGTACACCGCATCACCCACCAGATTGTTGCGGATGTCGTAGTCGGAGTTGGAGTAGTTCAGATTTCCGGGTCCGAGCGTCGGAGTGAGTTGCATGGTCACAGCGGCACTATTGAAGTATTCGCCCTCACCGCCGTTCGAAACCATATCGAGTGAATGGCTATACGTGTAGCTCACTTGGCCCGTGAGGCCGTGGCCGCTGTGTTTGTAGGTGAGCATCAGACCGTTGTAGTTCGAGTGACCGTTGTTCGTAAACGCGCTCACCTTGCTAAAGCTCGGATCGGGTGGAGTGGCGCCGAGGCCGCCAATGCTGCCGACGGAGCCCCAGGGGTTCGCAGCGCTTGGGCCAGCACCATATTCACCGCTGGAGGGATTCAGGTCAGGGTTGATGATCACCCCGTCATACCCATAGTTGCCTGCGTAGGTGATAATCACAGCGTTGCCCCTGCCGAACTGCCTCTGGAGTTGCAGGCTGTACTCGGTATAGATCGGCGATTTGAAGGTCGTAGGAAAGTAGGCGCCGATGCTGGGCGGCGTGAAGGAAACACCCTGGTTAATAAGTGGGATTCCGATCTGTGTGATGTTTTGTCCGCTTTTGAAGCCCTGCTCAATCGCACCGTTGGCCGCCTTCGCGCCCGCCGTCAAGCCGTTCGAATCTGTAGAAGAGATAGTTCCCGACAGCAACTCGAGTGAGTTCACATTGGGGAAGTTCTGAATCACTCCATCCAGGAAGCCTGCTGGATAGAGGTCGGCAAACAGGCCTACGCCACCACGAACCTCGGTCTTGTCGTCGAAGCTGTAGTTGAAGCCGAAGCGCGGCTGGATGTTGCCGACCTGGACCTTCGGGAAGGGATGCGCGTTGATGGGGTTGACTTCCTTGTTGTACGGCTCGGTAACAGATGCACTCGAATTGGGGAACGAGCCGCTATAGAGTGAGAAGCAGCCACCGTGGCAAAGAGGATTGCCGGTACGATCGACGCGGACACCCAGGGTCAGCTTGAGCTTGGGGCTCGCTTGTAACTCATCCTGGAAATAGACGCCGAGGTTGTAGAGCGCCAGGTGCGCGTCTGATTGCGTAGCAAAGTTTTGCAGGTAGATGCCGGTCACTCCACCATATAGATTAGGATCGAGTGCGCCTGTCGCAAAGGTATTCAGATCGAAGTTTTCCAGGAGCGGGAAATCCGTCAACACCTGCGCATCGAAATCTTCCACCAGATCGCGGCGGAAGTTGAGGCCAAACTTCAACGAGTTCTTGCCTTTGATCCAGCTGAAGTCATCCTCAAACTGGTATTGCGTCACGTTGCGGCCCTGTGGGAAGTAGTAGGGAACGCCTAGCGTGGCCAGTCCCGGTGAACTGCCGGTGCCGCTGTTGTCAAACCCTGCGTCTG
>JBEKPF010000081.1:0-50138 GCA_049521035.1 Occallatibacter sp. | reverse complement strand
GACGCTCGAGGTGCTTTGATTTTGAGCTGCGACCAGCCGAGACTTACCGCCGCACACTTGCACGCATTGATCGAGAGCTTTGCTGCGCAGACCGAACCCTCGATAGTGGCTTCGGCGTATGCGAGAGTGCAAGGCATTCCTGCCGTATTTCCCAGCTTTGCGTTTCCGCATCTGCTCGCGCTGAGAGGTGACAGGGGGGCGCGCGCATTGCTGACGCAGCCACCGTGTCCTTTGATGGTGCTGCCTTTTGAGGGTGGTGAAGTGGACATTGACCAGCCGGCCGATCTGGCCGAGCTGGAATAGGTTCTATCGTTCGATCGTGGCTTCGATGTAGCCGTGTGGCTCATCGATAGGGACGAATATGTGGTTGGGGTTGTCCTGGCCGAAGGGGCTCAGGTCAGCGAGGAGATGGTGCAGGTTGGGCATGGTGAGTGTGATGCTCGCAATCTCCGGAGCGGCTGCGAGCGCTGCCTTTCCCATGTCGAAGAGAGTATGTTGGACGCTCATACTGTGGTGCTCTGCAAATTCTTTAAGCAGGGCGGCGACGATGCGTGTGCGCACCTGTGCATGATCCGGCGAAGGCGTTGCGTATTCCCAGGTCACCGTAGCGCTGGTTCCAAAGATTCGATCTGTAGCCGGTTTGAGCGTTGTCAGCTTGTCTTTGATGTATCCGGTGAAGGCCGATTTTGTCGTCTTCAAAATAACCAGGCCACCGATTCCCGATCTGACTGACCACTCGCGCCCCTGATCGCGAACGGCGCGCACTGTATGCACTTCAGGCCCGCCAAGTTTGAAGGTGGTTGCCTCGGGGGCGCCGTCAACGATAAGGCGCTCCCAGGCCTTCTCCTCAACCTCAACGAGAGCACCCCTTACTTGCGGGTTGCTGGACAGCAAATAGTCGCCGAGTTCGGTAGCGAACTCTTCGATGGTTGCAGATTTAGAATCGCGTGCTAAGGAGTAGACGGTGTTCTTCATCGTATCTGTGGGCAGGATTTTACTGTTGTCCGCTTCCGTGAAGCTGGTCTCGAAGTCGCCTTCAAGCAGTACCCGCACGGTCCACTCCTTGAAGTCGTGATGGTCTCCGTGACGCGTGATGCGCGAGAGACGCACGCGCGATTTTCCGTAGCGATTTTCGCCCAGTCTTGCCATGGTTTCAGCTTCCTCTGTAGGTTGTGTAGCTGTTGTCGCTTAATAGAAGCGGCAGGTGATAATGCGCCTTGCCGTCGCAGATGAAGGTGATGGATATCTCAGGATAGATGCCGGTGCGGCCCATGCGAGCCAGATACGCGCCGGTGGCGAAGGTCAGGCGATATAGGCCCGCATCGGCATCCTGCGTAAGGTCGCGGCAACGTCCATCCGCGTCAGTTGCGCTATCCGCAGCGGTATCCCAAGCGTCGTTTTCCCACATCTCCAGCCTCACTCCGATGCCGATGGCGGGCTTGCCCAGTACTGCGTCCAGTACGTGCGTCGTGATTTCACTCATTCTACTAGCCACTTTCCCAACCGAATTTGCATGATCTGACGTTGTTGCTCAGCGGCCTCGCGCAACTCGGCGGCACTGTCGTTGGTCAATCGTCGATTGAGAATCGCGAGCATTTCATCTGCGCTCTTTCCGGTTGCGCACACAATATATGTAAATCCGAAGCGCTGCTCATAGAGCATATTGCCCCGGGCCAATTCTTCAAGCACATGGACCTCAGCGCTGTTTGCTAACGATTGTTCCTGACTGGACCACGCGGCCGATTTGGCAGTTGCGTGCGCATCCTTACGCTCGCCGATGCGCGGATGGCAGGCGAAGGCCTCCATCCAGTCAACCTCCTCCATTGTGCTCCATACGCGGTCGGCAGCCTCGCTCAATTCCAAGACGCCGGCAATGGGTCGCAGGGCAACCATGGCTTCAGCCCATCGACGCGCACCGCAACAAGCAATCATCGCCTCAAGGGCATCATTTGCGTCGGCTGCGTTCCAGGATTGCAGGGTGGGATTCACTTCGCCAGACCCTCCGAACGAATCTCCGACAGGAATTCTTCGAGCAGATTGGCGGCTACGCGGACACGGTATTCTGCAGTGGAGCGGATGTCGTCAATGGGTTTGGCTTCGGCCATGAGCACCGCTCGCGCGGATTGAATCGCTTCGGAATCGATAGACCGACCGAGCAGTTCGACTTCAGTTTGCAACAGTCGCACTGGGAAGGGCGCAAGGCTCGCTGCGGCCAAGCGAACTTCCGTGAGCAAGCCGTCTTCAATAAGGGCTGTTCCGGCAAGCGCAACTTTGGAGATGGCCATCGCACGCCGCGTTCCCACTTTGCGCAAGTACTGGTGGTGGTGTTCGAAGCGGAGCGGTAGATGAACGGCGTAGAGCAATTCGTCGGGCGCCATTGCATTGCGCTTGTAGCCGGTGTGGAAGGACGAATAGGGAATGCGACGGCTGCCTCGGACCGACACCAGTTCGATCTCCGCGTCGTAGACCAGAAGTGCCGGCGAAGAGTCCGCTGCGGGAGATCCATTGACGAGATTGCCGCCAACGGTGGCGCGGCTTTGGTTGGCGATGGAGCCGATCCAACTGGATGCTTTGGTGACGAGTGGTAACTGTGCGGCGATTGCGGCGTGAGCGCGAAGATCGTGAAATGTCGAGCCGCCGCCAATGACGATGTTGTTCGAGTTGGTTGTGATGAAGCGCAGATCGGGGATGCCCCAGAGACTTACCAGCCTGGATGCGCCGAGACGGCCCGCTGCGTGAGCAACCATCAGTTCGGTTCCGCCGGCAATTGGAGTCCACTCGCCGGGCGCGGAGGCTATCAACGCCAGCACCGCGGACAGGCTGCCGGGCGCGACCATGTCGTGTACATGCGGGTTACCGCGCATGGGCCGCATGCTCTGTGGAGTCGAGCGCAGTGCCCGCGGCGGCTGCGACCACAGACTCGAAGATGCGAATGAACCCAGTGCAGCGGCAGAGATTGCCTGCGAGCCCCTCGCGAATTTCGGCCATGTTTGGATGAGGGTTGACCGCGAGCAATTGCGTTGCGGCCATCAACATTCCAGGCGTGCATATCCCACATTGCGCTCCGCCGCAGTTGAGGAAAGCCCTTTGCAGTGGATGCAGTTCACCATCGATTGCGAGGCCTTCGACGGTTTGGATGTTTGCGCTTTCGGCTTGGAGAACCGGCACTAGACAACTGTTGACCAACTCGCCATTCATGCGCACTGAGCAGGAACCGCACTCTCCTTCACCGCAACCTTCTTTTGTGCCGGTCAAGCGCAGGTCCTCGCGGAGCACATCGAGAAGGCGCTTCATGGGAGGAGTTTGCACGGCAACGTTTGTACCGTTGACGGTGAGGCGAATGGTTGGATACGAATCGCTCATACGGCAGCGGTCTCCACGAGGGGCTGACGCGTCGCCAGTTCCTGGAACAAATCTTCAGGCAGGAGTGGGATCGCGTGAAAACCAATCCCCGTTGCATCGCGTATGGCGTTTAGAACTGCCGGCGCGGGGCCGTCATGCGGCAATTCGCCGATGCCTTTAGCGCCGAATCCTCCATAGCGAAAGGGAATCTGTTCAAAGAAGACGTGAATCGGAGGCACGTCTTCGGCGGTGGGCATAATGTAATTGGTCATCTGATTGTTTGCCATGTGTCCGTTCTGTAAGAGCACTTTTTCGTAGAGCGCGTAGCCCATGGCTTGCGCGATACCACCCTCGATCTGTCCCCCGGCGAGTACGGGATTGAGGACGCGGCCCACCTCCTGAACGGACCAGAACTCCTCAACCTCGGCGGAATAAGTAGCGGTGTCGACGGCCACCTGCGCAACCTGGACGGCCCACACATACGCTGGATAGGCCTCGCCGTGGTAGGTTTTGTCGTCCCAATAGATTCCGGGCGGGGCCTCATACCGGCAGAGCGACTCGACTTTGCCGTGCTCGGCACGATACCGCTCGCATGCCGCGAAGAATTCTTCGCTCGTGTAGTGTGCGCCAAGTCCGGCGTGATCGTGCAACATCTTCAGAAGCTGCACCCCGGCTCGCTCAATCAGATGGCCAACCACCATGGTGGTGCGCGAAGCAACGGTTGGACCGCTATTGGGAACGATGCTGGTGTCGGGCGGCGCCATGATCACATCGTCATAGTCGATGCCGACGGCCTCCGCCGCAATCTGCGAGAGCACGGTATTCGTGCCCTGACCGAACTCGGTGCTAGCCACCAGCACACGCAATTTGCCTTCCGGCGTTACGTCGACGCCAGCAAGGGAATTCAGGTAGCGCTCACCGGAGCCAGTGAAACCAGAGCCATGGTAGAAAGCGGCAATGCCCAGGCCACGCTTGATTGGATTGGACTGATTCTCAAGAACAAAGCGGGTGCGGCGGGCGTGATAGTCGCTTTCCGAAAGTGCGCGATCAAGGAGCCTATCGAGAATCACCGGATCGTGCATCACCTGTTCTGTCGCAGTGGTGTCGCCATCGTGAAGAAAGTTTCTGCGCCGCAGTTCGACCGGATCGAGTCCGATGGTGGCGGCGATCTCGTCCATGTGGCGCTCGACGGCGAAGATGGCCTGGGGCGCTCCAAAGCCGCGAAACGCGCCGTAGGGAACAGTGTTGGTGGCCCAGGAGTGGGCACGGACGCGCACATTGGGGCACGCATAAGGGCCCGGTGAGTGAAGGGTAGCGCGCGAGAGTACCGTGGAAGAAAGCGTGGAGTAAGCGCCGCCATCGGTAGCGAGATCGATATCCATGGCCAGCAGCTTGCCGTCCTTGTCGAGCGCTGTGCGATGACGAACGCGCGATGGGTGGCGCTTGGTGGTGGCTGCAAGGTCTTCCATGCGGTCATAGACCATCTTGACAACATGACGGGACTTGAAAGCGAGCAAGGCCGCGTGGGCTGCGAGCGTGGACGGATAGTCTTCCTTGCCTCCGAATGCGCCGCCTGTCTCAGTTTGAATTACGCGTACCTTGTCTTCCGGCAGATCGAAGACCGCGAGCAGGGACCTATGCACGTAATAAGGACACTGCAGCGATCCCCATACCGTAACCCCAGTCTCCGCGTTCCACTCCGCGATCATGCCGTTGTTTTCTATGTAGAGATGCTCCTGCGCGCCGGTGCGGTATTCGCCTTCTACGATATGAGCGGCGGTGGACCAGACGGGGTCGACATCGCCTTTTTCAAGCAGAAAGCTCTTGAAGAGGTTGTCCGCTCCCCACACGATCACATCCTGACGTTCACTTTCTTCGATGGTGAAGACAGGCGGCAGGGGATCGTACTCGATGTGCACCGCGGAAACGGCGTCGCGCAGTTTGTGTTTGTCAGGGTGCGCAAGGAGCAAAATCGGTTCGTCGCAGTGGTTCACCTGTCCATCGGCAAGACAGGGCTGGTCCGCAACGATGAGGTGAACGTGGTTCTTGCCGGGAATGTCGGCAGCGGTCACGACGGTGAGCTCGCTCCAGTCGATGCGTCGGTCGAAGCCGATGGAGCGAATCAATCCGCGGGGAATGGTGCTGCGAACGGTGGCGCCGAACCACATACCTTCACGTTGGATGTCATCCACATAGCGCGCGCGACCCAGCAGTTTGTCGACCCCTTCCTTGCGAAGGACGGGAGCTCCAACGATACGAGTTATTTCGCTCGTGCTCATGCTTTGGGAAAGCTCAGATCGCCGAACAGGTTGAGGCATAGCATACAACGGCGCGGCGAAGTTGCAAAGCGGGTCTACTATTCCGCGAGCCGGGCGAGGGTCCGGGCCAGCACATTGACGCCGCTTTCGATCCACTGGGGCGAGGCGTACTCATCGGGCCGGTGGCTCACTCCGCCGCGACAGGGAATGAACAACATGGCGACAGGCGCAATGCAGGCCACAAAGGACGAGTCGTGATAAGCGCGAGCCACCATTCTCTTGTAGGTACGCCCCGCGTCTTGGGCGGAGGCTTCCAGTGCTGCAAGAATCGAGGGGTCGCAGGTGGTGGGTGGGTCGGCATTGACCAGATTCGTGGCAATGACCACGCCGCGACGGTTCGCAACATCCGTGCAGGCATTCTTCAGGGCAGTTAGGACGCTATCGCGACGCGCGCCGTCGATGTCGCGAATGTCGGTTTCAAGGAGCACACGCGATGGAATACTGTTAACCGCGCCCGGAAAGACTTCGCAGACGCCCACCGTGGCTACCGTATCGACTGCGCCGGTAGATTTGGCTGCTGTTTCAAGTGCGAGAATCAGCTCTGCCGCTGCAACCAGCGCGTCCTTGCGTTCCGGCATTAGATTGCCACCGGCGTGTCCGCCTTCGCCCTCAATTTCGATTCTCAGGCTGGCCGGCGCGGCAATGTGAGTGACCAGGCCGAGGTCGATTCCTTCCTTCTCCAGCAACGGTCCCTGCTCGATGTGCAACTCTACGAACTGGTGAAAACGGCCCTTAGGCTGGGCCACGGATTCGAGCGGTCCGGTGAAGCCAGTTTGATTGCGCAGTTCGTCCAGGCCGCGACCCCGCTTGTCGCACAATGCGAGCGCCGCGGCGGGTGAAAGCACATGGCCGATCATGCGGCTGCCCAAGCAGCCGATGCCGAATCGGGTTGGCTCCTCGGCGGTGAAAATGACTAACTCGATGGATCGGCGGGGACTATACCCGGCACGCTGAAGGGCGCGAATCGCTTCGAGACCTCCTAGAACGCCGACGGTTCCGTCATAAGACCCTGCGTTGGGGATAGCGTCAATGTGGGAGCCTGTGCCGATGGGTGCAAGCTCCGGTTCGGAGCCATGCCAGCGGGCAAAGGTGTTACCGATGGCGTCTACGGTGACCGTGAGTCGCGCATCGGCACAAAGGCCCTTGACGTAGGCGCGCGCGCGACGGTCTGCCTCATTGAAGACAACCCGCGTGACGACCGGAGGCTCGTTTTCAGAAATCAGCGCCAGGGTGGCAAGCTCCGCACAGAGAGAGTCGATTTCGATTCTTGGGTTGAGTGTTGTCTCCAGGGCCATGGTGTTCGTCAACCTCCGAGCGGATGCCTGCGCCAGTTTTTGTAGATGAGATATTTTGCGGGTCGTTTGCCCAGCGCGCCGAACCACTGCGGGCAATATGGAGCCATCCAAATAAAGTCGCCAGCCTGGACTGGATACCATGAATCGCCGAGACGGTAAATACCGGCGCCTTCGAGCATCAACAGGCCGTGTTCCATGAGGTGAATTTCGACCATGCTGAGCGCTGCACCTGGGTCGTAGGTCATGGTGTTTACCGCGAAGTCGTAGGCTGGACCGTCAGGCATGAGAGAACGCACCCGGAGCGACTCGTCGCCCATGAGAGAGAGAGCCGAAACGGAGGCTTCGTTGCCTACTACGAACTGTGGCGAATGTTCGTTGTCGCCGGGCAACGGCTCGTACGGCTTCTCGATCAGGGCCGCACGCGCGGCAGTCACTCCACGCACGGAATGTGGCGTGTCTTGCGGTAGATAGGCGAATGCACCGGGAACGAGAAGGTGCTGTTGACCACCGGCGTTCAATTCGAGTTCGCCCTCGAGAACAAAAATGAAGCGCTGCCCCGGCGTGGGGCCGAGCGTGCCTTCGGCTGCAAACTCCGCGGTCATCTGTGTGAAGCGTGCACCAAGGCGCGGTCCAACGTGGATGACGAACTCCACGCCCGTTGCGCCCGGCAATGGCGTACGGATGAAGGTGTTAGGCGTCTGCAGCAGGTGATCATGCTTCAGGCTGCTTCTCGTGAGTCCCAGGTGATGCAAAGTTTGGCCTCGTTTCGGAATTCTAACCAATATCCTTGGCAAGGCGCAGCAGAAACTCGCGGGCGACGTCCAGCGAAGCCTCCACATCCTCTTCAAGAACAGATTCATCCGGATGGTGACTGATGCCGCCGGGGCTGCGAAGAAAGAGCATCGCTGTGGGCACACGCGCGGCCATGACCATAGCGTCGTGACCGGCGCCGCTGGGCATAGTCTTAGCGTGGAAGCCGGCTGCCTCGATTGCATCAGCGAGAAAAGACGTCAGGCGTTCGTCCATCGGCACAGCCGGCTGGTCCATCTTGTCGGTTCTTTGAAGATTGATCCCACGACGGTTTGCGATCAGGATTGCTTTGTCGGAAAGCTCTTCGACGGCCTTTCGTCGGATGGGATCGTTCGCGTGGCGCAGATCCAAGCTAACCGTAACAACTCCCGGAACAACATTGCCTGCGTTCGGTTCAACGCTCATTTTGCCGACCGTTGCCACCAAGCCGTCTGTGCGTCTGGCCAGCGCTTCGACCGCCGCGATCCACTCTGCGGCAGCGGCCAGAGCGTCGTGGCGCAAGTGCATTGGAGTTGTTCCGGCATGGTTGGCATGTCCGGTGAACACCATGCAGAGACGGGTTTGGCCGACGATTGAGGTGACTGTGGCAACACTCAAAGATTCCGCTTCAAGGACCGGTCCCTGTTCGATATGAACTTCAACAAATGCCATCGCGCTCGGATGCAATTTAGCTTCGTCGATGTGGGAGGGATCGAGACCGAAGTTGCGAATAGCGGCCTCCACGGAAACGCCCTGCGGATCTTCAAGTGTGAGCAGCGCGGGATCGAAATCTCCCGCGACTGCACGGCTGCCTAGAAATGGAATCCCGAAACGGACGCCTTCCTCCTCAGAGAATGCGATGACCTCGATGGCCAGAGGCAAAGCGAGTTCCTGCGCAAGCCCCACCCATTCAAGCGCGAGTGTTACGCCGAGGACGCCGTCGAATGCGCCGGCATCGGGTACGGTGTCGATGTGAGAGCCCAGGACAAGGCGTTTGTCGGGTGAAGCCGTCGAGTGCCACAGGCCACGCAGATTGCCGATGGCGTCTACATGGACGGCCATGTCGAGTGCCTCCATGCGTGCGCGCAGATGGGCGTGGACGGCGTGCATGGGAAGGGTGAGAAAACGGCGCGTGATGCGGCCTGACTCCTCGCTCATTGTGGCGATATGCCTGCATTCGGCGATTGTGCGAGCGGCGAGGTCTCTCATGGGCGCATCAACACTTGTGAACGTGTGAGATCTCTGCCTCGCGGCGAATCGATGAAGCGAGCCAGGTTATCGTCCGCCATGTAGACTGGCTCCCCGCGTAGCCACGTTTCCAGCACACGTCCACGCAACTCCGCGCCCAGATAGGGTGAGAGTTTGTGGCGGAAATGGAGATGTTTGGGTGCAACGGTCCAGACGACTTTGGGATCGAAGACCACGATGTCCGCGTCGGCACCGACAACGAGCGCGCCTTTCCGGTCGGCCAAACCAGCCAACTTTGCCGTACTGGCGGCCATCCACGCACCAATGCGTTCCATTCCTTGATCCATGCCCATTCCGCGGCGCTCGATCGCTGTCCACATTACTGGCAACGCGAGACCGAGGCTGGAAATACCACCCCATGCTTTGTCCCAGCGGCCTTCCTCAAGGCCTTTCATCGACGGCGGGCAGGGCGAGTGGTCGGTCGTAACCATATCGATCAACCCTGACTCCAGCGCGGCCCATAACTCTTCCCGATTGGATGCGGTGCGGAGGGGTGGGGCACACTTGAATTCGGTTGCGCCGTCGGGAATCTCTTCGGCTGCAAACCATAGATATTGGACGCAGGTTTCGACGGTGATGGGTACACCGCGTTGGCGCGCATCGGAAATTAGCGGGAGAGCCTGCGCGGTGGCGAGATGCACAATGTGGATGGGCGTCTGGAATTCTTCGGCGAGGCGAATCAGCAGGGCAATTGCGTGGACCTCGGCTGCGTCGGGTCGCGAGGCGAGGTAGGTGGAATACTTGCGCCAGCCCGCGCCGGATGAATTGAGCGCTTCTGTTGCTGCGTCGACCGGACCGGCTACCTCGGCATGAGCTAGCAGAGGAAGTCCCGTTCCTTTCAACTTGGCTAGTGCGAGGCGCAGGTCGCTCTCATTGACTGCTTGAAAGCCATCGATCCCGGAGTGGATGAGAAAGCATTTGAAGCCGGGAACGCCAGAGGCGGCCAGTGGCAGCAGAGAATCTGCGTTGCCGGGAACCACGCCGCCCCAGGCAGCCCAATCCACCCAGGCCTGGCCCTTCGCCGCGTCGCGCTTGGCTTCGAGAGCGGCCACATCCGTAGTTTCCGGAATACAGTTCAACGGCATATCGATCAGCGTGGTCACGCCGCCTGAAGCTGCCGCCTGCGTGGCCGTTGAAAAACCCTCCCAATCAGCACGGCCGGGGTCGTTGATGTGCACGTGGGAGTCGACCAGGCCTGGCAGTAGAACGGAATCGTCAAAGTCGCGTAGCGTCACGCCCGCGGGGACGTCATCCCAATCGTGGACCTCAGCGATGCGCTCGCGGTCCACCATCAGGGCTGCTGGTCTCAGGCCTTCGGCCGTTAGCACGTTCATCGAGCGGAATGCTTGTGCCATACTGTGTTTACTTTCGCCCTTAAGGGAGGTTGAGAGCAAGTTGGCTATTTCCACTGCACCGAATCCGGAGTTTTTGCGCCGCGCGATCGAGCTGGCGATCGAGAACGTCAACGCAGGCGGAGGTGGCCCCTTTGCAGCTGTCATCGTGCACGACGGACATATTGTGGGCGAGGGTGTGAACACCGTGACCGCCTCGCACGATCCGACGGCCCATGGCGAGGTGAACGCCATCCGCGCAGCTTGCAAGACCCTGGGCACGTTTACTCTGACCGGGTGCGAACTTTATACCAGCTGCGAGCCGTGCCCCATGTGCCTGGCCGCCTGCTACTGGGCGCGGTTGGATGCGATTTACTATGGCGCAAGCGCTGCTGATGCCGCTCGCGCGGGATTCGACGACGCCTTTCTCTACGAAGAGTTCCGTAAGAACCCGCCGGATCGCAAACTCAAAGCCACGCAATTGCTGGCCGATGAGGCTTGGGCCAGTTTTGCAGCGTGGATTGCATCGCCGGCCAAGACTGCGTATTGAGGCGCTGCAGCGCAGGCTATTCGACCAGCGCATCTGCGATGGCGAGATGTTCATCGAGTGCGGCGATCCCCAGATCCAACTCATCCTTGGTCACGATCAGCGGTGGCGCAATCACAAAATGGCTCACCCAAGCCTGGATGGAGATGCCTTGCGTCATCATCTTTCCGGCGATCTGATCCACCACCAGCGGCTTGCCCTCGACTTTGTCCCGCATCGTGTTGAAGGGCTGCTTCGTGGTGCGATTCTTCACGATCTCAACGGCGAAAAATAGACCGAGGCCGCGCACATCGCCCACGGAAGGATGCTTCGTCTTGAGCGCCTCAAGCTTTTCGCGCACATAGGGCTCAAGCTCGGCCGCGCGCTCCACCAGATTCAGCCGCTGCATTTCTTCGATGGTGGTGACAGCCGGGCCCAGCGTCATGGGATGTGCTTCATACGTGTGTCCATGGGAGAAGTAATGGTCCTCGAAGTAATCGGCAATCTTGGTTGTGGTGGCACATAGTCCCAGCGGCATGTAGGCCGAAGTGATGCCCTTGGCGGTGACCAGGATGTCGGGCTTCACGTTCCAGTTGTCGACGGCAAACCACTTGCCAGTGCGGCCCCATCCGGCCATGACTTCGTCTGCGATGAGGAGCACTCCATGGCGGTCGCAGATCTCGCGCAGGCGAGGGAAGTACTCCGGCGGAGGAACAAGGACGCCGTTGGTGCCCACAACGGGCTCCAGAATAACGGCAGCCACATCGCTCTCGTTGCGGATCATGTGCTCGATGTAATCGGCACAGGCAATGTTGCACGCGGGATAGATGTGCTTGATGGGGCAGTCGTAGCAGTTTGTCTCCGGCGCGAAGATGAAGCCGGAACCCTTGCCACCCGGTTCCATGGCCCAACGGCGCGGATCGCCGGTCGCTGCAATGGAGCCGTTGGTCGATCCGTGATACGAGCGGTAGCGCGAAATGATCTTGTTCTTGCCGGTAAACATGCGCGCAATCTTAAACGCTGCTTCGTTGGCTTCAGTGCCGCTGGTGGCGAAGAAGAACTTGGTCAGGCCCTCGGGAAGAACTTCAAGCAGCTTGGCGCTAAGGCGAGCGCGCGAGCGAGTGGCATATCCCGGAGCAACGTAGGCCAACTCGCGAGCTTGCTCGGCGATGGCTTCGACGACCGCCGGGTTCTTGTGGCCCAGGTTCACGCACATCAACTGCGAACTGAAGTCCAGGTAGCGTTTGCCTGCGCCGTCGATGAACCAGCAGCCTTCAGCGTCGGCTATGTAGAGCGGCTTCCAGGTCTTCTGGAAGCGCCAAGTCCCGTAGTTGTTCTGACGGGTGATGGCGCTGATCTGCTCGGGTGTAAGTGTATCTAGCTGAATGGCGTCGCTCATGGAGTGCCTCTTCTGCGGGGATGTTCCAAGACATGCTATCACTGCAACGGCAGTTGAGGATTGAATATCGATTTGGAGGGGACGTGGGGAGGAATGTGCGCGCTTGTATGCCTGCTCCTTGCACTGCGAAGGAGCAGGCATACGAGGTCTTCTGATTAGCGGTTCTTGGCGACTTCTTCGACAGTGACGGGGTCGAGGAAGGGCATGGCGGCGCGGAGTTTCTTGCCGACGACTTCAACGGGGTGCTTGGCCTCGGCTTCGCGGAATGCGAGAAATTCCTTGCGGCCGGAGTTCTGGTCGGCGAGGAAATGCTTGGCGAAGCTTCCATTCTGAATTTCGGTGAGGATCTGCTTCATTGCCTTCTTGCTTTCGGCGTTGATGACGCGCGGGCCTGATACGTAGTCCCCCCACTCGGCAGTGTCCGAGATGGAGTAACGCATGTAAGCAAGGCCGCCGCGGTAGATGAGATCGACGATCAGTTTCAATTCATGCAGGACTTCGAAATAAGCGCTCTCCGGTTGGTAGCCAGCTTCGGTGAGAGTCTCATATCCAGCTTTGATAAGGGCGCTGACGCCGCCGCAAAGAACAGCCTGCTCGCCGAAAAGATCAGTCTCGGTTTCTTCTTTGAATGTGGTTTCGAGAACTCCGGCGCGGGTGCAGCCGATGCCCTTGAGATAGCTCAGATTGAGCGCGTGAGCCGTGCCTGTCGCGTCCTGATGGATGGCAATCAGTCCGGGTACGCCGCCGCCTTCGGTAAACACTTCGCGGACGCGATGGCCAGGAGCTTTAGGCGCGGCCATGCCCACGTCGATGCCCGCCGCCGGGACGATGGTCTTGTAATGGATGTTGAAACCGTGAGCGAACAGGAGCAGCTTGCCCGCCGACAGATTGGGGCCGATCTCTTCGGCATAAAGTTTGGCCGCGGTCTGGTCGGGAACCAGGACCATGATCACATCGGCCCACTTTGTGGCTTCTGCAACAGTAGTGACCTCAAGGCCGGCCTTCTGGGCTTTGGGAATGGATTTGGAGTTGGCTGCGAGGCCAACCTTCACATGGACGCCGGAGTCCTTGAGGTTGAGGGCGTGCGCATGACCCTGGGAGCCATAGCCGATGATGGCCACCTTCTTGGCTTGAATGAGGGAGAGGTCGGCGTCGTGATCGTAGTGAGTCTTAGCCATGATTTTCTCGGTTTTTCCTTTGTGTACAGGTTATGGGTTAATTCGAATCTTATGGGCGGCAGTATTCGGAATGAAGTTACTCCGGCTCGACCGCAGTGTTGTCTTCAATGGACTCCACAGATTCCGCGTCCAGCTCAGCGGGACCGGCGCCCATGGCCTTGAGCACGCTGGAAGTGTGGTGACCACGGCGCATGGTCATTTTACCGCTGCGGCAGATTTCGAGGATGCGCCCGTCGTCTTCGCGCAGTACTTCGATGAGGCCTTCGATCTTGCTTTCGACGCCGGTCATCTCGATCATGAGCGACTCCGAAGTCAGGTCGACGATGCGGGCGCGAAAGACCTCGACCAAATCGAATATCTGGGCACGGTTGCGCGGCGTGGCAGCAACCTTGATGAGCGCCAGCTCGCGTGTGACTGCCGGGGCGCCTGCAATGTCGTCGACGTCGACAACATTCTCCAGCTTAAACAGGCTGGCGCGGATGCGATGGCCGGCTTCAGCGGAGGCGTCGCAGACCAGGGTCAAGCGTGATAGACCGGGGCGTTCACTTCGGCCGACGGTGAGCGAGTTGATGTTGATGTTGAGGCGGCGGAAGAGCGATGCGACGCGAGTGAGCACGCCGGGAAGATCTTCAACGTAAGCAACGAATGTGTGCAACATGACTTTATTGGCCTCTTGCTTTCGGCGAACTTTCTTACTTGTCGCCCGGCGACTCAAGCAGCGGGTCGTGTTCGGGGCGGCGGATCATCTCGTGCAATGCGGCGCCGACGGGAATCATCGGGTACACCGAGTCTTCCTTCTCAACCAGAAAGTTGAGCAGGAACGTTCCTTCTGCGGAGCGCGCCTGCTCGACTGCGCCTTGCACCTCGGCGCGGGTATGGACGGCGAGGCCAGCGATGTCGTGAGCTGCGGCCAGTTTGACGAAGTCGGGGCTGAGGATCGGCGTACACTCATAGTTCTTGTCGTAGAAGAACTCCTGCCATTGGCGCACCATGCCCAGAAAACCGTTGTTGATGATGGCGATGTTGATCTTGATGCCTTCCTGGGCGATGGTGGAGAGCTCGGCCGCGGTCATCTGAAATCCGCCGTCGCCGGCGACGACCCAGACCTCCTTGTCGGGGCATGCGAATTTTGCGCCGATGGCTGCGGGCAGTGCGAAACCCATGGTGCCGAGGCCACCGGAGGTGATCAGCGTGCGGGGCTGCTCGTGGTGGTAATACTGCGCCTCCCACATCTGATGCTGGCCAACGTCGGTAACCACGATAGCGTTGCCGCCGGTGATGCGCCAGAGGTCGTGTATAACATGGGTGGCGTAGAGGTGGCCCAAGTCGGGGCTGTTCTTGATATCGCGGACCGCGACTGCGGCTTTGCTGGCTTCGATAGTCTTGAGCCATGCGGAGCCGTCGCGGCCACCAATGCGTGGGAGCAACTGCTCTAGGACTTCGCGCAGGTCGCCGACAAGGGCCACGTCAACCTTGATGTTCTTATTGATCTCAGCAGGATCGACTTCTATGTGGATTTTTTTGGCTTTAAGGGCATAGGTGGAGGTAGTGCCGGTTACGCGATCGTCGAAGCGCATGCCACAGGCGATGAGCAGATCGGCGTCTTGAATGGCATCGTTGATCCATGACTCGCCATGCATACCCATCATGCCGAGGTTGAGTGGGTGCGAAGCGGGAAATGAGCCGAGGCCGAGGAGGGTGAGGCCGACGGGAATCTGCGCGCGCTCGGCGAGGGTGCGGACCTGTTCCATGGCGCCGGATTCAGAAACGCCATGACCGGCGAGGATGACGGGGCGCTTGGCATTGCGAATGAGTTCGGCAGCTTGATTGAGGCTGGATTCTTCAACGCTGAGCATGGGATGCGGACGATAAGGACGCGGCTTGGCCGCTTCAAAGTCGAAGATGGCGGTGCCTTGTTGCGCGTCTTTGGTGATGTCGACCAGCACCGGACCGGGGCGGCCGGACTGGGCGATTTTGAAAGCGCTGCGGATAGCGGCAGCAATGTCTTCAGTACGATTGACGAGGAAGTTGTGCTTGGTCACAGGCAGCGTGATACCGGTGATGTCGACTTCCTGGAACGCGTCGGTGCCGAGAATCTTCGACGAGACGTTGCCGGTGATGCAGACGATGGGAATCGAGTCCAGCATTGCCGTGGCGATGCCAGTCACAAGATTGGTGGCGCCGGGGCCGCTGGTAGCTATCGCGACGCCGACCTTGCCCGAGGCGCGCGCGTAGCCGTCGGCCATGTGCGAGGCGCCTTGCTCGTGACGGACAAGGACATGGTGGATGGGGAACTTGCGCAGCGCGTCATAGGCAGGCAGGATGGCGCCGCCGGGATAGCCGAAGACGGTAGTGACGCCTTCGCCCACAAGAGTGGCCCACAGAATTTCAGCGCCAGTGAGGCGGGTGGGGGTGGTGAGGTGGGCATTCGCGGATTGCGTGTTTGCGGTGGTTCCCATGGTGGACTCCTTCTGTCAGTAGTCAGGGGTCAGAGATCCGTTAAGAAACGGCGTTACGTGGTTGCGCCCTCGGAGGCGGACGTTACACGGTCGACATATTTGCGGAAGACGCCTTTGGGCCAGCGCAGTGCGGGCGGCTTGAATCCCTTGAGGCGCGCGGCGATTTCTTCTTCGCTGACTTCAAGCGTCAACTTGCGATTGGGGATGTCGAAGTGGATGATGTCGCCTTCGCGGACAGCGGCGATAGGTCCGCCAACGAAGGCTTCAGGCGCGACGTGACCTGCGGTAAAGCCGCGCGTTGCGCCGGAGAAACGGCCGTCGGTAAGCAGGGCAACGTGTGCGCTGAGCTCTGCGTTCGATGAGACGGCAGCGGTGACTTGCAACATCTCGCGCATGCCGGGACCGCCCTTGGGTCCTTCATAGCGAATGACTAGCACGTCCCCTGGCTTGATTTGTGCGGATTGAACGGCCGCGAAACAGGCTTCTTCGGTGTCGAAGACGCGAGCGGGACCACGATGCTCAACACGGTTTGCGGCGGCTACCTTCATCACGCAACCTTCGGGGGCGAGGTTGCCTTTGAGAATGACGAGGCCACCGGTGGGCTTGATGGGATTGTCGAAGGTGTGGATCACGACCTGGCCGGGAGTCTCTTGCGCGAGTGCTGCTTCTTCAGCCAGCGTCTTGCCGCTGATGGTAAGGGTGCTGCCGTCAGCATGTCCGGCCTCAATGAGACGCTTGGCAAGCAGACGCGAGCCGCCGGCGGCCTGATAGTCCGAAGCGACGAATTTTCCGGCAGGAGTCAGGTCGCAGATAAATGGCGTGCGCTTGCTTATAACATCGAAGTCATCGATGGATAAGTCGATGCCCATTTCGCGGGCGATGGCGAGTAAGTGAAGAACGGCGTTGGTGGAACCTCCGCTGGCAGCTACGCTGGCGATGGTGTTCTCAATCGACTTGCGGGTGATGATTTGTGAGGGACGGCGATTGGCACGGACTGCGTCCATCAAAATGTGGCCGGCTTCACGGGTGGCGGCGTACTTGTCTTTGGAAGTGGCAGGGACGCCGGAGAGATAGATTGGCGAGATGCCGAGGATTTCACCAGACATGGCCATGGTGTTGGCGGTGAACTGGCCGCCGCATGCGCCCGCGCCAGGACAGGCATTGGCTTCGAGGGCTTCAAGGCCGGCGTCGTCGATGCGGCCGGCGGCGTGGGAGCCAATTCCTTCAAAAACATTCTGGATGGTGATGTCCACGCCATTGAGTCTGCCTGGCGCAATAGACCCGCCGTAAAGCATGAGCCCTGGAATATCGAGACGACAAAGAGCCATGATGATGCCCGGCATGTTCTTGTCGCATCCGCCAATGCCGACGAGACCGTCAAAGAGATTGCCGCGCGCGACTAACTCGATAGAGTCGGCGATGACTTCGCGACTGACCAGCGAAGCCTTCATACCTTGCGTGCCCATAGTGATGCCGTCGGAGATGGTGATTGTGTTGAACTCCATCGGCGTGCCGCCTGCTTCGCGAATGCCTTCTTTGAGCGCTTCGGCGATTTCGTGGAGATGGACGTTGCAGGTGCCGATCTCAGTCCATGTGTTGGCGATGCCGATGATGGGCTTGTGCAGATCTTCCTTAGCGAAACCGGAGCCGCGTAGATAAGAGCGCGCGGCGGCGCGGCTGGGTCCTTCAGTCAACGGAATACTTTGGCGCTTGCCTTCAACGGTCATTGTGTCCTTGTAGCGGAGTTGGCTCCGCTTTCATTTTGCTTTCAGCCAACAGGCCTGGTCGTGTTGCGTTTCGTACGCGTCAAGCACTGCCTGGTGACGCAAGGTAAGGCCGATATCGTCGAGGCCTTCTATGAGGCAGAACTTTCGGAATGGGTCCACTTCGAAGGTCGCGTGGAAGCCGAGCGAGTCTGTGACCGTCTGCGCTTCGAGCGAGACAGTGAGTTGGTAGTTAGGAATGGTTTTGGCGTTCGAAAGAAGCTGGGCGACTTGCTCTTCGCTGAGACGAACTAAGACGATGCCGTTCTTGCCGGCATTGGAGAAAAAGATATCGGCGAAGGTGGGGGCGATCACGGCGCGAAAGCCGTAATCGCTAAGTGCCCAGGCGGCATGCTCGCGGCTGGAGCCACAGGCGAAGTTCTTGCCAGCGATTAGAATTTGCGCGTCTTTATAGTGCGGGTCGTTCAGTGGGAACGACGGATCGGGATCGCCGGATGCTGTACGGCGCCAGTCGAAGAAGAGAAACTCGCCGTAACCGGTGCGTTCGATGCGTTTCAGGAATTGCTTGGGAATGATCTGGTCGGTATCGACGTTGGTGCGGTCGAGGGGTGCGGCCAGCGCAGTGAGGGTGCGAAAGGGTCGCATTAGTTTTTGCTCCCTTGCAGAGCGGGCTCACGTACGGCCCAGTCTCGAATGTCAACAAAGTGACCGGCGATCGCGGCTGCGGCAGCCATTTCGGGGCTAACGAGATGCGTGCGACCACCGCGACCCTGGCGGCCTTCGAAGTTGCGGTTGCTGGTGGAGGCGCAGCGCTCGCCGGGAGAGAGAATGTCAGGATTCATGCCGAGACACATGGAACAGCCGGGTTCGCGCCAGTCGAAGCCCGCCTCGCGAAAGACTTTGTCGAGACCTTCGGCTTCCGCTTGAGTCTTTACGGCCTGTGAGCCGGGGACGACCATTGCAGACACGTGCGTGGAGACCTTGTATCCGGAGGCGATGCGAGCGGCGGCACGGAGATCTTCAATGCGCGAGTTAGTGCAGGAGCCAATGAAGACGCGGTCGATGGAAACTTCTTCGAGCGGCGTGCCGGCGGTGAGACCCATGTATTCGAGAGCGCGTTCGAGGCCATTGCGCTCCTGTTCGTTCGATACGGCAGCAGGGTCGGGCACATTGGAGGTGATGGGGGCAACCATGCCGGGGCTGGTACCCCAACTTACGTAGGGAACAAGCTTCGCCGCATCGATGATGAGTTCGCGATCGAACTTTGCGCCGGGATCAGTGGGGAGTTTCGACCACTCCTTTACAGCTTGGTCCCATGCCGAACCCTGCGGCGAAAAACGGCGGCCTTTGAGATATGCGAAGGTGGTCGCGTCGGGAGCGATCATCCCGGCGCGGGCACCTGCCTCGATGCTCATGTTGCAGACGGTCATGCGGCCTTCCATGGAGAGCGCGCGGATGGCCGACCCGGCGTACTCGACCACGCAGCCGGTTGCGCCATCGGTGCCGATTTTGCCGATGATGGCGAGAATGATGTCCTTTGCCGTTACGCCGGTGGGAAGCTTGCCTTCGACGGCGATGCGGAAGGTTTTGGGTTTCGATTGGGGAAGGGTTTGAGTGGCGAGAACATGTTCGACTTCGCTGGTGCCGATGCCGAACGCCAGCGCGCCAAATGCGCCGTGGGTGCTGGTGTGCGAGTCGCCGCAGACGATGGTCATGCCGGGCTTGGTGATGCCGAGTTCGGGCCCGATGACGTGGACAATGCCTTGCTCGCGCGAGTCGACGTCGTAAAGCTCAACGCCGAAGTCAGCACAGTTTTTGCGGAGCGTGGCGATTTGCGTGGCGGCAATCTGGTCAAGAATGTGGAGGCGGCCTTCGATGGTCGTGGGAACGTTGTGATCGACGGTGGCGATGCAACGGTCGGGACGACGGACCTTACGGCCAGCGAGGCGCAGACCTTCAAATGCCTGCGGTGAAGTGACCTCGTGGAGAAGCTGCAAGTCGATGTAGAGCACGGTGGGCTCGCCCTGGGGCTCGACGACCACGTGCTGCTGCCAGACTTTCTCGAATAATGTTTTTGGTGCGGTGCTCATGAAACTCCTAATTCAGAGATCAGTTATCAAGCGTTGACGAGCATGGTCTTCACGGTCTCGCGAACTTTTGCGCCCATTTCTGTTGTGGATAGCACGGTGAAGCCGTGCGGATTGGTGCGTGCAAGGTCCGATGTGCGAAAGCCTTGTTCGAGGACCTTGCGGACACTGGCTTCAATGGCCGCGGCCTCGGTTTCAAGGCCACCGGAATGACGCAGGATGAGTGCGCCGGTGAGGATTGCTCCGAGTGGGTTGGCCAGGCCTTTGCCGGCGATGTCGGGCGCGGAGCCATGGATGGGCTCGTAGAGGTTGACTTTGCCGCCGATGGTGGCGGAGGGCAACATGCCGAGCGAGCCGGTGATGACGCCTGCTTCATCGGAGAGGATGTCGCCGAAGAGGTTCTCGGTAAGCACGACGTCGAAGTCCTTGGGGCGATTCATGATGTGCATGGCCATGGCGTCGACGTACTGATGCTCAAGGGTGACGTCGGGGAATTCAGCGGCAACTTCAATGACCGCGGCGCGCCAGAGCTGCGAGACTTCGAGGACGTTGGCCTTGTCGACGCTGGTGACC
This sequence comes from Occallatibacter sp., assembly GCA_049521035.1. Taxonomy (GTDB): domain Bacteria; phylum Acidobacteriota; class Terriglobia; order Terriglobales; family Acidobacteriaceae; genus Telmatobacter. Next base: position 29,869 of record JBEKPF010000081.1, on the reverse strand, counting down.
TTTTTGCGGCGCTTGCCCGCTAACTGGAAGGCAACGCGAGCTACGCGGACGACTTCATCACGCGTGTAGCGCATGGTGTTCCAGGCTTCATTCGTGGTCTTGTTCCACTCGCGAGGCTGCCCGAAGTAGAGGCCGCCGAGGAGTTCGCGGACGAAGAGAACGTCTGCGCCGTCGATGATCTCGGGACGGAGTGGGCTATTTACGGCGAGTTCCTTGAAGGCAAACGCGGGGCGGAGATTGGCGAAGCCGCCGAGAGCGGAGCGGATCTGGAGCAGGCCGGCTTCTGGCCGCTTGTCCGGCGGCAGGGAATTGAACTCGTTGCCACCGACGGCCCCAAGGAGGACGGCGTCAGAGTCCAGTGCTGCGGCCAGGGTGTCGGCCGGCAACGGCGTGCCGTCGTTTACGATGGCGATGCCGCCGATGCGTTTGGCGTCGAACTCGAACGTGTGGCCGCCGAGTTTCGCGACTTCCTTGAGGACAGAGACGGCCTCGTTGGTGACTTCGGGGCCGATGCCGTCGCCGGCGGTTACTAGAATCTTGAGTTTCATGCTTCTCCAAAGATCAGATGTCAGAAATCAGTCTTCGCTCACGGCCGAGCAGTTGAGAATCAATCCAACTCGGAAACTGGTACGTGGCGTTTTTCGCGAATCTGGTCGGGCAACAGGCCTACCAGGTCCTGATCGTAGATGTTCTTCTTGCGGTCGGCGAGCGCTACGAAGCGGTAGTAGGTCTGCTGCAACTCTTCGCGCGTCAGGGCGAAGCCAAGTTGTTCCAACCGATGCCGCAATGCGGCGCGGCCGGAGTGCTTCCCCAAAACGAGATGCGTTTTGGCGACGCCGACCAGAGCGGGCGTCATGATTTCGTAGCAGAGGGGGTTGGCAAGCATGCCGTGCTGGTGGATCCCGGACTCGTGGGCGAAAGCGTTGTCACCAACGATGGCTTTGTTGGGGGATGGACGGAAGGTGATGATCTGTCCCAGAACTTGGCTCGTTGCGTAGAGATTCTCAAGCTTGATGCCGGTAGAGACGCCGTAGCGGTCGCCGCGGACGTAGAGGGCGGCGGCTATCTCCTCAAGGGCCGCATTGCCCGCGCGTTCGCCGATGCCGTTGATGGTGCACTCAACCTGGCGCGCGCCATTCTGGATGGCTGCGAGTGAGTTGGCGACGGCGAGGCCGAGGTCGTCGTGGCAGTGCGAGGAGAGGATGATGCCTTGCTCGTCGATGGCCGGAATGCGCTCGCGGACTTCGGCAAACATGCGACCGTATTCTTCCGGGGTGCTATAGCCTACCGTGTCTGGCATGTTGATGGTGGTGGCTCCGGCTTCGACGGCGACACGCACCATTTCCACTAGGTAATCGCGATCGGCGCGGGTTGCGTCCTCAGGGGAGAACTCGATGTCATCACAATGCGTGCGCGCGAGCCGGATCGATTCCGCAGTGAGATCGAGGGCTTCCTGGCGGCCAATCTTCAGCTTGTATTCCAGGTGCAGGTCGCTGGAGGCGAGGAAGATGTGGATGCGGGCGCGGTCGGCAAACTGCAGAGCGCGGGCGGCCATTTCAATGTCTTCCGTTTTAGCGCGGGCGAGGGACGCGATGCGCGGTTGCCGTATGGCCTGCGTGATGGTAGCGATGGCAGCGAAGTCACCTTCGGAGGCCATAGCGAAGCCAGCCTCGATGATGTCCACGCCGAGATCTTCGAGGGCATGGGCCATGGTCAGTTTCTCCTGCGTCGTCATGCTGCAGCCGGGGGACTGCTCGCCGTCGCGGAGGGTAGTGTCGAAAAAGACTACGTGGTTCGATGACTGGTTTGAGGTCATGTATTCGCCTGCCAGGGAAGCTTCTATTCAATTTAGGGATTTTCTCGCATCGGGGCTATATAACGCAAAGTTATTCTTTTTGGGGAAGCGATTACAATTGCTTATAAGGCAAATGACAGCTTACAGATGACAACGAACAGTTTGAGTTCGGGGGATTTCCGATGGAACTGAGTCAGTTGGAGACATTTCTCGCGGTGGCGGAGGAGCGGAGTTTTTCTCGGGCGGCGGCGCGACTGCATCGCACGCAGCCCGCGGTGAGCCAGGTCATCCGCAAGCTGGAAGCGTCGGTGGGCGAGACGCTATTCGATCGCGCGGCACGAGATGGATCGCTGACCGCGGCCGGGGTGCTGCTGCGCGACTATGCGCTGCGGTTGTTGGCGCTGCGGCGGGAGGCGGCCAGCGCGCTCAGTGAGCTGAAAAGCCTGGAGCGTGGTCGACTGCAATTGGCAGCGAACGAGTACACGTGTATGTACCTGCTGCCTGCAATAGACCAGTTCAGGCGAGAGTTTCCACATGTCAGCGTGACAGTGCACCGGATGCTGGCTTCGAAGATTCCCGAGGAGTTAGCACTTCGGACATTCGAATTGGGAGTGATTTCGTTTCGTCCCGATCCGGTCCAGTTCCGGACCATTGCGGTCTACGGAGACAGTCTCGCGTTTATTGTCAGCCCCAGCCATCCGCTGGCAGCGGCGGAGCGAGTTTCTATCAACGACCTGGGGGACGAGATGTTTATCGCCCACAATGTGGCGTCGCCACTGCGGCAGAAGGTGATTGAGGCATTTCAGCGCTACCGAACGCCTCTGAACATGGGAATCGAACTACCCACGATCGAAGCAATCAAGCGGTTTGTGGCCATGGGAAACGGGGTGGCACTTGTGCCGCATTTGACTGTAGCGCGGGAGTTGGAGGTCGGCGACCTGGTGCGAGTGCCTGTGGACGAACTGGAGACACGGCGGATTCTGCGGCTGGTACACCGGCGTCAGGCGACACTGTCGTATGCCGCGAGGACATTTCTGCGCACGGTGCGGACGTTGGCCACGAAGAACGGACCGCCATTCTACTACCAGGTCGAACGGACGGGGTGAGACGTCAGCATCACGGGCAGAAGAGCGGGTGGGTACCGGAATGCGTTGGCGTGCGTCTATAGCCTCAGAACTTTCCTGGTAGTAGCAAGTGGAATGCCGGGTGCTGCCGAGTGACGTGTTCGACTGGATGCCCGGAGCGGTTCAGAGGCGGCCGCATTCCGGCAGGGGCCGGTCCGGCCAGTTACAATGCTGAGAGCGGGGCCCGGTTAAAACCGGCGCACCGGAATAGACTAGCTCGTTGCCAGCCGGACGGTTGTGCAGTGGTGAGGTTCAGGACCGAATGAAGAAGATCGCATCGATTGTATTCCTGCTGGTGGTTTGCGCGGCCGCAGGACGGGCTCAAGAGAGCCGCCAAGACATCAGCATCAGCGGAATCGGCATTATTGAGCCGTTCATCTCCTCATCCACCGATGTTCAGGTGAGCTCCACCTACGGGTTGGGCGCATTGGCAAGCTACCGTTTCATGCTCACCCCCTCCAGCGCTCTTGAGGCAAACTATGGGATCACGTATCAGAACAGGATCCACTATGTGATCAGCAATACCAACCACTACGTGGTCACCACGCGCACCCAGGAGATTTCCGGCGCTTTTGTGCGAACCTTCAACTTCCGCAAATTCAATCCGTTTATTGAAGGAGGTCCTGGAGGTTTCATCTTCCTGCCCATTCGCAATTCGGGGACAACATCACTGGATGTGAAGCAGGCAACCGGCGTGGGCGCCATCTACGGCGCAGGATTTGCCTATGAGGTCAGTCCGAGCTTTGATATTCGCGGGGAGTACCGCGGGTGGGTCACCAAAGTGCCCACCTTCAGCGATTCGCAGTTCACCACCAACAAGTGGTACAACATTTTTGTTCCAACGGTCGGCGTAGCTTACCACTTCTAGAGCTGGGCGCACAGACGAGACAGAAAGAGAACGGGGACGGGCTGGATGCCGTCCCCACATCCTGATGGGGAGAAGTGGTAGCGAAGTGCAAGGGCGTCATCGGGAGGTGGGGTCCGAAGCAAGCGCGGAGCACAGACGCGAGCCGATGGACAAGAACCGGATATGGGGCCTGCGGCGCCGGACGAGCGGGTAACGGATCGCAAAGTCCACAACCATCAAGGGCGCTGGTGGTAAATTCTGCGGTTGCGCGTGGAAGGCGGTCAGTCTTATCGCGGGAGATCTTCCATGTGTCTCGGATTCGTGACTGAAGGCGTCGTAAGATGCCTTGACCGCATGGCAGAAGTCAGCAGAGGGCATAGTAGTTCCGCAAGGGACGAAGGCCTGAACGATGAGAAGGAGTAGTAGGAAAGCGCGTCTCATGTGTGGCCATGCGCCAGCCCATCAGCCTTTGGGCTGAGCTTGAGCGAGTTGGGAGCCGGTGAAGCCTGCAATGGAACTCGACGAGCGGCGAAACCACCATCGGCGGGCGTTCTTTGAACCTCCGGCCTCTGTGTTGTGCGGCAGAGGACTAACTCATCGAACCCCCGGATGCGGACCCGCTTGTCCGGTGGTGTGGGAGGGGAGGAGAGGTGACTCTCCCCCCTATCCCGATTTGCGCGCGGGAATTGAGCTTAAGCGATTTGCCTAAGGCTGACGCAGGGTTGGCTGTGTTAATCTTCGAAGTTCGAAATTCGGAGGAAATATTGATGCGGCTGCTGCGCTTGATGTGTGTCATTGCGGGACTGGTCTTAGCTTTTGGATTTGTGCGCGGGCTTCAAGCGCAGGCGGATTATCCGTTTCGGGATCTGAAGCTTGGCGACGATGCGCGCATTGCGGACTTGTTGAGCCGGCTGACGCTGGAAGAGAAAGTAAACCTAATGTCGGACCATCCAAAGATTCCGAGGCTGGGGCTGGTTTTCTCCGGACAGGTGGAGGGGCTGCACGGCCTCGCTCTTGGCGGACCTGGCGGCTGGGGCGGCAGGGGCAGAACGCCGCTGCCGACGACTACGTTTCCACAGGAGAAGGGGCTGGGAGCAACCTGGGATGCGGGCCTGCTGAAGAAGATTGCCGATGTGGAAGGCTACGAGGCGCGGTACGACTACCAAAACCCCATATACGACCGGGGCGGGTTGGTGATCCGCGCTCCCAATGCGGATTTGAGCCGCGATCCGCGCTGGGGCCGGACTGAAGAGTCGATGGGCGAAGATCCGTACTTGGTGGGTACGTTAACGACGGCGTTTGTGCAGGGACTGCAGGGGCCTGATCCGAAGCATTGGCTGAGCGCATCGCTGATGAAACATTTTCTGGCAAATGAAAACGAAGACACACGCTCGTCTTCGTCGTCGGATTTTGATGAACGGCTGTTTCGCGAATACTACTCGGTGCCTTTCAGGATGGGCTTTGAGCAGGGAGGATCGCGAGCGGTGATGGCCTCCTACAATGCGTGGAACGGCACGACGATGATGGTGAATCCCGTGCTGAAAAACGTGATGATCAAGGAGTGGGGCAACGACGGGATCATTTGCACGGATGGCGGCGCGCTGGGACTGTTGATCACAGCGCAGCATGCATTCCCGGACAAGGAGCATGGGGCGGCGGCGGCGATCAAGGCGGGGATCAATCATTTTTTGGATACGTACAAGGACGACCTCAACAAGGCGCTGAAAGACGGTTTGGTGACCGAGGCGGATATCGATGTGGTGGAGAAGAATTTGCTGCGTGTGTATCTGCGACTGGGCGAGATGGACCCTGCGGGAGTGGATCCCTATGGGGAGATTGGGAAGAAACCCGCTGGAGCGAATATCAACCCGGACGATGCGCTGACGCCGCCGTGGGACAGGGAATCAAGCAAGGCTCTGGCTAGGCTGGCGACGGATGAGTCGATTGTGCTGCTAAAGAACGAAAGCAATACACTACCGCTGGACCGAAAGAAACTGAAGACGATTGCGGTGATTGGACCGTGGGCGGACCAGGTGCTTCTGGACTGGTATAGCGGAACGCCGCCGTACTTTGTGAGTGCACTCGCGGGGATTCGCGAGGCAGCAGGACCAAGTGTGAAGGTGCTGTGGGACGATGGCTCAGATGCGGCGCAGGCCGCAGCGCTCGCGCACAAGGCGGATGTGGCCATTGTAGTGGTGGGGAATCATCCGGAATGCAATGCGGGATGGAATGTTTGCCCGACGCCGTCGAATGGGAAAGAGAGCGTGGACCGGAAGACGATTGTGCTGGAACAGGAAGAGCTGGTGAAGCAGATTTTCGCGGCGAATCCGAAGACAATCGAGGTGCTGCGAGCGAGCTTTCCGTACGCCATTGTCTGGAGCCAGGCGAACCTCCCGGCGATTGTGCATATGACACATAACAGCCAGGAGGAAGGCCACGGTTTGGCAGATGTGCTGTTTGGTGACTATTCGCCCGCCGGTCGACTGACGCAGACCTGGCCCACTGGCGATGCGCAATTGCTGCCGCTGATGGACTACAACCTGCTGCATGGACGGACGTATCTCTACAGCAAAGACAAGCCGCTGTACGCATTTGGATACGGACTCAGCTATACGGATTTCAAGTATGAAGGTCTGAAGCTGAGTTCGGAGAGAGTTCCGGCGGATGGCAGCGTTGAGGCCACGGTTAAGGTGAAGAACACGGGGAAGCGTGCCGGGGACGAAGTGGTGCAGTTGTATGTGCAGCATCTTGGTTCGAAGGTCGAGCGGCCGCAGTTGGAACTGAAGGGATTTGCGCGGGTAAGGATTGAGGCTGGAGCGGAGAGAGATGTGACGCTCCAGTTGAAGGCGCGTGACTTGGCGTATTGGGACGTAGCGGGGCACGTTTGGCGCGTGGAAAAAGAACAGGTGCGGGTCCTTGCGGGTGGGTCGAGCGACAAGCTTCCTGTGCAGGCAGCGCTGGATGTCGAGACTACTGGAGAGTTTAAACCGTAGTCATTGCTGGGAGCGTTAATCTCCAAGGGAAGCACTCTGCGGACCGCTGCCTGCTGTCGCCCCCAGCGATGACAGCGGGATAAGGCTACTGCATAGCTGATTGCGTCCGTTGCGTTTGGCCTTGTAGAGAGTGTCATCTGCAATTTGAATCAGAGTCTCCGATTGCTCTCCCGGCTTTGGGATCACGGTAGCGCAACCAATCGAGATCGTCACAAGTTCGTCCGGATTTTCGCCGCCAATGTGATTGGTCCGTTTCAGGGCTTCTCGGATTTTGTTGCCAACTGCGACTGCTCCATGGTGGTCTGTGTTTGGCAGTATGATGGCGAACTCGTCGCCACCAAAGCGGGCGACCAAGTCTTCCGGCCGGCTAACGGCTTCGAGGGCTGCTTCAGCGATCTGCTTCAATTGCCTGTCGCCGCTCAGGTGACCGTAGGAATCGTTGTAGTGCTTGAGAGAGTCGGCATCGACCAGCAGCAGTGAGAGGGCCTTTTGAAGACGGACCGCCCGGCTCCACTCATTGGACAAGTACTCATTAAATCGCCGCCGGTTGGCTACTCCCGTAAGCGCATCTACCACAGCCAGTTTTTCGAGCGATTCGTTTGCCTCGCGGAGCAGACTCTCGCTGCGTTTACGCTCAGTGATATCACGGACAAGGCTCAGAATACCGGCGGGAATGCGGGTTCTTCGGTCGCGGAACAAGCGGAGAGTCGATTCGACCCAGATATAGTCTCCGTCTTGTCTTTGCGTGCGGTACTCGATGATTGTTCCCTCTGAACTGTGACGGAGCCGATGAATTGCATCTTCAACCTTACCGCGATCATCAGGATGCGCTTGCTCAGAAAGTGTCTGGTTGATCAGTTCCTCAGGCCTGCAGCCATAGATACTTTCGGCTGCCGGAGAAACGTAGGTCTGGCGGCCATCGAGATCGGCGAGCAGAATTACATCGCGTGAATTGTCCGTCACCATCGAGTGGATCGAAGCAGCTTTTTGGAGCCGATATTCTGTATTGTCTCGATCTTCAAGGATGACTGAGACCAGGTAGACCATGAAGATGCAGCAGGCAAAGAAGAACTGCAACTGAATCTTTGCTTCAACTGAGTACACGGGGCCTGAAATCGCGAACGGACCCAGGCCATGGATGCTATACCAGCTTGCTGATGCCGCTGTGAAAAGCGTGCCAAGCGCCGCCCATCCAAGCCCAAGCCGCATCAAGACGAGAACGAGCAGCGGGAAGATGAGGATGAAGAGAGGCATCTGGTTCTGAGCAAAGACAGTGGCGGCGACTACCGCGAGCAAGATGGGATAGGGCCAATGTTTCTTCAGGCTAGCGGAGTCCGTAAACCGGGTTTGAAAGATAGCCACAAAGGTTGGAACGATGACAGCAGTTCCAAGCCCATCGCTGATCACCCAGTCGAAGAGCGGTTTCGCCTCGCCGGCGTGCTTCCAGAACGTCATGACCAGCGTGAGAATGACACCCGCTGTGACGGGGCCCGCCAGCACCGCAGAGCCGACGAACTGCGCAACGTATTTTCCATCTGTAAAACGAGGAAGCTCAGTTGACTTTCTCCGCAAGAGGAGAACGCCGGTCATTATTTCGACGAGGTTCAGAGCGTTATAGAGAAGATTTGTCTGCCATGACTCGTCGATGAGCATGCTGCCGACTATCATTGCGGCGGCTCCGGCGATGAGGTAGGCCGGCCAGCGCCAGCGGGGTGCCAGGAGCAGGTAGGTAAGCAGCAGTCCGTTGGCGACCCAGATCAGGTTGACGGTGGGGGCGCTACGCTCGAAGAACTGGACGTAAACGGTGGCGATGGTGATGGAGAAGAAGCAGCATGCCAGGCGGATCGGGAACGCATGTTTCCGCCACCAGAGGCTCTTGGGACGGGGACCGACCTGTAATGGGCTAACTTGCAAGCCATTCCTCATGATTTTCTTGAAGTCAGGGTTAAGGGGAAACCCGTCTTGATGTTCGATTTATTGGGATTATAGACCCAACTGGGTAAGACATCGGAAATCCGACGTCATGAAATAAATCTCAGGAATCTATCAAGCGGGCGCAGAATTTGGAACGCTGCAGAGTTGGCCGCAAAAAAATGAAAGCGGCAGGAATGCCGCAACTGACAGATGAATTATGGATTCGATGGTGCGCCCGGAGAGATTCGAACTCCCGGCCTACTGATTCGTAGTCAGTCGCTCTATCCAGCTGAGCTACGGGCGCACGCGGGTGGTCGCCGCAGCGATCTAAGACAGATTATCAGGGTTCAGACGGCGACGCAATCGAGCAATGTCATGCCGCGGGAGCTGGTTCCGGGGTGGACAGGGGCAGAATCAGGGGGAGTTCCTCCGCAATTTCTAGACCGGCCTGGCGAACGAGTTGGGTAACGCTGGCGGCGTTGAGCCGTGTGGCATCGTACTCGACGCGGAGGGTATGCGCCTCGCGATCGAATGTGAGACGGCGGATGCCGTAGACCTCGCGAGTATTGGCCAGCGCGAAGACCACGGCCTCAGTGGGCGGGGTTGTATAGCGATAGAGAATTTCGAGCTGGGTCATAAGAGGATGATAGCAAGATGCGCGATCGACGATGTGGTTTCGCAAATCTATAAAGTTTTTAGAAAGGCGCGGACCTCAGGATCGGACCAGTCCTGGGCGCCGATGAACTTGCGACGAATGAAGCCCTGACGGTCGATGATGTAGGTCTCGGGCCACATTTCAGTGTGAAAGAGCTTGGCTGCGGTCTGGTTAGGATCGCGGACGGTGATCAGGTCGAAGTGACGACGGTCGAGAAAGCGTTTGTATTCGTCCGCATCTTCGTCAATGCTTACGGCGAGCATGGCCAGGTCAGGGCGGTCACGGTGAAGTTGGAGAAGGGAAGGCGTTTCCTGAATGCAGGGAGCGCACCAGGAGGCCCAGAAGTTGACTAGAACGACTTTGCCGCGATAGCTGGCGAGATGGACGGAGGTACTTCCGTCAGAGAGGTTGAAGTCAGGAGCCGGCTGGTAGATTTGTGCGGGATGGGCACCGCGGTCGCAAGCGGTGAGGACGGCCAGCGGCAGTAGCAAAGTGAGAGTCAGTAAACGAGAAGACCGCACACTCCTATAATACGGAGCGAAAGGCGCAAACGAAAGGGCAGCGAGCGATGGCAAAGGACGGGCCGGAAGACGGGGTAGGAAATCTAGCCGGACGGTTCAGACCCGTGCTTGGTCTCTCCGATGAGGGCGGCGAGCCTGTGGTCGTACCAGGACGGTGGGGTTTGGGAGCGGGAACGGTGTTCGACCAACCGGAACCGGCGGAGCTGATTGAGCTGACGGTGGTGGTTCCGGCGCGGAATGAGGAGGACTGCCTGAAAGCTTGTCTTCAGTCGCTGGTGAGCCAGTCAGAAGAGATTTTTGAGCTCGAGAAGGACTGGGAGCTGGTGGTGGTGGATGACCACTCGACCGACCGTACGAGGGAGATTGCGCGCGGATTCGCGGGTGTGACAGTGATGGAGTCCGGTGCGCTTGAAAAGGGCTGGACAGGGAAGGCCAACGCAATTTGGACGGCGGCGCGTAAGGCGCTCGGACGGTGGCTGCTGTTTACCGATGCGGATACGATTCATGAGCCAGGGGACCTGCGGAGGGCCATCCATGAAGCTGAGCGGCACAAGGTGGGGTTACTGAGCTACTCGCCGCGGCAGCTGGCAAGCGGACTGGCGCAGCGGACGCTGATGCCGCTGGTTTTTTGCGAGTTGGCGTTGGCCTATCCGCCGGCGAAGGTGTCGGACCCGCAACAGCGGATCGCGGCGGCGAATGGGCAGTTTCTTCTGGTGGAGCGGGAAGCTTACCGACGGCTGGGTGGGCATCCGAGCGTGGCAGACCGGGTGTTGGAGGATGTGGAACTGGCGGTGCTGGCGAAACGGCGCAGGGTCGGACTGTGGTTTCGCTATGCAGATGATGCGGTGGCTACCAGGATGTATCGGTCGACGGCAGCGATGGTGGAGGGCTGGACGAAGAACTTGGCGCTGTTGTTCGATAATTCGCTGGCGTTAGCGGTCTGGCGGGCGTTGGATTTTCTTCTTCTCTTTGGACTACCTTTGTTGACTATCGAACTGTGGAACGGGCACTTTGCGTTGCATTCACTGGAGTGGCTGGGAGCGGGCTGGGTTCTGGCGCTGCTGTGGGCACGAACCCTGTTCCGGTTTTATGCGAGGGTGGCGAAGTCGAATTTTCCGTTTACGGATTGCGCGCTGGCGCCGCTGGGACTGCCGTTGTTCGTGGTGCTGTTGTACAGAAGCTGGTTTCAGCATCGGATACTGAAGCGGGTAAGCTGGAAGGGTAGGGAGTACGCGAGCTAAGGCGTTCCGATTGCACGGAATGGACGCTGGAACGAATGAAGCCGGATCTTGGGTTACGGCATCTTCTCTAATGAGGGCACGATGATCTTTTTGACGCGGCGGGCTACGTTTTCCGCTTCCCACTATTACTGGAACGAGGCGTGGACGGCGGAGGAGAACGAACGCGTCTTCGGGCGCTGCGCCAACAAGAACGGGCACGGCCACAACTACACGTTGGAGGTTACAGTCGCGGGCGAGCCGGACGCGGTGACCGGGTTTGTAGTGGATCTGAAGTGGCTGAAGGACGTGATGGAGCAGGAAGTGCTTGCGGCATACGACCATCGTCACCTGAATAAGGAAGTCACGGAGTTTGCAGAAGGGAAGATGATTCCGACTTCGGAGAATCTTGCGATTGCGGCGTGGAAGCGGCTTGAAGCTGCTGTGAATAGGGCTGGCGGGGCGCGATTGAGCCGGATCCGCCTTTATGAGACCCCTGAGATTTTTGCCGAATATCGGGGCGGACAATGAACCCTGGCCAGGGAAAAGCCTATTTTGGGCGGCGCACAGGGCTGAGCGCGAGCCACAGGCTGCATAGTGATGCACTCACGACCGAGGAGAACCGTGCGGCCTACGGCAAATGCAACAACCCTTTCGGGCACGGACACAACTATGTTGTGGAGGTGCTGGTGGGGGGGCCGGTGGATCCAGAGACCGGCATGGTGGTGAACCTGGCGGCGTTGGATGAAGCGCTGCGCACAAGAGTGCTTGAGCGGTTTGATCACACCAATCTGAACCTTGATCCGCTCTTTACCAGTCAAGTGCCGACCACGGAGAATCTTTGCAAGGCGGTATTTGAATTGCTCGAAGGCGCAATTCCGGCAGGTGAACTGGAGTATGTGCGCGTGGAAGAGACGGAGAACAATTTTTTTGAGTATTACGGTGAGTGAGTTTGCGGGGAGAAGCGGGTTTCTGCGACGGCAGACAGGCTTTCGCCTCACTACGCTAAGGATGACTGCTCGAAATTTATCGCTGAGGATGACAATCGAAAGAAGAGGGATGTGAAGAATGGCGCAGCCAATTGCAGTAAGTAAACCAGTTCGCGGGGTACTGGAGATCGACGAGGGGTTGAACCGATTCAGCACCGAGGAGATGTATCGTGAGATCCTGAGCCGGCTGGGCGAAGACCCCAATCGGGACGGACTGCAGGCGACGCCGAGCCGCGTAGAGAAATCGATGGCCTTCCTGACCAAAGGCTACAAAGAGGATCCGAGCAAGATTCTGCGCGGTGCGCTGTTCGATGTGGACTACGACGAGATGGTGATCGTGAAAGACATTGAGATGTTCTCTATGTGCGAGCATCACATGTTACCCTTCTTCGGCAAGGTTCACGTGGCCTACATCCCGAATGGAAAAGTGATTGGGTTGAGTAAGATACCGCGAATTGTCGATGTGTTCGCTCGACGGCTGCAGGTGCAGGAGCGCCTGACGCGGCAGATTGCGGATACGATTCAGGAGGCGATTAATCCTCAGGGTGTAGGCGTGGTCATCGAGGCGCAGCACCTGTGTATGATGATGCGCGGAGTGGAGAAGCAGAGTTCGTCGACGGTGACTTCGGCGATGGTGGGCTGCTTCCAGCAGAAAGAGACGCGGGCTGAGTTCCTGTCGCTGGTTAGGCAGCACGGATAGGCGCGCGGTGGCTGGGCCCGGTCGACTAGAGTAGACGAGTGAACGGGCTTCTTGTTGTCGACAAGCCGGGTGGGATAACGAGCCACGATGTGGTGGCTCGCGTGCGTAGAATTACCGGCGAGAAGTCGATTGGGCACCTAGGCACGCTGGATCCGATGGCGACCGGCGTCCTGCCGCTGCTGCTGGGCAACTTTACAAGGCTTGCTCAGTACTTCTCCTCTGCGGAGAAGAGCTATACCGGAGCGATCCGCTTCGGATATTCAACCGACACATACGACGCTGAGGGCACGGAAGACGGCCCAGATCAATGGCCGGATCTGTCGACGGCGCTAACTCTGGAGTGGGTGCGCTCGGCCGCTGGGCGGTTCCATGGTGAGATGGAACAGATGCCCCCACCTTACTCTGCAAAGAAGATTGGCGGCACACCGGCTTACAAGCTGGCACGCGAAGGGAAACCGGTGGAGTTGAAGAAGGCGAGAGTGCAAATTGCCACCTTCACGATCACCGGAATGGAAGATGCGGAAGCGCTCTTTGAAATGAGCATCAGCGCGGGCGGATATGTGCGCAGTGTGGCTCACGAACTGGGGAAGGACTTGGGATGCGGGGCGCATTTGAGCCGGTTGCGGAGGACACGGGCTGGGGCGTTTGCGCTTGATGAGGCTCATACGCTGGAGGAACTGGAACCGTTGGCGGGGAACGTGGGGGCACTGGAGGGTTTGTGTGTGCATCCCCGGGAATTGTTGCCGGAAATGCCCGCTGTGACCGGCGATATGCAGGCGCTGGGGCGGTTGAGAAATGGGGCGCAAGCGAATCTGCCGGAGTTTTCCGGTGCGGCGTTGGTGAAGGTGTTTGCTGGACAGCGAGAGCTGGTGGGAGTTGCAAAGAGGGTGGCTGGGACGCTGTTTCAGCCGGTGGTGGTGATGGGGTGAATCGGCTTGCAGCTTGTGATGATTTGCCCGTTCCATTTGGCTTTGCGTTTAACCGCGCTCAGAACTGACTACTGAAAACTGATCACTCCTACTTGCGTAGCAAAGGTTTGAGAACGGGGAGAAGCGTGTCAGCGATGATCTCGGATCCCTTTGCGGTGGGGTGGATTCCGTCTTGCTGGATTGTGCCGGGGATGTGGACCAGGTCTTTGTAGATCATAGGAACGAAGGCGGTTCGGTGCTTGGCTGCCAAATCGCTGAAGGTCTGGTCGAACGATTTGATGTAGTCCGGCCCGTAGTCGGGTGGGAGAGTGATTCCGGCCAGCAGGACTTTGATGTGTGCGTTTTGAAGTGCGGTAAGCACTGTGTCGAGATTGTGGCGCGTGACATCCGGTGGCAGGCCGCGGAGGCCGTCGTTGCCGCCGAATTCGACGATCACGATTTCAGGGTGCAGGCGCAAGATGGATGGAAGGCTCGCGACGGCGTCTTTGGTTGTTGCGCCGCTGGTGCCCTGGTTGATGACTTTGTAGTGATAGCCGCGGGCATCGAGTTTCTGCTGCAGGAAGTCGGTGTAGGAATGGCCACTCTGTAGACCGTAGCCGGCGGTGATGCTGTCGCCAAAGCAGACGAGTATGGGGCGGTCGGCAGCCCACGCTTTACCTGTGAGCAGTGGGACGCCGATAAGGAGCAGGCAGATTGAAACAACAAGACTGCGGATTACGTACACATGGATAGTGTAACGAAGAGATTGAGGACCGAAGTGTGGAGGTAAGGTGATCGAAGTTCGAGATGCGAAGAAGTGGATCCAGAATGGCTCGCGGCGAGTGGAGATTCTTAAGGGGATTTCGCTGACGATTCCGGCTGGGCAGTTCGTGGCCATTGTGGGGGCAAGCGGAAGTGGGAAGAGTACGCTGCTTGGCCTTCTGGCGGGCCTGGATACACCGAGTTCGGGGGAGATCTGGCTGGATGGGACACCGATCCATAATCTGGTGGAGTCGGGACTGGCCGCTGTGCGCGGGAAGAAGATTGGGTTTGTATTCCAGTCGTATCAACTGATTCAGACACTGACGGCTTTGGAAAACGTTCTGTTGCCATACGAGTTGAATGTGGTGGGGAGCGGGATCGAAAAGGCGCGGCGGTTGCTGGATGAAGTTGGCCTGAAAGAGAGGGTAGATCACTATCCTGTGCAGCTTTCGGGTGGCGAGCAGCAGCGTGTGGCGCTGGCGCGGGCGTTTGTGGTGGAACCGCCGATTGTGATGGCCGACGAACCGACTGGGAACCTGGACTCGGCAAATGGACAACTGGTGCTGGACCTGCTTTTGGATCGGAACAAGCGAGCAGGGACGACCCTGGTGCTGGTGACACACGACCCTGAAGTAGCGAGCAGGGCGGACAGGAAGATTGTGTTGCGAGATGGAATGGTGGTAGAGGATACGCTGCCGTTCGAGGCGAAGGTGGCGGTTCCAGAATCGGAAGTGGGGCTGCATGGCTGAGAGGGCATTGAGCTGGAAGCGTGCGGGGGCGATTGGCTGGCGAGATTTGAAATCCGCGCCGGGCAAGTTCGGGTTTGTGGTGCTGAGCGTAGCGGTTGGGGTTGCGGCGCTGGTGGGGGTGAGGGGGTTCAGTGAGAGCTTTCGAAAGACTTTAAGCACCGAAGCCAGATCATTGATGGCGGGCGACTTAAGTGCGCGGATCTTTCGCCAGCCTACGGATGAGGAAAAGACCAAGATTGCGGCCATTGAGAAGCAGGACGGTGACAAAGAAACCGCAGCAGGTACTCAAGCAACAGGGATCCGATCTACCTGGGTGACTGAGACGATTTCGATGGCTTCAGTACCGCCTGATCCTGTGCCGTTGCTGGTTTCGCTTAAAGCGGTGGACCCGGCGGAGTATCCGTATTACGGCACGGCGGAGCTGGAGCCTGCGATGAACCTCAGTCAGGCGTTGGACGGGGATTCGGCTGTTGTTGCGGAGGAGTTTCTGATTCGGCTAAATGCGAAGGTAGGGCAGACGCTGCGGCTGGGAGGGAGAAACTTCAGAATTTCAGCGGTGCTGAAGCAAGAGCCGGACCGGTTCAGTGCGGGCGCAGGAATGGGGCCGCGGGTGATGATTTCGACGGCGGCGCTGCAGCGGACGGGGTTGATGGCGCCGGGCAGCCGGGCGAGCGAGCGGTTGTTGATGAAGCTACCGGCGGGCGTAGATCAAGTGGCGATGCGCAAGCAGATGGAAACAGCTCTGCCGGATGCGCAGGTGATGGATTTCCGCGAAGGGAATCCGGCGCTGAGCCAGGGGCTGGATAACTCGACTGCAATTTTGAGCCTGATCTGCTTGGTGGCGATGGTGCTGGGGGCGATTGGCGTGGCCATGGCCATGCACGCACACTTGGAACAGCGCATGGATATGCTGGCAATTCTGAAGGCGATTGGCGCGGGCTCGAGCGACCTGCTGCGGATTTTCTTATTGCAGACACTGGGGCTCGGACTGGCTGGAGGTGTGCTGGGAGTCGCCGCGGGGGTCGGGGTGATGGTGGCGCTGCCGGCGGTATTTGGAAAGCTGTTGCCGGTGCATACGGCGCTGGAGTTCCCATGGCGATCAGCGCTGGCGGGACTGGGAACCGGGCTGTTGACGACTTTGCTGTTTTGTTTACCGCCGCTGCTTGACGTGCGCGCGGTGAGGCCAGTGCTGGTGCTGCGCAGGCTGGTGGAGCAAGGACCTGAGGGGATTCGCGGATGGTTTGCGCGATGGTGGGCGCGACGGTTGCAGATTGGGATTTCCGCGACGGTGGTGCTGGCGCTGGGCGGGATTGCCTGGGCCCTTTCGGATTCTGCTAAGGTTGGCACTTGGTTCGCGGTGCTCTTCACGATTGCGTTGGTGGTTCTGCTGGTGCTGGCGGCAGCGGCTTTGTGGACGCTGCGCTTTCTGTTGAATCGAGTGCGGCTGCGGTTGCCTTCGTCGCTGCGGCATGGGCTGGCGAATCTTTATCGGCCGGGAAACCAGTCGGCTGCGGTGCTGGCTGCGCTGGGAACGGGTGTGATGCTGATTCTGGCGGTTTACCTGATGCAGGCGGCGCTGCTGCGAGACCTGCGCGAAACGGCTTCTCCCACGCTGCCAAATATTTTTCTGGTGGACATTACCACGGACGAGATTCCGGGAGTGAAGGATTTCTTCCAACACCAGTCTGGAGTGAGCCAGGCGCTGGACTTGATGCCGATGGCGACAATGCGGTTCGTTTCTCTCAACGGAAAGACACTGGATCAGCTTAAAGAGCAGCATTTCCCGCGGCGCATGCTGGAGAGCGCACGGGTGAGCTGGTCTGATACTGCGCCGGCCGGCGACAAGGTGACGCAAGGCAAGTGGTGGACCGATACCAATGCGGCCGAGCTGGCAGTGGGTGAAGGCACGGCGCAGCGCCTGCACTTGGGCGTGGGCTCGGCGGTGCAGGTCGAGATTGGCGGAGTTTCGCGGGCACTCAAAGTTGCTTCGCTTTATCGAGCCGACGGGCAGCACTTGGGAATGCAGGTTCAGTTTGTGTTGCCTTCAGGTCTGCTGAAGGACGAGCCGGCAACCTGGTATGGCGGGTTACACATCGACCCTAAACAAGTGGGAGCCATGGAGCGGGCGTTGTTTGTCGCGTATCCCTCGATTTCGGTGATCAACCTTGCAGATGTGTTGGAGCGGATTGAGAGCGTTGTGGATCAGATCACGTTTGTGGTGCGATTCCTGGCGGGTTTCTCGATTTTTGCGGGGTTGATGATTCTGGCGTCCAGCATTGCGAGCACACGCTTCAGACGGATACGGGAGGCTGTGGTCCTGAAGACGCTGGGGGCGACACGAATGCGGATTGTACGAACGTTCAGCGTGGAGTTCAGCGTGCTGGGGTTGCTGGCTGGATCAGTGGGCGTGGTGTTTGCGAACATTCTGACGCGAGTGCTTCTGCGCAAGTTGGAAGTGGGATTCCATATCGAGTGGCCGGCGACGTTGGTTGCGCTGGTTGGAACCGCAGTGCTCGCGACCGCGACGGGATGGATTGCGAGCTACAGGATTCTTGGGTTGAGGCCGCTGGAAGTTTTGCGGGAAGAGTGAGAGTAGGAGGGACGAGGCCTCGACCGGCAGGCTGAGATTCGTCGGTTTCGCGCGGCAATTCTTAGTGCGCGTGCACAGTCAACACAAATGACAGTAAATGGCAATATTTCAAAGCTTTACGCCAGTTTTCTCTTTCGCTTAAGCCACTTAAGAGAAAACACGGTTAAATTCTCTACAACCCTTTTGTCTAATCCGGCTAATTCTCAGCAACCTATTCCGAATTTATAGGGGCCCACAAGGTTAACCCCTCCAATTTCTGCAACCATCTGAGCGAACATTTGGCACGAAAAGAAACCATCTGGGCGAACATTTAACGTTACCGCACGAACCCCATAAGCAGACATTTCACCCCATCGCCGTGTGCCTCAGGCTTGAGATCAAGATCCGGGAGGCTCGATCATTTGATGTTGAATTCTATGTCGTTAGAATTCTTCGCCGGTGACTTCAGCTACGGGTAGAACATCATGTTCGCGGGCTACCCAGACGTAGAGGGTGGGCAGCAGGAAGATGCTCATAACCAGATCGACCATGAGTCCGCCGACAATGACGATCGCGAAGGGGCGCTGCGAGTCGGAGCCGATACCGTGCGAGAGTGCAGCGGGCAACAGTCCCAACGTCGCGACAAGCGCGGTCATCATGATGGGCCGGAGGCGCAGGACAGCTCCTTCGATTGCGGCGTTTTCAATCGGCTGGCCCGAGGCTCGCATCTGGTTGATGTATTCCAGCATGATGACACCGGTTTGCACCGAGACGCCGAATAGGGCGAGGAAACCCACGCTGGACGAGACGCTGATATTGGTGTGCGAGACCAGCAGCGCGATCGATCCTCCAACGGGAGCTAGCGCCACGTTGACCATGATCAGTCCCGCCCACTTGAACGACTTGAACATGGTGTAGAGAATGATGGCGATCAGCAAAACAGTCAGCGGTACAATCATTGCGAGACGCTTATCGGCGCGCTGTTTGCTCTGATATTCGCCGGCCCACTCATAGTGATAGCCCTTGGGTAAGGGGACGGCCTTGTTCACCGTGGAGATTGCCTCCTCAACCGCGCCTCCCAGATCGCGATCACGCACGCTGTACTTGACAGCGATGTAGCGTTGCTCTCCTTCGCGATAGATTTCTTCCGCGCCATCGGTGGTTGCTACTTTGGTCAATTGTGCGAGCGAAACTCGTTCGCCTGTGGGCGACAGAAGACGGACATTTTCGATGGCTTCGCGAGTGTCGCGATATGGCTTCTGATAACGCAGAACAAGGTCATACTGTGCCTCGCCTTTCAGCACCTCACTAAGGGTGGAACCACCGACCGCGGTTTGAATTGCGTCCTGAATATCGGAGACATTGATGCCCCAGCGGGCCGCGGCCAGACGATCGACAGTGAAGGTGAGATTGGGTTGGCCAATAATGCGGAAGAGCCCGAGATCGGCTATCCCCGGAATCTTACTCATCGTGACGACTACGTCATTGCCTTTTGCTTCCAACGTTTTGAAGTCGTCGCCATAGATCTTTACCGACAGCTCGCCCTTCACTCCGCTGACGGCTTCCTCCATGTTGTCTTCAATAGGCTGCGAAAATCCCCAGATGACGCCAGGAATCTTCTCGAGTTGCTCGTTCATCGACGCGATGAGGGCGTCCTTGTCCTGATGGAAGACGGGGCGCCACTCGTCTTTCTGTTTCAGATTTACAAAGTATTCGGTGTCGAAGAAGCCGGTCCAGTCCGTACCGTCGTCGGGCCTGCCGATCTGATCGACGACCTCAGTAACTTCAGGGTAGCTGGCCAGAATGATGCGAGCTCTATTGGAGATTGCAAGGGATTCGTCGGGCCCGGTGGATGGCGCGAGTGTGCCGCGTACCCACATCGCGCCCTCATCAAGATGCGGCAAAAACTCAGAGCCAACAACAGTGGCCAGAAGGTAGATCGACACCACAACAGCAACAACGCTGACACCCAAAGTCAGACCGCGATGATGAATGGCCCATTTGACTCCATGCCTGTAGCGGTCGGTCAAGAATCCCATGAACGGGTTCTGCCACTCTTTGGCGCCCTTGCGGAACAGGATGCTGGCGAGCACGGGCGCGACGATGATGGAAAAGAGGAGAGCACCAAGAAGAGCGAATGCGACGGTCCACGCGAGCGGCTTGAAGAGACGGCCTTCGACAGACTCCAAGGTGAAGATAGGCAGATAAGCAGTGATGATGATGGCGATGGCGTAAAAGACCGGCCGCTGAACTTCGTGCGCTGCCAATTGGATTTTCTGCTGAGGGGTGCGAGTTTCATTCTTGTGGGAAAGATGACGGACGATGTTCTCGACCATGACTACGGCGCCATCCACGACCATGCCGAAATCGAGCGCTCCGAGAGAGAGAAGATTGGCAGGAATATGACTCAAGTCGAGGCAGATGGAGGCAAACAACAGAGCGAACGGGATGGTGATTGCGACGATGACGGCGCCGCGCACGTTACCGAGGAAGAAAAAGAGAATGACCGATACGAGGATGATTCCCTCGGTGAGATTATGCAGCACGGTGTGCGTGGTGAGATGAACCAGATCGCTGCGATCGAGGAAGGGAACGACGGTCACGCCTTTAGGCAGAATGTGATCGTTGATCTCCTTGACCTTTGCTTCAATAGCCTTGAGCACAGGGTCAGCATCCGCACCCTTGCGTAACAGAACTGAGCCTTCAACGACGTCGGGATTGTCGATGAGCCTGCCTTTGTCGTCTCTGAAGGTCTTGGAGATCTGACCGAGCCGGATCTTGGCTCCCTGTTCGACGATCGCAATGTCCTTGATACGAATCGGCGATCCACCTTGCGTCTTGATCAGGGTGTCTTCAATCTGTTGCACATTCTCATACAGACCTTGTGCCTGCACGTTGATTTGCTGGGTTCCGGCAACGATGAAGCTTCCGCCGGCATTGGCGTTGTTGTTCTGAAGCTGCTGCTCAACTTGGGCGATGCTCAGGCCGTAGTCGATCAGCTTATCGGGATTGAGTCGAATCTGATACTCCTTGGTGATGCCGCCGAAGCTGGCGACATCAACGACACCGGGAACATTCTTGAACTGCTTGGTGAGAGTCCAGTCCTCAAGCGACTTCTGCTCCATGACATCGATATTCGGATTTTTACTATCGATGGTGTACCAGTAGATCTGTCCGGCGGGACTCCAATCGGTCTGCAGCTGCGGGACAAGATTCGCGGGCAACGTAATCCCCGTGAGTCGTTCAAGAACCCGCTCACGATTCCAGCTGTTGTCAGATGCATCATTGAAGTTCATCATGATGCTGGAAATGCCGGCCAGGCTGAAGGAGCGCAAGTTCTTCATGTCCGGGATCCCGGCCATGGCAATTTCGCAAGGAACAGTGATCTGCTTTTCGATGTCCTCAGCAGAGTGGCCTGGCCACTGGGTAATGATGTTGACGTAGTTGTCGGCAACATCGGGATAGGCATCGATGGGGAGATTGTGGAACGAAATTCCACCCCACACGAAGAGCATGACGACCGCTGCCAGAACAAGGAAGCGGTTTTTCAGCGCAAAATCTACAAGCTTCTCAATCATTGCGCCTCTAGCGTGGCTTCCAACTGAAGAACGTTGGAGACCACCTGCTGGCCTGGGTTGATGCCCGAGAGTAGCTCCTGTTTGTTGTCCGGCAGCATGATTCCGGGATGGACTTCGACCCGCTTGAACTTCTGGTCGGGTGCAGGGACAAAAACCCAATCGCGATCATGCAGATGAAGAACGGAGTCCGCGGGCACCACCGGGTATTTGTTTTTGGTTGTGCTCTGGAACGTGGCCGTCACAAACATGCCTAGTTTGAGAATGCCGGGATTGGCGATTTCGATTCGCACTTTGGCGGTGCGGATCGAAGGGTCGAGGACCGGGCCGATGTCGCTTACACGGCCAGTAAGGGGCTTGTCTGGATAGGCGCTGACCTTGATTTTCGCTTCCTGACCCAATTTGAGTTTTGGAATGTCGTTCTCGTACACGTCGCAGAGGATCCAAACGGTGGACAGGTCGGCGATGGTGAAGGCGGTGGCGGAACCGGAGAGGGAGACGCCGGCAGCCGCTGCATTGGTAACGTTCTGGCCGATGATGACTCCGGTGATAGGAGCGTGAACATCGACAATGGGGCTGGGATGGTCCTTGTCAACACCGAGAACCTTCAACTGTTCTTCGGCGGCTATGAGATCAGCTTTCGCATCCTTCTCAGCGTCTTCAGCCTGCTCGAGCATGGCTTGCGAGATGGCGCCGTGCTTGAAGAGATCTTCGGCGCGAATGTAGGCCTTGTTATTCATCTGTTCATCGTTGACGGCCTTCAAATATGCGTCGAAGGCATTACTAATGTCAGGGCTTTGAATGCTGAATAGAAACTGGCCCTTCTTTACGTTGTCATCGAGCCGGGTCTTGAGATTGAACACCCGGCCATTGGCGAGGGTGATGACGGGAACCTGGCGTGAGATGTCAGGGAAGACGGAGCCAGTCACATTCAATTCGGAGGGCGCTTCTTGCTCTTCCGCCGCCACGAGGGGAAATTGGTCGGGCTTATCGACCGACACCAGGCTCATATCGCCGGTGGTCACCACCTGAGGCGAGGGCGGCGCACCATCGGATGGTTTGAACTCTTTCTTGCACGCCGAGAGGGAAGTAAAGGCAGCAAGGCAAACGGCGGGAAGGAAAAGTGATTTGGTCGTCATTGGATTACCTCGCGTCCTACAGCAAGATTCAGTTGTCCGGCGGCCGTCAGATACGCGCCGATCAATTGCAGATAGGCCAGTTGCACGGTGCGGTAGTCGCTCTGCGCATTGAGCATGTCCATCAGTGATGCTCCCCCGTGCTGATAGGCGTAGGTGACGGTGTCGCGCACGCGTGTGGCCTGGTCGTTGTATTTGGCCTTATAAGGCTTCAGGAGCGCGATGTTGCTCTCTACCTGGGCATAGGCGGAATCCACATCGCTGAAGACCTGGGCTTGCGCGGCGTCGGTCAACTGCCGATTGCGCGAAATATCGATCTGCGTCCGCTGTTTCTCGCCCTGGTTGCGGTCAAAGATGCGCAACGGAATGCTGACGCTGAGACCGAGGGTCTGAATGCCGTCGGGATTGTTATTCGAGGAATTATAGGTGTACCACGCGCCAAACGTCGGGTCAGTAGATCCGTTGGCTTCGGCCAACTTGTGGTTCGTATCAGCTTGCTCAAGGGACTGGATGGCGGCGCGGAGGTCGGGTCGCTCGTCCAGCGCAATCTTGCGGAAGTCTTCGAGGGGCATCAAGCTGTCGGAAAAATCGAATGGTCCATTCACATCGAATTGCTCTACAGGGGTACGGTCATTAAGCAGTTGCAGGAGCTGAATCTTGGAGGTGCGAAGGTTGACCAAAGCCGTCTGAATCTCTGACTCATATTGGACCCGCAATAACTCGATGCGGTCCAGGTCGATCTGGGCGATGTCGCCGGCGCGGAAGCGATCGCGGCTGATCTGGATGATGTGGTCGTAGTACTCCAGGTCCTCCTGCGCAATCTTCACCACCGTCTTGGCCTGAAGGGTTTGTATGAAGGCCGAGCGCAGCGTAAAGAGCAGGGTCCGGTCGAGGTCGGCGTGCTGCGACTGGGCTATTTGCGTGCCCTCCTGGGCGCTCTTCAATCTGAGTTCGCGTTTGTGGTCGCGCTCGTGCAGATAGCTGAAGTTGGGCTGCACGTCCGTGCCTCGCAGTGGAGCCCATGCTCCGTCGTGAGGAACAATCTGAGTGCCGTCTGCCGATAGGGTGAACTGCGGGTTGGGCCTGAGAAAAGCAGTTATTTCTTCAGCCTTCATCTCATCCACATTCAAGGCTTCGGCCTTCAGAGTTGGATTGGTCGACTCGAATTTTGCCTTTATCTGATCCCAGTTAAGGGCTTGCTGCGCTGCGAGAAGAGCCGGCGTCAGAGCGAGCAAATACAGCACTGCCATCGCTCGCACGGGCGGAGACTTGAAGAGTCGCTTCATACACAACCTTTTAGAGCGAGACCAGAGTTACGAGGTCCCGTTGAGTTTGGTGGAGGGCCTGCGAGCCGTGGTGACGGAGTCGACACAGAGGTTCGTTGGATTTGGTGTGCGCCATCCCGGATTCCACTGCTGGCCGGCCTGGGCACAGCGAACACAGAGCGGAAGAATATCAAGGATGTGGGAATTCTGAGTGAACGACTAAGCTACTGGAGGGGGTCTGTTCTGAATGGAATCGAGTCCGGGATGGTCGATAGCCGGCTCGAGCTGGTGACCCGGAGCTACGAGCTGCAGAAGACCGAAGGAAAACTCCGCGAAAGCAGGCAAAGGGAGTGCGGCTGCCATGGGGAAGATAGAGTGGGCATTGGAGGTTACGTGGTTGCGGCGAAGGCAAGAGTCGACTTCAGCCGGATTCTGGACTGCCTGCAAATCGTCAGTAACCGAGATGACGGGAAACAGAATAAGAATGAGCACGGCCAAGGCAACCACCTGGGTTCGTCTGTCCGCATTTGCCTGGGGTCCAAACCGCAGCCAAAGACAAATGATCACGACGGCCGACAACGCCCATGCGAGATTGAGTACCAGCTCCATTCTCACTCCCGATTCTACCTCACGAAGACATGGCATCAAGAGGCCATCTGATGATTGATCTGTTAAGGAGATTAGGGGGAGACCGCCAAGGATTCTCTAAAGATACTGATAAACCCATGATTCTTCACAGATATTCATGGTGGTCTTGACGGGGCCTCATGCGCTGGTCTTGCAGCAGGAGTCTGCCCGGCGAGTTTGACCGAGGCGGTGAATCCTCTTATGATGAAAGGGTTGGTCTTCGGCGTCCGGCCCGCTGCTGCGACCCGGGCCAATATGGTTGCAAGAAGAGCCGCGCGAGGCACACTTGCTGCCCCCTCGTTCAATGGTAGGACAGCTGCCTCTGGAGCAGCCTATCGGGGTTCGAATCCCTGGGGGGCAGCCAAAAACGCACTTCTGCGCACCCTCCCGAACCTCCCCGTTCAATCGAAAATTCATTAAGAAACAATCGTTTACGAAGATTTTAAGTGTATTTGCGTTCGTAATCGTGCACCAACATCCGCCCAAAAGGTGGGGTACGGATTGGGGTACAATTCCATTCAAGGGTGGGGTACAGATCAAAATCTGTGCTTTTGGAGCAGAAAATATGGCGTTGACCGATGCAGCAATTCGGGCGAGGAAACCGGCTGCCAAGCCCTATTAAGATGTACGACCGCGAAGGTCTATTTCTTCTGGTCAATCCCAGCGGGTCGAAACTGTGGCGCTGGCGCTATCGGGCCGGCGGTAAGGAAAAGCTGATGGCGCTGGGTGAGTAAAGCCGGTGGCCGGATCGAAGTTTTCTCTGCAGTGCTGGCAATCGCACACGCCATTCCCATCCCCGTGGTTTAGAAAGATCCTGTCCTGGTCGCCGGCAGGGCTAGCTTTCGGGCTCTACTTCTAATGCGTTGATGAGCGGGTAATTCTTGACGGGTGTGAATTCTATATCGAGCATGCCGTGGGCCGTCGAAGTTACATGATCGAATGTAATCACGGTGGCGCCATTCTTCTGTGCACTCAGAATGTCAAAGTCCTTCAGCAGAGTCGTTCCATTGCAATATACGTTGAATACGCGGCTCCCGATGCCGCCCGGACCGCCATTGCTTCCTCCGAACCAACCCTCGGAAAAATAAAGGCGAACTTTGTACTCTTTTTCCGCAACGACTGGAATGAGATAGTGAAAGTGACCATATCGTTCCCATTCGAAAAGTCTGGAGTTTGGAACCTTGGGCAGGCCGTCGGGGTGGAATGTTCTTCGGCCGCCCTGGAAGAATCGCTCCGGCAGCCACGTATTGCCCTGGTCATCGCGGAAGACCGCGGGGCCGGCAATCATTCGAAACACTTGCGCAGCATCTGAGTCGGCACGAGAAATTTCGACCGCATTTACGAACGCTCCATCGGAAGTGAAGTCAAGATGGATGGCCCCATCGCTCATGGGTTGAATCCCGGTGTAGATCTTTCCTATCGCAATGTCATCGCCGCCCGCCTCATCGACAATATCGAGAGCTTCTGCTCGCCGATTGTTGATGGTGAAGTCGACCTGCCTGGCGGCTTCCTTATCGCCCGCTGTGTCCGCGAAAAGAAGCTGGAGCTGGTAGGTTCCGGGAGCCGCGGGGATTTTGCATTGAAACTTGCCCTCGCGGCCTTCCTGGAAGATGACAGGATCGTCCGTACCCTGTATTTCATGGCCGGGGTGAGCAAAGAGGGCGCCTCCCTGACAGTGTTTGTCCGGAGTCCATTGTTGTCCAGCGGCATCGATGTAGGGGCTGTCCTGCTTTCCAAACCGGATGCGCGTTATCGATTCCTGGCCGGCAGTCTGGATTGGGGCTGGGCTTCCAGATTTAATCGAATGCACCATCTGTTTGCGGTTGTTCAGATACATCCCAATGGTTGCCAGCAGAGCGGCCGTCACAACGCCGGTTCCCAGCCAAATTACCCAGTTGTGACGGGGTTCCGGTGCATGGAGCTGCTGAGGGTCTTCCGGCGTTGATTGTGGGACGTCTTGGGATTGCGGAGCGGAAGAACCGGAATAGCCCGCCAGTTCGTCAGGCTTTCTGACGAATTGCAACATATATTTACCTGGCGGAAGTTGTATGTGAACCAGGTGGCCGGCACCTTCGGTTGCATAGTAGATCTCAAGCTTCTTCCGGAGGGCATGAGCTGTGACCCGCACGATGGTGTCCGATTGGGGATCGAAGTGTTCGGGCCGATGAAGGGCCTGGACAGCAATGCTGTACTCCTTAATCTGGTCAGCCTTCCCGGCAAAATGCTGCTCTGCGACGTATTCCAGGAAATGTAGAAGATTAGGCGCCTTCTTAAAGATGTCCGACTGCAGAACCGCTTGCAGCTCCCGCGATTCTTCTTCCTGAGGGATTCGGACTTCCGGGTATGCCAAGGACATTGGGGTTCATGCTCCTTCGAGCGGACGGCGGTAATCATTATAGCCACCTGAAGGTAACCGTGGAAGGCGGCCTTAACGGCATCGTTAACGAAATTAACAAGGAGAATGTAGCGGAAAACCCGGGCTCAAGTTTCCTGGATTTGAATTATGCGTAACGTGAACATTATAAACATTTTACATACTCAATGAGGCAATAGTAACCGGTCTTTACCCCAAGATTCCGGCTTCGGTTGTGCGCGATCTCCATTACGTTATCCGTGAATGAACGGCTATTCACTTGCCAGAAGCGTGTTGGAGCGCGGAATGTCGCGCAATTGGCTTTGCCCGTTCTTTACAAGTCGGCACTGAGTTGGGACGAGCAAAAAAACCAAATGACCCGAGCATCGATTTTCGCTGCATCACTTCCCTAGAGTTCAGTCTCGGTTGCCCCGACATCAATCTTGCCCCGCATTCGCTTCAACAACTGTCGATTGGAGTCGACTTCAGATGAATATTCGATCTAACCAAGGCTTTCTAGCGAGCCGGATCTTTTGCCTTTTTGTGCTTGCAACGCTTTTCTTGTTTGGCAACACGGTATTTGGGCAGAACAGCACGATCTTCGGTCCGAACGTGTACGTCTTTACGCCAAGCACTCCGGTGTCGACAATCAATTCGACCCTCGCCACGTTGAGCGGCAACGCGCAATTCAGTACCAACCGCTACGCGGTGTTTTTTGAACCTGGTACCTATAACGGCGTCGAATCTCAGGTTGGCTACTACATGTCAGTCGCGGGGCTCGGCGAGGAGCCCACTTCAACGGCGATAACCAACGGCTACCTGACTGTGAACACGACGGACAGCAATGGAAATCTGACGACAAATTTTTGGCGGTCGATCGAGAACATGGAAATGTCTCTGCCTTCCGGGGATGTCGAGCAGTGGGGTGTGTCGCAGGGCGCGGATTTTCGGCGCATGGATATAAACGACAGCGTTGAGCTGACGAACACGAATTGCGGTGAAGCCAGCGGCGGATTCATCGGCGACAGTGTGATCACGGGAAGCATCGAATCTTGTTCTCAGCAGCAGTGGTACACACGCAATACGAATTTTGCCGGCTGGACGGGGAATCTGTGGAACATGACTTTCTCCGGCGACAATGGCGCTCCGGCCCCGGCGTGGGGCGGCGGTGGAAATAATTATGCCGTCCTTGCCACAACTCCGGTTGTGCGTGAAAAGCCATTTCTGTATCAAGACAGCAGCGGCAATTACTGGGTATTTTCTCCAACGTTGAGGACGAACTCGGTTGGCCCAAGCTGGACCAGCACCAATCCGGGCCCCGGCAATTCTTTGGCCATCAGCACCTTCTTCATCGCCACGCCCTCAAGCACGCTGGCCAGCATAAACGCAGCGCTTGCGTCGGGTAAGAACCTGATTTTGACCCCAGGCATCTATCAGTACTCCGGGGCCATCAACGTCACCAATCCGAACACGGTTGTGCTCGGACTAGGCTACGCGGACCTGGTTCCACAGACGGGAACGGCGGCGATGACGGTTGCCGACGTGGACGGAGTGCAAATCGCCGGGTTCCTGATTGACGCCGGCCCGGTGAATTCGCCGGTACTCCTGCAGATCGGAGTCAAGGGCGCATCGCGGGTTAGTCACGCAAGTAATCCGACATCGATCAGCGATGTGAACTTCCGCATCGGTGGCGCGACCGCCGGGACTGCAACGATCGCCACGGAAATCGACAGCGACAACGTAATCATCGACAACATGTGGTCATGGCGCGCCGATCACGGAGCTGACGCCTCCTGGACGGGCAACGTCGCCATGAACGGATTGGTGGTGAACGGCGACAACGTCACAGCACTTGGCCTGGCTGTCGAGCATTTCGAGGCAGAGCAAGTGGTGTGGAACGGTGAGGGCGGCGAGACCATCTTCTACCAGAGCGAAATGCCGTACGACGTGCCCAACCAGGCTTCATGGATGAACGGCAGCTTAAATGGTTATGCGTCCTATAATGTTGCGCCTTCAGTCACCACTCACGCTGCTTATGGGTTAGGCGTTTACTCCTTCTTCAATGTGGCGGGAGTCACGATATTCTCAAACAGCGGAATCGCCGCGCCGGTTGCTACCGGAGTTACGTTCAGCGATTTGGTGTCTGTCTATCTGGCAGGAAGCGGCGGAATCACCTACACCATTGCGTCAGACAGTCCCGGAGTTACGGATAATGCGGGCACAACGGCGCAGTCAGGGTCGTACATCAGCTTCGTAAGCTCCTGGGGAGGTACAAACGGCGGTTGCACAGCGGTTCCCAGCGTTCCTGGAAAGCCTTCCGGCACGGGAACTTCTTCCAGCACAATCGGTGTTACGTGGGGCGCTAGCACTGCCGAATCCCCCTGCACAGTCAGCTACAACCTCTATCGCAGCACGACATCCGGCTTCACACCGGGCTCGAGCAATCAGATTGCTTCAGGCCTGACGAGCGCGTCGTATGCAGATTCAGGGTTGGCTACTGCAACCACTTACTACTACGTTGTCGAAGCGGCCGACGGAGATGGCTCATCGGCGGCCTCGACGCAGGGAAGTGGCACTACAACTGGCACCGGCACTTGCAGCGCGGTTCCTTCTGCTCCTGTCGGGCTCACGGCCACGGCGGCGTCCTCCAGTTCCATTGGGTTGAACTGGAACGCAGTAACTCCACCTGCCAACTGCAGTGTCAGTTCGTACACCGTGTACGGCGGAACGGCAGCAAATCCGACTACGATAATCGCGAGTGGAGTAACAGGCACGAGCTTCACCAACACCGGCCTTGCGGCGAACACGACTTACTACTACACGGTGGCAGCAGTTGATGCCGACGGCACATCGCCAGTTTCGGCGCAGGCTTCGACCAAGACTCCGACCGGTAGTTGCACCGCAGTTCCTTCGGCGCCCACCGGAGTTACAGCGACGGCGTCTTCCTCCAGCGCGATCGGTGTGAGCTGGACTGCGGTAACTCCACCGGCTAACTGCTCGATCAGTTCCTACAGCGTTTACGGCAGCACGACCAGCGGGTTTACTCCGGGCTCCGGCAACCTGCTATCCAACTCGGTGACGGGGACGAGTTACTCCAACACCGGCCTCTCGGCCTCCACAACCTACTATTACGTGGTGGAAGCTGCGGATGCGGCGGGGAACTCGGCGGC
>JBEKPF010000080.1:0-26123 GCA_049521035.1 Occallatibacter sp. | reverse complement strand
GTTCAGGCCCGCCTTTTCAGCTCAGGAAGGCTATGGGGGTTGGGAGGCGCCACTGTGGCGAAATGCCACACAATGCGGCAATTTCTATTCTATCAGTGACGAAAGCCATCGGGCTCAACCCATCGGTCCGCGAGGGCGTGACGGTGCCGGCGATGGGGAGCCCAAGGCCGATTCTGGCGTTCTTAGTGTGACGGCGGGACGAATTCCGAGGGTAGCGCCGAGCCGGTCCCGAAGAAGAACTCTTCCATTTGTTCGACGAGGAATTGCTGCGCCTGCGGGGTCCAGGGCTGCAGCCGGTATTCATTCAGCAGCATTTTCTGCCGGTCGACCCACTCGGCCCAGGCTGCCTTCGATACGTTCTTATAGATCTTTTGGCCAAACTCCGAGTCGAAGGGCGGTTCGTCCAAACCCTCCATCTCCTTCTTGTTGCGCACGCAAAATACGGTATGTGCCATTCTTCAAGCTCCCAAAATTCATTGTATTGGATAGGGTGCAATCGATGGGCAAGGGTGCCGAGTTGCTGGTTGCCATTCGCGACCTTTGGCTCGGCGCTCTGGTGCGGCGGGGGTAATTCCGCCTGGGTGACGAAATGATGCTTGACATTTGTGCCTGTCCGGGTTTTCCTTATCTCGATCTAACCTCCAGCTCAATTTGCGCGTGATTGCGCCGGAAATCTCCTTTTTTGATTCCACAAGCTTGAGCGTGGAGCAGCTGTTCCGTAGTCCAGCCCGATCGAAAAGGAGTTACCGTGTCCGATCCAACCGCCTATCAGCCACCCCCGCCGCCCCCTCCACAGTTCCAGGCACCGGCGCCCGCCTCGTCTGGTCTCTCTGACGCCGCCGCCGCCGGACTCGCCTACGTCACCATCATTCCGGCGATCATCTTCCTCGTTGTGCCGCCCTACAACCAAAGCTCCAATGTGCGCTTCCACTCCTGGCAGTCCATTTTTCTGGCGATTGCCTGGTTTGCAGTGGACATTGTGCTCATCATCATTGGCCGGATGCCCTTCATCGGGCTGATCAATTTTCTTTTGTTTCCGCTGGCGGGCCTGGGGTTTTTTATCCTGTGGCTCGTGGTGATGATCAACGCGTTTAACGGCAAGCGTTTTAGCATTCCGTTCCTCGGCGACCTGGCCGCGAAGCAGGCGGGCGCGTAAGACCCAATCGTGATAGCAGCAGCTCAGCTTGATCGCAGGCGGCGCTCCGGGCCTCAGGCTCTTAGCGCCGCTTTCCTTTTTTGCCGAAGCGTTTCTTTCCCCTCGGCGCGGAGCTCCTCACATCCTTGCGCTTACTCTTTTTCGCCCTGGGCGGGTTCGCCGGCTTCTTGCCGGTCAACACCAGGCCGTCTTCCACAATTGAAAATTGCAGCCTGCGCTCCTGGGCCAGGATGCGGTCCAGAATGACTTGCACACGGTCGCCGGCGCGGAAGCGGCGCCCGGTGCGCTCGCCGATGATCTCGTGCGTATTCTCGCGCCACGTGTAGCGGTCGTCGCGCAACGTGTCAATTGGCACCAGTCCCTCGACAAACAGGTCAGTCAGTTCCACGAACAGGCCGAACTTCGCCGGATTCAGAACCAGCGCGGCAAACTCCTCGCCCACACGGTCCTGCATGAAGCGGACTTTCTTCCACTCGATCAGTTCGCGCTCGGCTTCGGCCGCGCGACGCTCGGTCTGGCTGGTCTCCTCGGCAATTTGCGCTAGCTCGGCCTCGGGAATCGGAGGCTCACCGGCAAAGACCGTCCCCGACGTGAGTGGCTGCGTCACACGCACTCCGGCTAGTCCTTCATGTGGGTGCGTCCAGGGGGAACTTTGGCGGCCATGCGCGATCTCGCCCTCGCCGCGCACGTCTTCCCTGAGCAGTGCCTTGGTAATGCGATGAACAATTAGATCCGGGTAGCGCCGGATGGGCGAGGTGAAGTGCGTGTAAGTCGGCGCGGCCAGCGCAAAATGGCCCTCGTTGATCTCGGAGTAGCGCGCCTGCCGCAGAGAACGCAGCATCAGGTAGCTCAGAATGCGCTCCTCGGGTTTGCCTTCAATGCGCGCCGCCAGTTTCTGATACATGCGCGGCGTGACTGGAATATCTTCAGGAACCTCGTACGTGCGCGGATTGCGTCCGCTCCGCTGTGCATCGCGACGGTCGCCGCGGGTCTGGATGCGCTTGACGGGCAGCGCTCCGAGACCAAGCGAGTAGCCGAATGAGGCGGCCAACTCCTCGAATTGCACCACGCGGCGCGCTTCGGGTTTTTCATGAATACGATAGATGGATGGCACGCCGAGGTCTTCAAGCCAAGTGGCCACGCACTCGTTGGCAGCGAGCATGAACTCTTCGATCAAGCGGTTGGCCCACGTGCGTTCAGACTTGGTCACCCCGCGCATCTGGCCATGCTCGTCAAACTCAATCACTGGCTCGGGGAGATCGAAGTCGATGCTGCCGCGCTCCTCTCGACGCTTGTTCATCAGCCCGGCCAGATGGCGCATGCGTTCAAAGTTGGGGACCAGCGTCGCATAGCGGGCGCGCGTCTCTACATCGCCTTCCAAAATCGCGTGTACGTCGGTATACGTCATGCGCGCGGCGGAGCGAATGACACCTTCGACGATTTCGTAGCTCTCAATGCGGCCGTCAGCATCGAGTTGCATGATGCAGCTCAGGACCAGGCGGTCTTCACCGGGGCGCAGGCTGCAGATGTCGGTGGAGAGCTCCTGCGGCAGCATGGGGATGGCGCGGTCAGGGAAGTAAACGCTGGTTCCGCGCAGGCGCGCTTCCAAGTCGAGGTCGGTTCCCGCACGCACGTATTCGGATACGTCGGCGATGTGCACTTGCAGCTCGTAGCCGCCACCGGAGCGTTCAGTTGCCAGCACGGCATCGTCAAAATCCTTGGCGGTTTCGCCGTCGATGGTGACGATGGGCAGCGAACGGAAATCGCGGCGGCTGGCGACTTCTTCTAGATCAAGGTGCGCTACGCTACGTGCCTCGGCCAGCACCTTATCTGGAAAGACCCGCGGCAACTGGTGCTTGCGGATCATCATTTCGACGTCCACGCCGAAGTCATCAGGGTCGCCGAGGATTTCAATCACGCGGCCAATGGGAGGCCGTGTGGGAGTGGGCCAACTGGTGATCTCCACATCCACCACCAGACCTTCCAAATTGTCGTGCACTTCGCTTGGCGTCGCCTCGCTGCCGAGGACGCGGTGCGGTGTGGCGGCTTCGCCGGCTGCGGGCAACTCCTGGCCTTCTGGAATCAGGATGTGCTGCGTCATGCGCTCGTCGAAAGGAACGACGGTATGCCCTTGCTGACGGTCTGAGCGAGCGTAATGAAAGATGCCCACCACCGTGGCATTGTGGCGCTCCAGCACGCGGACAATGCGGCCCATGCGCCGGCCATCGGCCTTGGGCGGTTCCACTTCCACAAGCACCTGGTCACCCTGCATGGCGCCATTGATCTCATTCGGAGGAATGAATATGTCTTCCTGCCCTGAAGCCTGGCGCGTATTGGGCCGGACGAAGCCATAGCCGTCGCGATGGAGATCGAGCCGCCCGGCGGAAAGGTTCTCGCGCGTGCCGCCCACGTTGGAAAGCTTCTTGGGAATGCTCCAGTGTTCGCGATCCAGCTTGGCCAGCTCGCCACGCGCGGTGAGGCGCGCTAGTTGCTCCAGCAGCAGACGACGCTGCATGCCGCCGCCAAGCGAGAGTTCGCGGACCAGTTGCTTGTATCCGGCTTTTTGACCAGGGGAGCGGGCAATCCGCGCCACCAGTTCACGATCTGTCATAGGTCAAGAGTAGGACATCAGCGGGTACAACCGATACTCGGCTACTTAAGAGTACTTGCGAGTTGCTTCTTCTTAGGCTTCCGAGCGACTTTCATTGGCCCATAGACAGTAATTGCGATTTGCGCACCGACTTCGGCGGCGGCACGAATTGCTTCGGAGTTGACCGCGGACCAGTAATAGGTTTCTCGTTTCGGGGCTTCAATGCCAATGTCGAAGCTGCGCGATTTGGCGGCATCCCAGATTGCCCGTTCCTGTGGCGAAAGCTTTTGAATCAGCTTGCAATATCGAAGGATCCCCTGTTCGGGTGTCTTGGGTTGCAACCCAGCCAAACAAAGATACGCTTTGTTCTTGCGGAATTCCCTTCCCAGGTAATGCACCATGACTTTATTACCGAGCGCGGCAACAAGTGGCTCCAAATCTGACTTCGAGAATATCTCGAGATCCACGTTGAGAAAGCAGCTCCTATCCAAATTGCTCATGCCCATAAACGCTACCATCTCAAGTCTGAGTTGTCCTTCGGTCCCAACTTCGGCTCCAAGGCGGCAAGCGCGCCACCACGCCCGATGGCGCTGAAACTGTTGTCACAGTAGGCAACCGGCGCCAGTTGTGAAAACCGGAACTGGCCGATTTGCGGTGCGCGGTCTTAGAATAGCGGGTGAACAGCTTTTTGGCGGACCGGCAAGGAACAGCACAGTATCGATGGCCGCCGAAGGGATCGCCGCAGGCTAGCAGTCCGGCGATCCGCAACCTAAGATTTCGGGCCCGCGGCAGTGGCCCCTGCCTTGGCAGCCCCCGTCCCCGCTGGGACAGAAAAGGAAATTGCATTGAGCGCAATGTGGAAACCCGCCCAGACGCCAACAGTAACCCCCACCCCAACCCCCACACCGGAGCCGATTCGCCCCATGTCAAACGCAGCGCCTGCACCAGAGCCCGTTCGTTCCGCGCCAGCTTCCGCTGGTGAGCAAGCCACCATCGGCAAAGGCCTTTACATCAAGGGTGAAATCACCGGTTCCGAGTCGTTGTTTGTCGACGGCAAGGTGGAAGGCAGTATCAACCTCGCCGGAAACCGCGTTACCGTGGGCCGCAATGGCCAGGTGGCAGCCAACATCACTGCCCGCGAAATCGTGGTGCTGGGCAAGGTTCGCGGCAACGTCACCGCGACCGACAGGGTGGACATCCGTGCCGAGGGTTCGCTCAGCGGCGATGTGGCTGCAGCCCGCATCAGCATTGAAGATGGCGCCTTCTTCAAGGGCGGCATCGACATTCGCAAGCCGGACGCGAAGCCAACGGCCGTACCGACGCCGGCCCCGGTCGAGGCAGCCAAGGCTTAATCTCAAGAACTCGCGGCACGCGCCAGCACAAAGCCCCGCAATCGCAGGGGCTTTTGTGTCTTCTCGCGGGCAAATAATGACATGATGAGCCAACCGCCGTTGTGGATTCCGCCAAGAGTGCGGCTTCGGCCATAGGCTCTATCTGAACCCAAGCCGCTTCATCGCAACCCTGGGCAGAGCCGATCCGGCCCTTTCTAGCGTCCATTTGGCAATTGCCACCCAAACCGCCATCCCGGCCAACAGCGCGGCTGCGTCGGCCCAGCGAATGTGTGTCGGCAGGTTCGCACCCGGCAAACGGCCAAACAGGGAACCGAGTCCCCAAACAACCACCCAGACTCCAGCGCCGCTCGTCACCGCGGCCAGCAGGCAGCGGCCAAGCTCGGCATAGTCCAGGCTGGCC
Source organism: Occallatibacter sp. (assembly GCA_049521035.1). Classification (GTDB taxonomy): domain Bacteria; phylum Acidobacteriota; class Terriglobia; order Terriglobales; family Acidobacteriaceae; genus Telmatobacter. Next base: position 20,625 of record JBEKPF010000080.1, on the reverse strand, counting down.
AGCGAAACCATGCGCCGCTGGTGGAGCAACACGGCGATGGTCACGGTTTGAACCGTAATCCCCAGGTCGGAAGCGATGGCCAACCCCATAGCCCCGTGCCAGTGGTAAAAGGCGCCATAAATGGGCCACGAAACCAAGGTGATCACAGTTCCCGCCACCATGGGGACTAGTGTGTTTCCCGCCGCATAGAACGCGCGCGCATAAATGGATTGCGCCGACCACAGAAATATGGAAATGGAGAAGACCGCGAAATACGCGGCGCACTCCCGCGAGTCGGTGGATGAGAACCGGCCTCCGAGAAACAACAACTCCACCAGCGGAGCGGCTATGGCAACCGCGCCCGAAGCCGCCAGCAGCCCCAGTGCTGCCACGCGCGATACAGAGTCCGCCACTTGAATGGCAAAATCGTAGCGGAGTTCCTTGCTCCAAAGGCTGGCGAAGAAGGGCATGGATGCCGCACCTGCGGCCTGCGCCAGCACAGACATGGGCGCCGTGAAGAGCTGCTTGGCATAGCTCATCAGCGATACCGCGCCGCTGGTGGCCGAAGCGAAGTGGGCAATGATCCAGCTATCGGCGGTGACCAGCGAGACGCCGATAATAAGCGGCAGAGACAAGCGCACCCATTCACGAAACCCCTCGTCGTGCCAGTCGAGAATGGGCTGGAAATGCGTGCCAGCCCGCCGGGCAAAATAGTAATTCAAAAGGAATGGACCGAAGAAAGCTCCTCCCACCGTGCCGATGGCCAGCGCCGGGACGCCGATCTTCCACTCCAACAGCACGCCGCCCACGATGGTGCCGAACCCATAAATAAGCGGAGCGACAGCCTGCACGCTGAACTGCTTGCGCACCATTAGCACCGCGCCAAAAACACCACCTGCAAAGAAACACAACTGCGCCGGCAGCAGAATGCGCGTGAGCGTCACACAAAGCGCAGCCTTCTTGGCGTCAAAGCCGTTGAACCACCAGTGAATGTAATACGGAGCCAGAATCTCGGCGATGACGATGGCTGCGCCCAACACCAGGCACATGGTGGTGATGATGACGGACAGAGACCGCTCCCCCTCCGCGTCACGCCCTGTTTCGCGATAGCGGGTGAGGATGGTGACAAATGTGATGGACGCTGCGCCGCCCACCAGGAAGTAAGAGATCATGTCCGGGAGCACAAAGGCGCCGTTGAGCGCGTCCGCGGCAATGCCGCTGCCGAAGAGCCAGACGATGTACTTCACCCGAACCAGCCCGATAATCCGCGACAGGAAGGTTGAGACCATCAGCAGGACAGTCGCAGTAAATGCCGTGTGTGCGTGTCCAGGGCGCAGCATCCTCAGCGCGCGTGCCCAAGGCGAACGTGGGAGTGGAGATGGCTGAGTTGAGGGTGAACCTGACACTGCACTTGATTTTACCGGGATGGCACCCCTCGGCATCCCTCAACTTCTGGGGTCCGAGCGATGCACCGAAAGAACCGGTGCGCAATCGCTGTGTTCCCGAGTATTCTGTCCCCATGTCGCATTGCATGCAGCTTTGTTCCGGTATTGGATTTATGTTGTTGCTTGGGGCAGGTGTGGCTGCCCAGACCATTCATGGGCGTGACGGAATCACCCTGCCACCTCCACCTGCTGCCGAAGCCATACCCGTCTCCGACGACTACTCGGGGACAAAGATTGTCGACAGCTATCGATGGCTTGAAGACGCCAAGAGCACCGAAACGCGCGCGTTTATTGATGCCCAGAATGCCTACACGGCGCGTTACATGAAGCAGGTGCGCATACGGCCCGACGCGGTGGACGATCTTGATGCGCTGGAAAACGTTTCGGTGACCGGCGCTCCCACGGAACGCGCGGGCAGTTATTTTTTCGAGAAGCGGCTGGCCGGCGAGCAGCAGTTCTCCATTTATGTGCGCCACGGCTGGACGGGCAAAGATCAGCGCCTGATCGACCCCGCCACGCTCAGCCGCGACCCGAACAGCTCTGTCTCAATGCAGGACGTTTCCCGGGACGGGACGTTGATAGCATATGCGATGAAGTCCGGTGGAGCGGATGAGAGCAGCATCCGCGTCTTCAATGTCAAGACGGGCAAGACTCTGGAAGACGAGCTGCCCGAGGCGCGCTATTTCGGCATCAACTTTGCGCCAGACGGGGCCAGCTTCTACTACGCACGCAATAACAAACAAGGAACGTTGCTGTACCAGCACGTGCTGGGGACTCGCAATTCCAGGGACAAGCTCATCTTTGGCCGCGAGTTTCGCGGTGAAGAACTAGCGGGCGCCGATCTCTTTTCAGGCGTGGTGACCGATGACGGCCGCTATCTGGTCATCGAGATCGATCGCGGCGTACCCGCCAAGCGAGTGGATATTGTCTACCGCGACCTGACCAAGCCGGACTCCCCCTTTGACGTGCTGGTGTGGGGCCTTGACTCGCGATTTGAAACGGTCTACGCCAAGGGCGTCTGGTATGTGAAGACCGACTACAAATCGCCCAAGGGAAGAATTCTGAAAGCCGACCCCGGAATCATGCCCGATGTGTGGAAGACAGTTGTGCCCGAGGGTCCGGATGTGATCTCCGACTGGTCCATTGTGGGCGGAAAGCTCTATGTGAACCGATTGAAGGATGTGAAGACCGAGACCACTGTCTACACGCTCGATGGAAAGCCAGCCGGCGAGATCGACCACGACGGAATCGGCTCGGGTTCGAGTGTCTACGGGCGGACGACGGATCGCTATGGATACTTCAGCTTTCAGTCGTTCATCTTGCCGCCCACCATCTACCGTCTGGATACCACAACCGGCAAGCACGAAGTGTTTTTTCAGCCGAAGATTCCCTTCGATTCAAGCCAGTATGAGCTGAAGCAGGTGTTCTTCAAATCGAAGGATGGCACGCAGGTGCCGATGTTCATCGCCGGCAAGAAAGGTCTAAAGCAGGATGGTGCTGAGCGCCTGTTGATGACCGGATACGGCGGATTCGATGTGAGCAACACTCCTTATTGGAGCGCGGAAATCGCGTGGTGGCTCGAACAGGGTGGCTGGTTCGCGTTGCCCAACCTGCGCGGCGGTGGTGAGTACGGCGAAACCTGGCATGAACAGGGAATGTTCGAGAAGAAGCAAAACGTCTTCGACGACTGGTTTGCGGCGGCGGAGTATCTCATCGACAAAAAGTACACTTCGCCGCCGCACTTCGCCATTTCCGGCAGGTCGAATGGAGGACTTCTGATGGGCGCCTCCATCACTCAGCACCCTGAGCTGTTCTCGGCAGTCTGGTGTGGCTATCCTCTGCTGGACATGTTGCGCTATCAGAATTTTCTGGTGGGGCGCTACTGGGTCACCGAGTACGGTTCGTCGGAGAATGAGAAGCAGTTTCCCTACCTGCTGAAGTACTCGCCCTACCAGAACGTGAAACCCGGCACGGCCTATCCCGCGGTGATGTTCTTCACCGGAGACAGCGATCAGCGCGTGGATCCGCTGCATGCGCGCAAGATGACTGCCCTGTTGCAGTCGGCTTCGTCCAGCGGCAGGCCTATCTTGTTGCACTATAGCCTGGCGGGCGGCCATTCATCCGGAGTCAGCGTGGACCAGCAAGTCCAGGACGACGCCGACCAGCTCACGTTCCTGTGGACTGAAACCGGCCAGCCATCCGGCCACAAATAGAAACGGGCCGTATGCTAACCCGCTCCGGAGTCACTCGTGGCCTTCTGCGATTGAACGCTCAGTTCTTTCTGCGGGTCCTGTTGCCCAATCTGGGAAACACCCAAAGTACCTCCTGATCGGGAACAAAGTCCGGCAGTAGGGTGCAAAGTCTCTCACATGCGAGCCCTGTCCTTGCGATATGCTTCAGGTCATGCAGCAAGAACTACAACGCTCGCCCGACGCGGTCGCGTCCACTTTCGCGGGACTGCTGGCTGCGTTTGCCGCGCCCGCCTCATCCTCTGCGGATCGCAAACCTTTGCGGGACGATGACGACCTCGAAGACGATTTTGCCACACTCAGCTACGAACGCGCTCTGCGCACCCATGCGCGCTACCACCCGCTGGAACCGTGCGAAGATTCGCTGACTCAATCTACCAATCAGAAGCCGATCAATATTGCTGGGGTATTTCCATCGGCGGTGAAACGGGATCAGGGAATCGCAACTCCACCGCATGCTGAGCCCAAAGGATCAGTGGTTACTCCAGAGGCTCTTCAGGTTCAGCATTCGGCGCTTGATCGGAACCTCAAGTCGTCCAGCATCACCATCAGGATGAGCCACGAAGAGTGTGCGCAACTGCGCAAGCGCGCTGCGGATGCCGGGCTCACCGTCTCAGCCTATTTGCGCTCCTGCACGTTTGAGGCGGAGTCGCTGCGGGCTCAGGTGAAGGATGCTCTGGCTCAGCTGCGTGCGGGTGAATCCGGCGAGAAGACGCCGCCCAACGCGCCGCCTTTTGTGCCTGTAAAGCACTCCTGGCTGCGTTGGCCTCGGCGCGCTTGAGTTTTTCTTCAGATCCTAGATGGGATGTGGAGTGGTGTTGTGAGCGTCGGTGACGTTGTCGGGAATGTCGGTAAATGATTTGCCCGCTGAGTAGGCGGACTTTTGAAACTTGGAGCCGACCTTGCGGATCGCATCCTGTGCACCATCTTTCCAGGTAACGAGAGCTTCGCCGTTCATGTAGACCCAGTGGCCGTGCACGTCGCCAATCGACCGCTTCGCTTCTCCGTTCTCCAGGAGCGTGATGTAGAAATTGTTTCCTTCACCGTCTCCACATTCCCATTTGCCCAGGTAACGGCCTCGGGACGGTGAATTCGCAGAGCCCGCGGAGTTGGCTACTTCCGTCACGTTGGGAAACTCTACCCGTTCAATATCGGAGAGGTTGAAGCTCTGCTTGTGGCCGTCCTTGAACACAATCACGATCGTGCCGGGAGCGTTTCTTGATGTGGGCGGCGCGCCGGCAAAACCTGCCGGTGCGACGAGGCAAAGCAACGTAGACAAGGCGGCAACGCTGACGATCGAACGCATGCGATTCTCCTCTTGCAATCACCGGCGCGAAACTAATCCACGCTGGACCGCGCCACTCTAGTCTACGCAGTCGACAAGCGAATGGTTCCGGGGAATCGGTTTGTATTGGGGAATTGAAGCAGACCTCTGGCGCAAAGACTTAAGACGAACCCTTTGCCGCGTTCTTCGCAGCATTCAAATAGGGTTCCAAAGGGATGGACCAAACATTGGAATATCCGCCGAACCAGCCCCAACTGTCCAGTCGTTTGAAATCCTCCTGCGCTTGTTCGGGTGTGCGGGGAAAGTCAAAATGAAATGCCCTATCGCTGCTGAAGTAGATAGTGTGGCGATCCGGGCTCAGGTGCGGTTCATCATCAGTGCTGAAGGCAGGCTTGTCATCGCCAGCGTAGCGAATCGGCACCACTGGTCCCCATCCATCTCCCTGCTTGGCAACAATAAAGAGATGATCGAGTGTGTTGCCGGGCAAGCGTCCCGCGCTTACAAACACCAGGAACGATTCGTCAGGTGCAATTTCCGGATCGACGTCCAGGGTCGTGCCGTCGCTGAACGGCAGGGGTTGCGCCTGCTGGTATGCCCCGTCTTTGTATTGAGAGAAGTACAGGCGCTTGGCGCCCTTTTCGTCGATAGAGACGAAGTACAGATCGCCGTTCGCGGCAACGCTCGGTTTCCAAATCGAGTGGCCAATGTTGACCGTATCCGGCAGCCGTTCCGGTTTGCTCCAGCCAGAACCGACTCGATCGACGCGCCAAAGATTGGCCACTTTGTGGATGTCTTTGAGATCAGCGCCGGGTGCAGGTGCAGTGACCGGGCGCTTGGAGGTGAACACAATATACGACCCATCGGGAGACATTCCCATGGACGCGTCATACCACTGGCCGGAGAAGGGAGCAAGGACCGGTTTTGACCAGTTGCCATTCACCTTGTGTGACTCAAGAATGGCGCCCCAGCTACCGTTGCTGCGGGTAAAAAAGATGGTGTTGCCGTCTGGCGAAAACGTCGGCGAGCCATCGTTGGCCGGCCCCGAGACCACTCCGGGGGCAAAAATCTGCGGTGTCACTGGCTCCTGCACCCCAGCCTGATCTCCGCGCAGCGGGCTGGCGTGGGCTACGGGGCTTTGAAGGGCGGCAATCAGCAGGCAGTTCATCGCCAGCAAGGTCGGTTTCCTTGAGATCATGAGGCTCCTATTCAGTTTCCTGGGAATGGGGAGGATTCTACGCGGGATTTAGACGAGGCGACTTGAGCTTGGAAAGCCAGTTTTTGTGGATAACCCCGCCTCGTTTGCTTAGCCGGAGTCTAGTCCACCTCCAGCACCAGGCACTTCAGGTATTCAGTTTCCGGCAAGTTGAGCACCACCGGATGGTCGGGCGCTGCGCCTTTCCGCGCGAGTAGACGAACGCGTCGGCCGGAATCTGCGGCTGCAGAAGCGACAGTGGCCTCGAGATCAGCCAGGCTCACATGATGTGAGCAGGAGCAGGTAACCAGCAGGCCGCCTGGGCGCAGCATCTTCAGGGCGCGCAGGTTCAACTCCTTGTAACCGCGCAGAGCACCCTCAACCGCCCGCTGAGTTTTTGCGAAGGCAGGTGGATCGAGAACGATGCTGTCGAACTTCTCCCCGGCGTCGGACCAGTCGCGCAGAACTTGAAAAGCGTCGCCTTCCACCCAATCGACTTCGGCCCCAATTTGATCGCGATTGGCTTCAAGATTGCGCTCGGCAACTTCAAGAGACGCTCTTGAGCTGTCAATGCCCGTCACGCGCTTGCAGACCCGCGCCAGGTGCAGTGCGAACCCGCCCTGATAGGTACAGACATCGAGTGCGCGGCCAGCCGGCGTCAACAGCCAGGCATATTGCTGGGCGGCGGTGTAGTTGGCAGACTGGTCCAGGAACGCGCCGGTCTTCTGGCCGGAGTTCGCGTCAAAATGGAACACCAGTCCGTTGAGGCGAAACTGCGCGCTGGTGAGGGGGGCGGCAGGGTCTGCTGCCCAGAGCGGAGCTGGATCGGGTGCGGGCAGGCCTTCAAGCTCGCGGATTCTCGGATCGGGTCGCTCCAGAATCGCCGTTGGCTTCAGAAGCTCGCGCAGGACACGTACGCAAACCTCAACCACGCCGGGTGTGTACAGCCCCCTGGCCAACCTCTGCACGATAATCAGCGGCCCGTACTTGTCGATAATCAGGCCGGGGATGTCGTCGGCCTCGCTGAAGCAGAGACGGCAAGAGTCGGTCTTCGAATCTTTGGCCTTCAGCCGAGGTAGCCGCCGGGTAATCGATGCGCGCAGGCGGGTAGCCAGCAGTTCCAGCCAGCCAGCCTCCTCGATCGCCTCACGGGAGATCATTCGCAGCGCAATCTGTGAAGACGGGCTATAGAGAGCCGTGCCCAGCAACAGGCCGCGCGAGTCGGCCACCGGCAGAAGCGTGGGTGGGTTATCCGAACCCGTTTCCGGAAGCTCGATCGACTCAATGTCCGAGGCGTAGACCCACAGATAGCCATTGCGGAGCCGGTCAGCGGCACGGCGATTGATCAGGGCCCCTAGACTGTTTTCCTGACTGCGGGCAGTGTTTTTCGGTCCAGTTCGGTCGGGGCGGGTCCGGTCAGGGCCGGAAGGTTCGGGCAACACCTTCCGTTTGGGTTCGCGGCCTTCCGGACTCTTGGCCGGGGGCGAGCTCTGGCGATTTCGCTCAAAAGGCGCCCGGGGCTGGTGAGCCCTGGGCGCCTCTTGGACTTTTTCAGGTCGTGGGTTCCGAGGTTTCATCCCATGCTCCCTTTGACCGGGAGCGAAGGGCAGCCGGTCCCTACTTTGCCTGAATCGATTCCAGGTAGTGGCTCAAATTACTGACTCTGAGCAGTCTATCCTGGGGGTTAGACAGGTTCATCTTACCAAGGATCGGACCCCATACGGGCATCTCGACCGTACCGTGCGAAGGCGTATCTGAGCCATCCTGCAGTACTGTAACGATGTGAGTGTCAGGGAATTTCCCATGGTTGGATTTGGTCATCAAGGTCAAGTCGGGCGGAGGCGTCCTGAGAGCGGAAGCAACAGGGCCCCGGCCCCGGCCGTCCACACCATGACATGGCGCGCAATAGTTGACATACATCTGCTTGCCGTTGGAGGCCTGGGTCTTATCGACCGGAATGGTGACCTTGGTGGTAGATTGATCTGCATAGCACATGCCCGCCGCAACTAATACGGTCATGGCTGTAACTAAGAGGTGTTTCAACATAAGTTCCTCGGTTCTGGACCTCTAGTCCGAATGGGACTCTACTCCTTCTCTAGAGTGCTTGCGATGTGACGGCTAGCACACTCGATGGAGCGTTAAAACACCGGCAAACCGACAAAGGAAAAGCCGCTATCCATAACCGTAAGCTCTATATTTATCAATACCTAAGCCTGGTAACCTCAGACCGCGCGATCGGTTATATTTTCCGGGTTCGCGAAGTTCAATCTTATAAACCAAGGTTTGATTCAACATAAAGCTTCATATCTTAGGTTCCTGGATATGGTTTGTTTCATAACTACTGTTAGTTGGTTACTATTTTCACGTCAACAGTTAAGAAATATCGAGCAATTCGACTTACGAAATGAACTTCAGTCACTAAGCCGCTAGCTAAGTCAGAAACTACCTAACTGTTTCGAGCCCCAAGGCGCGCTTGTGTTCACAATAAAACGGCTCTTCATGCGAGCCGAACACTTGCGGCCTATAATGAAGCATGGCGACTGTCCGGCAGGCCATTCCGGCAGAAGTTTCCCCCGCTTCCCCGTCTCCCAACGGGGAGTTGACGGCTGCCGCGCGCACTTCTGACCCCCAACCCGCCGACCAGCACTCTATCGATCAGCGCTTTGAAGCGCTTCTTCAGCACGTCCAGGCCAATCGTCCCAGTGAAGACGTGGCCCTCATTCGCAAGGCCTGGCAGTTCTGCGTCAAGCACCATGAGGGGCAGATGCGGGCCTCCGGCGAGCCGTACATCATTCACCCGCTCGAGGTAGCCGAGGTGCTGGCGGAGATGAAGATGGACGCAACGGCCATCGCGGCGGGCTTGCTGCACGACTCGGTCGAAGACACACCCGCGACAAATGAAGAAATTGGGGAAGAATTTGGCGATCAGGTGGCCCACATCGTCGAAGGTGTCACCAAGATCGATAAGATTCAGTTTGCCAATCGCGAAGATCGCCAGGCTGAAAATGTGCGCAAGATGCTGCTTGCTATGGTTTCAGACGTGCGCGTGGTGCTGATCAAGCTGGCTGACCGGCTGCACAACATGCGGACGTTGGAGCATTTGAAGCCGGATCGCCAGGAGGCCATCGCCCGCGAGACTCAGGACATCTACGCTCCGCTGGCGCATCGCTTGGGCATGGGCAAGGTGCGCGGCGAGCTTGAAGACCTGGCCTTCCGGTACACCGATCCCGTGAGCTATGAGCAGGTTTCGGCGGCCGTTGAAGCGCGGCGCGTGGAGGGCGAGCAGTTCCTCCGCGGTGTCGAAGATACCCTCGTCGAGCAGTTGCGCGAAAACAACATTGAAGCTCGCGTGGAGTGGCGCATCAAGCGCCTCTATTCCATTTACCAAAAAATTGAGCGTTCCAAGGTCTCATTCGACCAGGTCTACGATCTGCTCGCAGTCCGCGTCATCACTCAGGACGTGGCTGCCTGTTACGCCGTCTTTGGGCTTATTCACACGCTGTGGCGTCCGGTGCCGGGGCGCATCAAGGACTTCATCGCCATACCCCGCGCCAACCGCTACCAGTCGCTGCATACCACGGTCATCGGCGAGGGTGGCCACCAGTTTGAGGTGCAGATTCGCACTGAGGAGATGCACCGCATCGCGGAAGAAGGAATTGCCGCGCACTGGAAATACAAGGCAGGCGACAGCGTGGTGACCTCCCGCGACGAGGAGAGGCTGAACTGGATCCGCCAGCTCGTTGAGTGGCAGAAGGAGATGACCGACCCCAACGAGTTCCTCTCCAGCCTCAAGATGGACCTGTATCCCGACGAGGTCTACACCTTCACGCCCAAGGGAAAAGTAGTTGTGGTTCCGGCTGACGCCACTCCGGTGGACTTTGCCTACACCATTCACACCGAGGTCGGTCACACCTGCGTAGGCGCCAAAGTGAATGGCCGCATGGTGCCGCTGCGCACCAAGCTGCGCACGGGCGACATTGTAGAAATCGTTACCCAGAAAGATCACAAGCCGAGCCGCGATTGGCTCACCTTCGTCAAGAGTCCGCGTGCCCGCAACAAGATCAAGCACTGGCTCAATGAAGACCAGCGCATTCGGGCGGTGGAGATTGGACGCAAGCTGCTGGAGCGCGAGGCGAGGAAATTCAAAGTCCCAATGAGCCAGATTGCCGACCAGGATCTGAGCCGCATCGCCAACGAGTATGGCGTGGCCACGGCCGCCGATCTGCTGGCCGCATTGGGACAAGGCAAGCATTCCGCTCACCAGGTGCTCAACAAACTGGCGCCAGGCTTCGCCGCTCAAGGTGATGCCGAGGGCACTCCTGAGACCAAGCCCGGCGGCAATGTGGATGCTACCATGTCCGAGGCGGTGCGCAAGCTGCACCTGACAGGTTCGGACTCGCTGCAGGTGGAGGGACAGAACGATCTTCTCGTCTATCGCGCGCGATGTTGCAATCCCATTCGAGGCGAAGAGATTATCGGTTACGTCACTCGCGGCAAGGGCGTGGCCGTGCATGCCCGCAGTTGTCCCAACGTGCAGAACCTTCTTTACGAGAGCGACCGCCGCATCGCCGTCGAGTGGGGCCGCGTGGGCGACCAGATCACCGGACGGCCGCAGCGCTATCCGGTCAAGATCACCGTTTTCTGCGATGATCGCACTGGCATGTTGAAAGAGATGACCGCCATCATCTCCGAGGACAACACCAACATCCGCGGCGTCGAAATCCACAATGCAGAGAACGGCGAGGCCATCGTCGAGTTCGTGGTGGAAGCCGAAGACGTACACCACTTGAACCGCATGGTTCTCGCCTTGCGTCGCGTCCCCGGCGTCCGCGCCGTGCAGCGAACGCAGAAGCTCTAATGCGCTTGTCCGGGAAGTACAACCCCTAATGACGAAGAAAGTGGAAGATCGGACTTCGATCCTGCACGGCATCCGTGTGCTCGATGGCGGCCTAGCCTCGGAATTGGAGCGACGCGGCGCCAACATCAATGGCCCGCTATGGTCGGCGCACGTGCTTGAAGACGAGCCGGAGCGCGTGGCCGCCGTTCATCGTGCTTATATCGAAGCCGGTTCGGAGTGCATCGCTACCTGCAGCTATCAGGTCTCGCGCAAGGGCTATGCCGAGTTTGGCCTTCTGCCGGATCGGGCCGATGCGGCGCTACTTCGCGCCGTCGCGGTGGCACGTTCCGTCACGGCGGAGTTCAGTTCACGAAGAGTTCTTGTCGCCGGCTCGCTTGGCCCTTTCGGCGCCGTGATGCACAATGGTGCAGAGTATCACGGCAACTACGATTGCTCCCACGCCGAGCTGGTCCGGTTTCATCGCGAGCGCATCGCCGTGCTGGCGGAGGCTTCTGAAGCGCATGCCCCCGACCTGCTTGCGTTTGAGACTTTCCCCTCGTTCGATGAGGCTAAGGCAGTCTGCGAAGCACTCGAACACTGGCCCGATCTTCAGGCCTGGCTCAGCTTCACGTGCCGCGACGAAAAGACAGTAGCTCACGGCGAGCCGGTTCGGGAGTGTGCAGTATTTCTCGACGGCATTCCGCAAATCGTTGGCATCGGAATCAACTGCGTGCCGTCACGCTTGGTGCAGCCGCTCATCGCGGAGTTGCGATCCGGCACAAGGAAGCCGATTCTTATCTATCCGAACTCCGGCGAAGGATGGGACGCCGAGGCTCGTTGCTGGATCGGCTCCAGCGAGCCGGCAGACTTTGGCGCAAACGCCGCGAAGTGGTTCGACGCCGGTGCGCAGATCGTCGGCGGATGCTGCCGCACTGGGCCGGAGCATATTCGACAGGTGGTCCAGGCGGCAGTCGCGCGCTACTGAACTCTGGTAACTGTGCTCACAGCGCCTGCTGGCGATCATCATCAATTGCATATTCGAAGTGCCTGCGTATGTCTCGCCCACTTTGGCGTCGCGATAATACTTTTCCGCTGGATAATCGCGGACAAATCTATTGTTGCCGAACATTCCCACTGCTCGATCAATAGATGGATTGGTCTAAACGGCACAGACTACCGCTCAGCTCAATGCGAAGCTATCCAAGCGTGCAAATTATTGAGCCCTCTGCAATGGAGAGCCAACCATGTCCGCGACCGGACCATCGATTGAACCAGGAGAGCCTATGTCATTCGGAATTTATGCCGCGGGATTCGCAGTTCTCATCGGCGGACTAGCCTACGCTGCGCACTTGATGCGTATGCCACCGCAGTGGATTTTCGCGGGAGCAGTTGTCATGGTCGGGGTTGGGATTCTGTCGGCTGTAAAGGCCACACGCCAGAAGGACCCTGCCAGCTAATGAAAATGGCGCGGCGATTCACTCCGCCGCCTGTCGTCTTTCCCTCTTTCGCTAGTCGAAATGTTCAGAGGCCTCAGAGCACCTGCTTGGCAATCGTCATCAGCTGCATGTTCGACGTGCCCTCGTAAATCTTCCCCACCTTGGCGTCGCGATAATACTTCTCTGCCGGATAATCGCGGACAAAGCCGTTGCCGCCGAAGACCTCGACGCACTGACTGGCTACGCGCTCGGCAACCTGCGAGGCGAAGAGCTTGGCCATGGCGGCTTCGCGCACATATGACTTGCTGGCATCCTTCAACCTCGCGGCGTTGTAGACCATGAGCTTGGCTGCCTCGATCTCCATTGCCATCTCGGCCAGCGTAAATTGCACGGCCTGAAAGTCCGCGATTGGCTTTCCGAACTGGCGGCGTTCCTTGGCATAGCGGGCTGCATGGCCCCAAGCGCCTTCGGCCAGGCCCAGCATCTGCGCACCGATGCCGATACGGCCCTCGTTCAGCGTCTCAATGGCGATCTTGTAGCCTTTGCCGGGTTCGCCGAGCAGATTCTCTTCCGGAATCTCGCAGCCGTCGAAGACCAATTCACAGGTGCTGCTGGCGCGGATGCCCAGCTTGTCTTCCTTACGCCCAACCGCAAATCCCGGCGTGCCTTTCTCGACCAGAAACGCCGTGATGCCTTTATAGCCGGCCGCTGGATCGAGCGTGGCGAAGACGATGAACAGCCCAGCTTCGCGTGCATTCGAAATCCAGAGCTTACGCCCAGTCAAACGAAAACCGCCCGCGGTCTTCTCCGCGCGTGTCTGCAATGCAAATGCATCCGACCCCGAACCAGCCTCGCTCAGCGCATACGCCCCCACGGTACCCGCAGCCAACTTCGGGAGCCATTCCTTTTGCTGCTTCTCACTTGCCCAGCGGCGTAGCGCGTTCACCACCAGCGTATTGTGCACGTCCACCAGCACGGCCACAGCAGGATCGACCGTGGAGATAGCCTCGATGGCCAGTACGGAATCAAAGAAGCTGCCGCCCGCGCCGCCCAGATCCTCCGGAACCTCAATGCCCAACAGGCCCAGGTCTGCGATCTGCGTCAGAAGACCAGGAGCAAACTGTTGCTGGTCGTCCATCTGCCGCACCAGCGGGCCAATGGTCTCTACGGCAAACTGTCGCACGGTGGCGTAGAAAAGGCTCTCGTCTTCAGAAAGCTGTGTGAGAGGGGGATGGGATGCGTGGGCCAAAGCGAAAATTGCCTCCGGCCTCGGAGTGTATCAAATCTCCGGAGGCGGGCCAGAGCGCAGCTAGTCAGGCGGCCTCGATAGGGGTTTGGTTTGAGTCAACACGTCTTCAAATCGACGGAGAAGGGCACTATCCGATCCATCGAGAAATTCGTTGCCATACTCTTTCAGATCCATATTCAGGTCGCGAAAGGCATCCAACGGATCGTGCGAAAATCCCGGATAGTGGCTTGCAAACTGCCTCCCGAGGGCTGAGCGCATGTAATCCTGATGGGACATCGAACGAGCTGCCAGATGGTACGTGACCATACCTAAACTATGGCGGAAGTGGAGCTCCAACCTTCGAGTATCCCTTACAAACTCACCGGAGGCGAAATAGCCGCCGCTGCTGCCGCCAGCCTCAAGAGCTTTGAAGATGAAGCCGTGCTTGATGAGCAACGGAGCGAGGAGTGCTGAACCTCGCTGGAGGATTTCCTCTGCGTTGTTGGTCATTGGCAGATCTCGAAAGGATGTCACTGCGGAACACCCAAAACTAACAGGCCTCGGAGTGCATCAAACCAGGTTCAGCGCAGCCGTTCCCTTGCGTGGCGGAATATAGGTGGTCGCTCTCCAGGCGATGGAAAGCTTCTCGCGGCCGAGCAATTTGCGGATTTGACCGCGGGCGTGGTCGGCCCAGGGACCGCGATTGTCCAGCCGAAGATACGAAGTCCAATGCCGCAGGGCCGAGCGGTGCCGCGCCTTGCGCTCGTAGGCCAGGGCCAAGTTGTAATGGGCGTCAGCGTAGCGGGGCGCCAGTGCCACGGCTCGGCGATAGGCTGCAATCGATTCATCCAGCCGCTGCAGTTCGTCCAGCACATTGCCGAGATCGAAGAATGCCAGTACGTAGCTGGGGTCGGCCTCCGTGGCCTGGCGATAGAGCTCCTCCGCGCGGTCATACTTGCGCAGATGAAAGTTGATGGTTCCCAGGTTGATGTAGGCCGGCGCATACCCCGGATCGATCTCCATGATCTCTTCATAGAGAGCGATGGCGCGATTCTTCTCGCCGGTTTCCTCGGCCTGCACCGCGGCCAGAAAACGGTCCTGCACGCCTCGCGGGCTGCCCGGCCCGATCCGTCGTAGCGGGGCCGGACCTGCGCCGGTCGACATCCCGCCCATTCGGTCCATCCGCTCAAAGTCGAAGAGCAACTGCCGGCGGATGGGGTCAACCATGGCGCCGTGGTGGCGGAAGGCAAGCCGCGTACCCGTGCGCACCAGGCACGCCTCCAGCAACGGATTCTCCATGCCCGCCACAGCCTTCATGGCGAGAATGGAATGCCGGATGCACGCTGCGGACACGTCTTCCTCACGCAGCGCACGCAAAGTCCGCAGCTGCCCAAGATCCTGGAATGAGTAAGTCTGCCGCTGAGGGATCAGTTCTGCGCGCTCCCAGCCTTGTAGCTGGTGGGAACTGATCTGCAAGATGCGCAACACGTCCTGACGGCTATAGCTGGTCACTCTTGAGCACTCCCACAGGTACTACGCCAGCCACCCCATTGACTTGTAATCCGTCGCTGGGGTCCCGGCAAGGCTCGGCCTCGGGGTTGAACTCGTGTCCTGAACTTTGTCCCTGTCTTCATGTTGCCAACCCGGTTTCTGGACATTGCTCTCAGAACAGCATGGAGGAACCGCTCTTGCTGCGATTATTCCAAGAGTATGCGTGGATAAGTTGCTTACATCTACCTCTGCAATAAAAAAATCAGTGGATAACGGGTGTATGTCTTGATTCGTGGCGAGTGATGGGCGCAGACAGGGTTGTGGAAAACGGACGGGAAATGGATGAAACGCGAACCCACCCGTAGAAATCCGGTTACAACTGTGCTAGCAGAGTGGCCGGGAATTCGATTCGTTCAACGTGAATATCGTTCGACGCCGTCCAGGATTCCCGTTAACCCTCAGCCGAATACAGACGATGAACAGGTTGTGCCCCCCAGACCGAATGGCTCGCGATGCCGTCGCCTTGTCTGGGTGCT
Organism: Occallatibacter sp.; assembly: GCA_049521035.1. Classification (GTDB taxonomy): domain Bacteria; phylum Acidobacteriota; class Terriglobia; order Terriglobales; family Acidobacteriaceae; genus Telmatobacter. The sequence goes on along the minus strand of JBEKPF010000080.1, from coordinate 4,947 downwards.
GGTGCGGGCCTGCGAATCGGGGCTGGCCAGGCAACCCCGCACAGTGCGCGCGGCCGAATTACGACTTGCGCTTGAGGGCATGAGGAGGTTCCATGGCAAAGACCATTCTCGTCGTCGATGATTCGGCAACCATGCTGATGAGCCTCAAAGCAACCCTCGCCATGGCCGGGTTCGATGTTGAAACCGCGAACCACGGTCAGGCAGCGCTGGACAAGCTCAATGCGGGAATCAAGCCCAATTTGATCCTCACCGACATCAACATGCCGGTCATGGGAGGGTTTGAGCTGATCGGTAAGGTGCGCGCCATGCAGGCGTTTCGCTTTGTTCCCATTCTTACCCTGACCACCGAGAGCGAGGCAGGAAAACGCGATGAAGGCAAGCGCAAGGGAGCGACCGGCTGGCTGGTTAAACCGGTCTCGGGAAACGACCTGATCGCCGTCATCAAAAAAGTTTTGCCTGGAGCGTGAGCAAATGGGAACGGCGCAGTCACAAACGTTGAATGGGATTTCTCGCATGCCGGTTTCTCGCGTCTCCGTTTCCTCCATCCCAGTCTCTCGCATCCCTGTCTCCCGCATTGAGGCCGAGGGCGATGAGGCTGGCGTTCATCCCAGGCTCCGCCTCCGACGCATAGGCAACCGGCTGCTTCGGGAGGCAACCGTTCGTTCCACTCTTCTGGTGCTGGGGTGGGTTGTCCTGTCCTATGGGCTGGGACCCGATCTTGCTTCTTACAGGTTCCGGTTTGCGGAGGTGTTGTTCGTCCTCTTCTTTCTTCCCGGCCTCGCTTACAAATGGAAAGACTTCAAGGAGGCGCGGCGCGCGGTTTCCGAGATGTGGGCTTTCGGACACCTGCAATTCGGCGACATTTCGCGCATTCTTCAGCAACGCGACACGATCTTGGCCGAGGTCAATGAATCCCGTCCGTACATCGATGTGATGCACGATCAGATTGGCGATTCGCTCTCGGAGTCCGAACGCGAGGTCACGCAGGCCATCGAGCAGATAAGCCTGCTCCATTCAAGCGCGAGCCGCCAACGGGAGCGCATCGGACAATCCATCAAGAGCGGTAAGGATCTGAACGAGAGCACGCACGTTCGAGTTGAAAATAACAAGCAAATCATCTTTGAAATCGCACAACAGTTGCGGGTGGAGGTGCAGGAGTTCAGAAACAACTTCGAGCGCATCAGCGGGCTGGCGAGCGAAGTATGCGCGCTGACGCCGCTCATCAAAGTAATTACCTCAATCGCCCAGCAGACCAGTCTGCTGGCCCTGAATGCTGAAATTGAAGCGGCGCGAGCCGGGACTGCCGGGCGCGGTTTTTCAGTGGTGGCATTTGAAGTAAGAAAGCTGGCCGTCTTGTCCACCAAGGCAGCCGGGGATATCGGCGCCAAAATCAACGCAACCTGCGACAAAGTGAACCGGGAACTGGTTGCGGCGCAGACATCGCTGGCTGAGCACGAGTCGTCCGACCAAATGAGTCACCTCATGACAGAACTGGGCGATATGCAAAAGGAGTTCGCGAAGAATGGCACACTGCTTCTGGAAGTGATCACCGAAGTGGATGCCAACTACGAAGAAAGCATCAACCGTCTTTCAGATGCGCTGGGCCACATTCAATTTCAGGATGTAATGCGGCAGCGAATGGAACATGTGCAGGAAGCGCTGGTGGAAATGCGCGATCACGTCTTATGGCTCGGTGGCAAGGCAGCCGACCACAGTTGGGATGGCCAGCTCGAGACCACCTTCAAGTCCATTCTGGAATCACATCTTGGGCGCTACCGAATGGCGAGCCAGACCCAGACCCACCTGGCTGTATCCGGCGGCGGGTCCGAAGGCGACCACAGCAGGCCGGCCATCGAGTTGTTCTGATTCGTTCCGCGGCTGCATCTCGGCACAGGAGATCCCTGACCCGCTATGAGACATAATCAATTTTATTTTGAGGGTGGAGCCGAAGATCGGAGTCGAACCGACGACCTGCTGATTACGAATCAGCTGCTCTACCAACTGAGCTACTTCGGCCTACTCCCCGATTGTATCGTTGCGTGGGTTGCAGGTAAAGTTGAACGGTGAAAGTCGAGTTAAAGTTGAACGATGGCAATGGAGCGCTTGCCGGCGTTTCCGGCGGCCGAAGGAAAACACCATGGCGCTGACAATTCAGCTTGGGTTCAGAATCGCAATCGTCTGGGCCGCAGGAATTCTGCTCGCAGTCGCGGTTCGAGCCTCTTTGCCCAGCGGATCGGGGCTTACGTTTCCCGGCCAAAAGGCCACTCTCTTCGTGCCCTATGACCGCCTCGGTTTTTGGACCTGCATGCTGGCCGCGTTTACGGTCACAGGACTGGTTGTCATCCGCGCCATGCTGCTCGATATCGGTTGGACCTCAGTTCGCTAAGAGCTGTGGTCGCAGCTATACTGCTGCCCATGCAAGTGAACCCGGCAGAAGATTGGCAGAGACTCACCGAGCACTACCGGGAGGTCAGCGACGAGGAACTCGAGGAACTGGCCGCCGACTACGCGGATCTAACCGAAACCGCGCAACAGGCTCTGAGGAGCGAGATGCTGACCCGCGGCCTCGGTGATCCGCTGGCGAAGGATGCAGCATCCCACGGACCCAATGCTACTTTGCGGTCCCAGTGGGCGAGCTACGTCAATCCGGACAGTGGCGGCAGGCAATCAAGCGCCTCTGATGCCGAGGACGATTCTGCGCACGATTTCACCTGGAAGACACAACTATGCGAGTGTGAGAGCGCTGATCAGGCGTGGCAGCTTTACCTGGTCTTGAAGCGTGAGGGAATTGATAGCTGGTTCGAACGGCCGGGATCGCGTTACGCCAGGGATGCTCGCTATCCCCGGGTCTTGGTCGCCGCCGATCAGCTTGATCAGGCCCGCGAGATTGCTGCCAGACCCATCCCGCAGGACATCATCGAAGAATCCGGCGAAGAGGTGCGGGAATTCGAGCCGCCCGTCTGTCCGAAGTGCGGTGCCGAGGATCCGGTTCTGGAGAGCGCGGATCCGGCAAATGCGTGGCTCTGCGAGGCGTGCGGCAAGCAGTGGATCGACCCCATGCCGGCTCCGAATGGCGACTTGGAAAACATCAGGTGATGACTTCCCATAAAACGGAAAGAGCCGCCCGGCAACAGGGCAGCTCTCTCCTCAGGGAGAATAGTTCTAACGGAGGCAAAACCATCAGAACTTTCTGGCTGCATAGTAGGGGCGGCTGGAGGGAGTGTCAAGGAGAAATCTGAGAGGAAATAAAGCCTTCTGATTCAATGTCTTATAAATCAATTATCACAGGGACCATCCAACCGGTCTTCGTTCTGTATTCGCCTTTTAGCACCCATTTATCCCCGTCTTTTCAGGGTGTTTTCTTGGGTTTAGGCCTTGTTTTCCACAGGATTTCCTACCGCGGACTCTCCAGATTCGCTCTCCGCGCCTCCTGCGGGCGATTTCCTCAGCTACTCCCGCAAATGCAAGCTTGTGAACTCCGCTTCGAACACGGAAGACGCCGGCTTGCCGCGCGCAACGCGATAGAGGGCGCGAAAGCCTCCCAGGAAGATTCCCAGCAGAACTGCCGTGCTGGCACCGATGATGACCAACGCTGCAATGCCCATCAGCAACTGGCCGGTCTTTGCCACTTCGGATTCGGTAGGCTGCGGAATCGACATCAGGTCTGCGCTGTAGTGAACCGTGGCCAGCAGTTTGTGGCTCTCGTCTGGAATTGCATCGCCGCTCACGATGGCCACCAGTGGCCCGCTTCGCCGAACTTCAAGCGATGCCAGGTCGGAATCCACCAGCGGCTTGGGCCAGGCAGGGCTTGCCTGGCTGCCGGCCTTCAGGTAGGCGCGAATCTTTGTCTCTTGCGCCGCTGCCATCTGTGGTGTGGGGTAGTCGATGATGGTAAGCGTTGCCGGACCTGAAGTCAGGGAGTAATTGGCAGTCACCGCTTCGGCGTCCCGATCGAAGCCCACCATCCCCGGCGGCAGCACGCCGCCCGCTCCTGCGTAGCCTAGAGGCCCCACGGCATAATGCGTGGTCTGCGGGTCAAGCGAATCCTTGGGCAGGTTGCTTAGCAGAGGTGGCGCAAGCGCCTTGGTTCCTTCGGGAACCGGGATCTGTGTGGCCAGTTCACGCAGTTCCGCCCCGGACATGGGTCCGATGCGGGAGAAGTTCGCGTCCACCACCGTGTTGCCCAGCCAGAAGATCACGCGGTTGTGGTTTGAAGTGGCGCCGGTTCCAATCGTCTCTTTGGGCCAGCCATTCTGGCGATAGAACGAGTAGGCTCCGTAAGCGCCGCTTGCGTCGTGAAAGCGAATGGCATGCAGGCTCAGGGTCTCGCCGTCGCGCTTGTAGTCAGCCAGCGCAGCGTCAGTAAACTCGTACTCTTTCAGAACTGCTACATTGGCGGGGTCAGCCTGTGCGGGGTCGGTCACCAATTTTGGAGCAGAGGCTGCCACCCATCCGGCAAAGTCGCTGGGCAGTAGCGGTTTGGGAACAGGTGGAAGCACGAGGTGCGTTGCGCCCTGCGGAGCGGAAGCCTTTGCCGGAGCAGTTTGCGCGCAAGCGTAGGCAGCGCATGTGACGAGTGCAGCCGAACAAAACAGTTTATAGATACAGCGCATCAAGACGCTCCGGTATTCAGGGTACACGTTGTCACCTGTCCCCGTACCGGCGGTGACCCCTATTCTCTTGGACACTGATTGCCCCGGAAAGGTTCCTGAAGCACCGAATCGACTGCTTAGATTTGACGCTCCCGACGTAACTCCCAATGAGTCACGAGGCTGCTATGGCCGCGATGCACTCGCCTCAATCGGGGGCACAGCCGAAGGGTACAGCGCGTCTCCCAGCTCCTGGTAGCGGCCGCCATAGAAGATCAGCGCATACTCGCGTATTCCAGTGCTCACCGGTCCTCCCAGGCAGATGCTGGCCAGTAACAAGAAGCCGAATCCAATCACT
>JBEKPF010000079.1:0-27902 GCA_049521035.1 Occallatibacter sp. | reverse complement strand
TTCAAGCCCGCCACCAGCGTCCGTCTGGTTCACGCGCAAGTCGATCTCGATCTTCCGCGCTTCCAGAAATTGTTCGTGGACCTCATGATCGGAGCAGGCCCAAAATAGTCACGTCAATCAAAACTCCCTATGGAGGCAAACTTGTCACAGCAATCCATTCTCGGCGCGAGCAAAGTCGTCGCCTTCGCCCCCGTCACCGACGTTGCGAAGGCGCGTGCTTTCTACGAAGGTGTTCTCGGCCTTCGCCTCGTTCAAGATGAAAAACCATTCGCATTGGTTTTCGACGCCAACGGAATCATGATCCGTGTAACTCCAGTCGGCGAGCACAAGCCCGCGCCGTTCACCATTCTCGGCTGGGATGTCGAATCAATCGAAACCACTGTCGACCAACTCACCGCAGCAGGCGTTGAGTTCCTGCGCTTCCCAGGCGTCAACGACACGGCACCACGTCCCATCTGGAACTCGCCCACCGGTGCCCGCGTAGCCTGGTTCCACGACCCCGACAAGAACGTCCTCAGCCTCACGCAGTTTTGAGCAAACGCAACGAAGCCCACGCTGCCGCAGTATGCAACGTGGGCTCCTTTTCTAGCTTTGACCCGCCGGTTACGGTAGCCGAAGGCGTCCGCCCCACCGCAGGTGGCTAGCCATTGAGCTGCTCCTGCAGCTTGTTCAACGTCCGATGCAGATCCTTGTCTGTCCTGCGTTGCTCATCGATCTTGCCAATCGAATGCATCACCGTGGTGTGATGCTTATTCCCGAACTGCCGTCCAATTTCCGGCAAGCTCGCCTCGGTCATCTGCTTGGCAAGGTACATGGCAATCTGCCGCGGTACCACAACGTTGCGCGAGTTGTTCTTTTGCTTCAGGTCGCTTACCCGCATGCCGAACTGCTCCGCCACCGCACGCTGAATCGCCTCAATCGTGATCTTGCGCACTTGCATGTCGATGAACTGCTTCAAGCATTGTTGCGTCGAAGCCAGCGTGATTTCCATGCGATTGAGCTGGCACCACGCAATCAGCCGCACCAGCGCGCCTTCAAGTTCGCGCACGTTGGTCCTCACGTTTGAAGCTACAAACAGTGCCACGTCCGTCGGCAACTGCACCTGTTCGGATTCAGCTTTCTTCTGCAGAATCGCGACCTTCGTCTCAAGATCCGGCGGTTGAATGTCGGCAATCAAGCCCCACTCAAAACGTGAACGCAGCCGGTCCTCGATCTCCGCCAACTCTTTCGGCGGACGGTCTGAGGCAATCACAATCTGCTTCATGCTCTCGTGCAGCGCGTTGAACGTGTGGAAGAATTCTTCCTGCGTACGCTCCTTCTGCGCAATGAACTGAATGTCGTCGATCAGCAGCACATCCACTGAGCGGAAGCGATCGCGGAAGCTCGTCATGCGGTCGTTGCGCAGCGAAGTGATCATCTCGTTGGTAAATTTCTCTGCTGACACGTAGCAAATATTTGCCACCGGCTGCCGCCGCTTTACCTCATGCCCGATAGCATGCATCAGGTGCGTCTTGCCCATCCCGACGCCGCCATACAGGAACAGCGGATTGTAGGCCCGCGAAGGCCGCTCTGCCACGGCCAGTGCCGCAGCGCGCGCAAACTGGTTTCCGTTGCCAATCACAAACGCGTCGAACGTGTAGCGCGAATTCAGTTGCGCCGCAGTCGACCAGTCGAAGCGTGCTTGCTCCGGCGTACGCGCAGGAGCAACAGGCGGCGCCGTCGGCGCATGCGCCGGAACCGGACCGAATCCCCCGTCCTTGCGTTGTGGCGGAATCGAAGGATCCTCTTCCGCCGTCACGAATGACACGTCGTCGAACTCCAGCGACTGTTGGTCGATCGCTTCTTGAATCAGATCGCCGTATTTATCGCCGATGTGTTGGAACTCCGGCGAAGGCACGCGTACATACAACGTGCGGCCAGCTGCATGACTATACCGCGTGGGTTTGAGCCAGGTTTCAAAAGACTGGCGAATAACTTTCTTTTCGAGTGCTGCCAGAATCTGGAGCCAGGGATTGAGTACCGTTGCCGGAGATGTTGCGAATGCCATCGAGCTAATCCTTGCCTGCGTCGCCTGTGTACTGCCCGGAAGGTTCATCCGCGGTTTTTACACAACGGCTCTCTCTCGGCGAAGGGCCTGAAGGCCTCTCGTCTTGATCCTGATCGCCGACTGCGTGATAGCCGCTTGTCTGCTCCTGATTTCGACCGTGGAGCGTGGATAAATTCCGTTCCGTGGGACGCTGGGAAACTTTTGTTGAACGGTCCCGATGGTAGCACATTTCGCGATCATTGCAATGCCTCTTTCACATAACTTTCGTTCGTCCTTCTCAGTTGCACCATTGGTGGTGAAACTAGCTTCTGAAGGCTTTCGAAGACGATTCGCGATGCGTGCCAGTACGGTCCAATTACGGTGTTCTTTGGTTCGAAGCGCCTGCGCTACGCCGGGTTGCCAGCGCCATCTCTTCCTTCCCAAAACCACTTCGCACTGGATTCTTCGCTCAACCTGCGATACACTTAAATCTTGCCGGTAAGGCTCAGATTCTCATAGGAAACAGGAGCGCATTTTTATGCCCAAGCGCACATTTCAACCCAATCGCCGCAAGCGCGTTAAGACACACGGCTTTCGTGCCCGCATGAAGACCAAAAGCGGCGCAGCCGTGTTGAGCCGCCGCCGCGCCATTGGGCGCAAGCGCGTTGCTGTCAGCGCCGGCTTCCGCGATTAACTCTTGTGCAGCCGGAGTGCTTTACCGATCCCTCGGTGCACCTCCGGCCCAGCACCCCTCCGGCATTGCCATGATCAAACAACCTGACGAGCCCCGGCAGTCGAACGCTCCAGGGCTGGATATGGCGCAGCCAAGTCAGCGTCAGTCGTTGACAGGTGTGCGTCTTTCCAAACATGCCGATTATCAGCGAGCCTACGCGGCCAGTCGCAAACGCCAATCCGCATCTATGAGCTGGTTCCTCGCCCCTCAACCTCCGCAAGCCAATCCGCACATCCTTGGCCCTCGTGTCGGCCTCACCGCAGGCAAGGTTGTCGGCAAAGCTCATGAACGCAATCGCATCAAGCGCCGTATGCGTGAAGCTCTGCGCCACCACACGGGCCTCTTACCAAAAGGCTGCGATCTCATCCTCCATCCGCGCCGTTCTGTGCTCACTCTGGAATTCACGAAACTTGAAGCCGAGATTGTGCGTATCCTTCAGCAAGCCCGGGCTGAAGCGGCTCGCATGGCAGCGCAGACTGTGTCTGCGTCTTCCTTCCACGCTGCCCACACGGCCACGCCTGCACTATGACGCGCATCCTGCTCGCCACTCTCGCGTTTTATCGCCGCTGGGTCTCCCCGGCGATCCATTCCATCACTCCCGGCGGCTGCCGTTATCAGCCCACTTGCTCGGAATATGCCCAGGTAGCCATCGCAACTCATGGTCCCATGCGCGGAGCAGCATTGGCCCTCTGGAGGCTGCTACGCTGTCATCCGTTCGCGCGTGGAGGGCTCGATCAGGTGCCGCCCGCTTCCATTCCGCACCCACTTCCCCACAAACCAGTACCATAGAGAAAGCAGCGGCCCATAAGGGTCGCCCTTCAGCGCCTGCCAGCAGGCCAAATCGACAGGAAGTATCCTTTGCCCGAGATTCGCAATCCCAATCTTCAAACGCCGGGAACACCCGGTGGCAGCGGCAGTGGTGGCGACATGCGCTCCACCATGGCCTTCTTCATCCTGATGCTCGCCGTGCTCTTCGGCTATCAGTACTTCTTCAAGCCCAGGCCGGCTCAGACCCCTGCACCCGCTCATACTCAGTCTCTGGACCAGTCTCAGGCCCAGTCACCACAGAATGGCGCATCGAGCCCAGCAGAGTTGGCGCCTTCATCCGCCCAATCGACCGCTGCCAGCCCTACTATCGTCGCTAGCTCCGAGACTGAAACCACCGTCGAGAACGAGCTCTACAAAATTGTCTTCACCAATCGCGGCGCACAGGTCAAGAGCTGGATCCTCAAGAAGTATCAGGACCTCTCCGGAAAGCCGCTCGATATGGTCCAGCCGCAGACCGCGGCCCACTTCGGTTTTCCGCTCTCCTTCTTCACCTATGAGCCGACCCTCACTTCGCAGTTGAACCAGGTACTCTATCAGCCCTCGGCCACGGGTCTTCTCCTGGCTCCCAATTCGCTGACTTTTCACTACACTGCCTACGGCCTTGACGTAGTCAAGACCTTCCACTTTGACTCCAGTTACGTAATCACAGTCGAGTCTGAAGTCAAGCGTAACGGCGCTCCCGTCCGTGCCCTCGTGCAGTGGCCCGCCGGCCTCGGCGATATGGAAGAATTTGCTCCCCAGGGCAAAGCCGTCGTACGCACCATTTCTCAATTCGCATGGTCCATCGATGGCAAAACAGACCAGCAGGCCTCCGCCAAGGTTAGCGGCAACGCCACAATTGATCAGCCCTACCAGTACGCCGGCATCACCGATCTTTATTTCGCTGCAGCCATGATGCCTGACTCTCCAGCCGGCGCAACCCTCGTCACCATCCACAACACCGTGGATCTTCCCAGCGACCTCACTGACCCCAAGAGCCAGAAGAAGCCCGCTGATGTCATCGGCTTCGCCATGGGTGATCAAAGCGGCTACTCCCGTCTGCGCCTCTACGCCGGACCCAAGCAAATCGATGTGCTCTCCACCATCCACTCCACCGGCGCCGACGGCAAGCCAGATGGACCGACCCTCGAACCGTTGATCCATTACGGCTGGCTCGGCATTGTCGCCAAGCCGCTTTACATCGCGCTCCGCTTCTTCCACGGACTCCTCGGCACCGGCATAAACAACTGGGGCTGGTCCATCATCATCTTCACTGCCGCCTTCAACCTGGTCATGTTGCCAACGCGCTTCATCATGATGAAGTCTTCCGTCAAAATGATGCGTATTCAGCCCAAGGTTGACGCCATCCGGAAGAAGTACGCGCATCTCAAGATGAACGACCCCAAGCGCGCTGAGATGAACACTGAGATCATGGCCCTCCATCAGGCTGAGGGCATCAACATGCTCGGTGGCTGTCTCCCCCTGATAGTGCAGATGCCGCTCTTCATCGCCTACTTTGAGGTGCTCTCCAACGTCATTGAACTGCGTCAGGCTCACTGGTTCTGGCTCACTGATCTTTCTCAGCCCGACCCGCTCCATATTCTGCCCATCCTCATCATCGGCAGCATGTTTCTCACGCAGTACATCACTCCCTCGCCTGGCATGGACCCCGCGCAACGCCGCATGATGGCTTTCATGATGCCCGTCTTCTTCGGGTTCATGCTGTGGCATTACGCGTCAGGCCTGGCTCTCTACTGGGGCACCAGCAACCTCATCAACCTCGCCCTCCAGCTCGGCATCAATCAATCCCCAATGGGCAAGGAGATGCATGCCATCGCCGCCAAACGCGCGCAAAAAAAAAGTAGTGGCGCCGGCACCCAGCGCACCATCCAGGGCCGCCGCTAACTGAATTCTGCTCAAAGGAAAACCCCGCCCAGGTCCAAGTCTGAGTGGGGTTTTCCATTCCCTCCCGCAAAAGCCGCGAAAAAGCGAGTGTCGCCACTTCAGGATTGATTCGTGTATGCGTCTCGCATGCCACCGGGAGTGAAGCCGTTCCATGTCGCTGTCAGCAAAAGGCTCGCCGGCCTCATGAGTGTTTATCGCGGCAGCTCTCTGCCAGACTGCTCCGCCACCATGTAAGCGGCGTACCAATCTGGCCAGTTCGCGTCGCGCTGTCCGGTGCGCTTTTCGTGCACGCCGTGAGCGGCCTCCGCACGCCGAAACGCGCTGGCCAATTCGCTTGCTGAGTCGAAGGAAGTCGCGCCAGGTCCGAAGCGCCCGGGGAGCCGGGTCGGGGCGTCCTGCAGCTGCCAGCCATTGCCGTCGGGATCACTGAATAAGGCACGTGACCGGTAGCTGAGACGCTCGGGATGCAATCCGCTGCCCCGGCCTTCCGGGCCGTCGTGGAAGAACTCGCCGACCTTGACGCCGGCGGCGACCAGCTGTTCCCGGGTGGCCACGATGTCGGGAACGACCAGGAATGCCTTGGCCGAACCGGGAGCGGCCGACGTCACGTTCTTGCCGAAATGGACCGAGCAACTGGAGCCCGGCGGCGTGAACTGGACTAGACGAAAATCTTCGCCGGCAGAGCGGTCAATGTCGAGCCGCCATCCGATCCTTTCGTAAAACTCCTTCGCGCGGTCGACATCCGACACGGGGATGACGATGACCTCGAGCCTCATGTCACTTCTCACGACGTCCGCGTGTCTCGCTGCGTCGTTGCTGTGAACTGCATTGGTGCTCATAGTTACCTCCTGCGTTCCGGGGGATCGCCATCGCGGCTCTCTCCACGAAGGAATAATGCGGTGGATCGCCTTTTCAGCTTGCGGCGATCTCCGATTTCGGTGGAATCTCCTCTTTGAACAAGTGCGTCGCGTGGGTGACCGTTGCGTTTGCCCGCATTGCCGCGGCGACCATGGCCGCTTCCGTCAGCATCGTGTCGGTTGCCCCGGCCCGGCGCGCATCTTTCATATGTATCTCAATGCAGTAAGGACACTGCGTTGTCAGCGCGACCGCCACCGCAATCAACTGCTTGTGCAGGACATCGATGGCACCGGCTTTGAACAACTCTTGATTAAAAGCCCAGAAGGCTTTCATCACATCAGGCGCATTCTCATCGAGCTTCTTGAGCTTGGTGAGATTCCTCATATCAAACATGTGAGTGACTCCTCTTTGGTTTTGTGTAAGGCTCTTCCGACCTCAAAGGCTGCGGAGCGCGTGTTTGCTTGTACGTTTCAGGGATCACTAGGTAGGGGGGCTGGTGTGGAATAGGTTTCAGGCTTCACTCTTTACTCCGGGCTTTAACCGTGTGCGGTCAGCCGCGAAGAACCGCGCCTCCGAAAGGAGCGCCAGTCAGTCCGCCATCCACCATCAGTTCCACCGCGTTGATGTACGACGAATCGTCCGAGGCCAGAAAAAGCACAGCCTTGGCCAAATCTTCCGGCTCGCCCCAACGGCCAAGCGGAACCGTGGAAGAAAAGAAGTCGGAAAGTTTTTCTGATTCCTCGTGAGTGGCATTGGCCCGTGGCCCGCGCTTCCAGATGGGAGTCTTAGTCGCTCCCGGAGCCACCACGTTGACGCGAATCTTGCGCGGTGCAAGGTCTGCGGCAATCGATCGCGCCATCGAGACGAGTCCGCCTTTCGTGGCAGCGTACGCAGCCACGCCCGGTTGACCGAGATAGTTGTGCACTGATCCGTTGAAGATGATGCTGCCGTTGTCGTTCATCAAAGGAGCGGCTGAATTGACAGTAAAGAAGGCGCCGTTGAGGTTGGTCTGGACTACCTTCTCGAAGATGGCTTCGTCGGTCGTGCCCGTCGGCGTCCTGCCAGAAATACCTGCATTGGCGAACACGATGTCAAGTTTGCCAAAGTCTTTAGCGAGTTCTGCGAAGAGCTTCTTGCGATCCTCCGCAGCCGTAACGTCAGCGCGATAGCCGTGCGCTTTCGGTCCCAGCTCGGCGATCGCATCATCCAGTGTCTGTTGATCGCGACCCGTGATTGCGACTTCCGCGCCTTCAGAGACGAAAAGCCCGGCTGTGGCCAGGCCGATGCCGCTGTTGCCTCCGGTAATGAGAGCCTTCTTGCCGGCGAGCCTCATGATTCCTCCTTGATGAACGGCTGCCGACTAAGATGGTCGTCGTACATGGAGGTTTCACAAAAAAATGCGCTACCCCGCCAGAGGAACCGCCGCCAATCTGCTGCGTTAATCGGTGGTGTCGTGATTAGTTTTCGGCCTGACAGCATGTTAGCCACACGCCGGAGTGACCTTGGGACTTTTGGGCAAATCTTTGCTCTTTGGCGAGAAGGCCGTATTGGCCACTTCGCAGGCAAAGCCACCCGAGGTTAGCTCTTCGGGCGCGCAGCCCCTCGGTTTGTCAGACGCGGCCTGACCCTGCCGCAGCCTCTCCAGGACAGATACTTGTTGCAACGAATATCTCCCTCGTGCATCCAATTCGTGTAAGGCAGAGGAGGTCCACCATGTCGCTTCGCCCTGTGAAGCAGATTCTCGAAACCACGCCGACCATCGAGGGCGCCGGCGTTAAGTTACAACGCGCCTTCGGCTTTGGAAAAACAAAGGACTTCGATCCGTTCCTGTTGCTCGACGATTTTCGCAATGAAAATCCGGCCGACTACCTTGCGGGATTCCCGTGGCATCCGCACCGCGGCATCGAGACCATTACCTATGTGCTGGCCGGCGAAGTCGCGCACGGCGACAGCCTGGGCAACAAGGGCCTGATGACGGCCGGCGATGTGCAGTGGATGACCGCTGGCAGCGGCATTCTCCACCAGGAAATGCCTAAAGGAGACGCCAACGGCCGCATGCATGGCTTTCAGCTCTGGGCCAACCTGCCCGCTGCGCTCAAGATGACCGACCCGCGCTATCAGGACATCCCCTCCAGCGCCATCCCCGAAGTCACTGAGGATGACGGCACCCGTGCTCGCATCATCGTTGGTGAGTTCTGGGGCAAGAAGGGCCCGGTCGAAGGCGTCGCCGCCGACCCCAACTACGTTGACATCTCCGTTCCGCCCAACCAGCGGAAGCGCATCAAAGTGGAGACAACGCGCAACGCCTTCGCCTACGTCTTCGCAGGTGCCGGCATGTTTCGCGATGCGTCTGTCCCGCAAGCCGTCCTGACAGAGTCAGGCGCAGACCCCAACGCACCCGCAGTCTACGACGCCAGAAATCACTCGCTCGTACTCTTCGATCGCGGGGACGAGATCGTGGTGCAAGCCGGCCCCGAGGGCATCCGCTTCCTGCTAGTCTCCGGCAAGCCGCTCGAAGAGCCGGTCGCATGGTACGGCCCCATCGTGATGAACACGCAAGCCGAACTGAAGCAAGCCGTAAGTGAACTGCAAAACGGAACCTTCATCCACCACAAGTAAGGCGGGCGTCATTCAGACATCGCCGGGAAATACGGAGCGGACGACAGCGTTGACTCATCGCTGTCGCCCTTTTTCTTTCACCCTTCCAACGGCAACTCCGCTGACAGAATATTCATCGGTGTCAGTCCACGCTCGCGCAACGCTCGCAGGTTCAGCGAGTCATGGCGCTTCGCTAGGCGTCGGCCATTGTGATCCACCACCAGGGAACAGTGATACCAGGCCGGATTCGGGAAGTCCAGGGCGCGATTGAGCAAGATTTGGCGGGCAGTTGACCTGAGCAGATCGGCTCCACGCACCACTTCCGTGATGCCCATGGCGGCGTCATCGGCCACGCAGGCAAGCTGATAGCTGGGTGTGCCATCGCGCCGCCACACAACGAAGTCGCCAAAGTCGCGCCCAGCGACAAAGCGTCGAATGCCCAGGTGGTGATCCTTGAACCAAACCAATTCGCCATCGCGAACACGGAATCGCCAGTTGATTCCCTCGGTCCTCTCCACCTCATTAGCCATGGGTGGGACGTCTCCGCACGGCCGGCAAGTACCGGGGTAGATCGGTTCGTCGTCCAGCGGGTCCAGCGCGTCCTTCGCAGGTTTGCCTCTTGCGCCCGCAGACGCGCTCTCATGGGGTGCGGAAAGTGCAGTTTCAAGATCCTTGCGCGAGCAGCGGCAAGGGTAGATGTAGCCGCGCCGCAGCAGTCTGCTCCAGGCATCTAGATAGACCGCGTCCCTGCGGCTCTGCATGTACGGCCCAAAAGGGCCCCCGACATCAGGACCCTCCTGCCAGCGAATCCCCAGCCACCGCAAATCTTCCAGGGCGGCCTCGGCATAGGCGGCACGGCTGCGGTCCGGGTCCAGGTCCTCCATGCGCATCACCAGCGTGCCGCCGGCCTCGCGCGCCCTCTGAAACGCCGTCCAAAACGTGCGTGCGTGGCCCACATGAAGATAGCCGGTGGGTGAGGGCGCCAGTCGGCCACGATAACCCGTCATGTGTATTGGAGATTGGCTGGCCATGCCTCAGTTAAGTTTAGCCAGCCGCGAGGGGTCAGGTATACCCGGAGTTGCGATTCGCTCTTCGAAACCAGGCAGACCCTAGTCCGATGCGCCCCGCGACGAATCCTTATCCGACGAATCCTGGTCGTCCGAGTCCTTATCGGATGAATCCTTGTCGACTTCGTGCCCGCTCTCGTGATGGTGCCGATAATTTCCAATATCGTCGTCCAGGTGTTTCGGATCCACCGACACCTGCACCACATCCATCTCGTTCGCGTCTTTGTCCACAACAAACAGCCCCATCCGGTCGCCCTCCGGATGTATAAAGATCAGCGTCTGCTCATTTCCCTTGCGGCTCGTGTCGCGAATGATCCTCTCCCAACCCGACCCCAGTTTCTCCGTAACCATCTGGTTCAGTTCATCGCCGTCCACCTGCGCATTGAACGACTCAATCTCCGCCACATGCAGATTCGATACACCCCCATGCGTCGCCTTGCGCGAAATGAAACTCACCAAGCCGAGGAAGGGAATCCGTGCAGCCCGCACATGATACCGTCCTTCAATCGAGTGCACCACACCGTCAAATCCGCCCTCACCGCTACCCGCCAGCACCGCCGCGGGAATCAGCAACGCCACAAGTCCAATCGGAATCAACCAGAACCGTCTCATTGGTCGCCGCCTTTCTTGGCTTTGTCCGCTAGTTCTTTCGCCTTTTCAAGCGACTTTGCTTTTTCCTTGTCCTTGAAATGCTCAGTCTGTGCGATATCGCCCAGTGAGCCCAGCCCGCCAAGGCCCTTCAATTTGCCTAGGTCTTCCATGCGTACCGGCCCAAGAATCAGCACCACCGTCAGTTCCTTCGGTTCTACCGTGAGAATAAACATCCCGTGCGATTCGCCGTTCACCAGCTTCACCATCACGTCCGTGGTCTCGCCGCTCTTTCGCTCGCGTTCGCGCACAATCGGGGACCACTCGCTGGTCTCGAAATACTTCCGCAGTTGCTCGATCTCGTCCATCGAGAACTGCCCTTCCTTGTCGAACTCGTAGTCGCGTACGTAGATCCCGTCGAGCCCGTCGATCAGTTTCCGCGTAGCCGCCTCGTCCTCGTCTTTGCCGTTCATGAACTTCGCGGCAAACGCCAGCATGTTCTTGCCCAGCGTCACTTCCGTCACGTTCGAGGCGCGCTGCGCCAATTCCTTTTCCACTGGCGGCGGCGCAGGCAGTTGCGTCGTCTGCGTCATAACGGGAGCTGCAAAAACGGTCGCCCCCAAAACAAAAGCTATGATCCGGTTCTTCATCGTTAACCCTTCTTATTCCTCATCGCCGCTGTGCTTGGCCGCCAATTGCGTCTTCATCTCGTTCAGCGCGCGGCCTGTGATCCGCAGTGCCGTCAGCACTTCCTGACGCGCAGCTTCGCCCTTGCGCTTTTCTTCCCGTTCATGCCACATCCAGCCGCCGCAGAGCACCACGGCCAGCACCACAGAAGCAGCCAGCCGCTGCCAGATCACCGTGTGACTCCGCCGATGTTCCGTCCTGCGCAGGCTCCTCCGGTCCATCAGCTTGCGCTTCAGACCCGGTGGCGCTGGCCTGCGTTCAAGCGCCTGCTTCACTTCCCGCTCAAACTCGTCCATCTGATTCATCGGTTCCATCGGTTCAAATTCCACTCGTCTGCTCCTTCACGCGGACGTAGTCCTTCAAGTGGCTCTGCGCCTTGGCCCGCAGCAGCTTCAGTCCCCTCTGCAACTGGCTCTTTACCGTGGCCAGCGGCGCATCCAGCGTCGCCGCAATCTCCTCCAGCGTCAGGTCCTCCTGGTAGCGAAGCACCAGCGCCGCCCGTTGCGGCTCCGGAAGCGTAGCTAGCATCTGCTCGATCCGCGCGCCCAGTGGAGATGCCTTGTCTTCCACGCTGGCCACGTGACCTTCTTCAAGCTCAATCCACATATCCGTGGAGCGAACCCGCCGCCGGCGCATCGCATCCGTCGACCGGCTCATGGTCACCCGTCGCAGCCAGAAGCAGGCGTGTGCAGCCGACTCCAGTCTGGCCAGGTTCCTGTCCAGCTCCAGGAAAACATCCTGGGCAATCTCTTCAGCCAATCCGCGATCTCCCGTCATCCTCGAGGCCAGCGAAAACACCATCGACTGGTGTTCGTCCACGAGTTGTTCAAAATCCGGCTGCCAGTCGTGGGCCATGGGCTTCGTTTCTACTCTCTTATCCGCTGTGAGACGTGCGCAGGGATGCAAAGAATACGCACTGAGGAGAAAAAAGTTCGCGGTGACCGCGTCGCAAACCAGCACCCTGGAGAAATGCAACCTTGCGCGATAATTTCTGAGTTGGCGACAACAAGCCCAGAATCCCCCAAAACCTGGAACTCCTTGCCGTCCAATCTGCATAACATTAGGTGTTAACCTTGTACCCGACGGCTTCCGACCATGAACTTGAAAGATTTCTTCAGCGGTCCTACGGTTTCCCTTCCTCGGGGAGACTTCGAGAAGGCGAATTGCACATTCGACGTTTTCTTGAAAAAGCTCTTCAGAGACTACATTGCCGAAGCCAAAAAGATCGCTGATCCCGACCATCGTGCGATTTGTGAAACCATTGAACAGTCAATTCCTGAGATTGGGCGAATAGCTAACGGTATCGTAAGGGCGACGAAGCATTACTTGCAGGGATATCCCCACCAGGCGTACTTGGAAGTCAGGAATACGCTCAAGAACGCGAAGTTCGATACTCTAATGACCGAGGTAAGCTCCTACAATCCTTCAGCGCCGCCCGCACCATTCGATTCCCATCTGGAAGCGACCCTCCACCCTGACATGTACCGAATTAGGCCGGGTTTAGGATTGGCGGCTGCGGGCACACTTAAGAAGAAAGACATTTTCCACGTTCCGTTCGAGAAACGGCACTTGGTGAGCAACCAGAGATATAGCATTGCAGGGCTACCGTGTTTATATCTCGGCAGTTCAACATGGATTTGCTGGGAGGAGCTGGATCGTCCTGAATTGAATGATTGCATATTCTCGAAATTTAAGTTTGCGGAGAAAACCAAGATACTCGATTTTCAGCTTCCGCCCGCAAACGCTTGGAGGTTTTACACATACGTGCAGGCGCGCAGCCGCAGTAGCCAGCAACCACCTCAAATAGGCGAGCTCCAAGCCAGGTACAATGAGGCGTTTGTTATCTCTCACATTCTCTATTGGCCACTGATAGCAGCGAGTTCGATTCGTGTTGATTCAAGAGTGGGAGCCTTTTTCCCGCAGTATATTGTTCCACAACTCCTTCTTCAATGGGTGACTAAGGAGCGTAAGGTCGACGGTATTCGGTACTTCTCTACGCGTACGCCGACGCAGATGAATTCCCAAGTGAACATAAATTATGTTTTCCCGACGAGAGAGATTAAGCATAGCGGTCGATGTTCGACTCTGCGAAGGAAGATTCATCTCCTGACACCGGAGTTGTGGGCAATGATGGAAATGATTAATAACGACCCTCGCGACCTGACTGCTTTGCCACCCGGTACTATAGATAACCGCGTCGGCATTGTCGAATTTTCCGAATCGATGAAATACCCTTACCGCGACACAAAGTTCTATGTTCTGGAAAAACGCCTCACTGCATTGGGAGACTATTTCGGTCCAGTGGAGCTATGAGCAGCATCCAGCGGGAAACATTGAAACCGATTTCAGACAGATCGGCTTAATCGACTTCACCGCCCAGCCCGATGACACGGGAAACTCGGAAGCCTTATCGACTACCGCGACAACTCGCAGATCCAGTTCACTTCCCAGCTCTTGCCTCCATCGGGCGAGTAGGACTGCTCCATCCGTGCCGATTTCGGCGAAAGATTCAGCCACACGTAGCGAACCAGAATCACCCGTCCCTTCCAAATTCCTCTAAGCTGGCGTTGCTATCCTTCTCCTGTACATACATATTCTCGATTTGTATATATGCGTGCTAAACTGAATGAGAAAGAGGCATGAACCATGGCCGTTCAAAATCGTCGCGCCGTTCCCAAGAACTTCCGGCTTGATCCCATCCAGATCAATCGCGCCAGGAAAGCTCTCGCGGCCACAACAGAGACTGAAACCATCGTGCGCGCTCTTGATTTCGTGATCGCCGAAACCGCCCGAAACCGCGCGACGGCCGAAGCAAATCGGAGATTTCTCAAGAGCGGGATCAGCATCCAGGATGCATTTTCCAGCATGGGCAAATAGAGAATGCCCATTCTCTTCGATTCCTCCATTTATATTACGGCGCTGCGTGCCAGGGACAATTCCGCCACCGTCCTTGAAAGATGGATCAAGGAATCTCCCCTGTGGTTGAGCGCGGTTGTGCTGGAGGAGCTTTATGCGGGTTACAATTCCGCAGACCGGCGAATCCTCGAAAAACTGGAGCGCGATTTCGAAAAAGCGAACCGATTGTTGACTCCAAACCTCGGCGACTGGACTCTCGCCGGAAGAATCCTCGCCTCCGTCGCCCAACGTCATGGATACGAGAAGATAGGAAAAGCGCGTCTCACCAACGATGCACTCATCGCCACCAGCGCATCGCGCCGCGGCATCACTGTCATTACGACGAACCCCCGCGACTTTCAATTGCTGGCGGAGTTTTGCCCCCTGCACTGGCAAACGCGGACCATTTGAGTTGAGAGATTCCCCTCAGAACAACTCCGGAATGGAATGAAACGCAATCCGCGTCGGCGCAGCCTTGAACGCCGTCAGCATTGTCGCCGGCGCCAGCGTGCTCATCCCGTATTTATTGTTCAATTGATCCATGATGGTCAGCAGCTTCGCCCGGCTCTGCTCGTCTTCCGTCCCATCGAAGAGGTTCAGGGAGTGCAACCGGTCCGGAACCAACCCATTCAGATACACCCCAATAAAATACGGATGCGCCGAGTCCGGCCCTGTCGGTCGGCTCGCCCACAGCCGCGCCAGCGCAGCAATCAGCGTCTGGTTATCCTGGCACTCGCTCAGCTTCAGCTCGCTCTTCCACCCCCGCGTAGGCGTGCCGAAGTTGCTGATCGGAGTCATATCGCCGCGCGGCGTAGCAAACCCAATGGCCAGCCCTATACTGCTCGCCCACAACCCGCCTGCCCGCAGCCGCATGGCCGCCTTGTGCAACAACTTGTGCGCCACCGCCCATGCCTTCTCCGGTGTCCGCATCTCCGGCGCCAGCACATGCTGGTGGCTGATCGACTTCAGATGCTCGGTCTCCGACATGTCGAAGTCTTCGCCACGCAGCCAGTGCCACAGCCGCTCGCCCCAGACGGAGCCCCACAGTTCGCCGGCCTTTTCGCAGTCCAGCGCGAGCAAGTCCTCCATACTCTTGAGGCCTTTCTCGTTCAGCCTCTTCTCCGTCTTCGCCCCCACGCCGGGTAGGTCGCGCAGCGTGAGATGCCGCAGTGCCTCCGGCAGAATATCCAGCGGCAGCGCCACCAGCCCGTCCGGCTTTTCCATATCGCTGGCGATTTTTGCCAGATACCGGTTCGTCGCCAGCCCCACCGAACTCCGCAGCATCGGCCCCACTCTTTCTCGAATCGCCGCCTTCACCTTCCGCCCCAGTTCCATCGCCGCCAGCAGCGGCCGCTCGCGCCCCATCAACCGGCAAGCCATCTCGTCGATGGAGAGCACCGCCGTCACCGGCAGGCAGCTCTCCACGGCCTCCACAATCTTGTGGTGGTAATCGACATAAAGCTCATGCCGCGCCTCTATCAACACCAGGCCGGGACACATCCGCTTGGCATCACCCACCACCGTCCCCGTCCTGACGCCGTGAGCCTTGGCCTCGTAGCTGGCCGCAATGCAAACCGTAGTGTCCGCCATCATTGGCACCACCCCCACCGGGCAACCGCGCAGCTCGGGACGAGCATCCTGTTCAACGGAGGCAAAGTAGGAGTTGAGATCGACAAACAGCCAATTGAGCGCCGGACCGGCGTGGGCATCGGAAATCCCGTCCAGCAGCGAACTGTGCGGCGGCTCGGTCGGTGGCAGCGCAATTGCCTCATCCAGTGCCATGGCATCCCCATCATCCAGCCACTCGTCTGGAATCGAGGCTGGTACCGGATTGGGGCCCGTTACCATCGTACTATTAGTTTCGCCTTTTATTCCCTGTTCCGCAAGTGGTATTTCACTCGAATCTGCCGATGGTAAACTTGTCTTGCCGGAATTCCCGCTCCCCAGATCGATTCGGTACTCCAAAAGCTAGGGAAATGTTAGAGCCATGGAGCGGGATATAGGTGGTCTACGACGATGCATAGCCTGATTCATTGGTTCGCGACGAGTAGCAGCCTGCTGGCCATTGTGGTCACGGCCGGTGTAGCAGTGCTCCTTGTCTGCTGCCTGGGATGCTCAGAGTGCCCATGCCGCGACAAGGACGACCTGTTCCGCCGCCGCCAGGTTTAACTCGTTTTTGGGCTTTCAGCGCGTGTCCCCTGGTGGAACCGTACTCGCCATTCCCCGGCTCTCTCTGTCCATAAAGAACTGCGCACGGTAGCCATTCGCTCGCCAGAGTCTGGGGCAGTCCGCACTGTTCTATAGGTCACCAGCGCCACCCCCTCTGCAATCAAGGCGCACCTGAAATCTTCCACCTGCGGCGGATCATATTTCTCGGTCGCGACCAGCTCCAGAATCTGCTCGCGCGTCCACACCCTCCCCGACGCGCCAAACTCCTCAAAACCCCCCGCCAGCAGCGCAGCCACCTGCCCCGATTTCCGGCGAAAAGCCGGATCCAGCAGCGACTCTTCCAGACTTCGCAGGTGCCTCGCCAGCTCGTCTTCCGTCAGGCTCATCCAGAGCCTCCCCTACTCGCCTGCCGCGGTGGAAACCGGCGGCTTCAGGTACTGCTCAAAATGCGCGAGGATCCTGTTGTACAGATGCACCCGCACATCCGGCCCCGCAATGGAATGCGTCTTGCGCGGATAAAGCTGCAGGTCATAGGGAATATCCCCCTCAATCAGCTTCTGGATGAACTGGATCGAGTTCTCCATGTGCACGTTATCGTCGCTCGTCCCGTGCACCAGCAGCAGCCGCCCCTTCAGTTTGTTCGCCGAATTCACGACGGAGAAATCCTTGTAACCCGCCGCAAATTCCGACGGCTCGCTCATATACCGCTCCGTGTAAATCGAGTCGTAGTTGTGCCAGTCCGTCACCGGAGCCACCGCAACCCCCGCGCGAAAGCGGTCCGAGTGTGTCAGCGCATACAGCGTAAACGTCCCACCCCAGCTCCACCCCCACCATCCCAGCCGCTTCGGATCCAGTTGCGCATACCGGCTCAGTGCCGCATCCACCACGGTCAGCTGGTCTTCCAGTTGGATCGGTCCAAAGTTGTGATACGCCATCTGCGCAAAGGCGCGTCCACGCGACCCACTCCCGCGATTGTCCGCATGCAGCACAGCAAAGCCATGCTGCGCCAGCAGCTCATCGAACAGCAGTCCGTCACCCCAGCGGTTCGCCGTCGTCTCCGGCCCAGGCCCCCCATAAGGATTCACAATCAGCGGAACGCTGGCCGCATCAGTCGCCCCCTCAGGCAGCAGCAGCGTTGCATAAAGAGTCGTCCCATCCTTGGCCTTCACTTCCAACTGTTCCGGCGCGCGAAGGTGATACGGTGCAAGCGCTTTCGTTTTCCAAAACACCGTGCATTTGCCCACTGCCGCACACACGCTCATCGTCGGCGCTTCCAACCGCGTTGATTGCCGTTCGACAAACGCCCCGCCCGCTGGCGCAAAATTCCCCACATGGAAACCCGGCCCTTCGCTCAACCGCTTGCGCTCGCCGTCAAACCCTACCTGCCAAATCTGCTGCTCCTGCGGATTGCCTTCGTTGGCCCCGTACCGAACAACCTTAGCCGTATCGTCCACGCCGAACACCTCACCCACTTCAAACTCTCCCTTGGTCAGTTGCCGCTCCAGTTTTGCCACGCCCGCCAGCGGATTGTTCTGGTCATAACTGTAGAGATAGAGATGATTGTGCCCGTCGGTCCAGTTGGTCAGCACAATAGTGCCGGGCCCCACCGAGACCTCGTAGTTTTCATCGAAGTACTTGTCGTCGGTGAGCTGCAAAACCGCGCGCGCCTGGCCGTTCGCCGCATCGGCAAAATACAGATCGCGGTGCTTATGATCCCGCGTGACAGTCTCGATCCAAAGCGTCCTGCGGTCCACCCAGCCAAACCGCGGAATGTAGTCCTGGCCGCCGCGAATCGGCAGCTTCACCCAAACCGTCTTGCCCCCTCCCGCGCTTACCACACCCACCCGCACATCGGGATTCGGATCGCCTGGCTGCGGATACCGTTGCATGTCCACGCTGGCGTGCGTCGGAATCCAGTCTGTAATTGGATACTGCGGCACCTCCGCCTCATTCATCTGCAAATACGCCATGTGCGTCGAGTCGGGCGACCAGAAATAATTGCTGCGCGTCGACAACTCCTCTTCATACACCCAATCCACCTCGCCGTTGGTCGTGGTCTGATTGGGCGCGGCAGCCACAACCTCTGGAGGCATACCCGCGTTTTTAAGCCGCACCATAGAAAGCCCGTGGTCACGCACAAACGAGACAAACTCGCCGTTCGGAGAAAACTTGGGGTCGTCTCCTGAGGCCGTTCCCGTAAAGCCAATCTGCACTCCGGTCCCGTTGTGCAGGTCATACATCCACAGCCGTCCATTCGCGTCGAACAGCAAATGCGTCGAGTCCGGCGCCCACAGATAGCCGGGCATCTTGTACCGGTCGCGGTGGTCGCGATCGATCTCCGACCCCGTAGCTCCAGAAAGCGCGCCCAGCTTGGCGCGGCTCACCAGCACGTGCGCCTTGCCCGTCGCCGGGTCCATATCCATCAGCTCGCCGCCATCCATATAGGTCAAATGCTTCGAGTCCGGCGACCACGCAAGTCCCTCCGGAGGATGCCCGATCAGCGGTCCATGGCCATAGATCGCATCCACGGTCAGCGGCTTCTGAGCCTCCTGAGCGTCTACTGCATAGGTAGCCAGCGAAAGGGAGCCTGTAGCGGCAAGCAGCAGAACGGCAACACGGGTCAACGGGATTTCCTCCGAGGGGAATGAAGTCTGGCCTGGTTTCTCAGGCTGTAATCAAGAAGGAGCGGGGCTTCCTGAGAGCAGTCTAAATCAAAGAGTCCAATAAGTTGCACATCGCAGTCAGACCGTGTATGTTCCGGGTCATGCAATGGGCAACTGCTGAAGAACGAAGGAACTTGGGACAGGCGCGGCGCAAGCAGGTGGGCCGCCAGCAACATCACGAATGCAACACCAAGGTGCGCAAAACCTCGGCTCTCACGCTCCTCGACCGCTCCATGCGCGGCCGGGTTCCCGCGCTGGTCAAGCTCAAATACGAGCTCATGGCCGAATCACCCTTCGGCTATTTTCGCGGCGCCGTTCCGGTGATGGCCGCGGATCTCGCCGCCATGCCCAACACCGGCATCATCGCGCAGCTATGCGGCGATGCGCACGTGCGCAATCTCGGCGCCTATGCCGCTCCCGACGGCCGTCTCATCTTCGACATCAACGACTTCGACGAGACCATCCGCGGTCCCTTTGAGTGGGACCTCAAGCGCATGGCCGCATCCGTCACCCTCGCCGGCCGAGGCTCAGGTCACAAGGGCTC
The DNA here is from genome assembly GCA_049521035.1 of Occallatibacter sp. Lineage (GTDB taxonomy): Bacteria > Acidobacteriota > Terriglobia > Terriglobales > Acidobacteriaceae > Telmatobacter. Next base: position 8,362 of record JBEKPF010000079.1, on the reverse strand, counting down.
CGCCATTCGCGACGCGGTCGAAAAATTCATCCTGCACTATGCCACCATGATGCGCCAGTTTGCCGGCATGCCCCTGCTCGAAATCGGTCGCCATCAGGTGCATCGCATGAGCCGGGTCCAGCCCATCCACCAGGCACTGCTGAAAGCCGAGCGTGCCACGCCGCTCCATACCGTGGATCAACTCACCGAGCCGGTTCCTCCTGCCGCCAAAGACAGCAACGGCGCCACACGCCGCTTCCGCGAATCCAAGCCCATGCTCACCCGCATCACCGCCGCGCAGGCTGCCGCCGTCATGGCCTCTCTCGAGCCATACAGTAAAGTGCTCGAGCCGCAGCGCCAGCACCTCCTTTCTTTCTACCGCCCGCTCGACGTCGCCTTCAAAGTGGTCGGCACCGGCTCCGTCGGCCTGCGCGACTATTGCATTTACTTCGATGGCAACGGTCCTCAGGACCCGCTCTTTCTGCAGATCAAGGAGGAACCGTCCTCGGGCTACGCGCCTTATCTGCCTGACGCCCACGCGCCGCACCACAATGGCCAGCGCGTAGCCGAGGGCCAGAAAGCCATGCAGGTGCAGTCCGATCCCTTCCTTGGCTGGACGAACATCGGCAACCGCCAATACCTCGTCCGCCAGCTCAATGACCACAAGGGTTCCATCAATCTTGAAGATCTCGCCGGTCCCGCTCTCCAGGCCTTCGCCGAGGTCTGCGGCGAACTCCTCGCCCGCGGCCACGCCCGCTCCAGCGATCCGCTCGTCATCTCCGGCTATCTCGGCTCCGGCGACGGCTTCGCTGAAGCCCTCGGCAAATTCGGCGCCATCTACGCCGACCAGACCGAGAAAGACTGGCAAGACCTCCGCCGCTCCCGCAAAGTCGAGAAAAAGCCTGCCGCAAAATCGTAGAGCATCGCCGGCTCGAAGCAGCAGAGGGTGCCCCATCCATTTCGCGTCCTTTGCGAAATGGGTGGGAAGGAACACACCCCATTAGGAGACCCCATGAACCGCCGCACATTCACTCAGTCTCTTGCCGCAACAGCCGGGCTCCCCATTCTTTCCGCAATCTCTCCGGAAACCTCGGCATCCCAACATCCGGCCACCGCCGCGGCAACACCGCCCTTTCCCCTCTCCGTCATGCTCTGGACCGTCTTCCGCGACCTGCCCTTCGAAGACCGCATCGCCAAAGTTGCTGAAGCCGGCTACACCAACATCGAGCTGGTCGGCGAATACGGCGATTGGACGGATGCAGATTTCGCCCGCGCCAACGCCGCCCGCAAGCGCCTCGGCATCACCTTCGACGCCACCGCCGGCCTCAAGCACGGCGTCGCCGATCCCGCATCCCGTGAAGCTTTCCTCGCCGAACTGAAGCAAGCCCTCACTCCCATGGAAACTCTCGCTTGCCCCGCCATGATCGTCCTCTCCGGCAACGTCGTCCCCGCCCTCACCCGCGACGCGCAGCACCAGGCTTCCATTGAAACCCTCAAGCAGGCCGCAGCTCTCATCGAAGGAAAACAGATCGACGGCCAGCCCGTCCGCCTGCTTCTTGAGTGCATCCATCTCGAAGAGAATCCCAACTACTTCCTCACCTCGGCGGCCGAAGCCATCGAGATCGTCCGCTCCGTCAACCACCCCCAGATCCAATTCCTCTATGACATCTTCCACGAGCAGATGAGCTACGGCGATCTCATCAGCAAACTCGACAAACACATTGACGTTATCGGCCTCATCCACGTCGCCGACGTCCCCGGCCGCCACCAACCAGGCACCGGCGAAATCAACTACGCCAACATCTACCGCAAGCTCGTACAGCTCAACTACCGCCACAACGTTGCCATGGAATTCCGCCCCGAAGGCGATCCGATAGAGACATTGCGGGCCGCGAAGGCTCAAGTTTTGAGCGAGGCGAAGGCCTGAGACCTGATCGCTGGATTGAGGCAAGGGTCAGCTAAGCGGCAAACGGCGAAGGCCCAATCAGCTCCATTTCGTACCTGCGAAACAACTCCGCATCTTCGTGAGGCGGGTTTGGCACCGCCGTGGCGCGGAAGAACTCCTCCATCTTTCCCGCCGGAGTAAAGGCGATCAGCAGCCGCCCCGGTTGTTCGCTCACCAGCGTGAACGCGTGCGGAACATTGCGTGGAGCCAGCACGGATTCTCCTTTGCTCAGCTTCTTCCGCTCGCCGCCAACCTGAAACAGCACCTCGCCCTCCATCACGTAGAACCACTCCTCCTGATGCGGATGAAGATGAAGAGGAGGGCCGCCTCTCACCAGGTTGGTGTGCTCAATAATGAACAAACCGCCGCCCGTCTCGTGCGCCGCAACCTTGAACAGGATGTTGCTGAAGCCGCGCGAGTGCGCCTCTCCAAACCGATCCTTCCCCGACTCAACCACATGAAGCGCGCTGGAAGTTGGAGCGGCCGCAACTTGAGCAAGAGCAAATTCTTTCAGCCCCGCCGCGGGAAGCAGCGCAGCACTAGCCTTGAGGAACGAACGGCGTTTCATGGACTTCTCCAATCATGGATCGATCGCACCAGCCCGGGTCGCCAGGCCCCGCGTCAACTGCGGCGACGAATTCCTTGAGAATCTCTTGGGGGGGGAAAGATGAAATCAAACGTATCTGATTGGAGAAGAACGCGCAATAGGCCAGAATGAACGCCCGATCGAACCTACGATTCAGTGCTTGTGCTCTATCGAAACTAGATGGATTCCTAGCCCACCGGCACCAGCCCAGGCTCTCGCGGCTTCAAATCCGGCGCGTTCGCCAGCCGAATCGCCGTCGGTGTCGCCGTCAACCGCATCCTCTTCCGGCTCGCCTCAAACCGAACCAGCAAGTTCTTCTGGTCGAAGGTCAGCGCAAAGTTCTGCATCGGGCACGCCCCGAAGTCGGCCAGCGGAAACGCCGCGTGGATCTCCACAAACGGCTCCTCAAACGCATACGCGCCCAGGCGCACATCTCCGGCCAGCTTCGCAGCCTTGATCTGGAATCGCGTCGAAAATGATTGTCCCGCCGCAAAAGCCACCGGATCAACCGCAAACTTCAGCCGCGAAGCAAGCCCCTCCGGCAGGCTCAGCCCGTCGCCACCGGAATCCACCAGCGCGTCAATCCTTAATTTGCCAATCTGCAGCGGCACAATCGGCACCCCATCCGGCATCCGGAACGGCAGCACTGATCTTTCCCCATCCGACGTCAGCGCTCCCGTCCCCAGCGTCATCCTGCGGTTCGGATAGTCCAGCGTCAGCAGGTAATCGCGAAACAGCGTGAATCCCAGCAGCCCATCGCAAACCCCGTCTTCGCCGTTCACCGCATGCCGAACTGCTCTGACCCCTCGGAACTCAACGCCCGCTACATTGAGCGATTCAATCAGCACCATCGGCGCGCTTTTCCCGCCCAATCCGCTCGGATCGTTCAGGTGCGCCTGACCCACCGCCTGCAGCCCCAGCGCATCCGCCAATTCCGGAGTCACCAGCGCCTGCCCGCCCGTTCCCGTGTCGACGACGAATCGGAACGGTCCCCTCCCATTAACCATCGCCGTCACATAAGGCTTGTCGTGCACCACGTCCATGCGCGTCGTGTGCAACGCCTCTTGTGCAGTCAACGAAGCAGAATCTTGAGCAGGCAAGGTCTGCGTGGCGCTCACCACCAACAGCGCAACGGCAACGCCGAATCGGTCGAAGAAAGCCATAAGCCTCCTTCCGCGCGCCACCGAAATTGGCACCCCTCCAAGCCAATTCCGATTTTCATCCCGCGGCAGCTCTGCCGGCCGGCTCCCCCGCAACCACCACGCAGCAAACCCAGGGAAGCGCCAGCGCGGTCACATCGTGATCACTTGGACTCCGATTCTATCCCCAGGTAAGCCGCTTCCGTCCATAGCCAATCGCGATGCAAATCCCAATCCGCACTCCGGCGCGCGTTGCTCTTTTCACCCCAATCACTTCCCAGCATCTCCCCCAATCGCATCAAGCGTAGCCAGCACCTCCGCCGGAATCCGCAGTGCAGCAGCCTCAAGATTCTCCCGTAGATGCGCCACCGACGACGTCCCCGGAATCAGCAACATATTCGGCGACCTCTGCAGCAGCCACGCCAGCGCAACTTGCATCGGCGAAGCCTGCATCGTCGCGGCGGCTTCGTTAAGCTCCACCGACTGCAGCGGCGTGAACCCTCCCAGCGGGAAGAACGGCACATACGCGATCCCTTGTCCCGCCAGCTCCTCAATGAAGCCATCATCCGTCCGTTGTGCCACGTTGTAGAAATTCTGCACGCACACAATCTCTGTAATCGCCTGTGCCTCCTTCAACTGCTTCGGACTCACATTACTCAAACCAAGATGCCGAATCAGTCCCTTCTGCTTCAGCTCCGCCAGCGCAGTCAACGGCTCTTCAATCGATCCCTCGGTCGGCCCCGTAATTCCCCCCACCCGAAGATTCACCACATCCAGCCTCTCCACTCCCAGGTTCCGCAAGTTGTCGTGCGCGCCTTCCGTCAGATCCTCGCGCGTCAGCGCATGATTCCACGACTTGTCTTCACCCCGCCGAGCGCCCAGCTTGGTCACAATCACCAACTCATCCGGATAAGGATGCAGCGCGCGCTTGATAATTTCGTTGGTCACATGCGGCCCGTAAAAATCGCTCGTGTCGATATGGTTCACACCCGCCGCAACCGCCTCACGCAGAACAGCAATCGCCCCCTCAACGTCGCGCGGCGGTCCCCACACCTGCGGCCCGGCAAGCTGCATCGCGCCATAACCCATGCGGTTCACCGTCATCGAAGTGCCGGCCAGCGTAAGGCTGCCACCCAGGTTCACCGTCTTTTCCCTTTGCTTCGTCATTCCGTTTCTCCCTTGATCCTGATCCTGAATGAATATTGACATGTTCATCCCGCGCACCCGTCGTGCATACTCACTCTTAGATGAAGAAAGCTTCAGATTAGGAGTTCGCATTTGCCCCAGCGTTCCCCAGCACTCCTTTCGCCCCGTAAATCGCCCGTTCAAGCCCGTTCCACCGCCAGCGTCGACGCCATTCTCGATGCCACCATTCAGGTTTTGCTCAACGTCGGAAAGGAGCGCCTCACCACCACCAGGGTAGCCCTGCGAGCCGGCGTCTCGGTCGGCACCTTGTATCAATATTTCCCCAACAAGAGCGCGCTTCTACAGGCCGTCTTGCGGCGTCACCTCGCCGCAGTCGTTCAAGCCGTCGAAGATGTCTGCACCCAGCAAAAGGGTCAAACCCTCCGTCAAATGGCCACTGCTCTCATCACCGCATTTCTCGCGGTCAAGATGAAAGACTCCAGAACCAGCACCGCTCTTTACTCCGTGAGCTCCGACGTAGACGGAGCCAGAATCGCGAAAGACATGAGCGTCCGCTCCAACAAGGCAATCGTCCGCATGTTGGAGTCAGCCAGCGAGCCACTGGCCACGGATCCGCAGCTAGTAGCATCCACGCTTCAGGCAGCAATGTTTGGCGTCAGCCGCACGCTGCTGGAATCCAGCTCTCCCGAAAAGCGCCTCGAGCCCGCGCGCGCCGAATTGATCCGTATGGCCTGCGCCTACCTCGAATCCAGCACCGCCGGCCATTCTGAATCTCGCGTTTGAGGCTTGGGAGCATAGGAGATCGGGGATCTCGTCCATCTCCCGCTTGAGAAGCTCAAAGCAAGCTAACCTGTCGCCGCCAGCTTTCGCGCCGAGCGTCGCGTGCCTGCCTCCGGCTGGATTCTCACACCGCGCCTTCGCCCCCCCATGGCCGTACTGCGATGCTCGTCTGCAAATGCAGCCGATCTGCATAGCGCAACAGCTTCTCGATGCTCACTTGGGAGATTCGACCCTTGAGCAGGTTGCTCACCGAAGGCTGATACTCGTCCAGAATGTCCACAAGCTGCGCCTGCGTGTAGCCCTTCGCCCGCACATGCTCAAGGATCGCTGACAGAATCTCCGCCTTGATTTTCAGTGCGCTGGCTTCCGACGGGGAGAAGCCCAGGGCGTCGAAGATGTTTCCCTTCACGATATGGGTCGATCTATTTTTCACTGCGCTTTTCATGTACCCTCTGCTCCTGCAGGCTCGGGCCTTTGCTCGTTCTCCGTCAATCAAGGTCTCGTAGAGAAGCTGGAGCCATGGCAATGGTCCAGCTTTCAGCACTATGCTACAAGGAAGATCGGCACCGTGGAAATCGACTCTTTCTGGAATGGTGCGCGAAGAAGCAGGCTCGAAGATCCGAGGTCCCAAATGCAAGACCCGAGCCGTCCAGTGATGTGAGGAAGGATCGAGATGCGGGCCACCCGAAAAGTAGTCACTCCTAAACACAAACCACTCGTCAAGACGCACAGCCGCGCATTTGCAATCACCGGGCTTGTGATCGTGCTACTGACGTTCCTCGTCAAAGAGGTGTTTCAGGAGAAACTGAAAGACCTTCGCGATTCGATTGCCGAAGCGGAAAGGACCGAAGCGGAAGCCTCTAGGGACGATAGCGCTGTGCTCGACGGTGTGCAAATGAATATGCGGCTCGGGGAGATCCAGAATCAACTCGCCGCTGCGCGAATTGGAGGAACCGTACAGGGAAGAGATTTGCGAGATGAGATATCTGACACTGTACAGGTGCTTGTTAACACAGAGCAGCGATTTGATCGTGTCTCCAAAATGCTAGACAAATTGCCGGGCAATACTGAAGCCCTAAAGGTCAAGCGCGACGGCCTGAATCATGATCTCGCCGACCTGAAGAACGAAGTTGCGGACGGTATCTCGAAAAGCCAGTCTGCGAAGAGTCAAGGGCCGATGAATCATATCCTTGTGCTCGCTGAAATGCTTCAGGTTCTTGTCTTCGACCTAAAGTTACTTCCATTGCAAATGGCAGTCACCGAAACAACTAAACGAGTAGGGGATGCGGATGAGGCGCTCTACGACAAATGCAATTACACCTATTGGACCCTTCACTTAATCGGGTGGGGGATCATGCTCATCGGAGTGATTCTCGGCATGAAAAGCCCAGAGGATTAATAGAGGAACGAAAAGCGAAGATTTTATATATTCTCGTTGACAGGTAGCCAGCTGTAACTGACGCAAGATGATTGTTTGCCCATGTCTCGCCTTAAGACATGGGGGTCCAGAATGTGTTCACTGCTGATCATCTGACGATTGAGAATTTGGTTTCTTAATTGGGTTCTTCGTGTTGCTCGGGGTTGGGCGGTTCAAGAGCGGGTGGTATTGGTTCAGCAGGAGTTGGGAGTTCTGCCTGCGCTTGGGCTGGAGGAGCGTTGAGGATTCCCTGCACGAAAGTATCGATCTTTTGTCGAGAAGTATTGGCAACTCTCTTTTGTCGGCGCTTTTCTTCGGCATATCGCTTCTCCAATTCCTGAGCAACATTCTCTCTCAATTCGCTGGAAGACCCCAAAGCAGTCGTGATGTACATATCAGTGGCCTCGCCAACCCCTGGCGCAATTTCTGCCTGTTTCTTTGCAAAAAATACATTCAGCAAAGTATCAGCTAGGGATGCTTGGGGACCATGACCGAAGCTCATCATCTGAGAGTTGGCATGCCAATAACCGGCACCGATTGCCGCAAATCCGACATGATCACGGCAATTTACAGAACTATTATCGACTGTGTAAATATGGGGTCCAGATGTATCAATGCCACATACGATGCCGTCCATTTGGGGCCCTTCATAATTAAGGAGCTCGCGTGTAAGATCGCGGGCAAATTCAGGTATAAAGTCTCGCTGGCGACTCAAGAACGATTCCATGGAGAGGCCTAAAGGCGATAACACGCGCCTTGAAGACCTAGCTAGAATCGCAACGCTCATTTGATCCTTATAGGTCTCCGCTATCGATTTAATCGTCAGCCACTCATCTGGATTTTGCCGAATCTTCTCCGAAAGTGTGGCCTGCGTCGCCTGAATAATCTCCGCTTGCATAGCCGCGTCACCGGCAAACATCACAAGACATGAGCGAGTTAAGTACCGGACCTTTTCTACGGGAGGTTCGAATTGAATATCGCCCGCCGTGATCATGCGGTCAGAAGCACTAAAGACGCCGGATCGTTCATAGATTGCGGCAATACAGACCGTCACCAGGATCTCCTCTACCTTTTTTTGGCTTAGGAGTCATTGGACACCGCTGCTGCACTTTCCGTAAAGGGATAGTTTTGGAGAGTGGTTATTAATGGGGAGTGCGACCTCTCGGCGGATATGATGCGCTCCGCCTAGACGTGGCCCCCGTACTACCAAGCGAATGCCCCAGATCTCGCCTCTGAGGCATGGGCACCACTGCAGTGAACCCCCAAAGTGAGACATTTTAGGAAGTCACAGTTTGCAGCGAATGGGGGGCTGCAAATGCGAAGGAATAGGAGTTACACGGAGGAATTCCGGCGACTCGCGGTGGCGCGGA
>JBEKPF010000078.1:0-31517 GCA_049521035.1 Occallatibacter sp. | reverse complement strand
CTGTCCCTATTCCCTCAGTCCCGGGATCATCTGGTCCCGGGAAATGTCCTCTTATCAGGCCTCAGATCGCAATCGCTCCCGTACCTCACTCGCCTGCCCTTTCTCACTGCCTAATCCCTCAATCTCAAACCCTGTCTTGCCCGCAAACCACGCTTCTTCCCATCTCCGTCCTCCGCCGCGCCACACCTCGGTGTTCGTGTTTCCACCGCAATCCAAACTAAGGAAAGACCTTATGCCCCTTTTTCTCGACCTTCGTAACGGGCGCTCCGCCCGCGATCTCTCCTCCTCCCCTCTGGGCTTTCTCGGCCCCGTGGTCGGCCCGTTTCTCTCCGTGCGCCTCTTTCGCGACGAGGTGCGCGTAGCCACTCCCGCCCGCGAGTTCGCTCTCCAGCGCATAGGAGACTGGATTTTTTATGGCGGGGCGCTTTACGGCGACGCCGAGATCGTCGCCCAGGACGAGATCGGTCCCCGCCGCAAACGCCGCATATGTGCCTTCGACCCGGCGCTCGGAGATCTCGTCTTCGAGGATCTCGGCTGATGGGTCCGATTCCCTCCCCCACAAATTACTAAACCATCCGCCCCCGGCGGCCCACACGCCGCGCGCGGCTCCCCAAGGAGTACTATGTCCGCCGATCCAACCACATTCCCCCTTCGCGAGACGGCAATTTGTAAACACTGCGGTCTTCATCAGTTCGCGACCGCAAGCCTGCACTGCAGGCGGTGCCAGCAGGTTTTGGGACTCCACTTCTTAAAGGTACCTCTCGCTGATTTTCCAACGCCGCCACCCGAAGATCTCGTTCGATCGCTTCCCGGCCGCGTCGGCGCCATCGTTCGCAAGCTACGGTTGCGGCGCGGCTTCAGTCAGACAACGCTTGCTTGCTCTGCGGGCACCAGTCGAAGTTATATCTCCCGCATCGAATGTGGCCACAAGCTTCCCCCGCTGCTCACGCTCCTCCGCGTGATCAAGCCGCTAGGTCTCAACACAATGACCCTCCGCTTCGAGGATACGGAGGGGCCGCCAAGTTCAAAGTCCGTCACTCCCGAAGGTGCTTCCTCCCGAAGTTGTGCGCAACCGGGAACATCTCCAACGTAACCGGAGCGCTAACCGTACTCCTCTCCATGGCATGATCGATTCTGGCCCGCGATAAGGAAACGCTTGGCCGGGAAAGGAAACAACAAATGGGAGGGGAAGAAGGCAGCAGGGAAAGCATCGAGAGCGAGCAAACCGGAGACGAAGACACCACTTCATCGGGCCTTGACTTGTCGGGTCTGGACAGGGGCGGATATCCCGACGCGGACGAGTTCAACGCCATGGTCGCCGAGACAAGCGGGGACGGCGAGTATAGAGACGTCGATGCAGACTTCGATTTTGGCGCCAACGATTGCGAGGCCCCCGCAAACGAGACGATCCCCGAGATGGAGATCGTCCTCCAAAACATCGGCATATAACTGACCAAAATCGCGGCCGCGAACGTTGTGCAGTTTGCCGCTCTCCAGTAGATCCGGACCTCCGGATTCCGATTCCGATAGAAAGGAGGACGGGAGCCGGGTAGGGCGAGAACCCGCCTTGCCGCTCCAATCACGATCCACCAACTCAGTCGGCGGGCGGAGAAGCGGTCTCCGCCGATTTCGTTTTCGTCTACTAGATTCCTTCCAAACCTTTCCCGTGCGATGGACTTCCCAATCGCAACAAGGACCTACTATGCGTCATGCTCTTTTCACTCTGCTCAATTCGCCGATTCTATGGACCATGCTGAATGCGGCACAAGGCACCGTGCTTGGCACGTTGCTCTACCTGGCGATCATCTATCCCCATTCGGAAGCCGGTTTCTATTCCTGGCACCCGATCAAGCGCGTTCTATTTCTACTGTTCCTGCCCTACATCCTGATTTTCAAGTTCTTCACAGCGGGTTGTCATTGCGGTTGTTGCTGCCATTGCCAGGATGATGACTAACTCAACCGCTCCTTCGAAAGGTCCCGGCTGAACCCGCTCAATCGCTGCATTTACTCCTCACCAACTTCTCAATCGGCGCCCCTCTGGTATCGGGCGGTCTTCGCCCGCGCCTCCGGCGGTTCCATCTTGCGCCTTCTTAGATCTGGTCGGCCAACATCCCGTCCCGCGGTCGGATGCGTGGGAGTTCCCGGACTGATGATTCTTGCCAATCATCAGCCACAGACCGTTCGAGTTTAATCTCTCGCAGATCTTCATGCCATTTTCTTGCGTTCCCTCACAACCTCCCGAAGGAGATTCACCATGATTCACGCTGTCCGCTTCTATCTTGTCGCGCCGGAAAAGGTCTCCGCGTTCACGTCCATGTTCCGCGACGGTGGACTCTACCGCGAGCTCGTACGGCACCTCCAGCCGGGCTTGATCGCAATTGACCTGCTGCGCAGCAACGAGATCAAGACCGCATACCTAACCCTGGAGTTATGGTTGAGCGCAGACGCCTACCACTCGGGGCAGAATGCACCCGCCCAATCGGTCTTGATCAAGCTCCTTCGCAACATGACGATTTCCTGCCTCGATCTTGGCCCCTTCACCTTTCCGCCCAGCGTGGACAATGCTTATCAATGGCAGGACGTCTCGACCACCGCCGTGGCCCATTGCGTCAAGGACCACGGGCATGAAGATGCATAGACCTGATCCGTCCGTAGCCTCGGCTCCTCTGCAATCTGGCCATCGCTTCGATCTTGGGGCCTATTCGTTTCCACCGCGGCCGAGTGGCTTGACCCGAGTCAATCCCAATCAGGCTATCGCCAAGAATGGGTCGGGAAGGAGTTCGAGCCTGCATAGAGTTTGGCGGGCAAGGTCCGATGCGTGTCGGATCTGCCGCGATGGTCAAGGGCTGCGTCGAGTGCATCCATGACTCCACCGTCAGAAGAGCAAGACCGGCTGACCCAAGTATGGAGAATTGTGCGGGGCTGCCGATATTAGCTTATGACTACCACACGGAAAGCTTTGCTTTTTTGATCGAGCGTAGTCGCCGATTTCATCGGGAGGGAATTGTGGCAATTAAGGAATCCGGAATTAGTTGGACTGGGGGAACCCTGAACAGCCTATACGGTTGCACAGAGTGTTCAAAGGGCTGTACTCATTGTTATGCGGTAAACAGGGTATACAGATTCTCCCGTAATGGGGGAATCAACAAGGATCGACGTTTTGACGGGCTGGTGAAGGAAATCAAAACGGCCGTCGTCGAGAATGGTAAGAAGAAAGAAGTGCGGCGCAAATACTTTACGGGCCAGATACTCTTCAACCCCGGTCGCCTTTACGAAATCCTAAAGGTCAAAACATCGAAAAGGGTTTTCGTGAATGAATTCTCTGATCTGCTCCATCCGGCCGTCCCGATGAACGTAATTCTCGAACACTTCCGGGTATTTCGCCTTGCAACTCAGCACCAGTTCCAGATATTGACCAAGCGCGACAACAGGCTCCGGGAATTGAACACTGCAATCCTGCGTGAATTTGGAGAATGGCCCCCGAACGTATGGCAGGGTGTCTCCGTTTGCTCTTCAGCCAAGATCGAGATGAGTCGCATTACCGCACTAGGAAGCACACAAGCCAAACTGAAATGGATCTCATTCGAACCCTGGCTGTCCAATGATCAGCCGCTTTTGCAGGAAACCTGGCCGAACCTCTCCGATCTCATGCGGGAGAATCAAATCGGTTGGGTCGTCATTGGCGGCGAATCGGGATCGAAGAAAGAATCCAGAATCATGACTGAGGATGACGCTCGATACCTGTTCTCTGCCGGCAGAGCCGCCGGCTGCAAGGTGCACTTCAAGCAACTGGGCACAAGGCTGGCCCAAGAGATGGAAGTCTACGCTAGTGCCGGGAATGGGGAACATCGCTCCAAGGGCGGCAATTTGGACCAGATACCCCCTGACTTGGCGGTGCGGGAATGGCCGCTATCATCCGAGGGTCGATTTGCAGCCGTTTCTAATTTTAATCGGCGATTCAACCCGAAACGGTGGATGCACTTCCGGTCCGGGTCCGCCACTGCTCGCGGAGGTCGCAATGTTGCTGAAGCGAGCCGCTGACAAGACAGTGCTCCCCATTGCCGACGGCGGGCGAATTGGCGCCCGTGAACGGAAGCACCGCCTGAAACCCAATTCTCTTTCCAGAAACTTATTTGAGCACTCAGAATTCTTTTGTGGGGTGCTCATGCTTCATAGTTCGTGTAGCCGACAGGACCACTAGGAGGTTCGGTCCCGGCCGCAGCAGGTACCGCGCCAGCGGTCGAAGCGCGGCGCGGAGCCTCGACGGAACCTCCGGCCCTGTCATACTGCGCACCAAGCGAGAGCACTTAACAGAGTAAAGGACGCTCTCTGAGGGACGAGCGATGACAAGGTTACTGTTTCACGGCATCGCAATCGGAAGATCTTAGTCCGGGCTTCGCTAGGGAGTCGATTGGTCAGCGGTCTGGAGATCCAACCCATTCGCTTTGCCTTTAACTGGCTACAAGGCATGGGGTGGATGGCGACGCTGTAGCAAAGACGCGCGATACTTCCTGTCAACCAAAGGGCAACGCCGTCGCGCTGATGATCGGCGTCGTGAGCGTGATGAAGATGTAGAAGAGCGAAGCGAGCACCGGGTGCGATGCGAGAAACTGCCCCAGGAGATTCCTCGCGAGGACTGCAGCAAACCTGAGCTGATACCCGCGCAGCAGCCCCCAAACCGTGAGGCTCACTATCCCAATGCCACCGGCGGCGAGGGCCGTCAAGCGTTTGGGCCAGGGATCCTTCTCCCCTATATATAGGAGACCGGTCAATTCGGAAACACTAAGCAAACACCTCTTGCACCGCGATATCTATACGACCTCGAAACGCTCCGCGCATAGCTATGACGAGTCTGCGGCCTGGTAGGCGCATGGATCGGGGGTTTCTCCAAACGCTGCCCCCTTTTAGCCTTAGCCGGGCAAGGTGTGAATAACACCAGGTCCGCGCCGCGCATCCGCGCGTTAATGAGCAACGGCGCCACCGAACGCCCCCAACCAACAAGGAGTCTGAAATGACACACTATGCAGATGCGGCACATAAGTATTTGTCGTACCACGTTTTGACCAATATCCCCGCTCGAATTTTGCAGGCGCGGCATTCCAATCAGACCCGCCCAGAGAGAGACGCGCGCCTCGTGCACGACGCCGTTCTGCTCATGTTTGTTGTCAGTGTTACCTGCCTGCAGTTGAGGCAAATCCGCGAAGCGCTGATTTGCGGCGCGGCAAACGTCTTTAAGGGGCCGCTCAGCTCCTTGGCTGGCATCACGATGCCGGAGTGGGCTGCGGACGAGCTGCGCCGCAATCCCGCCAGCGAGTTCTGGCAGATCCACTTTAGCGGCAAGGAGGCAGCCGGACCGTCCGTGAATGCCTTTCTCCCGCAGAGCATGGTCCAAGTGATCGAGGAGTACCTTATGCAGCACCGCTCGCTTCTTGCCGGCGGCAACGATCCCGGCACGCTCTTCCTTAACAAGCGTGGCGGACCCCTCAGCGCCCGCCAGTTGACATCGCTGGTTGGCGAGCTCACTGCCCGGTTTGCAAGCTGCCGGATGACGCCTGCAATGATCCGGCGGTTGTTTGAGCTCGGCAGGCAGGCCGAAAAAGCCCATGACTACTACACTCTCAGCCGTGTGGTTGGGCGCGAGGATGTACGCGAATTCTTTGGCGAGTAGGACCCTATTTTAAAACCGCCTCTGGAGGGTAGCTGCGCGAAAGACTTCTCTCTAGAGGTCGTCGAGCAGTCGACAGCAACGGACTGAAAAACCGGATTATCGCGCGACAACCCGAGACTCCGTGAGCAGCTTGCTTGAAGGTGAAATTCGAAATCGATCATTGAAGCGACTCGGGATTGTTGATGTGAACGTCCTTTATCGTTCACATTTCCCGAGGGCTGGTTCTTCCGACTGAAAGCCCTCAGATTTCGGATTTCGTAACTCGAGGCGGTATTTTGGCGGGTTGTTCACAGTTCGGTAGACCGCCCGGCGCAAGAAGATCCAGACCCCTTAATAACAGTTAATGACAGTTGGCTTCAGGCCGGGTAAGGTCAAATCGATCTTCGGCTTTCAGAGCAAGCTCAATGTTGCGAAAGTTTTTTCTTGACATTTCTCTCAACCGTAGCAATATAGGTGCGTACACTTCTCAGTCTGCTTTTTCTTCCTCATCGAGCCCCAGCATGAAAGTGGCACGCAGCTGAACAAACGGGCCTATAGTTATGGGGCCTGCTTGCCAGGATGGACCATGACGAAGCGACGACCGTTGGCCGTGACATTGCAGATCGTCGACCCACTTCTTGTCGTGAAAACTCCTTGAAACAGCTTTCGTGGAGTACCGATGGAGAAGCTTGGCGGTCTCTTGTAGCAATGGTAGCCAAGGCGCCGGGTTGGCACGAGGATGCATCGGTCTGCGACACTGGCGAAATCCTTTTGAAACGATCTCTCTAGACGAGTCACTATGCAAGCGTACGTGAAGTAAGCCTACCTTCTTTTCGCTCCTCCCATTTTGGGTACACAGGAGGCTTCTTGAACTCCGCCAAATGGTGTCGCAACTTTCACGATCTGTCCATCGCTTCGAAAAGGCCGCTTGCCGCAGGATCATCGGCCGCGGGGACTGACTGTTCAATTGTCCTGCCCTCTCTTGAGGCTCTGATCGAAGCATTCTCTAGGGGAGGGGTGCACACGTTTTGCGAACGACTTATGTCGTCAATCGGCGTCGCTGCCACCAGCAATTCCATAGCCAATTTGATTTGCGGCGTGCGCCGCGATCTCCGGCTATGAACCAGCCGGCGTCGATCTAAGTAGAGCAGTGTCCTGAAGTCTGGAGTGAGCAACCCGGGTCGTTACTTCTAATGAAAGAAGGCTGCAAAAATGGGTGGCTCTTTAGTGGTTCGGCTTGTTCCTAAGTCGCCGGTCGACGGCGGCACGTTCTCGACCTACCTGAATGACCTGCAACTGCAGGTTTTCGACGCAAACTCTCCGTCCAACAATCCCACCCCTCTGAGTGATCCGGTGTATTCGTCCCCGTACCAGCTATCGCTATTGAGCGAGTCGGACGGATGGCTCTCCGGCGCATCGGTGATGACGGCACAGCCGCCAGAGTACGACAAAACCAGCGGCAGCTATGGTGCCGTGCTCACGCTTAGCTCCGTGGATGGAATTCCGGAAGGCGCATACGTCTTTAGCGACGACGACCAAAATGCCTCAAATCCAGCAGTTCCGGGAAGCTCTAATCTCTACGTGATCGCAATCGGAGGCTCGGCGGGTCCGAAAACGGTGACTCTCAGCGGCAATCTGCCGAATCCCGTTCCGGCCGGGACCCCTCTGACATTTACCGCTCAGCCTCCATCAGGCGCGAACATCGTAACGAGCGGATCTGCATCTGCATACTCCTTTCAGATTGCCGCGAGTAACGTCACCAGCGTACAAAACGATACTGACAACCTGGCCGTCGTAACTTTCTCTGGCCCAGGAGTGCTGTCTGCAGTCTCGCCCGGAATGATAGTGACTGCATCCTTTCTCTCTGGCAGCGCAACCGTGGCCGACGTCAGCGGCAGCACAGTTACACTTTCGACGTCTGCAATCAGCACTTCTCCGGCTGCTGTCAATTTCGCACTTGCGCCACCTTATATGTCCTTTTCGCTGACGCCGTCGTCAGGTTCCGGCAACACGCTCACGTTTTCCTCTTTGACCGGCGCCAACGGAATCGCAATTGGGATGACCGTAAATCCAGTCGCGGGGTTGGTTGCTGTTGGTACTACAGTAGCCAGCATCACGCAACAACCCGCGCCACCCGCCACTCCCACGGAGACCGTCGTTACATTGTCGACAGCTTTGCTGGGTGCGCTCTCTGGGTCCCAGGCCTTGACGTTCACCGTTCCGTTGAGCTCGGGAATTGTTCAACATATTGAGGTCACCGGCTATAGCTGGAATTGGTTTAGCTTAAGCGCTGTGTACGGCCCGGCCTCTGTGGCGACTGCCGTGATTCCGTTGTTCGCGCAATCAGGGCCCACGAACGATTATCTGGATATCACCATTCAAGCGTCGCGGGGCACAGAACAAATCTCCATCAACACCACGTTCTATAACGTCCTTGTCAACAACTTCCCCAACCCGCCAACGGTCGATCAATATCAGGGATTGCTGGACACCGAAACAAGTCTCTACATCTCCCTCTCGCCGCCAGCCACGACCCCTACACTTGCGCTGCTGCTGCCAAGCAACGGTTCGGCGCCGCCGTTCGATCTACTCTGCGAGGCGATCAACAACGCGCTTGCCAACGACAATATTGCGTCTCCGGCACTCCAGATTGGTGACCTGATCGCATCTCCTCAAAACTGCTCGCGAATCGCGTACGACATTGTGTGGAGTTATCAGACCCCTCTGCCGGTCCCCCCCGACCCGCTGGAGTCGCTTTACACGTATCCTCCGAACCCCGGCGGAAGCGTCGGCAGTAGCAGCGACAGCACCAACAGCCTCGAAACAGACCGGCAGAAGTTCGAAGGCGAACTGAACACTTTCTACTCGACTCGCAATGCGGACGCCGAGCGGCTTGCGAAGTTCGTTGCGGCGGCTTCCGCGGCCGTGGTATGCGAGCAGGCCAGCCTGAACGCGAGCGCCGCGCTGCTGGAGTTTCCGGTCGATCCATATCCGCCTTCCACGTTTGCCACAGGGGTGGAAAGCGAACTGGTGGTGCTAGGGATCGACGCCTTTGGGCCGGCGGGCGTGAACTTTGGCGTGCCAGCGGCCTTCTTCTACGCGCTAACCGCCAATCTGGATAAATCGACCAACGCCCTGCAAAGATATCAACAGGCTGTCGGCGACGCGATTGATCGGCTCATTCAACAATTCCAGACCGCAGAAAATGCCAGCGTTATAGAGGACTCCGAAGCCTTCACGACGCCCGGCTTTAGCGCGGTGTCGATCACTTCGTTCCAAGCCGCGCGACGGCTTTTCGCGCTCGGCGTCTCGGCGGCGTCGAACAGCTCGTCGGTCGTCACCGTGTTTGCCGGGTCTCCTCTTGCGGCGTTAATCGCGGACTGGCTGACGCAGACCGACCCAACTCCGAATCCCGCCCCGAATCCACCCCTGACCTATCAAAACACCGACTTCAACATCTGGACCCAAACGTTAGCGCCCAAAGATCCGCAAGGTTATCTCTATCTTGATCTCGATGCGTTGACCGATGGTTACCTCATCCCGGAGTTCCAAGCGACGGCGATTACTCCCTCGACAACTGCGACGCTCACCTTTTCGCAGAGCCTGGATGGGCCGATGCTCGGGATCGGCGTCGGAATGCCGGTGAGCGGAACGAATGTGCCTGTCGGCACAGTCGTCAACAGCGCCTCCACGGTCACGACCGTGGCTATTGCACCCGGACTGTCTGGTACTGGCGTGACGCCAGCAGACACGATTACATTCGGCACCGGTAATTCCGCAGTCCAGGTTTCGCCCAACGCCGTGATCGCATCCGGGAACAGTCTCACCTTTGCCGGCGTGGTGGATGTCAGCCCAGGAATGCCAGTTAGCGGAAACAATATTCAAGCCAACACAACGGTCTCGGCAAAGGCTTCTGCAGTAACTACCGTGATCCTAAGTCAAGCCCCCACCGGCGCGGTTGCCAGTGTCAGTTTCAACACATACAACCAAACCATAGCAGCGAGCACGACGACGGATTGTCCCTCAACGAAACAATTGGGATTCGGCGGATCAGGCACCATCACCGGCATTCAAGTCGGCATGACGGCTTACGGGCCCAACATTGCGGCTGGCACCGTCGTTACGGCGGTGGAGCCGCTCACCACCGTCACAATCAGTGCAGGCCTCTCTGCCGGCGGCGTCACACCGGCGGACACCATCACATTCACTTCCCTCGACGGCATCACCGTCTCGGCTCCACCCAGTGCCGCGATCTCCTCTGGCACAAGCTTGACATTCTCTGGAGCGCTTAACGTCAACCCTGGGATGGTAGTCAGCGGCACCAATATCAGCCCTGGGACAAAGGTCACCGCAGTTACACCGCCGAACGTGACGATCCATCCCGCTGCTGCGGGCGACGTGCCCGCGGGTTCTGTGGTTGTTTTTGCAACGGATCCGCCGCCCAGCCTCTTGGCAGACCAGATTTTTCAGTGGTTGCCGAGCCAGTCCATTCAGGCTTTGAAGAACGTCACGGCGACCCAGTGGACCAACTTCTTCACAAACGTGGGAAATCCTACTTGGCTGCCTCCGCTCACACAACCAGTGGCGGCGGGTACAGCGACGAATCAGACATCTCTAACGCCGGGTTACGTCGCCACTCGCATTAAGGCGTTTATCCGCGCCGTGCAACTGTTCTTTACAGTTTCATCGATCCCCACCACTCCTCAGTTGCCGCAGGCAGGCGCACCGCCAACGTTCGAATTGCCAGCATTTGATCCCATCAGTCAGGCAGTGGCTGCCATCGCGCCTTTTTCGTTTGGGAAGGCAGCTTTCACGGCCACGCAGCTGGCGCAGTTGACCACTGCCGCCCAAACCAGCATTTTCCCCAACGATCCCCTCGCCCAAGCCTGGCTTATTGATGCGATGAACTCTATCAACGATCTCTGCCAGGTCGCCAGCGTGGTGCAGAATCCGACCCTTAAAAGCGGCTACACGCTGCCCAACCCGGTGAGTCTTGCTTTCTCCGTGGCGGAAGCGTTGTACGCGCGTGGCTTCCGCCAGGCGAGCGACATCTCGAACATCCCCCAGTCAGACTTTCAGCAGGCAATGACCGGGACCGTCGCATACGACTATGCCCTCGCCAATCCGTCCAATCCCAGCGGGCTGTCTCTGTACGCACAGGCACAAATAGTCTCACCGCCTACAACCACCTCCTCAGGGACGACGGGCGGAACATTCCAGCCGATTAACCCGGATGGCTCGCTAGTCGATTGCGTACCTCCGCCCTGCCTGTCTCCATTCAGCCCAATCGCATATTTGCAGGAGATGTTGAACCTCACACAAGCCTCGACGTGCGAGAATCCGCGGGCCTCCGGACCACCTCCCGTAGTGACGCTGGGAGCGGCCGTGGCTGCGAGGCGTGGGCCGCTCGGCGCGCTGCTGGCAAGTTGCGCCAATCTTGAAACGCCGCTGCCACTCATCGACATGGTGAACGAGTGCCTGGAATATCTAGGCGCAACCCAGCCCTCATCGACTCAAAACCCAAGCGGAACAATCTACGACACCTCGGACGATGAACTAGCCGGCCACAAGTTATGCAAGGAAGACGATTGCAAAGGTGACAGTCGCGGGTGTCACCAGCCTGCGGAGATCTTCACCGCGTTGCCGGAATTCTCCACACCCGCGACTCCGGTGACTGATGAAAACGATTCTGTCGAACCACTGGTTTACAACAATTTGAAAACAGATTTCTCGTCCTGCTGTTTGCCTTACTCGCAGGCGCTTGATGTCTCGCGCACCTACCTGCGGCATCTGGGAACCTGCCGCTTTGAGGAGTTGCGCACGTTCCGGAAATGCATCACCGAATTTGCCCTCAATCCGGCGAATCCGCCTCTGGGATTCCAGTCTTATCTCTGGCGCTTGCCGGTGCGCATCGATACGGCGATCGAATACCTCGGCATCGCGCCGGAAGAGTACGCGATGCTATACCAGGGCACGCCGAGTCAATCCTGCGGGCAACAGTTGTATGACCATCCGACTGTGGGCGCGGGAAACGCGACGGGCGCTTCGGCGTCGACGGTATCCGTTGCGGAGTTGTACGGATATTCCGAGGATGAGGATCAGTCGTGGATGGAAGAGGTGGTTGTACTTTCAGAATTTCTGAAGTGCACATGCCTGACCTACTGCGAATTTCTCGCATTATCGAAAGTCGTGTGGCCGCAATCGAAAGGGGACCAGGAACCGAATCAGACTACTTTCCCCGAGTGCGAGCCCTGCTGTCTGAAGGATTACCGGCTGCCGATTAACACCGACTCGCCTCAGCAGGAACTTTCCGAGTTGGCGGTTTTCATTCGCCTCTGGCGGAAGTTGCAGGGCGTTTGCGAAGCGCGATACACCTTCCAGCAACTCTATGACATTTGCACAGTACTCGGGCTGTTCACTTCTACCGGAACTGTCAATCCGGAGTTCATTCGGCAACTGGCAGCGTTTCAAATGCTGCGCGACTACTTCAAGCTGCCGCTGGTCGATCACACCGACAAATCCGCCGGAACTACCCCCGCAGATCGCACGCACATCCTGGCATTGTGGGTGGGCAGCACCGCAAAGAAGTGGAAGTGGGCAGTTCATCAGCTGCTCGAGGGGGTGGAAGCTTACGCTAAGAACAGACTTGGCTGCGCTCGTCCGCGCCGCGAGAGCATTGCGCACATGGCCGACAACCTGGACGCACTTTCGCGCCTCGCAGGCTTCAATCCGCCCACTTCGACAAATCCCTCCACCGATACCTGGAACAGCACTGCTGGCTGCACGCTTCGTTTCGCCGAAGTGCTGGCGAAAATCAGCGC
This sequence comes from Occallatibacter sp., assembly GCA_049521035.1. GTDB lineage: Bacteria > Acidobacteriota > Terriglobia > Terriglobales > Acidobacteriaceae > Telmatobacter. The sequence goes on along the minus strand of JBEKPF010000078.1, from coordinate 19,049 downwards.
ATCGAAATTCCGCGTGGGCGAGTTGCTTTATCTGTTCAATGCGGTTGCGCCGCACGAGCATGAAGATCCATTCGCGCAAGATGCGGAAGACGCGCTGAATTTCCCCTTGGATTTCCCAGAGGACGGTCAAGAACATTCGCTATGGAAGTTGCGGGAAGAACTTCTGCGGGTTGAGGTCGACGAAGAAGAAATCCATCACTGGACGTGGCGTCGCATTTTGGCCGAAATGCAAACCAGATTTGGATACCATCCCTTGAGCGGGCAGGACCCGCTGCTTTCCATCGGTCAGCATATCTTCCCTGGAGTGCTTGAAGCTGCGGGATATTCGGTCAGCGATCTGCAACGACAATATCGGGTGCCGCTTACTTCTACCACGACGTGGAACACGCCGCCGGGAAGTCCCTTCCAGTACGACTCCAGCTCGAATCAACTCTGGGTCCAACTTCCACTGCGCGACGAAGCCGTAGCGGCAAAGCTGAGCCAACTGCCCGCGCTGAACGGCGTCGAGCAGGCTGCAGTACAGGATCTCTATTTTGCGCCCAGATTGGATCTGGCGCAGTTTGCGTTCCTGTTCCCCGACTGGCAGAGTGCGGAAAAACATCTCATTTACGAAAATAACGAAAGCGAGCGCTGGACTTATTTCCGCCGCGACTTTGCTTTGGCCAGCGCGCGCCGCAGAGTAATCGCAAGACATCTTGCGAAACACGTTATGCATCATTTCGACTGCCACCTTGAGGACGTCGAAGAAATCGCGACCCTCGTCCTGAGCCAATTGTTGTCGGACGAGAATACGGGAACGCCGTGGGAGTCGGACGCTGGCACGCCGCCTTCGGTGATGTGGACTGCACCAGCCGGCGGAGCTGTCGCCGCGTTGCTCGGTCTTACCGGCACTGGATTACTTGGCGAATATCTGGGACCGCAACAGCAGGGCGGCGGGGACGCACCTCCGGGCACGAATCCCGGCACAAACCCTGTTGGCCCGAACCTGGTGTCCAAACCAGGGCCGGGTCCGGAGCCCGCGGTTCAAGACATTTGGCGCGAGGTGCGCGGTCCGATGGAGGCTTTCGGTCACGAGCGTGACGAGAGCAATAGTCCGGTTCCAACAGTCATCCCTTCGCTGACGCTCACACCTGCACCGAGTTCGGTCGTAACTTTCAATAACGGATATGCAGTCAGGAACAGCGATGGACAACGACTCGGTGGCGCCCAAGCTATCCAGGTGCGCTGGTCGGGCGTGCTCTTGGTCGAACATGAAGGTGACTACCGGTTCCATGCTGGCGCTCCGACCGGGCAAGGCGAAGAACCTGACTTCGAATTGGCCAAAGCATCGCAGTGGAGGATAGCGCTCAAGCGTGGACAGAAGGGCCTGCTGGTGCTCAATCACCAGTGGCCGGGCGAGACGGCGCCGGAAAAAATGGCGCCCCATTTACGCCGCGGAGCATACTCGATCGTGATCGAGTATGCGCAACCGACGACCAATTTCGCCGGTCCCCATCTGCATCCGAAGCACACCGGGTTCCAGGTGAAATACGCCGGCCCCGATACAAGCGAATGCCTGATTACTCTTCCGCTCAAGCATCTGTACCGCGATTTTCAGGATGCGACGCTCGATCAGGGAATCACATTCCTCCCCGGCAGCCAGAATGCGCAGAAATTCCTGCAGACCTTCTACACCAGCACGCTGCGCGACATGCGCCGCACTTATCAGCGCGCGTTCAAGGCGATGGCGTTCTGTGCGAAATTCGGCCTCTCCGCCAAGACGAATGAAGACAGCGATCAATCCGAGCTGGGTTACATGCTGGCGAATCCGGGTACTTCTCCCGGCTTCGCTGGATATGCGTACTTCCGGCCATCGAGCAGCAGTACGACCTTTACCCAGCACCTCGCCGGCTTCGACTTTAACTTCCTGCCCTTGCGGGACAACTATCATCCGGCGGCGCCGACTGCCGGTGATCGTTCCGATCCGTCGCTACAACGCACCCAAGCCATGTTCGACTGGTGGGAGAGAACTTTCGACTACGAACTGACGCGCCGCCAGGTCCTGTGCGCGCATCGCGGATATTCATGGCGTCTATTTGAGGAGGCTCAGGTCGACGATCCCACGAATGCTGCCGATCTTCTTTCCTACATCGGTGCACCGGAGCGTGAAAGAAATCTCGATTTGCGTTTCTTCCAAAATCAAACGTCCCCCATCTATACGGTGAGCAGCGGCGATCTGCAGGATGAGCGCTGGCTGATCCGGGTGTGGCATGCGCATCGCTGGCTTCGGAGTTTGCAGCGCTGCTTCCGCACGAAAGACATTTCGATGGCGCGGCCTGATCTTTGGGCTTCGACCGATCCCAGTTTTCTGGTTGCAGATTCTGCCGTCTCGCAAACCGGGAACGCAAATCTTCTGAGATTTGTCGCCGATGGCTACATTGGCGATGGCGAGCCGCGGCGGTACCTGGATTTGAAGCGGCTCAACGACCAACTGCGCGAACACGGACGCGACGCCCTGATCGCTTATCTTTGCAAACTAGACCGCGTTGCGTTGCCTTGGGGGACTTCGGTCTACGCGACGTCGTTTCGAGACCTCAGCGATCTGCTCCTGCTCGATGTCAGGGCCGGAATCTGCGAGAAGGCCAGTCGCATTGAAGAAGCAATTTCGGCCGTGCAAACGTTCGTCCGCCGGTGCCGCCTCGGACTCGAACCCAAATGGAGAGTGGGCCGCGAATTTGCCCAGTTGTGGGACAGCCGCTTCGAGACATATCACGCCTGGGAGCGTTCGAAGCGCAGGGAATTCTACAAAGAGAACTTCATCGAATGGACCGAGTTCGGCAAGGCCCGGCGCATTGAGGCATTTCGCTTCCTCGAGTCGCAACTGCGGGCCTCGGCCCTTACTCTGGCTGCTCCGGGGGGGCTGGATTATTGGCAGGACGACAACAAAGGCATGGAGCACGCGCCCAAACTGATTCAGCGCGTCATTCCATCCGAACTCCACGCGCTGACGGCGCCGCCGGGTTCGCCAACACGGGAGGGCTTGGGTACGCTCGGCAATCCGGAATACACCGATCAGCCCACGTGGCTCGCAGCTGTCCCGCAGACGGACTCCCTCAGCTCATCGGGAGGCAATTCCACAGAAGGAACGAATCCCGCGGGTGCAACACCTCCTGCTTCCGGCGCTGGAGGCAGTGATGTGCCCGCGAGTCCTTCGACCGGTGTGAACACGCCCGCAGCGAAGGTGCAGACGCTGGCCCATGCCGTCGTTACTGGTAGTTCGCAGCCGCAAATTCTGCCCTTCTGGATGGAGTCGGCCATGAAGCTGGGAACGCGGTTCCTGCGCGTGGCCGCCGCCGGAGTGCCGGAAGCGGCGCTGCGATTTTTCCCCCACGGCGACAAGCCCAAGAACGTTTGCGACTGCGAGTGTGGGCGCGAGCATCCGGTGCTGGTCGACGAATACTATTTCTGGCTCGTCGACTCAAAATATTACACCTACGCGGACGACACTGACGCGCAGAGCGGTGACGCAAATTTCACCGGCAGTTTGCAATTTGGTTTCGTGGATCTCCACTACGATCTGTATCAACAGCAATCCCTGGCATGGAACGACGAGGACCAGGTGCCCGCGTTGCTGGCGAAGTGGCAACCGAATGACTGCGTACGCCTGGCCTGGTGCCGGGTCCACAACGGTGAATTCGGACAGCCAAGAAAATCATCCGGCTACGTGGCCATCTCTCAACCGGCGGACCTGGTCTGCCTCGGAAGAGAAGGCGACTCGCTGTACTTTGAGGTCAGTGGCAGCGCCGATTCACCCCCAGGCTACGATACCGGCAACCCGCGCACCGATACGTCCCCGCCGGGCTTCCGTTTTGATCTGTCCTCGGACGAAACGGTTGCGCTGCCTCAAGCTTTGGCGCCTCCGACTTTCCCGCCGCTACCACCTACGCCTCCGCCGTATTCCGGCGGACTATTGTCTTATCCGTTCTTCGCCTTTGACGAGCCCGGTGCGCGGCTATTTCCAGGGTCGTGGTTCGCTCCATCGATGCTTGTTGGGAATTCACTGCGTAACAGCTGCAATTTTGAACTCGCACTGAAGTGGTATGAACGCGCATTTAGCCCGCTCAAGAACGACTGCGCCTGGATGTATTGCCAGGACAATACGAAGGAATCCGACAATGCGATTGCTAATGAGGCGTACCACCTCTGGGAAGAACACGGGAAGCCGCAGTCGGAGCAGAAGCAGGACTGGTACGACGCAAAGGCCATCCTCAAATCCCGCGAAGCGATTGGAGGATCGACCGATCAGGACTCAGCGCAGGGAGCGTGCTGCGACAGTTCAAAGGTCTCGGACGAAACGGCGCGCGATCGAGCGATCACGCTGACCTGGTGTCATACGACCTTGGAGTGGGCCGAAGCGGTCATGCGCCATCGGCGCTCCCCGGAAGGGTATGAGCAGGCGCGCACGCTCCTCGACGTCGTGGCAAGCGTCATGGGCCCGCGGCCTCGCGTTGTGCGCATACCCGAGCCCACACAGGTGCCCGCGGTGTCGAATTTTGTGCCCGCCTATCCGCGGCTCAATCCGCGGCTGATGGATCTGTACGACCTGGTTGCCGATCGGTTGGAGTTGATCCACCACTGCTACGATTCGCGCCGGCTGCACAACGGCCAGCTCGGCGAAGATATGTGTTACTTCGGCGACAGCCCGTTACGCGAGGGCTGGCGTACCGCTCAGGAACCCTGCGCGGACCGGGACGATTGGTGCTGGAGACGCAGCCCCTACCGCTTTACGTCACAGCTTCCCAAGGCGCTGGAGCTTGCAGCGAAAGTACGCGAGCATGCGAACGCCCTGCTCACGGCGTACAAAGACGGCGACAACGAAATGATTGCATCGATCCGAGCCGAGCAAGAGCGCGAGTTGCTGGTGCTCACCCGCTCCATTCGGCAAAATCAGTGGCGCGAGGCCGACTTGGATGTGCAGGCGCTGCAGCAGGCCAAAGATGTCGCCCAGACCAACCTGCTCTACTACTCCAATCTCTATCAAAACGGTCTCATCAACGACGAAATCCAGAACCTGACTCTCTCCACCAACGCCTTGCAGACGCGTACGGGAGCCAACGTGATGGGATCGATTGGCGAGGCCATGAGCGTGATTCCCGATTTCTTTGTGGGAGCAATGTCTACCTTCTCGCAGGTTCCCAGCGGAACAAAACTTGCCGGCCTGTTCCAGGCCATCGCCAAGATCATGTTGACGGTGGCCGACATTCAAAGTTCCACCGCGGCTATCGACGCGATCGAGGGCAGCTGGCAACGCCGTTCGGATGAGTGGTTTCACCAGACGCAAGTCTTGCCCGTCGAGATTGAGAAGGCCGAATTCGAAATTCTCAAAGCGCACAGAGGCCGCGATGCGGCCATGCAGGAACTCAATAACCTGCAGCGCCAGATCGAGCACTCCACCGAAGTACTCGATTTCCTGCGCGACAAGTTCACGGCGACTGACCTGTTTTTGTGGCTGCAGCAGGAGACGCTCGGGCTGCAACGGCAGATGTTCAAGCTGGCTCATCACGCCGCATTGCAAGCCCAGCGCGCTTTCAATTTCGAACGGGGCCATACTACGCGTCATTTCATCCCGGAGGATCTCTGGGACGATCGCCATCTGGGATTGCTGGCGGGCGAGCGCCTGGAGGCTGCACTGCAGCACATGCACAAAGCCTATCTCGACGAAAACATCCGCGAATATGAATTGACCAAGCACTTCTCGCTGCGGCAGCACTTCCCGATGGAATTCCTCCGCTTCAAGGTTACGGGGACCTGCGAGATTGAACTTCCGGAGTGGATGTTCGACCTGGACTACCCCGGTCACTACATGCGCCGCATCCGATGTCTCTCTGTCACGGCTGCTTGCGTAACCGGTCCTTACACAGGCGTGCATTGCAAGGTGACGCTGTTGAGCAGCAAGACTCGCATCGATCCCCGGATTGATGCCCCTTCAACGGGGTGCTGCTGCGACGACAGGGTGCACGATGGATACGACGCTTGCGTGCATGATCCGCGCATTGTCCACATGTATGGAGCCGAAGAAGCGATCGCCACTTCCAGCGGACAAGACGATTCGGGTATGTTCGAGCGGAGCTTGCGCGATGAGCGGCGTTTGCCCTTCGAGTTCCACGGGGCAGTCTGCCGTCTGCGGATTGAAATGCCTCAAGACAACAACTACATGCCGATGGAGCAGTTGACGGAATTCGTCCTGACCCTGAACCACACGGCGAGGGAAGGGGGCTACCCGCTTGCCTGCGCCGCCAGGGAGTCTGCGCGCAAGCATCTGCCTGGTTCGGGGTGGTGCTATTTCGATGTGCGCCACGATTTCCAGGACGCCTGGCAACTCTTGCAGAACGGGTGCCGCGAGAAGAAAGGCGGCGCGCGACTTGCCTTCGGACTCGAGCGCAAGATGTTCCCTTACGTTCCTGCCTTGGGCGAGCTTGCGATCACAGAGATGGCCATCGTATTTCAGTCCGCTGATCATGAGCCTTGCGGCTGCGAAGCCGGTGAGTGCCCCTGCCCGCAGGGATGCCACCCCGACTGCCATGTAGTCGAGTTTCGCCACGGCCGCCAGAAACACAACGGCGAGGCGTCGCAGGTCTCGTGTCTGTCGTGTGCCGAGGCGCCCGAGCTTTACTACGGGATCTTCGATACGCGCTTAGGTCCTGTGGGCCGCGACCAGCAGCGCACCGAAGTGGAGTTTCGCTTCCCCGAAAACATCGGCGAGTTGGAGCGGGTGTACGTGTTGTGCCGGTATGCGCGATGGAATCAGCCTTGCTGAGCGCCTCCATTCAGCAATGGCAATTAGGAGCGAGGGCGGCGGCGTAAGGTTTGCGAAATGTCGCAATCGGTCGGCGCTAACAATAGCCAGCAGGTGATAAATGCCTACAGAATCCTCGATGGCTCCAGGCACAAACGTTCCGCAAGGCACGACTGCCTCCAACTCGCCAGGGGCCTCGCCGACAAGCGCAAGCCAGGAGCCCAGGACATCGAAGGACGCGGGCAGTTCCCAGCCGGAGTCGTCTCCATTTTCCGCGCCTGAGATTTCGTTGCCCACCGGCGGGGGCGCGATTCGAGGCATCGGGGAGAAGTTTCAAGCAAACGCGGCGACGGGGACGGGCAAGCTGACCGTTCCACTGAATCTGAGTAAGGGACGCCTCGGGTTTGGACCGGATTTGTCTTTGTCGCACGACTCCGGATCAGGCAACGGTATTTTCGGAATTGGCTGGTCGCTGTCACCGGTTTCAATCACCCGCAAAACCGACAAGGGGCTGCCCAAGTATCGACGGCGGGAAAAAGCGGAATGTGACGCCTTCATACTGTCCGGAGCAGAAGACCTAGTTTCAGTGCTGATTCAGGATGCGGAAGGCTGCTGGGTTGATGATGAATTCGAACTCGACGGACACTGCGTGAAACGCTATCGCCCGCGAATTGAGGGACTGTTTGCGCGCATCGAGCGCTGGACGCGGCTGGACGATGGCGATGAGCACTGGCGATCGATTTCGAAAGACAACACGCTCACCATTTATGGGCGTGACGAACGATCCAGAATCTTCGATCCTCAGAATCGCTATCATATCTTCAGCTGGCTCATTTGCGAGAGCTATGACGATAAAGGCAATGCGATTGTTTATGAATATGCCGCCGAAAACGACGATGGGGTCGACCTCTCGCGCGCCAGCGAGCACAATCGCATCCGCACGGCTAACCGTTATCCTAAGCGCATTCTGTATGGCAATCGCCACCCCCTTCTCCGCGACGATGACAGTCCGGGCTTTCGCCCTTCTCATGTAGGGCCACCGGACTTCAGCCATGCCGACTGGATGTTTGAAGTTGTTTTCGATTACGGCGAGGGACATTACCGCTCCCAGCCCTCGGACTCGAATGGCTGCGAATATATTCGCTGTACGTCGGAGCTTCCCGATGAGCCTCACTGGCCCGTGCGTCGGGATCCGTTTTCCAGATACCGCTCTTGTTTTGAGATTCGAACCTACCGTCTGTGCCACCGCGTGCTCATGTTCCACCATTTTCCTGAAGAACTCGGGGTTCGGGGCTACCTGGTGCGATCAACGGAATTTACCTACCGCCAGAAGCCGGTCGGTTCTTTCATCACGCAGATTGAGCAATCCGGGTACGTGCGCCAGGAAGATGGGCGATATCTCAAGAGATCGATGCCGCCGCTCGATCTCGATTACTCCTCCAGTCCGCTGGAGAATGAAGGCTATCGTCACTTCGAGGTCAAAGACGTCGATCCTGTTAGCCTGCAGAATTTGCCCGCGGGAATCGACGACGAACGGTTCCGATGGGTCGACCTCAACGGCGAAGGAATCTCCGGCGTCCTAAGCGAACAAGGCACGGTATGGTTCTACAAACCCAACGCGGGCCAGGGCCGCTTCGGTGCGACCGAACTGGTTGCCGAAAAGCCCTCACTCGCAGCGCTGAACAGCGGTCGGCAGCAGCTGCTCGACGTGGCCGGCGCCGGCACCCTCAACCTGGTCCGGTTCGATGGATCGACACCTGGATTCTTTGAGCGCACGCTCGAAGATGGTTGGGGATGCTTCCGAACATTTCGCAGTCTGCCCGTACTTGACTGGAAAGATCCGAACCTCAGGTTCGTCGATATTACAGGAGACGGGATCGCCGACATCCTCATCACCGAAGACGACGCATTTCTCTGGCACGAATCACTTCTGGACGAAGGCTTCGGCCCCGCGATCCGCGTTACCATCCCCACCGACGAAGACCGCGGACCGCACGTCATCTTCGCCGATGGAGAGCAGTCGATTTATCTCGCCGACATGTCGGGCGACGGCATGTCCGATCTTGTGCGCATTCGAAAGCACGAAGTATGTGTCTGGCACAACCACGGCTATGGAGTTTTCGGTCCCAAAGTCGTCATGGACAATGCCCCGTGGTTTGACAATGACACCCTGTTTGAGCAATGGCGGGTCAAATTGGCGGATACGGATGGCAACGGTTGTGCCGACATCGTCTACCTGGGCTCCGATGGAATTCGGGTTTATGTCAACGAATCGGGCAATTCATGGTCCAACGCCCGCGTGCTTCCGCAATTTTTTCCGGTCAATCGCCAGACTTCCGTTTCCGTGGTTGACTTCCTCGGCCGCGGCACGGCCTGCATTCTCTGGTCGTCCACGCTGCCCGGTGATTCCACGCGGTGCCTGCGGTACGTGGATCTCATGGACGGCCAAAAACCGCACCTGCTGGTAAAGATTACCAACAATCTAGGTGCGGAAACACACGTGGAATATGCATCTTCTACGGAGTTCTACCTGGCCGACAAGGCGGAGGGCCGGCCCTGGCTTACTCGTCTGCCATTTCCTGTGCACGTGGTGAAGCGCGTCGAGACTTACGACTATGTGAGCCACAATCGCTTCGTCACCTCATACACCTATCATCACGGGTTTTTCGATGGGCTGGAAAGAGAGTTTCGCGGATTCGGGCGAGTCGATCAGTTGGACACGGAAGACTTCGCCAGCTTGAGCCAAACCGCTGAGTTTCCCGTTGGAGACAACATTGATGGCGTCTCAAGTGTTCCGCCGGTATTGACCAAGACATGGTTTCACACTGGCGTGTTCCTGGGAAATGGATATGTTTCTAGCCACCTCGCGCACGAATACTATCGCGAGCCTGTGCCGCCGCATGCGGAGGGGAAAGACCCGCTGGCGGCCATGCTTCTTGATGACACGATCCTCCCCGATTTCCTCAACGCCATGGAAGCACGTGAGGCCTGCCGCGCATTGAAAGGGACGATGTTGCGCCAGGAGATTTACGCGCTCGATGAGAAAGAGGAATCATCGCGTCCCTACAGCGTCGCGGAGAGCAATGCCACTATCGTCACCCTGCAGCCCCGCGGGTGTAATCTGCACGGCGTCTTCTTCACTCATCCACGCGAGTCCGTCACGTTTCACTACGAGCGGAAACTTTACGAAGTTGATGGCTGCCAGTGCGCCGATCCGCGAGCTTCTCACAACCTCACACTCGAAGTCGACGACTATGGCAATGTGCTCAAATCGGTTTCCATCGGCTACGGGCGCCGTTTTCCCGATCCCTCGCCGCTGCTCACGGATGCCGATCGCGCCAAGCAGAGTGAGTTGCTCCTGACCCTTTCGGAGAACAGATTCACTAATCCGGTGCTGGAGCCTCATTCTTACCGGATTCCGCTCCCCGCGGAGGCGCGAAGTTATCAATTGGTAAATCTTCGGCCTTTGGTTTCAGATCCTGGCATCACCAATCTATTTAGGTTTGAAGAATTGCAGGTTCAGGTTGTGCGTGCCAGCGATGGCCGCTACGACCTGCCGTATGAGGATGTCAATAACCTCGGTGCCACCGGCGACGTCCCTTACCGCCGCCTGCTCGATGAAACCCGGACTTACTACCGGTCTGATCGCTTGGAGCGAATCCTGCCGCTTGGCGTCATTGGAGCGCTATCGCTGCCCGGTCAGACCTACAAACTCGCGATGACGCCCGGTTTGCTGGCTCAGGTCTACCATTGCAGCGAGTCGGAGAAAAGTTTAATTCCCGATGTTGAGCAGGTGCTGTTTGACGAAGGGAAATATGTGGACCTGACCGGCGGCGGACAGTGGTGGATCCCCTCCGGCAGAGTCTTTTACGCGCCGCACGAATGCGAGGCGAGGGAAGAGTTGGAGCAAGCACGCCGGCATTTTTTCCAGCCCCGGCGTTTCGTCGATCCTTTCCACTACACGACCATGCTCGCATACGACCGTCATGACTTGTTTCCAGTGGAAGGGCGCGATGCGGTTGGCAATATCACCACAACAGAAATCGATTATCGCGTTCTTTCCCCTTATCATCTCACCGATGCCAACCGCAACCGCTCGGAGGTAGCCTTTGACGCGCTCGGGCTGGTCGTCGGCACGGCGGTCAAGGGCAAAGCGGGCCAGCGCGCTGGCGACTCGCTCGACGGTTTCCAAGCCGATCTTTCCGAAGCCACGATTGTCGATCATTTCGCCCACCCACTGTGCGACCCCCACTCGAACCTGAAGCTCGCCACTACGCGCTTGCTGTACGACCTTTTCGCTTACATGCGCACGCGCGATCAAGAGCAGCCTCAGCCGGCTGGAGTCTATACGATGGCGCGCGAGACGCACGCGGCCGATCTAAGTCCCGGCCACCACACGAAGATTCAGCATATCTTTTCGTACTTCGATGGATTCCATCGCGAAATCCAGAAGAAGGTGCAGGCCGAACCCGGCCCCCTCACCGACGGCGGACCCGATGTGAACCCGCGCTGGGTGGGCAGCGGCTGGACCATCTACAACAACAAGGGGAAGCCTGTGCGCCAGTACGAGCCGTTCTTCAGCGCACAGCATACCTTCGAGTTCGCGAATCTGACTGGCGTGAGCTCAATCCTCTTCTACGATCCTGTCGTGCGCGTTGTAGCGGCGCTTCACCCCAACCACACGTTTGAGAAAGTGGTATTCGACCCCTGGCGACAGGAGTTCTGGGATGTCAACGACACGGTGCTGATCAACCCTGCGGATGATCCGGACGTGGCTGAGTACCTCGGCAAACTCCCTGGCTCCGACTATCTGCCGACCTGGTACGACCAGCGCATCGGCGGAGAACTCGGCAAGGAACAGGAGCAAGCGGCAACGAAGGCCGCGGTACATGCGAATACACCGAGCGTCACCTATGCCGACACACTTGGTCGGACCTTCCTCAGCATCGCCCACAACCGCTTCAAACGCGAGGGCGCGCCGGTTGATGAATACTTCGCCACGCGAACCGAACTGGATATTGAAAACAACCAGCGAGCGGTAATCGACGCCCTCGACCGCGTGGTCATGCGTTACGACTACGACATGTTGAGAACGCGTCTTCGTCAGATTAGTGTGGATGCAGGGACACGCTGGATGCTCAACGATGCGGTAGGCAAACTGCTGCTGGCGTGGGATAACCGGTCGCATCGCTTCAGACATAGCTACGACGCCCTGCATCGGCCGACGAGCCTTCATGTCCGCACCGAAGACGGGCCTGAAATCCTTGCCGAGCGCATCGTCTACGGCGAAGGACAGCCAAACGATCTGGCGCTCAATCTTAGAGGCAAGCCCTTCCATCGCTTCGATGGCGCCGGCATTGCCACCAGCGAGCGATTCGACTTCAAGGGGAACCTGCTCAGCAGCACGCGCCGGCTGCTTGAAGACTACAAGAACGATGTAAATTGGGCGGATTCCCCCGAACTGGAACCAGCCGTCTTCACCAGCACTTCGACATTCGACGCTCTCAACCGGACCATCACGATGACCACTCCCGACGCGAGCGTCGCATGGCCGAAATACAACGAGTCGAATCTGCTCGAATCGCTGACCGTCAACCTGCGCGGAGCTGCCGAGCCCACACCGTTTGTGACTTACATCAACTACAACGCCAAGGGCCAACGGCAGATCATCGCCTACGGCAACGGCGCCCGCACGCACTACACGTTCGATCCACTGACATTCCGCATGACGCACATGCTGACAGACCGGAAGCAGGATCGCGCCCTGCTTCAGGATCTGCACTATGCCTACGATCCCGTGGGCAATATCACCTCCATTCGCGACGACGCGCAAGAGACGGTGTACTTCAAAAATCATGTCGTCTCTCCGAGCAACGAATACGTCTACGATGCGATTTATCGCCTGATCTCCGCGGACGGCCGCGAACACGCCGGCGATCCTTGCAGGCTGCAAACGACATTTGACGACGTGCCCCGGATGAACCAGCCGCTCCCGTCCGACGGCCACGCCCTGCACCGTTATCGCGAGCAATACGAATACGACGCGGTCGGCAACATCCTCGAACTTTTGCATTCTGCCCCGGAAGCAAGCTGGGAACGACATTATCGCTACGACGAATCTCATCACCGGCCGCGGAACAATCGCCTCACCTCCGCGCAGGTTGGCCAGTGCAACGAATCTTATTCTTACGATGCCGATGGCAATATGACGCGGATGCCGCACCTGCCCAAGATGGAGTGGGACTTCAAGGATCAACTCCATGCTACTCAGCGGCAGGTTGTGAACACGGGACGGGGCGAAACAACATACTATGTCTACGACTCGTCCGGCCAGCGCGTGCGCAAAGTGACCGAACGCGGCTCCGGATCAAGACAGCACGAGCGCATCTACCTCGCCAGCTTCGAGATTTATCGCAAGTACGACAGCGTTGGCGCAACCACGCTGGAGCGCGAGACCCTGCATGTCTTGGACGACAAGCGGCGCCTTGCCCTTGTCGAGACAAAGACGATTAGTGAATCGCAGTGCGTCGACAAACCGGCCCCGCGCATACGTATGCAGTTCGACAATCACCTCGGATCGGCTGCGCTGGAACTCGACGACGAAGCTTCCATCATCACATACGAAGAATATTACCCCTACGGCAGCACTTCGTTTGAAGCCACGCAAGCCGCTTCGGAAGTCAGCAAGAAGCGTTACCGATATACCGGCAAAGAGCGGGATGAAGAAACCGGGTTCTATTATCACGGGGCACGATATTATTCATCGTGGCTCGGAAGATGGACGAGCGCAGATCCCGGCGGGCTGCGGGATGGGACAAATCTCTACTGCTATGTGCAATGCCGCCCCACTACTCTGGTTGACCCTTTCGGTCTTGAGAGCGGAGCCTCCGATAGCTCGGTTAATCCAACGACCATTAAGCGGGGGAACTATACCGGCGAAGAGTCGCAGGCACAGATCCACAAGGAGTACGCTTCCCTCGGTAAAGCGTTCAAGGGTAACGCAAGATGGGATCAGGCAACGCATCACTGGTGGGTGGACAGAAAGCAACTGATCAAACCAGATTCCCCCACGAGTGTAGGCAATGGAGGGTCTCGCCAGTCTCGTCCCAATCCGCCAAGCGCTCCAACACCTGCGCCCGCACCCGGAACTGCATCCCCATCCGCGCCTGCGCCTGATCCGACGACGACTCCCGGTTCCGGCGCCCCAGGTGGGCAAGCAAAAGCTGCGACGGCCGGGGAAGCGGCCAAGGCCTTTGGCATCGGCGCCTTGAAGGGTGCTGCTATCGGGCTTGGATTAATAGCGCTTGGCTCGGTGGGCGCGGCAATCGGAGTGGGCCTGCTTGCATACGGGGCCTATAAGCTCGCGACCGGGGGTTACAAAGATGTAGCGGCGACGGCTTCAAGGTTGGCCTCAGGCAAGGGAACTGCGGGCGACTATGAAGCCTTGGGCGGGATCGTAGGGGGTATTGCCGCAGGCGGCGCTGCCGGCATAGCCAGAGGTGGTGCCGCAGGCGCAGAGGGCGGTGTAGGAGGCGCAGAGGGCGGCGCAGCTGGCGGGGAGGGAGGGGGATCGAACCTCTTCTACCATTACACAGACGCGCCAGAATCGTCGTTTGCGAAGGGCCTGTGGAGAGACACATCGGTCACCGACAAACTCTACACAGATCCCATTCAAGCGAGTCAGGAATTGGGCATTCCGGTCCCCAATAAGGTGATTCCTATAGAGAATGCTGGCCAGTTCGTACCAAACCGTCCTCCCATTGTGCAGCCATCTTATCGCTATCAAGGCGGCGGTACCGATTTTGTCAACCCCAAACCCGTGCCGCCATCTCATCTGTTGCCGGCGCGGCCCATACCTCCCACAGGAGGGTGAAGCAATGAGCGAGGCTGAATTCGTTGCATTGAACCAGCACCTCGAAGAGATGCGGCCGATTTTCGACATTTTTTGTGCTCGCAACCAGTTTGTATATGTCGAGCGGATTTCGTTGGGACGCTATCCGAGGATTCGCATTGAAAGACTTGGGACGATGAAGATATGGTTCGACCTTTGGATGGAGTTGGATGAAGCCGGGAATCGTATTGACAGGTTCAAGCGGGATGCCCTGTACGAGTTGAGCGCAGGCGCATATGTTGATGTGCAAGATGGTTCCGTTTATGGAACTCGTTTTCAGAAGGCCGTTCAGTGCTTTGCCAACAAACCATTCAAAGAGGTTGGAGCGGTTCTTCAAGATGAGATGCAGAAACACCTTCCGATCCTCGAGAACTGGGACGTGGAATTCCTGAAGGACAAGGGAGAGAAGGTTCAGCTTGGCGTCCGATAACCAGTGATCAAAGCATCTAGGCGAGATATTCTAATCGGACTTCGCCTCGACGCCCTCCGTCCGCGCCTCCGAACTGCTATAGGGTCAGCCGCCAGCATTGAGCAGGAGCTCAAATTGCCAATGACCGTGCGATCTAACTGGACATCGAATTATGGTTTGCCGCGGCATCTTTCAGGAATATTCGAGCATATTCATGTTTGCGTTGGAGAAATGAAAGGTTGAACTCATGAAACTACAGCAATGGGGAACATTCTCAGTAAATGACCACCAGAAGCCTCGCGCATTCGTTGCCGAAGTCTTGCTCTTCGACAAGCTCGTGATCCCAAGACCGGCAACGGACGAGGAAGTCTACGCCTCGGCGAATTCAATCTGTCCGTTGAACTGCCCTGGGGCAATCAGGCACAGCAGGATTGGCAGGCACTTTATAACAAACCCGCGTCGGAGCAGTTGGAGTGCGATCGTTCAGAATTGACGCAATCAATTGGAGAACAAATCGAATTCGCTAAATCCAATATGCCCGAAGAGGCGGCTTACCTGGCGACGGGTGGGACACTGTCTTTATACGTCGCGGGCAAGTTGACCAACGAAGTTGCCCGCAAGCTTCTCACCCTTGCCAAGACTCCTGGCGTGCCGGTTGAACCGGTGATTGCGTATGGATCGTACGCCGAGTTCTCGACCGACCAGGGCGTGCGGCTTGCCGATGGCGAAAGCCGGGACCCAGCTGCAGCACCCTATGCCATGTTTGGATGGGATTTCTTCGTGCCTGAGGACAATCACAGCAGCGACGCCAAGCTTCTTCGCAAGGCTGCAAAGCTGGCATCCCGGCCTGATCTATGCGAAACGCGTCAGTATTTTCAGGGTTGGCTGAAGTTGATGTATGAAGGCAACGTCGACCGGCAAGACGCATACGACCAAATGATGAAAATGCTCGATGAGTACAGGAAAATCGTGCGCGAATCGGGACTGGCAACAGTAGCGCGATATGCAGCAAAAGCGGCTCAGGTTCTGGCGCCTCTCGCCGTTCTGGGGCTGCACAGCGCGGGAGAGGTGGTAGGAGTGGGTGTTGCCGCGTCCGGCGCCTCGCTTTGCCTGGAGTGGTTGCTTCCAAAGCCCCAAACACCAGACCGCCTCCGCTCCGCTGCGTTGCTTTACGATGCCAGACGCTTCTTCCACAAGCATTAGTTAGGGCGCCTCGGAGCAAATCTTCACGTTGACTGGCAGTGCCCGCAGGCCGGGTTTGCTTCCCGGCCGTCCAGATTGGGTAGTTCGGCCACTCTCTTCATCACCATTACTTCGGCCAGCCAGCGCAACATACCTGGATACGGACAGTGACTCCGATGAGGAGAAACGAGCCGAACTGGTAAAAGGAGCCGTGGCGATAGCCAGAAACTGGATGCGCTGGACATACGACATACTCCATACACTCCGCCACAATCATCTCACCGCGCATCTTTCCCAGATACCGGCTTTCTTGGAAAGATGCGCGGTGTTGGATAGGTTGCGATAAAGGACGTTCACATCAACAGCCCAAAATCTCCCTCCTGAGAGTTGTGAAACGCCGTGCCGACACCGCTCACTATCGTATCCAGAAGGCCAATCTCAGGAATTCCCAGCGAACAGGCGATAAGCGGGTATAATGGCGGCGTGTCAAGGAACCAAAACGGAAATCCTGGCCGATATGCGACGGAGGGGCTCAAATTCTGGCGATTGCGCATTGAGCTAGCGGAAGTCTGAGGCGGAATTCTATGAAGTCAGGAGATCCTGAGCCGGTCCAAATGAAAGAGGCGAAATCGTGGAGAGTGCCAGCGGACTCACCGGACAAGTGGGAGGGCAAGCCCAAACTAAATCCGACCCGCCGCCTAACCTTGATAGAGTCGCCTCTTTGACTCCTGGGAAGGATTCCACCCGCAATGTGCTCACGCGCAGGGTTAGCTCGTTAATGGCTGCAATGGTCATCTCGTCGCGAGACTTCCCGAATGCAGGTTTATTACCCAAATTATCTCCTCCTCCATTCAATAATCTTGGCCACATGCCGCTCCTCGATTATTCGTTGATGATGAAGCAGATTTGGCAAGTGGTCGAGAATATTCAAGTCGTTGTCGAGCGCTTTCAGCGGTCGCGAACAATATGGAGGACTGTAAGTTTTGCCGTTGCGATCATTTTCGCGATTCTTTTCACCCTTGGCTTTGGCGTGGAATACCTGGCTCTGGCACTTGCTCTTGCAGCCGGAATAGGATTCGCAATCAATGGGATTGCAGCCGCGATGCAGAAACCTTCACTGCCGAAGTTGATAGCGGATGTTCGAGCCGATTCGATAAGAAGTCTCCTTGACGATAATTCGGAGCAGTTGATCATAAGCAAGGCAGTGAATCAAAGAATCGATGCCGAGCTGAGCAGGGTCGGGGATGGAGCCCTAGGCCAAGCTTTAGTGCCGGTTCTGACGATTTGTGCTGATGGAAACCCATTTCCCGGCTACGGTCGACTTCAGGTGGACAATACCTTCACTTGTACACCGAAAGAAGGTAAGGCGCTCGATTTGAGTGTTGAGAACATTCGAAAGGCGATCTCCGAACGAGTACTCGAATTTGTCAGGTCGTCTGGAATTCAAAATGTCACATGCGGTGAGGCCGTAGTAATTCACGGTGCCTCAGTTGATTTGAGCAGTTCTTTTCTCAATGAGGGTGAGGATGGTGAGACGTTCCCGCCATTGTGGATGGATATACGGAGCCGGGAGAACCTGGAATCTAGGGTCTTGGATGATCCGACCGTAAGAGTCTATTTCGCCATACAGGTATGCTTTCCTCAATACCAGACGTTAGCGACATTGTTCACTAGGCCCTTCTTTGCGGGAAACGCGGTTGGATATCAGGTCGCTCTGGTCACATTAGGCCCTCCGGCGCAAGGGAACGGAGATTTGATGGAGCGCGTGAATCGCCATGAGTTTGAGAGTTCGGAGTCATTCACGACTCAAAGCTCGAATGTTCGTCTGAATTGGATAAGGAGGTTGCACACGCGCGGGAGTTCTAGTCATAAATTCCAAGCCGAATCTTTTGATCCGGGAGTTCTCAAGAAGCTGGACGAGTCGCTAAGTCAGGCGGAGTTGGATTCTTACAAGGCAGAGATGAGACGCGTGGCCGATGAGAATGTTTTTTGGCCAGGCTATTACTCATATTATAGAAACTGGAGAGAAATCAACTCTCTCACATTTACGACGCACTTCTTCGGAAAGCCCGAGTCTCTGGCGGCTGTGCGTGCGCTTTACACTCAGGTCTCCAGAGCAATTCTGGACGGGCTGGATTTGAATGGTTATAACGTTTCCGATTATCGCGACGAAAAGGGCGTCTATTCAATTCACGCTGACAAGATTGATCAGTTAGTCGTCGGCGAAAGAGTGACTATCACCGAAACAACAACCGAGCAAAAGGCGACCGTAGAACAGCCCAAAACATAATCGCCGTTCAGAATATCAGGAGGTCTATGCGAGTCGAGATAAAGGCGACAACCATCAACCAGATCGTTAACGCCGATGTTATCGGTTTAGAGCAACTGGCAGCGTTGTCTCCAAGACAAAAGGACGAACTCTATGCAAATTTAATTCGTGCCATAGAAAGCAAGTCCGAGGAGCTTAGAGCGCAACCGAGTGGCGTTTCTTCCGACCATATGCTGAAGGTGGCCGAGGCTGCCAGTGGCACAATGAAGGCGTTAGCTAGTCCCGGCAATGATGCGAACTCCAGGAAAGAGCACCTTGCAAAGTTGTTCGAGACGTTTCGAACGTACTTCGGTGAAGCTACGGACATAGTTCTTACAACTGTCAAATTGGCTCAGACCTTCGGCCTCTTGAGTGGTGGGGGTTAGCTGCAAGGGCGACACTTTCTTAGGGGGCCGCGACCCTACGGCGTCGCGGGGTTGTGAGTGGAATCTCGTTCCTGGTCTACTTCTCAAAGCCTTAGTCG
>JBEKPF010000077.1:0-28942 GCA_049521035.1 Occallatibacter sp. | reverse complement strand
AAGTGCCAGACAACAGATACAAAAAGAACAACTCTGGAGTCACCGGGAGAACTGATGCAGTTCCTGCGTACAATCTAGCCATGCTCAACTTATGTGGTCTTCGAAGGCCAAAGGCGCAGCAGCTATAGCGCCCCAAACACTGGAGAACACATAAGTCACTACGCAACATAAGCATTGAGAATCCAACTAAGCATTAACCCTTCCGTGGGCGCAAATATTTCAGCAAAGGAAAACCGGACCGATCCGGCCGATGACCAGGCAGCCGCATTGCGCACACGGGCTCGAGAGATTGCCAGCCTGAACGATCAGCTGAACGGGGTGGAAAGGAAACTGGCGGACCAGAGCGGCCGACCTTGATCACGGCGTCGAGGAGCGCGCCGACCTGAATCGTAGACTGGTCGAGGTGCAGTCGAATGCTCTGAGTTTCGAGGCACGACTTACCCTGATCGGTAAAGAGACCTCCGAAGATACCCAGCGATCACTAGCTCTCAACGGGCAAGTCAACAGCCTCAACAAGCGATCGAGGAAAAAGACAAGCAGATCGCCCAGAGTAGGGAACTGATCAACCGGGAGCGGGGCATCAATAATCTGATTGGTGCTCGCAATCTGTACACAACCGAAATCTACGATATCGGCCAGAGTGGTGACACACAGAGGCCCTTCAGGCGTGTGTTCCACACTCGTGGTCCCGTCGAATTGAGCGCATTGGATTCGAGACATACCGATTCTGGTTGCGATATAGCCACCTCGTTATGAGCGATGCGAATCTGCGAAGAATGCAGGGATTTGCCGATCAGAAGGCAATCTCGGTCAACACTCGCAATGCGCAGCTGAAGCTGAAACATAACGGACATTTTTGTTGCAGAAATTCGAAAGTTAGGTAAAATGCCGGTTAAGACATTCTGCAGAATAACCATCTAATCCTGCATTTGGTGCCAAGTTTTCGACTGTTAGTCCCAATTCTGTCTTTCTCCAACTCACGACAACCTCTACCGCTTCGAAGGAGATTCGATCGTAATGAGAGTGCATCTCGGGAGGCCCTTCATTCTTTTGCTCGTTGCACTGCTGGCGCTTTCATCAGCCAGAATGCTGCGCGCGCAGAGCCAGGAAACAGCATCATTAACCGGCACGGTTACAGACTCTTCCGGAGCTGTTGTCTCGGGAGCGAACGTTGAGCTGACAAACCCCTCAACCGGCAAGACGTACAAGGCTCAAACGAATTCGGCTGGTTCCTATACGATCGCCGATATCACCCCGGGCCCCGGTTACAAAGAAACCGTCACGGCCAACGGCTTCCGTACAACGGAACTGACCGGACTGTATCTGAACGTCGCAACGACCCGTTCACAGAATGTGAAGCTTGTGGTGGGCGCAGTCGCCGAGACCGTGGCTGTGTCGGCTGCGAACGAGACCGTGACTCTGGACACGACCGATGCAACGGTTGGCAATAACTTTCAGGTGCAGTATCTGAACGATCTGCCGGTGGCACTTCGCGATTCCCCTACGGCGCTGTTGACGCAGCAACCGGGAATGACTCAGGACGGCTCGGCAACCGGCGCGCGCACAGATCAGAACCGGCTGACGCTGGATGGCCTGGACGTCAGCGATATGGCCACCGGCGCAATTCTCAATACCGCAAATAATGGCGCTGGTATTATTCACACGATAATCGGCAACGCCCCGGTGGACTCGTTGCAGGAGTTCCGCGGCATGACGGCCGGGGATCTGGCAAGCAATGGCAATGGCAGCGGCGGCCAGTTCGATATGGTTACCAAGTCGGGGACCAACCACTTCCACGGCAACATCAACGAATATCACCGCGACACCGATCTGGAAGCCAACGAGTGGTTTAATAACTTCGACGGTGTTCCGCGCTCGCCGCTGATTCGTAATCAGTTTGGCGGCAACGTCGGCGGTCCTATTTGGAAAGACAGGGTCTTCTTCTTCTTTGACTACAATGGCCGCCGCGATACCCTTTCCGGCCAAGCGGAGCGCACAGTTCCGACAGACAGCTTTCTGAAAGACAACACCATCACTTACTTCACCAACATTACATCGGGGACAACCAACAGCATCAATGCCGCACAGGTGGCCGGCTACGATCCGCAAGGCGTAGGTTTCAGCTCGAACATGATGCAGGTAATTGGCAAACGTTATCCCTCGCCCAACGATTTCACGGGTGACAAGGGTGATCTACTGAACACGGCAGGCTACCGCTTCAATGCGCCGACTCCTTACACGGAAAACAACTATGTCGGCAGGCTCGACATCAATCCCTGGGATCATCACCACCTGTTTGGCCGCGTGACCTATAACCGCACGAACGCGGTTGAACACCCCGTGCAGTTCCCCGGCGATCCTGAGACATTCCCATACCTCGACACCAGCCATGCGTGGGTGGTTGGCTGGGATTGGACGATGGGTACGAACAAGACGAATAGCCTCATCTGGGGTGAAACGATTGCCAACCTCGGCTTCCCCGTGACCTATAACCCGCAGGGCGCAAACCAGTACGGCTGGGACGGCGACCCGACAGGTGGCAACTTCCTCGACCCCATCTATGCCAGCGCCGCCGGAGCCCAGGCACGCTATTTTCCGGTTCCTGTTGTACGCGACGACTTTAACTGGTACAAGGGGCGTCACAGCTTTGCGTTCGGCGGGACCTTCAAGTACCCAAGTCCTCATTTCAGCCATTACGCGGACTACAACAGTCCAGGTCTCGGATTGGGTGGCGGCGTCACCGGGCTCACCGACGGAGACCCAAGTGGCTGGAAGTTCCGTCCGGACGACCTGGATCGCAGCCAGACCAGTGAGACGATCTACGACTCCGCATTTGTCTTTGGGTTGGGCCGTTTTGCAGGTGCAGGCGCCACGTGGAACTATACCGCTACAGGCGGCGTTGTGCCACAGGGCACCGGGTTACAGACCAAGTTCCAGTACTACGAGACAGAGATCTACTTTTTGGATTCCTGGAAGGTGAAGCCTTCTCTGACCATCACCTACGGAGTGCGTTACCAAAACTACACGGTGCCTTATGAAGTGCATGGCATCGAGTCGGTGCAGAGTGAGAGCTTTTGGGACTATATGCACGCCCGTATCGCACAGAGCGCGGCCGGGGTGGGCGGCAATGCTACGTTGCCGGGCGGGAGCGCGGCGGTGCCGTACATTACCTACGCTCTGGGCGGCAAGGCAAACAACGGTCCCGCTTATTTCACTCCGAGTAACAAGAACTTTGCGCCAAGGGTGGCTTTTGCGTGGACTCCCACTGCGAATCGCAAGCTGGTCCTTAATGGTGGAGGTGGTATTGTTTACGATCAAACTGTAGTCAACGCCATTCTGGGCGAGCAGTCTGGGTATTCCTACCTCTTTCAGAGCTCCGGGACAGCGAACTATGGCTTAAACGGTGACGCGGTTCATTCCGCTGCTTATTACTCTCTGCAGCAGAATCCGCGTTTCACAGCGCTGAGTTCACCCCCTGCCGGGCCTTCTGCTCCCGCGATCACAAAACCCTATTCGCCCTTTGTTGGTCCTGGCGATCCAAATTGCGGTGGTGCGGTTGGACCCTGCGGCCTGGCCAATGGTGGAGCGTTCAACGTGTCGGTCGATCGCTATCTGCCCACGCCGTACAACATCGTCTTCAACTTGGGGATTCAGCAGGATGTCAAGGGCGGCTTCATCTTCAAGCTTGGTTATGTGGGCCGTCTGGGGCGCCGCTTGCTGGCCCAGGCCGATGCTGAGCAGCTCATCGACTTTCCGGATGCAGCCTCTGGGCAAGAATTGAGTCAGGCCATGGCCAATCTGACCACCTGGCTGCGCCAGAATCCAAATGCGAATCCTGCATCCGCTCCACCACAGCCATGGTTTGAACATGTGCTAAGTCAGGCGGTGCCCGGCCAAACCAATACCGGATATGTCGCGTCAAATCTCGCCCCGTACCCGGCCCGCGGCGACGTAGCTGACAGCGTTGAGCTGATGTCGTACTTCGGACTGCTGCCCGCTAATGTAGGTATGGGCGCGCAGTTCTCTGAGAATACCTTCTTTACGGACATGGGTTTCTCTTCCTACAACGGCATGCTGGTTACGCTGCTCAAGAACAACAGTCATGGGTTGCAGTTTGACCTCAACTACACATGGTCGCACTCGATCGACAATGTCTCGTTGGTTGCCAACTCGTATGCCTACAACGGCTACGGCTTTATCTGCGATGTTTTGCGTCCGCGGCTGTGCCGCGGTAACTCAGACTTCGATGTGACCAGCTATCTGAACGGCAACTTCCTTTATCAGTTACCGTTCGGCCGTGGTCGCGACTTCGCGACGACTATGCCCCGGTGGGCCGACGAGGCCATTGGCGGATGGGAGCTGAGTGGGTTGCCCAGTTGGCATACCGGCACTCCCTACATGGCCAACTCGGTTGCCTTCCTCATGAGCTACTCCAACGAAGACCCTGCGATTCCGACCGGCAGCCTCGGACCGATGAAGTCCCGCGTGACCGTGCAGAATGGCCAAGTCTACGCTTTCAAGGATTATGCAAAGGCTTACAACCAGTACACGGCACCCGTGGGCTTTCAGATGGGTCCGCGCAACAACCTGCGCGGTCCCGGCTTCTTCGATCTCGATCTCGGGCTAGGCAAGACTTTTCCGATCTACAAGGAAAGTGTCAACTTGAAGTTTCGCGTCGACGCCTTCAATGCTCTGAACCATCCGAACTTTCAGGCGCCGAGTTTCGAAAACAATATGAGCCTGGTTGCTGCGCCGAACGAGTTCGGTGTGGTTCCGGGCACGGTGATTCCCAACGGAAGTGATCAAGCTGCCCGTGTTCTGCAAGGAGCGCTACGACTGGAATTCTAGAACTCTTTACGGCCCGCTCCCGGTCCCTAAAGACCAAACCGAAGGCCCCTCTCGGAGGCACTTCCGCACGAGGGGCTTTCTGCTTTCTGCGCCACTTCGAGGGCGCGAACAGAGTCTACCTTGAGATAACGGTCGATTGTGAGCGTCCCACCCCGGCGGCCCGGACTACAAAGGAACTGGGAGTGCAGAAGATTTCTGCTTATTCTCCGCAGGCGCGGGGTCGCTCGAAACGCAACTTCTCAACGAGGCAGGGTCGACTTCCCCAGGAGTTGCGATTACGCCAGATCAGAACAGTGAAGGCGGTCAACAAGTTTCTCAACGATCACTACATTGCCGAGTTCAACCGCCGATTTACCGTGCCGGCGGCGCAGTGGGATTCGGCGTGTAGCGATCCTTTAGTGGGCACTTCCCACAGGTCTCCGCGGGCGCCGTGTACGCCACCCTGTTTTGCTCCTCTGCAGTTGCTTGCGCGTGAAGGTCTGCGCAGCGGGACAGTGGAACGTGTCGGTCGTCGCGTCGTAGCGGAACGCGGTACGGTCGAACAGCGTTCCATCGCCCCGGTTATTGATGGCGCGATTGGCAGGCACATTCGGCAAGATGCCTTTTTTCTCGCAGGCTTCGGCCTGTTCGCCGTTGGATTAACCTGCGTCGGCGACAACATTCAGCGAAGTCGGATTGCCAACTGCCTCCTGCGCTGCCTCGGCCATCGGCAACAGCTACCGTTACCCTGGGGTGGCAAGCCAGCACCAGACCATGGAGTTATACGTGGAGAGATCCATTTACTGGCGTGGGACCGCCGCAGCGAGCTCTGCCCAATGGCACTCCAAGACCGTGCGGTGTCATCCTTCCCGATCCCGGCCCTGTCGCGTGGATCGGAGGATTCATGGGTCGGATCGCAATTGCCTTTTTTCTTCGCTGAAGTCAGGCGGATGCCTGCCCCCAGGAAGAATGCACAATAGAACCGGAAAAAGCGGTGTGCGCCGGCAAGATCAGAAGGTGTTTACCGCATCGAAGAACTCCGGCTCATCCATATATCCGATGCCACACCAGTAGACCGGCCAGTTCGCGCTGGTCATGGGATTAAGGGCATTGTTGCCGGAATAGAATGCTCCCTGATATTGCGTCTTTGCAACGCTCGATGCGAGCAGCGCAGGAAACAGTTCCGAGAGCGACGTGGCGAGAGGGCCTTCGAGTTTATAGGCTTGTGAGAATGTGTAGTAGCTGCCGAATGCGATAGGCGTCGCCTGGAGGTTGCAGTTCACGGCGGAATAGTCGAAGGGGGCAAGGCTCAGGCTATTCAATGCGAAGATTTTGTAGGCGGGGTTATTGCCAAAGTACGGACTGATGCCCGCGGTAATTGCCAGGGCATTGCCGGGCGACATCAAGCGGAATTCGTCCATGTGCGTATGGCCGGCAAGAGACATAGTAATAACGCCGGGATACTTTTCAATGATGCCCATGAACTGAGCCTCATACGCGTCCGTCCACATCATCGAGGCTGCAATGATGTGACCATTGGCATCGTAGTTAGATGACGTCGCGGTTGCGCCCTCAATCGCACCTGGCGGCGCATGCATTACCGGCCACACCTTCTTGCCGGCAACGCTGGCTTTGGCAAGTTGGGCATCAAACCACGCAAATTGATCGGGAATCAAGTTCGGAACGACCGCAGCACTGGAGTTGAGCGCGAACGTGTTCAGTCCGACGATCATCAGATTCGTTCCCGCAGGTTCAACCGCGTAGTATCCACCAGTGCCAATGCTGCCGGTCGTATCCTGCTCGTTCCCGGAGCCGTTCAACGCGAGCGCGTACAACTGCTGCGCGTTATTCGAAAGGAAACTGCTACCCGGTCCATAACCTGTATAGGAATCGCAGTTACCTAACGCAAAGTAGACGGGAATCGTGCCCACAGCCGCTCTGATCTGCTGCAAGACAAATGTGAGCGTCTTGTCGACAAATGCAGTTGCATCGCCGGGTTGAGCGTTTACCAAATACTGCGAGTAAAGCTGGTACAAGCCGTGGCCAAGAAAGTCACCCGTAAAAATAACCGCCGGGCATGCTCCAAGATTCTCTTTGATGCTGTTAAGCGCCAGCGTCAGCAGTGCATAGTTAGTGTCGGTGAGGGGCAGGGAGGGTGTACTGTTCGACGTATTCAACGAGCCCTGGAAGATTGCCGGCCACTCGGAAGTATCGGCCGCAACGAGTTGCGTTACCAATGCGTTGTTAAGTTGCTTTGAGTCAGCATTCACCGTTGTAGTGCCCCGCTCAAACGGGGCAATGTATGGCTGGAAATGCACATCGGAGAAAACGAGTACCGGAAAGTTATCTGAGCCGGAAATCCCGCTGCCCCCGCCGCATCCGCCGTGCGGAACAAGGCGTGGGTGAAAAAAGCTATCAAAGATCCTGTGCAAGCGCATTGTGCGGAGGGAGAGCAAATGTGAATAGGCGTGTTCAGGGCATTTTCAACTGAGGACTTCACAACTATGTGAATTCAAGAGATGAGGACGGAAGCAGAGACGGTATCAATGTAACCGCCGCGGGCCCACCCCGCAAGGACAGCGTTCCCGACCATCTCTCCACACTCGGAAAGTCGATCGCAGCTTGACTCGAAGAATGCATATGGCCTTCGCGTAAATTGAGGCGGCCGCGCGGCTCATGGCAGATCGGCGTCCAAGTCGCCCTTGTCTTGTCGGGCTCAATTAATGGTCAGCTGCGCCCGGGGTAGTAGAGTCTCAAGACCGCAACAGCACCTTCTCTACAAATGGTAGTAGCTTTTGAAAAATGAATGTCGGAGGGGAAATGGCCACTCAGTCAACCGTCATCGCTCGACTCACGTTCCTTTACATCAGGTCTGGCCAAAGGCGGCCAGGTTCACGCTTCAGGAAACTTATCCTGTCAAGATGAAGCTAAGAGGTTCTCGCGAGATAGTTAGCCCAAAGCTCGGCACGGAGAGTCCACGCCTGATATCGGCCTTGCATGGTCGAGATTCACTTGCTCAATCGCTACCCGGAGGAAGAACCATCACGCGGTCCACTGTTCGATCCGAGGCCGGCGCAGATTCATTGCGTCGGCGGTTACATCCGTGTATTTAAGCCCGGCACCGGTATTGAAAAGTACGACACGATCCGAATTTGTGAGTGTTCCGTCCGCAAGTAACTTGTCGTAGGCCACGGTCACGGACGCACCCTCTGGAGAAAGAAATATCCCCTCGTTCCTTGCCCAATCGAGAATCGAGGCAAGAATCTCTTCATCTGATACCGCAAGTGCGATACCTTCTGAAGCGCGCAGGATGTCGAGCATGATGGCATCTCCATACGGCTTGGGCACGCGCAACCCGGCCGCAAATGTGGATGCGTTCTGCCACATCTGGCTCACACGCGCACCTGCGTCATAGGCGCGGGCAACAGGTGCGCAACCGGCGGCCTGCACGGCAATCATGCGCGGCCGCCTGCCGGGCTTGACCCAGCCCAGTTGTTCCATCTCTTCGAAAGCCTTCCACATTCCGATCAGGCCAACGCCTCCGCCAGTAGGGTAGAAAACCGCATCCGGATATTCCCAGCCCAACTGCTCAACCAATTCGTATCCCATCGTTTTCTTGCCTTCGACACGAAACGGCTCTTTGAGCGTAGAGATATCAAACCACCCTTCCTGCACTTTGCGCTCGTTGACAATGCGCGCGCAGTCGGAGATCAATCCGTCGACCAGCGTAACGTTCGCGCCGTAAGCAACCGCCTCGACATAGTTGGCAAACGGAACATCGCGCGGCATGAAGATGTGCGCCTCAATTCCCGCCGCGGCCGCATAGGCCGCCAGCGCTCCGGCCGCATTGCCGGCGGAGGGAACTGCAAGCTTCGTCAATCCGTAATACCGGGCCATGGTCACGGCCATGGCTAGTCCGCGCGCCTTGAAAGTGCCGGTTGGATTGGCGCCCTCTTCTTTTACGAATGCGGTCGGGTGGCGCTTGCTACGCAGCATCGGCGTCCAACCTTCGCCCAATGTAACCGGGGAAACGTCAGGCAAGACTGCGCGATAGCGCCACATGCCTGCCCAGGGCGAAGCGGCTTCGCCGGCAATCCGATCGCGAGCCGATGTGCCTCGCAATGGCGCGAGGTCATAGTGGACAAAGAGCGAGCCGGCGGGCTGATCTGTACATTCCGTGCAGACTGTCTGCGGCGATGCTGCAGAAATCCGTGCGTGGCAGCGAGAGCATTCAAGATAAGCAATTGGTGGCATGGGCTCCGTCGAAGTGCGGTTGATATTTCATATACTACGTAGCAGTTAAGCTAGAATGCAAATGGCATGACGCATACACTGAAGACCATCGAGCCTCCTCAAAACCTAACCGAGCTCGCCTACAGCAGCATCAAGGATTACATCCTTCGCGAAGACCTTGACGAGAATACCAGGCTTACCGAAGAGCTTCTCGCCAGCCAACTCGGGATCAGTAAGTCTCCCGTCCGTGAAGCCCTCAACCGCCTTCATTCGGAGGGCCTGATTCGCATTGAAGCGCGCCGCGGAGCCTACCTTAGGCAGTTTTCCACCAAGGAAGTGAAAGATCTCTATGACCTTCGCGAAGCGCTCGAAGTGTATGCCATTGGCGCAGCGGAGGCGACGCCCAAATTGATAGCCGAACTGCGGCAAAGCGCGCAGCGCACGCGGAAGTTTCTGAAAGCCAATGACAAGCTGCGCCATATTGAAGAAGATACGAGATTTCATCGGTTGATCGCCTCAGCTACAGGAAATGATGAGCTATGCCGCGTCCTGGGGAACGTTCATAGCCAGATTTGGTTGTGCCGCCGCAAGACGTACGGCTTGACTGCTTCGACAGTGCCCGATGCGCACGATGCCATTGTCAGAGCATTAGAAAAGGGCAACCGAAAGGAAGCGCAGACCGCCATGTATAAGCACATCGACCTGGTGCGGCGGCGTTTGATTGAATATCTGGTCCACGCTCAGTGACATTTCTCAACGAACAGGGAACCGGCTGACACAGCGGGGATGGTCGCGTTCAAGCACGCGTCCCGCAATGGATTGAGCGCGGGATCGGCAGGCTGATTGACAGGGCGCCCGGCGCCGAATCCGTTCCCAGCGCGCGGAGGGCACGCCGGCATGGGCTGGGCTCAGGAATTGTTATGAGACCTTGGGCTCCGGCGGCCTTCAGTGCCTGCCATCGTATTGCCGCGGTGCGAAAGTACACTTTGAGCTGCCCATGTACTGCCTCGGGCGCACCTCCAAGAATCACCACAACTTTTCCATGCAGATCCAGGCCCTTCAAGTCGTCGCGGAGAATCGCGCCACTGTGGCGTCCGTTCCAAAGTTTGTGCCATAGGGGAAGATCGCAAGCTCTACGGCAGCACCAAAGTCCGCGTTTACTTGCAAGAACAGGAAACGATCACTGCCAATTCCTCGCATCCCGATTACAAACATCTTGTTCATATGCGCACGCATGGTTCGGACGGCGATCGTAAGTATTGATTGTCGAGGATGCGCAAATATCCGCCCACCGGCGCCCTACAGGATGACGGCTAAAGCTATTCCGTCCTCGACCTAAATGTGACTCGGAGACCGAAAGATCCTGGCAGGAGGAGCAGTCCATGAGCGGCGATGTCGAATTGAACGCGATTGGCGTGTTGAAGCGTCGGGAGGTTGAAGCGCGAATCAACAGACACGCGCGTGTGTATTCATCGATCACGTTTGGTAAGCGCACGTTTCTGCCGTCGTGTGTACCCACCGCTGCATAGGCCTGTCGGGCACAGAAACATACACGGGGAGTTCTACCCCGAGGCTCACGATGGTCCACTTGCGGCTTCGCTAAACGGGGTCGAATCATGATTAAGGCCGATCCGACGTCATATCCTGATCCGTGTTGATGTAGGCGTCCACGCGTAATCCGACCGGCAATTGAACGCCCGGATCGAGCTGTACCAGCGTCTCCAGAATCTTCGTGTCGACCTTTTCGGTTGGCTCGTCGGTGCGGATGTTTTTACGCCCAAGCTCGTTGCCTACGCGAACGACGTGACCCGTGAATCGTTGTTTGCCGTAGGCATCTGCGGTTACGTACGCCAGCTGTCCTACTCTGACTTTTGCCACTTCCGTCTCGTCGACATCGACGCGGACGCGCAGGACTGAGTTGTCCCCAATGGTCACGATGGGATCGGGCACGGTGGACGAGTTGCTGACGCTTTCTCCGGCGCGGTGGTGTTTGCGGAGGACGACTCCATCAATAGGCGACCGAATGAGTGTCTTTTGATAGACCGCCTGGGCCTGGGCCAGTTGAGCTCTGGAAAGATCGAGCGCTGCCTGCGCCGCTGCAATATCCTCTTCGCGCGGCTTGTCGTCGATGAGGGCGTGGTGCTGTTTGGCCTCGTCGCACTGCGCCCTGGCAACATCGAACTCGCGCACATAGCGCTCTTTGTCTTCGCGGGAGATGATGCCTTCGGCAAAGAGCTGGTTATGGCGTTCCATCTCTGCATGTGCGTTTTCAAGAACGGCAGAACTTTCCTGTACCGACGAGTAGGCCTGGCGGCGCTCCTGTTCGCGCGCGCCGTTGATGGTCTTACGCAACTCCGCTTCACGCTGCTTCACCTGCGCGGCGGAGGTTTGAATTTGTGCCTCAAGATCAGCATTGACAAGCACGGCAACCACCTGGCCGGAATGAACACGATCTCCTTCTTCAACAAGAACGCTGCGCAGCTTGCCGCTGAGTTCGGAGCCAACCTTGATGTCTTCAGACACAGGCTCGACGGCGCCGGGGCCCGAGGTGTAATGGCTCTGTTGCGGGACGATGGAGGATGTTGCGGCCTTGGCGTCGGGGTGGCGAGCCGTGACGGCGAGCGTAACGGCGACTGCTATGATGGCCGCTGTCAGAGCGGCGATCCACTGCTTAGGGCTCATGAGAAACTTGAGGTTCATAGGGGCCTCGCGGTTGTGGTTTGAAGATCGGAATGAGATAGAGGAATCGAATGGACCAGAGCGGGCTCGGGCTGACGAAGGTTTCTTACTGAAGAGATAGTGCCGTCTTCAATGCGGACGACACGGTCTCCGAGATCGGCGATGCGGCTGTCGTGAGTGACGACGGCCACGGCGCGGTTATGATCATGCGCGAGTTGGCGCATGAGTTCGAGCACGGAACGGCCGGTGTGAGAATCGAGTGCCGCGGTGGGCTCGTCGGCGAGTAGGATTTCAGGGTTTCCGGCAAGGGCGCGCGCCAACGCAACGCGCTGCTTTTGTCCTCCACTGAGGTCGGCGGGAAAGGCCGAAGCTTTGTCGTCGAGGTGGACTTGCTCGAGCAGACTGAGCGCCTGTCTGCGAGCGAGCGCACCCCGGATGCCCTTGAGCTCCAATGCGACTTCGACATTTTCAACCGCGGTGAGAGTGGGAAAGAGGTTGAATGCCTGGAAGACGAATCCGATGTGACTGAGCCGGACGCGGGGCAGTTCACGCTCGCTGAGACCGGTGATCTCCTGACCGGCGACCTGGAGACTGCCGGAGGTTGCGCGGAGAATGCAGCCCATGATGGAGAGCAGCGTGGTTTTGCCGCTGCCGGAAGGCCCCATCAGGAAGAGCAGCTCCCCTTTGTGAAGATCGAGGTCAACACCTTCAAGCGCCGTAACACGCGCTGCGCGTTCGGCGTATGTCTTGGTAACTCCGCGGACTCGAACGGCTACTTCCATTTTCCTACCTCGCCGGATGCTGGCAAACCTTAGCCCTTGAAAACCATCGCTGGGTCCAGCTGCGTGACTTTGTTGATGGAGACAGCGGCTGCGATTGTGCACATCAGCAGCGTCAGTCCAAAGATCAAGACGGCCATCGGCCAAGGCAGCAAGATCGATGCGCCGCCCTGTTGGGCTCCATGGACAACGAAGAGGCTCACCGTGATGCCCAGGGCGTAACCGAGCACTGCGCTCATGCCCGCCTGCTGCAGGATCACGCGATACACGTAACTATTGGGCGCACCTATGGCTTTCAGCGTGCCGTACTCGCGAAGATGATCCATGGTGGTGGCGTAGATGGTTTGGGTGACCACGACAATGCCAACCACGAGGCCGAGAAGCGCGGCGAGCAGCACAGCCACACCCGCGCCGGTGGTGAACATCCAGTAAAAGCGAGTCATGCTGCTGAATTGCGCAGTGGTGAGAATGTCCACATCATGCACCCGGCTCTCAAGATTGCTCTGCAGTTGTTGCAGGCTCACGCCGGGCTGCGATCGAACGAGAATGAATTGAGTCTGGTCCTCCCGCAAGTTCGTGTAGTTTTGCGCGTTCTTGAACGTGGTGAAGATATAGGGCGAGGTGGTGAAGGAACGGATGCCGTGCGTCGTGCCCACAACACGCGCACGGTACCCATTCATCTCGAACACCTGGCCGAGATGTGTGATCCCAAGCTTCTTCCAATAGAGGTCATCGACCAGGATTGCATCGGGGGTTTTGAGGTCCGCAACACTGCCACTGACGATGTTCCACGGTCCGCCCATGGTTTGATCGGTGTTGAATCCGACCACCTGAACGCTCTCATGGCCGCCGTCTGGGCGCTTCCAATTGGCGAAGCGGGCAATGTATTTTTCCGCAGAGGCGACACCCGGAGTTGCGCGCACCTGGTAGAGCTTGCGCTCTGAAAACAACGCTCCCTGCTCGATGTAGGGGATATGTCGCGAGGCGACCCACAAGTCTGCCTGCGAATGGTCGATGAGGCCAGAGGTAGTGGTTGTGAAGCCGAGAAAGAGACCTAGTTCGACGACTACCAACACCACGGCAAAGGTGATGCCCGTCAGCGTGACCGCGAGGCGGATTTTGTCGTGAAAAAGATTGCGTCGAGCCAGAGGAGGCATTGTCTCTATTCCTTCTTGTGTTGCGGGGCCTTTGATTGCAGCAATCCAAGCATGATGCCGTCGATCATCGTTTGCGAGCGCTTGCTAAGCGGAACCCATTGCACCCAGACGTCGCTTTTGTGAGTGATTTCGAGGGCGGCAACTCCGTGAACCGCCGCCCACAGTGTCTGGCAAATCAAATGCACGTCGTTGTACTCTGGCCGGAATAATCCGGCTTCCAATGCGGAGGTGACGATCTGATTGAGGAATGCATATGCGTCTTCGTTGGGATCCCCTTTACCGGGGATATTTTCATCACTGCGAGCGTGGGGGCGGGGTGTGAGGAACATCAGCCGGTACTGGTTAGGGTGGTCAACTGCAAACTGAATGTAGGCCGACGCGCATGCCCGCAGGCATTGCAGCGCGTCTGGGATGAGAGCCAGCTTCTGAAAGACGGCGGCCAGTTGCGCGAAATCGGTATTGCACAACTCGCGGAACAGGGTTTCCTTGTCGGCAAAGTGGAGGTAGATAGTCGTCGGAGAGTACTCGATGCGCTCCGCGACCTTCCTCATGGTGACCCCCTCATAGCCGCATTCCACAAACAACTCCCTTGCTGCATCGAGAATCCGTTCCCGTACTTCGTCCCGCTCGCGCTGCCGACGCTCTTCAATTCCCACGGACTGATCTCAACTTTCCAGTTCGTTTAACGACGTTTCTAATAATAACATTGTTAAGTTAATTGTCGCATGTTAATTGAATGACTCCTCGTTGATCCTGCTCAATACCGCGGGCGGTCCGTTCATCCTCCCGATTCAATCCAGCCATAACTACCTACTGATCAGAGATATAACGAGCCGAAGTGGAAGTGGAATCTTAGGAGCAAACTCGCGAAACAGGTTTCCCGCGGCGAAGGTGCCGAGCTGAAACGTAGCTCTTTGACCGGCGTGAGTAACATCGCGAAATCCCGCCGGCAGATAAAGATCGCCGACAAATCCACCCGTCGCCGCTCCCGCGATGTTTGAAATAGCGGGCATCGGCCATCCAGAATCCGAGCGATCGATGAAGGTGAAAGCGAGGGAGTGCGCACTGCGGGCAAAGAATCCGCGATTGGCTGACGGCGCGTAATACAGAGCTTCGCGAGTCATTGCGCCGGTGAGGAACTGCGCTGTGTGCGCGCCGACGCGGGAGGCAAACGCATCGCCGAAGTTGCGTCCAAAACCTTCCGCTCCTTGTCGCGATTCGCCGGGATAGGCAGTTGCGCCTTTGCCGGGCGGACTAGCCATGCGTAAGCCGGCGCGAAATGTAGGTGCGGTGAGGGCGCTGGAATTCCAATAGGTTTCTGTCATGTAATAGCCGAATCGACTTCCGGCGGTCGCAGACAGCGCGCTTGCTTTTCCAGCCGGCGCCCTTGAGGTCGGATCGGGCACACTCGATAGCTGCGTAGAGGATTGCAAATCTTCAAACCGGTCTGGATTCTCCTCGACCTGAGTGGAAGAGGCGGAAGTGGCCTTCTGAAACACAGCAGGCAGTTTCGCGGATTCCTGCCCAATACAAGTGAGCTGCCAAGGTCCAGATTGAGAGCATGTTTCGCGTGCATCCTCCACGTAACTGGCCTGATTTCTTGCAAGCCGAGTGTCACGCCAGTGCCAGGAGGAAAGCCATTTGAATCGTCCAGGTGCGAATCAGGGATATTGAACGCGAAGGATGCGCGTGCGAGCGGTATAGCGTGGTGGAAAGCTGGCCGTAAATACTGGGAACAAGGGCCCGCGAGCGCCCGCTCCTACAACTTTGGCACTCATTGATCGGAAAAGTGCCGTCAGAATCGCGCTCATTTGCAAATTTGCGCGTCTGCCCTAATTCCTAAATGGAATCGGTGCGTCGGGGGAGGAAGCTGGACGCACGTGAGGGGCGCCGACGCGCTACTTACGATCGGACATATTCTGATCGGTCCTAATTGATCGACTTTGCGGCGGGAAAGGTCATCGGCGTTCTTCTTGTGGCGCTTACCGCCGAGCGGCAAGCTGCCGGGCACCCAATCGCCAATACCTGTTTCCTGAGCTTGCCTTCGTGCCACTATTTTTGCAATTTGCGGATGTATGCCACGATATCGTTAATCTGCGCGTCAGTCGGTCCATTATTCTTGTAGGTCTTCTTCGTGAATTCGATGAACTGGGCATCGCTCCACTTCATCATCTCTGGAGCCTTGAACGATGGAATCTTCATGCTTTTGGCCACCGGCGTGGTGGCGAGCCCATCGGCACCGTGGCACCTCGCGCACTTCGCATTGAAGGCGTCTGCACCGCGCGCCTGCGCGAAGGCAGTACCCGCGATGGAAGTGGCCAGCAGAATCACGGCTGCCGCTCTGAATCTAAAAGTCATTGTCTTGCTCCTTTGCCTAGTTTATAGGCGTTTCTCAATTACCTACTGGTCATAACGTCTTAGTTGTGCAGTCGAAAGTGACACGTATCACCCACTAAAGTGGGCTGGTCTTTGCCTCCAAAATCGCGATATACGAGTGGCCGCTCCTCCGAGTCTGGTACTCAACCACCAAAAAGAGGGCGGCAGTGCCGCGCTCAACTGCGAATTTCCGCGCCTACCTTTATTTCCAAATGAATTCAGTCCGTCGGGGGTATGCTGAACGCACGCAAGAGACGATCCCGCAATCGCTATGACCGGACAAATTCTGCTCGGGCCCTACCTCGCCGCAAGCCTGATCGGCTTCGCGGCAGGAACCGTCATCAGCGCCCTGCTGCTTGTGCTCACCTCGCGGGCGTCCAGGTTGCCCGGCACACCAACAGCGAACATTCTG
Organism: Occallatibacter sp.; assembly: GCA_049521035.1. Classification (GTDB taxonomy): domain Bacteria; phylum Acidobacteriota; class Terriglobia; order Terriglobales; family Acidobacteriaceae; genus Telmatobacter. Next base: position 12,479 of record JBEKPF010000077.1, on the reverse strand, counting down.
TTTGCAGTTTGCTCGCTTCTTTGGAATGTGTCAGGGTTTGCGCGCGCGATTGCAATCACCTCGGGCACGCCCGGCGGTGCGCGAGTGGCCCAGGCCCTACTGGCATCGCAGTTCACTGCAGCTGCAGCATGGCCGGTTGCCTTGCTTGCAATTTGGAGCCCACTAGCTGCCCACTCCAGACAGCAAAGGATCGGTTTCAAGGTGCTGCATTCTCTGTCGATCGCGAGCTTCGTGGTGCTCGCAATTCTTCTCTGGTTTGGAATCTTGTCGAACACTCACCTTCAGATTCACATGATGCTGAAGGAGGTGACGGCATACAACGGAACCATTCTGCTTGCACTCGGAATGGCGCTCTTCCGCAATCGCCTCGTTTCTCGCACCATGCGGCTGCCATCCATTGCGATTCTGGTTGGTGTTCTGGGCGCTTCGTTGTCGGTTGTTCTTTCGCAGGCGTTTCCGTATTATCCAGCACTTTGCACGGCGCTCGGCGTCATCGCCGAACAGATCACTCTTCTCATCGTTCTCGGGGCGTTCTTCCTCTTTACCCGATTTCGCTTTTCCGATCTGTTCATCCGCAATAGCATCCGAGTGTTGACAGCGGCGATGACGGCAATCGTTTTCCTCCTGCTGGCAAACGTTCCTTTGCTGGCGCGAATCGAGCGCGAAGCTGCGTTCCCCGACGTCGCCCGCGTGGTTATCGAATCAACCTTGCTCGTGGCCTTGCTCTTCGCGTCTACCTTTGTGGACCGGCATCTCGAAGTTTGCGTGGATCGATGGATCTTTGGCGCGCCCGACTACCGGAGCCTCATTCGACAGATCTCCGATCACCTTTCGCGAAGTCGTTCAGGATCCGAAATTGCCGCTGTGGTGAAATATGCAGCCGACGCCCTGGAACTGAAGGATGCCCAATTCATTGCTCTGGAAACTCTGCCCGATTTCCAATGGCCGGATTCGCTTCTCGACGGAGAAGTCGTTGAACTCGATGATCATGGTCCGCTGCGAGCGCGGCTCGCGATGCCGGAACTGGAATTGCTGATCCCTGTGTACTCTGCCGGCCGGATCAACCACCTCCTTGCAATCGCCCCCGGCTCGGCACGTCGAGGGCTGGTCACGCATGAGGTGAACTTCCTGCGCGGCGCCGCTGCGCAGTTTGGGCAGCGACTGGATGCTCTGCGACTTGAAGAGCAGATGGTGGAACAACAGAGCCGCGAGGCAGTGCTCCTCCAACAAGTCACCGAGGCGGAGTTGCGAGCGCTCCGCGCCCAGATCAATCCGCACTTCCTTTTCAATTCGCTCAATAGCATCGCCAATCTCATCGTGGCGAATCCTGACCAGGCGGAGACCATGACGCTGCGGCTCGCCCGCGTCTTCCGTCATGTGCTGGCGAACTCTTCAAGGCCGCTCATTCCCCTGCATGAGGAGATCGAGTTTCTGCGAACCTATCTTCAAATAGAGGAAGCCAGGTTCGGCAGCCGCCTCGCCGTCAGCATCGAAGTCGATCCCGCCATTGACACGGAACGCATCCCAACGCTGATTCTGCAACCAATCGTGGAAAATGCGCTAAAGCACGGATTAGGACCGAAGCCCGGACAAGGACACCTGTGGATTGCAGCTGAGGTCCACGGGAATCGTATGCGGCTGCGCGTGGAGGATGACGGCGTCGGTTCCGTTTCCGTGTGCCGGCAAAGTGGCAACGGTCAGGGCTTCGCTCCAGTTGGAAGCGGCAACAACGGAAAGTCGAACGGCGTCGGACTCGAGAATGTTGCCCAGCGGTTGAACGCGCTCTACCAGGATCACGGCGAGATGATTCTGGAAGCGCGAAAGGCGGGAGGGACCCGGGTCACGATTTTCCTGCCGCGCGAGACAGGAGCGGCGACACTGTGAGAAGCCTGATTGTCGACGATGAGGCTGATTCCCGCGAACGCCTGATCCGGATGCTCGGAAGCCATCCCGAAATCAGCGTGGTCGGCGAGGCTCAAGACGGCCTCGAAGCCGTGGAGAAGATAGAGACGCTCGAACCCGATCTACTCTTTTTGGATATCCAGATGCCGGGTCTCACAGGTTTTGACGTGCTGCGGTCGATTCGTCCTCACATTTCATTGCCGCTGGTCATCTTCATTACCGGCTACGATCAGCACGCGCTCGCAGCTTTTGAGGCCGATGCGCTTGCCTATCTGCTCAAACCCGTCGAACCGGAGCGACTTGCGGTCGCAGTGGAGCGCGCCCTCAAGCTGGACGCGTTCTCTGAGGAAAAAGAGAAACAGCGGGAAAGTATTCTGCGAGCAGCCCGCACAGCGCCCGATGTGCTTCGTCACGTGGTTTGCCGAAAGCACGGGCACGCCGTGCTTGTTCCCTCCGAGCAAATCCTCTGGTTCCAGGTGCAGGATGGCATCGTCAGGGCCAGGACAGCCGGCGATTCGTATTGGGTGAATTACCAACTCGCGGAACTCGAAGCAGGGCTACCTTCGGATCTGTTCTTTCGCGCGCGCCGTGAAGTGCTGGTAAACCTTGCCCGGATCAAAGAGATCAAGCCCTACTTCAAGAGCAGTTTCTTGCTCGTGATGTCTGACGCTGCTTCGACAGAGATTGCCGTCAGCGAACGTCAGGCAAGGCCTCTGCGCAAACGCCTGCCCGGCCTCTAAAGACCGCCATTTCCGGGGTGCGCACGGTCTTGGAGAATCCGCGTTCACAAAGACCAATACGCGCTGATCGTTTTCTCGCCATCACAACGTGCAGATTTTGTCTATGGTGGTGAAGAACAATTTACCGGAGGAGGTTGGCGCAGTGTCAAACGGCAATGAGAGGTTTTTCGATCGGCGCACCATGCTGAACATGGCGGCGGCTGGATTGACTGGCGCGATGGTTGCCTGTACATCGGCGCCCCACGCGCCTGCCGCGTTGGGGGAGACGGCACCGTTCCGGCGAAGGTTCGAGAATAGAGTCGTCATCATCACAGGCGCGACTTCTGGGATAGGACGCGCAGCCGCTCTGCAGTTTGCCGCGGAAGGGGCAAAGGTGACCTTCTGCGGCCGTCGAGAGAAGCTGGGACAGGAAGTGGAAAATGAAATCAAGGCCCGCGGCGGAGAAGCTCACTACATTCGCGCTGACGTACGCAATGAGACCGAGGTGAAGGCATTCGTCGATCAGACAGTCCATCTATATGGCCCGCCGAACGTGGCCTTCAACAACGCTGGCATCACACTGGAAAAACCGCTGCATGAATACAGTTCGAAGGATTGGGATGACGTTGTCAGCACCAATCTGCGTGGTGTTTTTCTCGCTCTGAAATACGAGATTCCTTACATGCTGGCCAATGGTGGAGGCAACATTGTAGTGACTTCATCGTCGAACGCGATTGCCACCACCGAAAAACGGTCTGCATACACCGCCAGCAAACGCGGATTGGTCGGTCTTGTCCAATCTGCCGCGCTGGACTATGCGGCAAGAAACATTCGCATCAACGCCCTGATTCCGGGGACTACCGATACTGCGCTGGTCAGAAAAGCCGCCGGCATGGAAGACGTACCCGACGCAGCGTGGGAAACCGCCGCTCATCTGTGGGCCAAGTCCCACGTCCCCGGACTGCGGCGAATGGCCACACCGGAAGAGATCGCAACATTTGCGCTGGCACTTGCCTCTGACGATTTCCCTTACATGACCGGCTCGCAGATGGTCATTGATGGCGGAAAGACTGCACACGCAGGTTGAATCTCTCTAAACTGACTGATCGTTCTCAAGTCCGTCGCGCAGCGAGGCATCTGCAGTTCCATATCTCACTTCCGAAAAGGAGTTTCAAAACGCGTCTCCATCTTGAGCTCTCTGTCTGCGCTCTCCTCGTTCGCCTGAACCGCTTTCACTTCCAGTATCGGCGAGAGCAGGCAAGCGGCGCGGAAGGCAGTCAGGTCGGGCCCGGAGGACTTGTAGAACAGTTTGCCCACCACCGCGATGTCGTAGCGTTCCGCCTTCATTCCGGCAACCTTCACACCCGGCAGATACCAAGGCGATACATTGAGCGTGATCTCATTCACCTCTGTCGTGTAACCAAAACCATGATCCAATCCCTCTCGATTCAACTTATCGCGAGCCGCCTTGAAACACACATTGTCTGCTTGCACCTGCCCGGCCGCCGTATGGATGCCCGGCGCGAACTGCTCGGGCCGAACCAGGTGCCAGTACGAACTATCTTCGGAACTCAGCGAGTCCGCCCCATAGACGCCCGTCGCATCGTTCACGCGACACTCAATCAGCTCGGGGATAATACCGTCCTCAGCAATGAACGTGGTGTCCGGGTGCGCGGCTCTGGTCCTGTTCACATAATCCTGATCGATCAAGAATGGAACCGGCTTCACCTTCGATCTTTTTGCACAAAGCGCCTCTTTCGCCGGATCGTTTTGAATTGTGCTGTTGGAAACCATCTGGCTGTTTGCAACCATCGATGCGAAAACCATCGAAAGAGCGGAGACAAGTAAACCACGAATCATTCTTTATCCCTCCTGTTCATCGACAAGCGTTTCGAGTTGATGACATAACTATTGGTTCACCGCCAGACCGTCGCTGGAGACAGCGAACCATCTCTTGCCAAGAGACTACCAGCAGAATCGTAAAGATTGCGTGAGAGCTTTCAGGCTGCGGCAAAAATAGCCGTCAACTAAGTCGCATTCCGTCGGTTGGATTGTGCATCGCAATCGAATCGGAGGAATTGCGAAGGGACTACTCCGATCCGGTTCGATCGATGCCATATGCACTCAGGACGTCCGGAAGTGTGACGATGCCTTCAAGCTTGTGAATATCGGCGCGATGGACCACTGGCAAGACATCGAGACGGTCTTTGCTCATCCGCTCCAGTGCTAGATGCAGCGCCTGATCCGTGTGGGCGTGCGGAACATGGCTGGTTTCCACAAGGCTTGCCAATGGCTGATCTCTTCTACCATCAGAATTGGCGCACTCAAGGGTCTCCTTATCAAGGATTCCGAGGAAGTAATCGGCGTCGGCTACCGGCCAGATACGGAATTGTCCTGAGCGAATATGTTCAGCGGCATCTTCAACACGCATTTGCGCGGGGAGGACCTGCGGAGAATTCCTCATGACCTGCGCCACTGTGTGTTGACCTGGTTCATCGCGAGTGATGTGGCCTGGCAGATGAATGCCGTCCTGATGAGCCAACGCTTCGTAGATAGGCTGCTTCTGGAATCGCGCAGAAATGAAGAGGCTGGTCATGTTCGCGATCATCAGCGGCACAATGACGGCGTAGTCCCGAGTCATTTCAAAGATCATCAGAACCGAAGTCATGGGGGCGCGAACGATGCCAGCGAAAAGAGCGCCCATGCCGACAAGCGCATAGGCGCCCGGCTCTGCTGTGTATCCAGGCAACAAACTGTTGGCCACCATACCGATGGATCCTCCCAGCATGGCACCAAGAAAAAGGCTCGGTCCAAAAATTCCGCCGGCATTTCCGGTCGCATAGCTGACGGTCACTCCAAAGAGCTTGAGCACCACGAGCAGTAGCATCAACTTCAGCGCCATCGTTCCATTCAGAGCGCTGCCGACAAAGGTATACCCAACACCCAAGACCTGGGGAACAAGCAGCCCCATCAGTCCAACCGTCACACCTCCCACTACTGGATGCCACCAGTGTGTACTCTTGGGGAGTTTTAGAAAGAACTTACGAAATTCGAGCAGGAGTCGTGTGAAGGCCACCGAGAGAAAGCCACCGGCAATGCCTAGTAAGGCATAAATGGCGAATTCCAGAGGATGGACCAACGTGTACTGCGGCACCCGAAACAGCGGGTTGTTGCCAAGCAGGAGGCGCAAAACTGCCCAAGAGGTGGCAGAGGCAATCACCACTGACCCGAGGACCGGTGCGTGCAAATCGCCGACCACCTCTTCGAGGGAAAACAACACCGCCGCCATCGGGGTATTGAAGGCGGCAGCAATGGCGGCGGCAGCGCCGACTGGAATCAGGGACTTCACTTTCTCCGGACGCAGACCCAGCCATCGGCCCAGTACGGAAGCGATTCCTGCACCAACTTGGACCGAAGGCCCCTCTCGGCCGAGTGGGATTCCGCTCGCCAATGTGGTCGCTGTGCAGAAGAACTTTCCCAGAACTGTGCGCAGGGAGATGAATCCGTCATGAGCAAACAGAGCGGCTTTGGTCTGGGGGACGCCGCTGCCCCTAGCATTGGGAAAATAGCGATAGAGCAGGATGCCCATCGCCAGCGATCCGGCGACTGGGATCAGCACGCGTCTCCACGCGGCGCTTCCCACGGGATAGAGGCGCATTCCCAACCGCTCAGTTACCACGATGAAAGCAACAACCGCGAGTCCGGTAAGCGCTCCTATCAGCAGCGAAAGAAGAAGAAATATCTGCTCTTCACGTTGTTGAAGATGCGCAATCAAACGCGATCGAAGAATGATCCACCACCCCTCCCTCGGCTGGCTCTCTCTGGTTGCAGCAAATACCATAGGAACAGTCTACGGGAGGGGTATCTCGCGCCACGTTTCAATAAGTGAGATTCGGCGAAGAGAAGCCTGACGCGAACGTAAAGGCCTACATCCCAGCAAATCGGAAGAACGTATTCAGAGTCTTCCTAATTCTGGATCGGCTGTTCGTTAAACCGATAGCCGAAGCGAGGAACAGTTACCAAATACGTTGGATTGAGCGGATCGTCTTCAATCTTTCTTCGCAACTGGCTCACGAACATCCGAATGTACACAGACTCGTTTCCATATTCGGTTCCCCACACAGATCTCAACAATTTCGTGGGGGAGATTAATTCACCGGCATGAGTCATGAAGAAACGAAGAAGCTCGAATTCCTTTGGAGTCAGATGAATCAGACGCCCACTCTTCCGGACTCTATGTTTCGCCGGGTCCAGTTCAAGATCGCCGAGACGAATCGGTGCATCTTGGTGAACTTCCGGAGTGTTCCCGCGACGAACTGCCGCGCGCAATCGCGCCGTCAATTCCTTAAGCCCGAAAGGCTTCGTGATGTAGTCGTCCGCTCCTGCATTCAGCGCCAGCACTTTGTCCTCTTCGCCATCCAATGCTGACAACATGAGAATGGGGAGCCGCGCAGCCGTGCTTCGGATGTTCCGGCAGGCCTCAACTCCTCCCATCCCCGGAATATCCATATCCAGAAGAATCGCATCAAACCGTGTCAATTCGATAAGCGACAAAGCCTCATCAGCCCGAGGAACATCAATGATCGTGAATCCCATACCTGACAAAGTCACGCGCAAAGCCCGTCGGAAAGAATTGTCATCGTCTACCACAAGAATGGTGCCTTGTCCCGCAACATGCGATTCTGTATTCAATGTCTCCTCCTTGCGCCCATCGGAAGGGAAAGAAAGAACGTCGTCCCTTCCTCTTCGTCGCTCTCGACCCAAACACGCCCGTGATGCGCCTCCGCTGCCTTCCTCGCTACTGAGAGCCCAATACCTGTGCCGGGAACAGAGCTTTTCAAATCGGCCGCTCTGTAAAACCGATCAAAGATCCGCTCCTGATCTTCGTTCCGAACTGTCGATCCAATGTTATGCACTGAGATGACGACCTCGTCCTGACTCGATTGCGCCGCAATTCTGATCGGTGAACTGTGCGTCGAATACTTTCGAGCGTTGTCAACGTACTGGGACAGGACCATAGCTATCAGACCTCGATCCACCCAGAAAGACAATGCAGGATCCTCCACGGCAATCTGGATCCGGTCCCGTATCTCTCCCGCCGCCCTGCTCGCCAAGACCTCGTCAATCAAATCGCTGACATTTACTCGGTCTGTCTTCAGGCCGACCTGCTCTGCTTCGAGTTTTGCGGTCAACAGCAGACGTGTGCAAAGCTCGTTTAGCCGGACCGATTCCTCTTCGATCAGCTTGGCGAGTTCGGATTGGGTGGCAGTCAATCCGCCCATTTCGAGCAATCCAGAGCTGGCAGTTTGCACAGTTGCCAACGGATTCTTGAACTCGTGGCCCAGAGCGTCCATCACCGCCGCTCGCAACTGCTCTCCCTTGCTCGCGGCCTCCGCTTTTTCCTCCTTCTCAAACGACTGATGCCGGTCGATCGCAATTGCCGCAAGCGACGCCAGCGCATCAACAACCAACGGGCTTAACTTCCCTCGCGTGACAAGTGCGCCCACTGAACCGGACGGGTCCTGCACAATGCGTTGCGCGGTCTCCGTCGCTCGATCATCTTGCCCAGTGTTGCGCAGGAAGCACTCCTGCGCGATGTCTTGTTCCCTTTCGCCCCAGTCGCCCATCCTGTCCTGGCGTCCCAAATAGTTGTCGAACAGGGCAACCGCACGCACGCTAAATATTCTCTGAATCAAAACCACGAGCTGCGGTCCCGGCGGCTGACGCAAATCCAGAAGGAGGGAACTGCGGCTTAGTTCATATAGCTTCTCCATCGCCGTTCGATGGAGGGCCGCTTCTCTGGCGCTGCGAATCTCTCTCGCAGAAAGCCGGCTAATTGCAAGTGCAGTTGCCTCAAATGTTCCAAGCGCTACCCAATCCTGCGGATCCGCAATATTGAAGCGGAAAAACGGTGGCAGAAAGAACAGGTCCAGGCAGGCCACAGCCACGAGGGATGTCAAGGACGCCTGCCAAAAGCTGCCAAACGACGCCGTCGCTACTACTACGAGTAAGTACAGGCTGCTTATCGTCGCCAGATTAACCTGCAGTTCGAATCCGCAGTAAGTTGCCAGCGCGATCACAGTCCAGGCGATCAGGCACTGCCAAACAAAGCGAAAGGTCCGGCGCGGGGCGATCCATTTCGATGCAATTGGCATTTCCATCTTGCCCGCATGTTCCTTGAACTCTTTGCCTCAGTAATAAATCTGACGCAAGGCGCGCGCGTCCTTCACCATGGTAAGGAACCTGCCAGCTAACTCATGGATGCGATCCGCCTGGCGAAGGTGCAGAGCCTCTCTGGGTAGAAGCTCTCCGCCCAAACCGATTGCCGTAGCACCGGCGAGAATATAGTCGGACGCGGTAACCTGATTCACTCCGCCTGAAGCAATCAAGGGGATCTGCGGCAACGGTACTTTGAGTGCGCGCAGAAACTGAGTTCCGCCTACCTGACCGGTGGGGAAGATCTTGACAAAGTCCGAGCCCGCTTTCCATGCGGCGATGACTTCAGTTGGTGTCATAGCCCCTGGGAACACAACAACGTCCACCTTCTTTGCATAGGCCACCACCTCGGGAATGAATCCCGGACTTGTCAGAAACCTTGCGCCCGCATCGATGCACTGCCGCGCCATGTCGTCATACAAAACTGTGCCTGCGCCGACAGCCAGGTCAGGAAAACGATTGGCCAAGTCGTTGATCAAATCCAATGCGCCCGGCGTCGTCATCGTGATCTCAACAATTGGAATTCCGGCTGAGTACACCGTCTCGGCCGCAAATCGAGCGAGATCTTGTGACGTCACGCGTACCGATGGCAGAATGCCAATCTCCTCGATCCGGTTGCGAACTTCTTTTCTGTTCATTCAGCCGACCTCTCCGTATCGGTAATCGAGAATACGACGGGCAACGCACATTTCACAATGGCCATCGCAATTACGGAATCGTCTCACGTCCTATTGCGAGATTGAGTTGTCCGGCAGCCGTCAGATAGGCGCCGAGCAGTTGGGCATAGGCAAGCTGCACCTGGCGGTAGTCGCTTTGCGCATTGAGGAAATCCATGAGCGAAGCGCCGCCATGCTCGTAGGCAAAGGTGACTGTATCGCGCACGCGCAGAGCCTGGTCGTTGTATTTCGCTTTGTATGGCTTTAGGAGGGCGATGTTGCTTCTGACCAGTTCGTATGCCGTATCCACGTCGCTGAAGACCTGGGCGCGCGCTGCATCGCCGGCCTGCTGGCTGCGGTCAATATCGATCAGCGTGCGTTTCTTCTCGCCCTGATTTCGGTCGAAGATGCGCAACGGAATGCTCACGCTGGCGCCAATGGTCTGAGGGCCATTGGGATTGTTCGTGGAGGAGTTATTTGTGAACCAGCCTGAATAGGTTGGATCGGTAGAGCCGTTTGCCACGGCCAGCTTGTGGTTTGTCACGGACTGCTGAATCGTTTGCAGCGCCGCTTGCAGGTCGGGCCGTGACGCCAGCGCAGCATCGTGGTAAGTTTCCAAAGGGTTCAAGGTATCGCTGAAATCGAATCGGCCTGTGACGTCGAACTGATCAACTGGGGTGCGGTCATTCAGCATCTGCAGCAGTTGAATTTTGGCGGTGCGCAGATTTACAATCGCCGTTTCGATCTCCGACTCGTATTGCACGCGCAATAGTTCGATGCGATCGAGATCGATCTGCGCCAGATCTCCAGCCTGGAAGCGAGCACGGCTGATGTCAATGATCTTGTCGTAGTATTCGAGGTCCGCCTTGGCCAGACCAAGAATGAATTTCGCCTGGAGCGTTCCAACAAATGCAGCGCGAAGAGCAAACACCATATTCCGTTCCAGGTCCTCATGCTGCGATTGCGTGATGCGTGTGCCCTCCTGTGCACTCTCGAGTCGCAGTTCGCGCTTATGTTCGCGCTCGTGCAGGTAACTGAAGTTCGGCTGCTCAGTAGTTCCCTTAAAGGGAGTCCAGACTCCATTGTGCGGTGCGGCTTGGTTGCCATCGACTGACATTGTGAACTGCGGATTGGGACGGAGGAAAGCAGTAATCTCCTCGGCCCGCATCTCGTCCACGTTGTCGGCGTCGGCCTTCAACGCAGGATTGGCTGATTCAAACTTCGCCTTCACCTGGTCCCAGGTAAGCCCCTGCTGGGCACTCGCTTGACTTACATGGAGAGCGATGCCCAGGGCACAAAACCAGATGCTGCGTGCAAGAGTGCATGTGGGATTAAGCTTCAAATGCCACCTCCGGTTTCGGGAGCTTGTCCCCTTCTCTCGCAATCCAGACATACAATGTGGGCAAAAGGAAGATGCTCAACAGGAGGTCGGACATCAGTCCTCCTACGATGACAATGGCAAATGGCCGCTGCGAGTCGGAGCCGATGGCGTGCGACATCGCTGCCGGAAGAAGTCCCAGAGTAGCTACCAGCATCGTCATCATGATGGGGCGGAGCCGAAGGACGGCGCCTTCGATCGCAGCGCCTTCCGGAGTGTAACCTCGGGCTCGAAGCTGATTGATGTATTCAAGCATGATGACACCCGTTTGAACCGAAACCCCAAAGAGAGCCAGGAAACCGACTCCGGAAGATACGCTGAAGAATGTGCCGGTTATGAGGAGAGCGAGCAAGCCTCCAACGCGAGCCATCGCGACGTTGAGGAGAATCAGCAACGCCCATTTGAAGGAACGAAACATGGCGTAGAGAATGAGGAAGATAAGAAAGATTGTCAGGGGCAAGATCAATAGCAGCCTTGCTTCCGCTCGTTTTTCGCTATCGTATTCTCCCGACCATTCAAGGTGATAGCCACGCGGAAGCTGCACATTCTTGGCTATCATGGCAATGGATTCCTTGACCGTGGTGCCCAGGTCGCGCCCGCGGACCTCAAAGCGGATTGCCACGTAGCGGGAACCGTCTTCCCGGTAAATGTCGTAAGCATCATCGCGAACTTGGACTTTGGTCAACTGAGCAAGTGAGACGCGCTCTCCCGAGGGAGAGAGCAATCGAATATTCTGGATGGCATCCTTGTTATCGCGATACCGTTTCTGATAGCGCACCACCACGTTGTAGACTGCCTCTCCCTGCAGGACCTGGCTGACAGAATTGCCGCCAACCGCGGTCTGGACGGCATCTTGTATATCGGCCACATTGATGCCGAACCGTGCTGCCGCTTGACGATCGACGGTAAGATCGATATTTGGCTGGCCCGTATCGCGTTGAATTCCCAGATCCTTGACCCCGTCGATATTGGACATGACTTCTTTGATCTGTTCGCCCTTTTGTTCGAGAACGTCCAGGTCCGGCCCGTAGAGCTTGGCACACAGTCCGCCTTTCGTGCCGGTCATCGTTTCATCCACGTTGTCCTCAATGGGCTGGGAGAAATTCCAGAAAGCGCCTGGGTTCTTCTCCACTTCGCGATCCATCGCGGCGATCAGTTCCTCCTTATTCTGGTGAAAGACGGGTCGCCATTGTTCCTTGGGTTTCAAGTCAATAAAGTATTCTGTGTTGCCGAATCCTCCCGTGTCAGTTCCATCGTCAGGCGCCCCGGATTGCGAGACGACCTTGGTGACTTCGGGGAACGAGGCGAAGATATAGCGGTTTTGCTCGGCGAAGCGCGTGCCTTCCGTCTCGCCTACGCTGTTGGCCATCGCGCCACGCGCCCAAATGGCGCCTTCGTCCAAATGGGGCAGGAATTCAGATCCAATCACTCCACTGAACGTCAGGAAAAGTGCGAGGGCCAACGAAGCCAGGCCAACGCCAACGGTGATCCAGCGATTCTCGATCGCCAACTTCACCACACCCCGGTACCGATCCTTCAGAAACTCCATCACCGGGTTGCGCCATTCCTTGACACCATGCGGGAAGAGCAGGGCAGCAAGCACAGGCA
>JBEKPF010000076.1:0-31202 GCA_049521035.1 Occallatibacter sp. | reverse complement strand
CGATGTCATCCTTCGGCGACCACTCCCATCCAGCGGGATGGTTGATGGATGGAGCAGAGGGGCAATAACGGATGGGAATGCGACGACTTATCTCCAGAGGTCTCAGGATTGACTTGGGCCCCTTAGCACTGCCGGAGAAATCTATCCCGTCAGCTTCGAATATGTAATCTACGGTTCCTGTATCCGAACGGCGGGTACCGAGTGCCACATTAACGACTTGGCCCTCCACCTCCCGGCTGGAGACGCGCAGTGCATCCCGTGCCCGTGACCCCTCAAGCGCAGTGCTCACGGCATAGTATCCGAACCCGACACCAAGCAAAAGAAAAAAAATGCCCTGCGTGATCCGGAAATATCCCCGGCCATTCATACTGAGCCGGCGCGGCACAGGGGTTTGCATCTCGGGTGGTGGTGATTCTGCCACTTACATTCCTCCTTCGTTCATCGACTTGCCTTTGGGGGCAATCCGGCCGCACGACTGTAATCTGTCATCTTGCTACTTCGGCGTAATCTCCGTAACCGGCAAATCCCAGTGTCCAAGCAGAATCTCAAACCGTCTCTGCTCTTCTTTCTCGTAAGTCGCCTGGTCCGGCCATAACTCCTTGATGAAACCCTCTTCATCCGGGTTACTGGTCGTCGCCAAAGTAGAGTTCTTGTACCGAATCGTCACGCGATAATCCCACCGACCGTCTTCGGTCGTGTGGTAAGCAGGCGAATCGATCTTCACCGACACAATGCGCCCTGTCGATTGGATTTTCTTGAGCAGCGGGTAATGGTTCTTGAGGAAGAGTTGCAGAAATTCCTGCTGATGTCCCCACTCGCACTTGTAGTAGTACTCCACAGTGTAGGGTTGGTCTGCGCCTCCCTGCGGCGGCGCGCCTTGCGCCATCAGCGGCGCGGCAAGCGATGCAACAAACACCAGTGCGAGAACAGCGAAAAGTATCCTGCGCATAAAGCCTCCACGGAGTAGATGGTTGTCATTCTACCGTGGAGGCTTCATGTGTTGTCCCTGGCCGAGGAGCCAAGAGGGAGTCTGGTTGATAGGTGAACCGTTAATGCGTTCTAGCAGTGTGCGTATGTTTCCAGTGCTATCTTGCTTGGAATGGTCAATGTCGAACCGTTAAATGCCACCAATTGACGGCTCTTAAAAATGCTCAGCGTACGCGTTACCGTCTCACGCGATGCACCGATGAATTCACCAATCTCTTCGTGAGTCAGTGAGAACCGGAACTTCGTCCCGTTCTCCGTCGTCTGTCCCTTTTCACTCCACTCCAGCAGCAGCCGCGCCAGCTTCTCCGGTGCCGATGAGGCCAGCCCAACCGTCCGCAGTTGTTCGCACGCCGTCGTGTACTCACGGCTCAGTTCCTCGGTCACCGCCTGGTACGCGTCGGGATGCCGGGTGAGAAAGTTGAGAAAGTCGCGCCGCGCAATGGGAGCAATCTTTGTGGGATAGAGCACTTCGGCGGTCATCTCGCAGGGCCTGCCGCACAGAACCGAAACCAGTCCCAGAATCTCGCCCTTCCGTGCAATGCGCATGGCCAGCCGTCTTCCATCGCTCGAGTTCATTGAGAGCTTGACCTCGCCGTCCAGCACTATGTACACGCCATGAGCCATATCCTTCTCTGAAAACAGGACCTTGCCGGGCGCATAGTGATTCGCCAGCGCCATCGATGATATGTCTTCCAGCGCTTCAGGAGAGAGCTTTTTGAAGAACTCCCCGGTAAGTTGGGTATGGCTTGCGAAACCGCTCACCGCATTTTGTGTCGTATGCATGTCAAAGCTCCTCTTCCCCGGGTTGGGCGCTGGTGCGCGTAATTTGATCGGCCAGAAACTGCGTCCACGGTGTGCCGTAAACCACTTCTGCTTTGGTCTGCGCGAAGATGTCTCTTAATGTTTGCTTGCCTGAGGCATCCGCATAAGTAACATCGCGCAGGTCGATGGCTAAGTTCTTGGAGGCTAACTTCGGGGCTGTTTCCACCCAGACCCTGTCTAACTCGGCCACCCACGGTCCAGCGATCCGCCCTTCCAGCTTGATCGTCGCCGCTTCTGGCTTCTCTTCAATCGTGATCCGAAGCATATGTGGCACCTTGCCCATGACTAAGGCATGTCGCACGCCAAACACATGGCCGCGTTTTGGCGGAGACGAAATATCGTCACTAAGACTAGATATAGTCACTTCGCTGAATGCCCAGCTTCTTGATCTTCGAGTTCAACGTCGTCCGTTTCAGCGCTAGCCGCGCCGCCGCGCCATCCGGTCCGCCAATCTGCCCTTTGGCGTCCCGCAGCGCCTTTAATATAAGTTCCCGTTCAGCCGCCTGGTGCGTGGGACTCTGTACCGTCGCATCCTCATCGCCATCGTCCTCTACCTCGGTCTCCAACTCGGCCAGCGGCACATACAGCACCGGTCCGCGCGTCAGAATCACCGCGCGCTCCAGAAAATTCTCCAGCTCGCGAATATTCCCCGGCCACGGCCACTCAACCAGCGCCTGCATCGTCTCGTCGGGAATCGTCTCAATCGTCTTCCCCATCCGCCGACTATGCGATTCCACAAAGTGCCGCACCAGAATCGGTATGTCCGCGGCCCGTTCCCGTAACGGTGGCGAAAACACCGGAAACACCTTCAGCCGATAATAGAGGTCGCTGCGAAATTCCTTCTCTGCCACCATCTTCGCCAGGTCGCGATTCGTCGCGGCAATCAGCCGCACATTCACTTGAATCGGTCTTGTCCCGCCCAGCCGCTCAATCTCCCGTTCTTGCAACGCTCGCAGCAACTTCGGCTGCAAATCCAGCGGCATCTCGCCAATCTCGTCCAGAAACAGCGTCCCCTCGTGCGCCAGCTCTAGCCGCCCAATCTTCCGCGCAATCGCCCCTGTAAACGCACCCTTCTCGTGGCCAAACAGCTCGCTCTCAATCAACCCTGCCGGAATCGCCGCGCAGTTCAGCTTGATAAATGTCCGCTCGTTGCGCGGGCTCAGCCGGTGAATAGCGCGTGCCAGCAGTTCTTTGCCCGTTCCCGTTTCGCCCTGGATCAGCACCGTCGCATCGGTCGGCGCCACTGTCTCAATCTCTTTCAGCACCTTGCGCAGCCCTTTGCTCTCGCCAACAATGTCCTCGTACCGGCTCTCCAGGTTGATCTCCGCTTCAAGGTATTGCTTCTCTTGCGAAAGACGATCCCGCATCTCCGCTATCTGGCGTAGCGCCACCGCGTTGCTCACAGCAACCGCAACCTGCACCGCGAGCTGCGAAAGCATTTCCACTTCGCGCTGGGAGAACGCGCCCTCCAGCCGGCTGGCCGTTGCCAGCACGCCAATCGCTTCCCCGCGATGAAAAAGCGGCACCCAGCAGGCTGACTGCATGCCAAGCGAAGTCAGGTGCCTCACAGTTTCAACTGGAAACGGCGAGTCTTTTAAGCTCTCAAGCACCAAAGGCTCCCCGGTGCGGAACGCTTCGCCAGCCGGGGAACCCTCAATGGGGAGGCGCACGGCGCCGCGCTGAGCCCCTCCCTCGTCCCGCCCCAGGAATTGCACGATAAGACCGCCGGTGGCTGGGTCTGACAACGCCAGTGTTGCAGCATCATGGGGAATCAATTCGCTGATGCTCGCGGAAATAGCTCCCAGCAGCTTGCTGACATCCATATTGGCTAGCAACGCGGAGCTTAACTGAAGCATCATCGCCTCTTCCGCCCTCTTGCGGTCGGTAAAGTCGCGCGTCACCTTGGCGTATCCAATCACCTCACCCATATCGTTCCGGATCGCGGTCAAAATGCTGTCCGCCCAGAAGCGCGAACCGTCTTTGCGCATCCGCCAGCCTTCGTCTTCATATCGCCCACGCGCCGCAGCTAGGCGCATCAGCTCCGCCGGCCTGCCCCGCTCAACATCTTCCTGGGTAAAGAAGCGCGAGAAATGTGCGCCCACAATCTCCTCGGCGGTATAGCCCTTGATTCGTTCCCCCCCGGGATTCCACGTCATCACGTGCCCGTCGCGATCTAGGTGATAGATGGCATAGTCGCGCACGCTCTCCACGATGGATCTGAGCTGCTGGTCGTTCCGCCGCAGAGCCTCCAGTGCGGCCCGCTGTTCCGTCACATCCCGGACAAAGCTCATTACCACCGGCCCCTCGGCAGTTTCAATCGGCTTGAGCATAATGTCGACCGGGAACTCGGTACCATCTTTGCGCAGCCCAAACAAGTTCATGGCCGCGCCCATCTGGCGCGCTCTTGGATGTGCGTTGTAGTTTTCTCTGTGGCTTGGATGTCGCCCGCGGAACCGTTCAGGGACCAGGCTTTCAATCGGCCGCCCCACCAGCTCCGCCTGTGTGTGACCAAATAGTTCGGCAGCACGCGGGTTTGCGCCACGGATCACACCTTGTGAATCCGTGACAAAAATCGCATCTGGAGAAACCTCAAAAAGATTCTCCAGCGCCAGTTGAGCGAACTCAGCTCGATCGTGCGGAGGCAAAGCCGCTGCGTCCTGTTCTGGGGAATCAGACGAACGCATTGTTTTTTGACCTTGAGTAGAACCTACTCGCACTTCCATACGAATGGCAAACGGTGCGGCATGTCAATAGGATAAAGCGCCTGAAACGCGCACCATCTCGATTCTGGACTGGCTTGAAGGAGGTTCTTCAAGCCAGCCCACCTGCGGCCAGTCTCCCGGCTTTTTGCGGGAATATTCCCAGTATCCCCGCCCCCCGAGCGCAGGCGATCCCACGCAAATTCATCAATCGCATTCGTTGTACGTATTGTCCCCTGTCACCACAGGGAAAGACTGTATCCAACTGCTCATTGTCCAGGAATTCTTTTGACGGTCTTAGGGCCTGTCAACGCTGCCTCAGCAGCACCCGCACACATGCCCCTTCCACGCCAACCATCCCTCTCTTATCAAAATCGGCACTGCAGCCAACGCCGCAATCGAATCGAACCATGCAATGTGAAACACCGCATTCACCGCCAGTCCAGCCAGCGCGATCAGCGCGATATAGGCGCAGGTTGCGGATTGCACCGCATCGGCAGCCAGCGCCGCATTTCCGCTTCGCCGAGCCTCGCGCCGCTTCAACGCAGCTAGAATCGGCATCGCAATGAGCGCAGCCACGGTAATACCAATCCCCGAGCAGCTCGTCTCAGGCCGTACGCCCAGCGCCAGCGCCCCAACGCCAATTACCGCCACCACCCCTGCCAACACAAACAGCAGACCCCCCGCAACACGCCCCGCTGTCCGTTCTGAAATGCGCATCGCCGGTGTCCACTGCAACAACACCACGCTGGCTGACAGCAGCTCCACCAGGCTGTCTGAGCCAAAGGCCAACATCGCCGGACTGTGCGCAGTCACCGCCGCGTACACTGAGACGCCGAACTCCACCAGCATCCATGCCAGCGTGATTCCCTGCAGCCAGAACACCCCAGCGCGTGGCCGAGGGGCGCATGCACTCACAGGATTCGAAGGCTGACCACCGACATTGACCAGTTCCGGCATCGCGTTCCATTCATAATCTCAAGCGCTCGACGGAGCCGCAAGTGCGCCGACCAGATCAGCTCGAATGAACGCTGCGACTTCGGCTCATCTCAAATCTCTGCACCGTCCGCGTCCGCATCCGAATCAAAATCAGCACAGGAGAATCACCCTCATGTCTCAAAAAATTGCATTCATCACCGGCGGCAACCGCGGACTCGGCTTCCAGACCGCGCTCGACCTCAAAAACGCCGGCGTGAAAGTTGTCATCGGCTCCCGTGACCTGGCTCAGGGCGAACAGGCCCTCGCAAAACTCCGCGCCGCCGGCGTCGATGCCGACGTGCTCAAGCTCGACATCACCAATCCGACCGACTACCAGGCCGCTTACGACTACTTCGACAAGAACTACGGCCGCCTCGACATCCTCGTCAATAACGCCGGCGTCGCTGCCGGCAAATTCCCCGGCACTGGCCCTGAGCACTCCGCCTCTGAAGTCCCCGCCAACGTGCTGCACAAAGTTTTTGAGACCAATTTCTTCGCCCAGGTCGCGCTCACCGACGCGCTGCTTCCCCTCATCAAAAGGAGCCCCGCAGGCCGCATCGTCAATCTCTCCAGCATTCTCGGCTCGCTCACTCTGCATGCTGACCCCAAGTCGCCCATCTACCACGCCAAGTCCTTCGCTTACGACGCCTCGAAGTCCGCGCTCAACGCCTTCACCGTCCACCTTGCCTATGAGCTGCGCGACACCAAAATCAAGGTCAACTCCGCCCATCCCGGCTGGGTCAAGACCGACATGGGCGGCGACAGCGCTCCCATGGAACTCAGCGAAGGAGGCAAAACCAGCGCCGCTCTCGCCACGCTTCCAGAAGACGGCCCCACAGGCGGATACTTCCACCTTGGTCAACCGCTTCCCTGGTAATTTGATTCGGGTATTTTCAGTAACGGCCTGCTTGCCCCATGCTCGTTAGCCGAGTATGGGGTGGGGTCCGTCTACAGGCAGACGCCGGGCGCGCGTCATTCTCCAAGCCACGCTCAAGCCCACAAATAGGATCACGAGCCCAATCAGCCCTGAAAACCCGTTCATCATATTCATGAACGGCGACGCAATTCCCGAGATCACGAACATGCCCATATGGTCGCCCCAGTCCACGTGGGCCGCGGGCGCAATTTCAGCAATGCGGATCGGAATTGCGGACATAGAGATGGCCGCGTAGGTCAGCACTACAGCGGCTATCTGATAACGTCGTCCGCCCACGCCGTTTGAGCCGGACATCATCGCTTTCCCCACCATCCAACCCACGGCCAGCGCAACATACGAAAGATAGAAGTGAGTGACGATGGTGAATGCCGAGTAAATGATCAACCCTACTGCGGCAGCCATCGTGCCCAGCATCAGTGCTTGCGAGAACGATGTCGAACTGGTGATTGCTTGGCCGGAACTTGCCACTGCCGCGCAATTACCGCACGCCAGCTGCCCGTTTACCCGATAGAATTCCTTGACAATGGGGCTATTGCACAAGCTACAGTGTTGCGATCCGGTCGCGTAATTTGCTGCTAATTTCGGATCAGGAGCCGTCTTGGTTTCCTGCAGCGCTCGCGCCGACTGAGCCTTCCATAGCGACTTAGGTACCGGCGCCGGCGCAGCAGCTGCCTGGGTTAGCTCGTCAAGCCCGGTGATGGGTTTCCATTCCTCGGCCATTGTGAGCCCAAGGTTAGCATAACCGTTTTCTGTTTGCGATCAAAAAACACGCTCGCTAATTACTGAGGACCTATACCTTGCCCCTAAATAGTTAATAGTCAATGTCTTTATTCGCTCCAGAAAATAGCGTTCTATGCTGAGCCGCCACTCTCCGAGCGCAATCCTCTTTCCAGTCCCCAAAATTCGCGCTCACGCCACCTTCGCAGATCTGGACAGCCACGCCGACTAGGCACGGCTCATTTAGGCTTAAGCGTCTTTATGTGTTCCACGCTCATCTCAAAATACTTCTTCAGTTCCTTTGTATTCTTCAGTAACGTTTCGGGCACGGTCACCCAATCTTTCTTCACCACGCCATAACTCTCAAACAAGGTGGACTTGTATCTCGCCAGGAATTCCTCGACCTCTTTAGGAGGCAGCAGGATTCCCAGCGTTCCCGTCTGATCCAGATAAGTGAACATATGTCCGTTCAGCGACGTGTAGGGGTGCACATCACCCTTGCGTTCAATCTTCGGGTTAGTCGCAATCAGCTTTTCATACAGCTCCAGCTTCTCCTGTGGAATCGCACTCTTCTTTTTCGCAACTGCCATTGAGCCCTCCTCCATTCGGGTCTCAGCCCAGGAACAGTATGCCTCCCGGAAATGCCGCAACCCGGCCTTGGCTTCCACCTCGCAGGATGCTTAATTGACTCGCTACTCAGCTCTCAAAGCCTCAACCGGATCCACCGCCGCCGCACGCCGTGCCGGAAGATAACTCGCCAGCGCCGCAGACGCTACCAGGATCAGCGGCACCATCATGTAAGTAAATGGATCAAGCGGGCTGATCCCGAACAGCAGCGACTTCATCAGCCGCATCAGCCCCGCCGCCGCACCCACGCCAACAGAAACGCCCACTGCAGTCAGCACCAATGCGGATCGCACGAACATCCATTTCAGTTCGCTCTTCTGTGCACCCAACGCTAGCCGAATTCCAATCTCACGAGTGCGCTGCGAAACAGTGTAGGAGATCACACCGTAGATGCCGATGATCCCCAGCGCCAGCGCCAGCGATCCCGCAATCGCCAGCATCACCAGCGTGAACGAAGTACGCGCCATGGAATCGCTGTAGATCTCCTGCATCGTGCTCAGGTCGCTCACCGGCAGATTCGAATTTACTGACCACACAGCCTGCTGCATGTCGTTGATCAAAGCTTGCGTTCCGGCGCGGCGCGTGCGCAGCGCGAAGTACACGGTGCGCCTTGCATCGAAAGTTCCCGGGCCGTAAATGCCCTGAACCATCGACGGCCAGTAAACAGTTGCGGGCGACACCTGGTCCACGCCATTTTCGCGCACGTCCTCGACCACCCCGACAACCTCGCGCCAGGGCATGGATTCCCACTCGCGGAAGTGCTTGCCCATCGCCGACTGGGGCGATCCCCAAAGCTCGCGGGCAAGACTCTCAGATACCATTGCGATCGGCCTCTGGTTGTAGACCTCCGCCCATGTGAAGTCGCGCCCAGCCATCATCCGCGTGCCGGCGGTGTGGAAGTATCCGGGTGAGACGTAGTTGAAGAGGCGCATGGGTGCAGTCTCCCCTTGGTAGTTCTTGCCTTCGATGTAAATGTTATTCCAGGCCGGTTCGGCTCCGCTCATGGGAACCGAAGCTGCGAAGCCCGTCGAAGACACCCCCGGAACTGCGGCCAGCTTGTCCAGAATATTGTTCTGCATCCGCGTGACCATTTGCGGATCACTCATCAGCGTCTCCGGAATCGAGAGACGCATAACCTGCATCGATGCTGGATCGGAGAATCCGGGGTCGACATTCCGCATCGCCATAAAAGTGCGGATCATCAGCACCGCCCCAATAAGCAGCACCAGCGCCATAGATACCTGGGCGACAACCATCAGGTTGCGGCCGCTCTGCCGTTCGCGGCTTACGCTCGCCGTGCGCGTAGCTCCTAGTAAGCTCAGGCGCAGACGAGTCGGACCATAGCGCAGTGCCGGGATTGCGCCGAAGAACAGGCCCGAAAGCACCGAGAGAATCAGTGTGAAAGCGATTGACCAACCATCGAGCGATATCTCGCTCAGCCGCGGCAGTTCTCCCGGTCCAATCGCCGTCAAAAGGCGCAGCCCTGCGTATGCCACTCCCACCCCAGCTGCTCCCCCCAGCAGGCCCAACGTCACGCTCTCCAACAAAAGCTCCCGCGCAATCCGCCACCACCCCGCGCCCAGCGCCGAGCGCACCGCGAGCTCCTGCCGGCGCGCATCGGCGCGGACCAGCATCAGGTTGGCCACGTTAGTGCAAGCAATCAGCATCACCACGCCGATCGTTCCCATCACCACCCAAAGCACTTTTTGAATACTGCCCACCACCGTGTCTTTAAGCGGCTGCAGCGCCGGTGTAATCTGCCACCTCACATACCAATGCGGATCGCTGCCGGGTCCATTGGTCCACGAGTCCATCCACACGTTCAGCAGGCGTGCTACATCGGCATTCGCCTGCGGAAGGCCAACTCCAGGTCTGAGCCGCGCGATACCGCGATAAGCAAAGCCAGCGAGGGTCTCATGTGTCGGATCGAAGGCCAACGGAACCAGCAGATCGAATTCGTAATTCACAATCTTGAATCCGCGAGGCATCACCCCGGCGATCACACGCGATTGGGAATTGACAAGAATAGTGCGCCCTACGACGCCACGGTCGCCGCCGAAGCGCCGCTGCCAATAGCCATAGCTCAACATCACGCGCCCCAGCCCATGCGCGTCCTGATCAGCCACCGTAAGCCATTGCCCGGTGAAGGCGGGAACATTCAGCGTCTCAAGAATACCGCCGGAGATCTGCGCGGTGTTTACCTGCTCCGGTTTAGCTACACCGGTGATACTTGCGGTCCCCGGCAGCCACACGCCAACGGACTGGAACGTACGGTTGTGCGCCGCGAACGTCAGATACATCGAGGCCGACACGCGCAGTTCGCTGCGAAACTGAGCCAGCCCAGCTGCGCCCGGCGCGTTGAGGTGCAGCGAAACCAGATCTTGCGGCTCCGGATAGGGCAGCGGCCGCAGCAGCACGCTGTTCAATACGCTGAACACCGCTGTGTTCGCGCCGATCCCAATTGCCAGTGTCAGAAGCACAGTCAGCGCAAATCCCGGCGACTTTCTCAACCGGCGAAAAGTAAATTTCAGGTCGGCCAGCATCGACTCCAGTGTGGGCCACTGCCACTCCTCGCGGCTGCGCTGCTCAATCAGCGCGACATTGCCGAACTCCCGCCGCGCCGCTTGTTCGGCTTCTCTGCGCAGCATGCCGTCTTCCATCAGTTCTTCTACTCGCTCGTCAAGATGCCCCTGGATAGAAACCGAAAGATCGTCATAGCGCCTGCGACGATTCAAAAGCCGGCTAAGAAGCTGCATGTCTGACCTCCTGCACTGTGTGCCCTGGGGTTCGGGGTTCCCACGGATAGGTCTTCGTCCGTGGGGTGAAGATCCCTCGCACTTGGCGACCTGGGAAGATTGATATCCACGTGATCGCAGAATTAGACCCCAGCCACTGCGAGCACGCGCGTGATCCCGGCAAACATCTTTTCGAAGCTGACAACTTCCTTCTCCAGGTGCCGCACACCCACATCGGTCAGCCGATAAATCCGAGTCGGGCGCCCCTTCGCGGACACACCCATCTCCGATTCGAGCCAGCCTTCCCTGAGCATCCGTTGCAGAGCCGGATAGAGCGAGCCCTCTTCCACCCGCAGCAAATTGTCTGAAACTTGCTTGATGTGTTTCACCAGCGCGTAGCCATGCATCGGTCTCAGCCGCAGCGACTGCAGGATCATGATTTCCAGGGCACCAGGAAAGAGGTCGCGATGTTCAGGATTCTTCGCCATGCAGAGAATCGTATCTATAAAATACCTATTTGTAAAATAGTATTTTAGAGTAAAGCCGATTATGGAGACCCGAGCCGAGCGCCCCATCTATTGCGCAGTCTCATCGCACGATGGAGGGGAGGCAATCAACAGCGCATCGCACCCCAAAACAGGCTGCAATCGCTCTTAATGCGCGGACTTTCACCCCTCGTATTCCACTTGTACACCTGCGTTCTCTTCGCGCGGCACCTCATATAGGTCTCTATTCCCGCCCTCTGAATACCAAAACACAATTGAGTTCACCTGCATGCCCACTCTTAGCTCGACTTTCAGGTCTACTACCTCCAGCAATCTGTCCAGCCCGGTCAAATGTATTCGCCTAATCTTCGCCCTTCGCGTATAATCTTTCAATGGACTTTCAGCTGGTCACGACATACAAACCCCGCGGCGATCAGCCCCGCGCCATCGAGGAACTCGTATCCGGTCTGGCCGCGGGCGAGCGCCACCAGGTCCTTCTCGGCGTCACCGGCTCTGGCAAGACCTTCACCATGGCCAAGATCATCGAGGAGTCGCAGCGCCCGGCCCTCATCCTTGCACACAACAAGACCCTCGCCGCTCAGCTCTATCACGAGTTCAAGCAATTCTTTCCCGGCAACGCGGTCGAGTATTTCGTCAGCTATTACGACTACTACCAGCCCGAGGCCTACATCCCCGCCGGCGACCTCTATATCGAGAAGGAAGCCACCATCAACGAGGAACTCGACAAGCTGCGTCTCTCCGCCACCCGCTCACTCTTCGAGCGTCGCGATTCCATCATCGTCAGCTCCGTCAGTTGCATCTACGGCCTCGGTTCGCCTGAGGCGTACTACGGCATGTTGCTCCTGCTTGAGAAGGGTCAGCACATCAGCCGCAAAGACATCCTGCGCCGTCTTGTCGAGATTCTTTACGAACGCAATGACACCGACTTCCGCCGTGGCACCTTCCGCGTCCGTGGCGATGTAATCGAAGTCTTCCCCACCTACGACGAAGCCGCTTATCGCATCGAAATGTTCGGCGACGAGATCGAGTCGCTCTCGCAAATCGATCCCCTCTTCGGCACCGTCAAGCAGAAGTATTCACGTTTGCCCATTTATCCCAAGAGCCACTATGTCGTGCAGCCTGAGCGCAAGGCCGAGGCCATTGATTCCATCGTGAAAGAGCTCAACGAGTGGGTGCCACAGCTTGAGTCCGAAGGCCGCATGGTTGAGGCGCAGCGTGTCCACCAGCGCACCCGCTTTGATCTCGAAATGATCAAGTCCATGGGCTACTGTCACGGCATTGAGAATTACTCGCGCCATTTCAGCGGTCGTCTTCCCGGCGAGCCTCCACCCACGCTACTCGACTACTTCCCGCGCGACTTCCTGCTCTTCATCGACGAGAGCCACGCAACCATTCCGCAGGTTCACGGCATGTGGTTCGGTGATCAGAGCCGCAAACAGAACCTCGTCGACTACGGCTTCCGTCTCCCTTCAGCACGCGACAACCGCCCCTTGAAATTCGAGGAGTTCGAAAACCGCATCCACCAGACCATCTACGTCTCCGCCACACCCGGGCCCTATGAGCTGACGCGCTCCGCCGGCGTCGTAGTCGAGCAGGTCATTCGCCCCACGGGCCTTGTCGATCCCCAAGTCGAAATTCGCCCCGTCAAAGGCCAGATCGACGATCTGCTCGGTGAAATCCGAGACCGAGCCAAGCGAGGCGAGCGTGTCCTTGTCACCACCCTGACCAAACGCATGGCAGAAGACCTCGCGGGCTACTACTCTGAAGTCGGCGTCAAATGCCGCTACATGCACTCCGAAATCGAAACCCTCGAACGCGTTAAGCTGCTCGCTGGTCTTCGCCGAGGAGAGTACGACGTGCTCATCGGCATCAACCTCCTCCGTGAAGGCCTCGACCTGCCCGAAGTTTCGTTGGTCGCCATCCTCGACGCTGACAAGGAAGGTTTCCTCCGCTCCTCCGGCTCGCTCATCCAAACCATGGGCCGGGCCGCGCGTCACCTTGAAGGAAAAGCCATCCTCTACGCCGACAAAATCACCGATTCCATGCGCCGCGCCATGGACGAAACCGACCGCCGCCGCGCCATCCAGAGCGCTTACAACGAGGAGCACGGCATCACTCCGCAGTCCGTCATCAACACCATGGACATGGGCCTCGCCCAGATCCTCAAGGCCGAGTACGGCGACGTGGAAGTGGAAGCTGCGGCCGCTCTACCCGACTTCACATCCCAGGGCGACCTCGACACCCACATCGCCAAGCTCGAAATCGAAATGCGCGAAGCCGCAAAAAAATTCGAATTCGAGAAAGCAGCCCGGCTTCGCGACACCATCAAAGAGCTTCGAGACAAGGAATTTCTCTTCGGTTGACAATGCTGATTACCAATTAGTTGGCACAGCTGATTACCAATGAACCGTTTTACAGGCAACCATCAGGAGTTCTGGGCGCATCTTACTGCTCCAGTTAGTCATGCTGTCGGCCCGTCCCCTCGCAGGCCGCTCAGGATGTGGGGGCATTTGGCAACAATCCTTCTCGTGGACAATGATCCCCTCCAGGCCCTCGCTCGCAGGTCGGTTCTGGAGCGACACTTTGATGATGTGCAAAGAGTGGGCGATGCGGCGGAAGCTCTTTGTCTCGTCGAGCAACCAGAATTCGCTGAAAATCTCGCTCTCGTCGTTTCCGGTTTGGAGATGCCTGGCATTGGCGGGCCCGAGTTCGTCGCCGAACTGCATTCCCGGCTACCGAATCTGCCCATCCTCGTCTTAGGCAACGCCACTGATGCGGCGGAGGACTACACGGGCGGTTGGATTCGCTTCCTTGCCCGGCCATTTCCAGTCGACGAGATGCTCAATGTCGCCGATCAGATGGTATTGCATAAAGTGCCATCCGCAGCTTGAGGCTGCACTTATCCTCCCCCTGCATCAACACCCGCCTCCACCCATAGAGTGAGCTAAATCACAACCCAAGGCCCTATGATGGTTTGAGAATAGCCCGTGGCGGGGGCATTCTCCTCCTCGCCGCGTGCGAAAATCATTGTGGAGTCCTCATGGCAGCGTTTGGTAGTTTTTCCCTTCTCATCGCTTTGGCGCTTGCCGCCTACAATTTGCTAGCTGGGGCACTCGCACTCAGGCTGATCGCCACCGGGCAGCCTGCCGCAATTTCACCTGAGCGGTTGGCCGACACGGCGCGCCGAGCAGGGATCGCGGGTTTCCTGGCTATCACGGCAGCGGCTTTCGCGCTGGTATGGTCCGTCTTCACCAACGATTTCTCAATCACTTACATCATGGAGCACTCCAACCGTGCTCTCCCCGGCGCCTATAAATTCTCGGCGCTGTGGAGCGGCCAGGAGGGCTCGCTGCTTCTCTGGGCCTGGCTGCTGGCCACCTACGGTTTCGTCCTCCGCCTGACGCATAGAACCGACGTCAAGCTCTATGCCTACGCAGGCACGATTCTCGCCGGAATTCAGGTGTTCTTTCTGGCAATTCTGAACTTCGCCGCCCCACCCTTCGCTTTGTACAACGGTGCCATCCCCGATGACGGCAACGGTCTGAATCCTCTCCTTCAATACCCCGAGATGGTGATCCATCCGCCCATGCTTTACCTGGGCTACGTGGGCTTCTCGGTCCCCTTCTGTTTCGCCCTCGGCGCTCTCATGATGCGTTACCCCGGTGAGAAGTGGATCAAGACCACACGCGTCTGGACCATGGTCACCTGGCTCTTCCTCACCGCCGGCATCTTTCTCGGCATGCACTGGGCCTATGCCGTTCTAGGCTGGGGCGGCTACTGGGGCTGGGACCCGGTAGAGAACGCGAGCTTCATGCCCTGGCTCACCGGCACCGCCTTTCTCCACTCCGTCATGATGCAGGAGAAGAAAGGCATGATGAAGAGCTGGAACGTGTGGCTCATCTTCTCCACCTTCCTTCTCACGCTGCTGGGAACTCTGCTCACCCGCGCCGGCCTGGTCAGTTCCGTGCACGCCTTTGCGCAATCCTCCATCGGCACATGGTTCGTGGTCTTCATGGGGATCGTGCTGGCGGTTTGCATCTTCACCTACATCCTGCAGCGCAGCCATCTGAAAGCCGAGCACAATCTGGAATCGCTGGTCAGCCGCGAATCCAGCTTCCTGTTCAACAATCTGGTCCTGCTCACAGCCTGCTTCGTAATCCTGTGGGGAACGCTCTTCCCCATCCTCAGTGAATATGTGGTCGGGAACAAGGTGACCGTCGGAGCGCCCTGGTACAACCGCGTAGCCATCCCCATCGGCCTGTTTCTGTTATTCCTCACCGGCGTTGGCCCGCTGCTGCCGTGGCGTGCAACCTCGCTCAAAAGCATTCGTCGCAACTTTGTATTGCCCTGCATCGCACTGTGGGCAACAGTCATTGTCTGCCTCGCGGTCGGCGTTCGGCCATGGAAAGACGGCGCCTTCGACTACGGCAACTTCTTCGCGCTGGTAGCCTTCTCTCTGGCAATGGGAGTGCTCACAGCCATCCTCAGCGAGTTCCTCCGCGGCGCTGGAGTCATCTCGCGCCAGACCGGGAAGAATCTCGTAGTCTCCACCTGGCTCCTGACCCGCAGGAACACGCGCCGATACGGCGGCTACATCATTCACATCGGCGTCGTGATCGTTGTCATTGGTCTCGCAGGCTCGGCATTCAACCGCAACATCGAGCAGGAACTGGCCCTCCACGACAAAATGTCCATCGGTCCTTACACGCTGGAATGCGTTGGCTTCACGCAAGATTCGAATCTGAATTACAACTCGGAGTACGCGCTCCTGGATGTTTACAAAGGTGGCAGGAAGCAGTTCCAGATGACCCCGGAGAAGCGCGTCTATCTCGCCAGCGAGCAACCGCAAACCATGGTAGCCATCCACTCCGTCCCCCAATGGGATTTGTATGTGGTCTATGAAGGCACCAATCCCGACACCGGGCAGCCGATCATCAAAGCCTTCCTCAATCCGCTGGTAGGTTGGATCTGGGCGGGCCTGGTGGTGCTGGTGTTTGGAACGTTTGTGGCTCTTGTTCCCAGCATCAGCCCGGCCACGGCATCTTTGCGAGTGCCCGCCACACGCGCTGTTCCCGCAGAGCCGGCGTTGAAGGGCGGACACTAAATGCCTGGTGCTTCCGCACGTTTTTCCTTTTTGATCAGAGCAGCGCAAGCAACGGTGTTGGCCCTCGCCGTTTATGCATCGATCGGCGCAACGGATTCCAGCGCACGCTATAACGATCTGAATCACAAGCTGATGTGTACCTGCGGCTGCGCTCAAATTCTGGGCGAGTGTAACCATGTGGGCTGCCCAAACTCCAGTGGCGAACTGGCTGAGCTGCGCACTGGCATCGCCGCAGGTAATACCGACAAGGACATTCTGGATTCCTTCGTCGGCAAGTACGGCGCCGTTGTTCTGGCTGCGCCCACCACGCATGGCTTTGATCTCGTGGCATGGATTGCGCCTTTTGCCGTCTTTGCGGCCGCTCTGCTGGGAACCATTCTGCTGGTGCGGCGCTGGTCAACTCTCTCAGTCGGCAAATCGCAGTCCACGGCCACCGCTGCTGCCAATGACGATCCCGCAGACCGCGAGCGCCGCGAAAAAATTCGCCGGGAAACTGGCGACGGAGGTTTTTAGCACATGACCACCCTGCAAGGCGAAATGGCCGGCGCGCTCTTGACGTTGGCGCTGCTCGTCTACACCTTTTGGCCGGAAAACGTCTTTGCCAGCCAGCGCCAGAAGACCCGGCTTGACTATCTTTTGGAACGCAAAGACCAGCTCTACGAGAATCTCAGGGACCTGAACTTTGAGTACCGCGCCGGAAAATATCCTGAAGAAGATTTTCAGGTCCAGCGATCACTGCTCGAAAATGAGACGGCGCAGTTGCTCGCCGAAATCGAGCACTTGCAGCAGGCGTAACCTCCCGCTGTCACTGTCATTCAGGCCTCCCAAAAAGCTGTCATCTTGAGCGGAGCGCAGCGGAGTCGAAAGATCTGCGGTTGCTTTTCAACTCCTCTCTCCAAACCACGAAAGAAATAGGATCCACTCACGACTATGAAATCGATCCAGCAAGCATTTCGCACTTTTGCTTTGAGCCTGCTCTTAACAGGCGCTATGGCCCAGGCCACCACCGTGACCGGAACAATTACCAATAAGACCACCGGCAAGCCCGCCGCTGGCGACACGGTGGTGCTCGTCGACGTACAGGCCGGCATGGGCGAAGTGGCGCATGCGACCACCGATGCACGCGGACACTATTCGCTGATCGAGCCCGGCAACAGCCCCTACCTGGTGCGTGTCACTCACCAGGGCGCCGGCTATTTCATCGCCGCGCCCCAGGGCAACGCGCCCGGCGACATCTCTGTCTACGACGTTGCGGCCAAAGTGCAGGGGGTATTCATTGAGGCCGATGTAGTCGAGGTCGAAAGCGACAATGGCCAGCTCAAAGTCACTGAGCGCTACTTCGTCCACAACACCAGTTCGCCGCCCACCACCCAGTGGAGCGCGCACTCGTTTGAGGTGGTTCTTCCTCCCGATGCGACGGTAGACGGCGTAGGCGGACAACGCCCCAACGGCCTACCCACCAGCATCAAGATGGATCCAAGCGGACCCAAGGGGCATTACGCGTTCAACTTCCCCATCCAACCCGACGACGGCGAAAAAGACACGCTCTTTCAGCTGAGTTATCACCTCCCTTACAGTGCCGGCAAGTACACCTTTAAGGCGGAAGTGACGTTACCCGCCGACAATTTCGCAGTCCTCCTGCCCAAGAGCATGACCTTTACGCCAGTCGACAAAGCGGCCTTCAAAGCCGTCCCACAAGACCCCGGCGTGCAAACCTATCTCGTCAAAAATGCGACGCCCGGCAAGACGATGGAGTTCACCATTGCCGGAAACGGCTCCATGCCGCGTGAGCAGCAAGGCGCAGCGCCCGGAGGACAGCCTGGGACCGGCATGGGCGCACAAGACAGCGGCAACTCTCCCGAAGCCGGTACCAGCGCCGCGAACGGTCAGCCGGGCGGCGGCATCGGACCACCCGTCACCGGGACCGAACCGCTCTCGAAGTACAAGTGGTGGATTCTTGGCGGCCTGGCCCTGTTGCTCGTGGCAGGAGCAGCGTTTCTTCTGCGCAAACCTGCAGGCTTGCCGGCCCCCGGCACCGTCGGCGATGTAGGCGTTGCGAGTTACCCTGCATTCAGTTCACCAACGGCAAAGAACACCGCTTTGTTGAATGCACTGAAGGAAGAATTGTTTGCCCTGGAGAGCGAAAAGATCTCCGGAACCATCCCACCTGAGGAGTATGCCCAGGTAAAAGCTGCGCTTGAAACGGTGCTGAAGCGTGCGCTGAAGCGCACCAGCTAGCGTCGCGCCTCAAAGGCTCATATCAGCGAAGACACCTGTGCCCCATCCATCGTGCAGTCTCATCGCACGATGGGTGGGATCGCATCCAGTCGACCCAACTTACTGGCCCTGCCACAAACTACGCCCTGACAACTGGCTACTGATCCCTAGTATTCTTGCCTCATGAAGACTTTACTTCGCACTCTTCTTTATCTCGCGCTCATCGTCTGGTTGGGCGCGGAGATCTTTTTCCCGGTAACTGCCGCCATTACCTTCATGACCTTGCACGCGGATACACACACAGCCGGAACCATCGTCGGTCAGCTCTTGCGCATTCTGCACGGCATGGGCCTGGTGTCTGGAATGGTAGCGCTGGCCTTGCTGGCTCTGGCACCGGCCTGGGGCCTCTACAAACCGCGCGCAGCTATGGCCCCCATGGCACTCATCGTGCTGATGATCGCGTTGACTTCCTTCTCCCAGTTCGTCATCATTCCGGCCATGGAACGCGACCGCATCGCAGCCGGCGGAGCAATCGACGCGGCAGATGAAGCGAACCCAAACCGCATCGACTTCAACAAACTGCACAACCGTAGCGAGCACGTTGAAGAGTCTATCTTGCTTCTGGGATTAGCGGCGGTCGCGCTGGTGGCAAAGGCGGAAACGTCGAGGATATAAGGAACAGGGATTACTCCATTCCACAACCTGTGCCTCCGCTCTGCAACCATCGCGCCATGCCTCCGTTCAAACTCCCTGCTTTAAACTCAAGACTGGACCAACTATGATCACCCTGTTTGGCGGCTACGACGACCGCGATAAACCCAAAGCGGAACCGTCCGCCGAGTCTGATGCGCCCACATCCGGTTTCTTCAGCCGCATGAAGCAGGCCGTCTCGCGCACGCGCGAGTCCTTCTCGTCAAAAATCGAAAGCATCGTCGCCCTCACCCGCACCGTTGACGAGTCCGCCCTCGAAGACCTTGAAGCCGCGCTCCTCACCAGTGACATCGGCGTCCAGACCACCACCGAAATCATCGACGCTCTCCGCGATCGCGCTCTCCGTAAAGCCATCGAAGGCGGCGATGAGCTGCGGGCTCTGCTCAAAGAGCAATTGGTCGCCATTCTCCGTGCTCCGCAAGGGGTGGTTGTCGTACCGGCGGTTCCGCCCAAAGTCACTTTCTTAGTTGGCGTCAACGGAACCGGAAAAACCACCTCAGCGGGTAAGCTTTCCGCCTGGTACAGAGCCTTAAACGAGTCGGTTCTACTCTGCGCCGCCGACACGTTCCGCGCCGCCGCCATCGAGCAACTCGAAGTGTGGGCCTCGCGCTCCGGTGTGGAGATGATCAAAACCCGTCAGGGAGGCGATCCGGCAGCCGTACTCTATGACGCCGCTTCTGCCGCCAAGGCCCGCAATATCCATGAGCTGATCGTCGACACCGCTGGCCGCCTCCATACCAAGACGGGTCTGATGGACGAGCTGGAAAAAATGCGCCGCACCGCCGCACGCCTCATCCCCGGAGCTCCTCACGAAGTCCTGTTGGTCATGGATGCCACCACCGGCCAGAACGGCCTCCAGCAAGCCCGCCTCTTTACGCAATCCGCCGGCGTCACTGGCATAATCCTCACCAAGCTCGATGGCACCGCCAAAGGTGGAATCGCAGTAGCCATCGCTCGCGAACTCAATCTCCCCGTCCGCTTCGCCGGCGTAGGCGAGCAGATGACCGACCTGCTAGAGTTTTCACCGGCCGAGTTCGTCGACTCGCTACTCGAATAAAATGAACACCCCCGATCAAGACCGTTACTGGATGCAGCGAGCTCTCGAGCTGGCCCGCCGGGGCATCGCCGTCACCTCGCCCAACCCCGCTGTAGGCTGCGTCGTACTCGACCGCGCGGGTCAGGTCGTCGGCGAAGGCTGGCATGAATACGACCTCGTCGATCATGCCGAAGTCATCGCCCTCAGAGTCGCTGCCCAGCACGCCGGTAACCGGCTCCTCGGCGGCACAGTCTATGTCACGCTTGAACCCTGCAACCACACCGGCCGCACCCCACCCTGCACCGATGCGCTCATTGCCTCCGAAGTCAGACGCGTGGTCGCCGCTACCATCGACCCCAATCCGGCCGTAGCCGGGCACGGCATGGAGAAGCTCAGTGCGGCAGGCATCGAAGTAGCGCTCGGCGTCTGCCAGGCGGAAGCGCGCCGCCTCAACGAGGGCTTTGCCTGCTGGAGCCAGCACAAACGGCCGCTGGTGCTGATGAAAGTCGCCATGACCCTCGACGGCCGCATCGCACCTCCCGCCGGCCAGCATCTGGCTCACGCGCCATTTTGGATCACCTGCGAGGAAGCGCGAGCCGCCGTGCAGCCACTGCGCTGGCAGGCCGATGCCGCGCTCACTGGCGTCGACACCGTCCTCGCCGACGACCCCATGCTCACCGATCGCAGCGGCCTTCGCCGCCGTCGCCCACTCCAACGCGTCGTACTCGACTCAGCGCTCCGCATGCCGCTCAACTCGAAGATGGTCGCAACCGCACACAACGATGTCGTCGTCTACACCGTCTCCAAAGACGAGCCGCGCATCAATGAATTGCGATCGCGCGGCGTCCACATCGAAGTCCTCCCTGCAGAAGCAGGCCGAGTCCCCCTCGCCAAACTTCTCGACAAGCTGGGCGAAGAAGGAATCCTCACCTTGCTCACAGAGACCGGCACGCGCCTCAACACCGCATTGCTCGCCGGCGGCCTGGTCGATCGCGTTCACCTTTTTGTTTCTCCGCAAATCATGGGCTCCGATGCCGTCCCGGCCTTCCGCGGTATGTCTCACGCCATAAACATGGCCGCCGTTGAAGTTGAGCGCTATGGTAATGACCTCGGCTTGTGTTCGCTCCTCAAAGATCCCTGGCCTCCAACTCAGAAGGCAACCTGATCCCCATTTCGTGTCCTCTGATCCCTTAAGATAAAAGAATGTTTACCGGCATCGTCGAACAAACCGGCACGCTCGTCAGCCTGAAAGAAACAGGTGGCGTCCGCCGCATTACCGTCGAGGCCCCCGGCCTGGCCAACCGCCTCCGTGAAGGCGATTCGCTAGCCGTCTCCGGCGTCTGCCTCACAGCCCTCGACGTCGACCCAATTCTGTTTCACGCTGACCTGGCCCAGGAGACCCTCGACCGCACTTCGCTCGGCTCGTTAGCTCCCGGCGCCAAAGTTAACCTCGAGTTGCCCACAGAGGCAGGGAGTCCCCTCGGCGGCCACATCGTGCAGGGCCACGTAGACGGCTGCGGTGCGCTCATCGCCCTCGACCCCGTCATCCCCGAGTCCAGCCCGCAATTTGACCGGCAAACCACTGACTGGACTCTCAAAGTCCGCGTCCCTGAAAGCGTTCGTCCCTGGATGGTTCACAAAGGCTCGGTCGCCATTGAGGGAATCAGCCTCACCATCGCCGCATTTGACGGTGACATCATCACCATCGCAATTCTCCCTCTCACCTACTGGCGAACCAACCTGCACACGCTCGCGCCCGGCGCGCCTGTCAACGTAGAAGCCGATGTGCTCGTGAAACTGGCCCACGCGCAAATGCAGGAGCGGAAGAAGTCGTCCTTCGAACTGACCGAGACTTGGCTGGTTGCGAATGGTTACTGATCGGCTGTGTTGAATGTCAGCAAATGACCATCAGCAACGCGCATTCTCCGTCGCGATCACGTCCGTGGGTCGCATTCTTCTTGTGCGGGACCGGCTCCTGGGCAGGGTCGCATGGAAGGTCGGGGGCAAGCCCGTGCACGCCGGAGTGTCGCGACACAACATCGAGAGCGGAAAGAATCTCCTTGATGCGATATTAGTGAAGCCGGACTCGCCTACTTCACAGGCCAGCGTGCTCATCTGTCACGGAATCGGCGAAACGGTAGACCACTGGATTCCAGTGCAGCAGATCCTCGCTGCACATGGCGTTGCCTCAATGGTATTTGACTATTCTGGTTACGGTCGCAGTTCAGGACACTTCACGTCGGCTCAAAGTGAACGGGACACGATCTCCGCTTTCCATTTCCTCGAACATCTCACCGCTCCATTGCCTGTCTCGATTCTTGGATTCTCATTGGGCACTGGGATCGCGAGCGCAGTTTTCTCCAAAGTACCGGCTCATCGCCTGGTGCTATGCGCCGCTTTCACATCTCTCAGAAGTGCCGCGGCCTGCGTCGGCCTTCCCAAGGCACTCGCCTTCGCAGTTCCGCCCATTTGGGACGCAGCGGATTCGTTGCGAGAAAACACCGCGCCAGTGCTGATTGTTCACGGCGAGAGGGATCGCCTCTTTCCCGTCAAGATGGCCAGGAAGCTCAGCCTCTGCTGCGGCTCAACCACCCAGCTTGTGATCGTTCCAAAACTTGCGCACAACGAGCCCTTTCGCTATCCGAAGATCTCCTATTGGGGCGAAATTGTTTCCCGTTTTCTTCTCGTGAAATAAGGAAGGGGACGATCAGAAGAACTACTGCTTCACAGCCAGTTTCGGCGGATCCGTTACATACTCGTCGCCCACTCGCGCCAGAATCTGTTCCCGTCGATCAGTCAGCAGCTTCATCCTATTCGTCAATTCAACGAATTCCTTTTTCTGCTCGTCAGTAAGCCCCGCGGGAGAGGGATTCGACGCCGCAATCTTGTTCAACTCATCCAGTCGCGCCTGCACCCGAGGTATTTCACGGTCTATAAGAATCGGCCGAATGATCGTGGTCTTTGTTTTTCCGCTGGCGATCTCGTTGCGGTTATTCTCGCTCCACACCGGCAGAATCCCCACGTGCCCCAGTTCCATGCGCACTCCTGCAGGCCCATAGTCCTTGCGCACAGCAGAAAACAACCCAATCATTTCGTCGCGTGGGTCGCCGTCCTTGTCTGGCATCAGGCCATCCACGTAGTTGCGCGACTGGTTCGACAGGAAGTTACCCAGGGAATAGAAGATGACCGTGTTGCGTCCATCCTGCGTCGTATACGTCTCCACTGGCTGCAGCACATGGGGATGGTGGCCCACAATTACTGACGCCCCCGCTTCCAGCATCTTGTGCGCCATCTCCACATCTTCCGGCCTTGGCGCAGGCGCGTATTCAATACCCCAGTGAATTGAAACCACCAGGAAGTCGCACTGCGCCCGTGCCGCTTTCACCGCGTCCAGAACCTGCTTCTCATCTGCTCCAGAGGCGCCGCCACTCTCGCCGGGATACGGAAAGAAGTTCACATGCGGCTGGTCGTCCTTATCGGGATTGCGGTTTCCGTTGAGCCACCGCGTCATTCCCAGCCAACCAACCCTGATGCCATTTGCTTGCGTGATAACCGGCTGCCAGGTTTGTGCGGCTGTGTCGCCGGAACCCGCAAACAGCATCCCTTCATCGCGCAGATGCTCGCGAGTCTCAATAAATCCGGGCCATCCCTGGTCCATCACGTGGTTGTTCGCGAAGGAAACAATCTTGATGCCGCTCGCCTTCAGCCCGTCGATCAGCGCCACAGGCGCGTCGAACATGAAAGGCTTTGACCCATGTGAATGAGCCGGCGCCACCGGCGTTTCCATGTTCACAAATCCAAAGTCGGCCTTCTCAAACACGTCGCTCACGTCGCTGAACAGTGCCGCCCATCCTGCCGCGCCTTCACCACCCACTGCAGCAGCAGCGCGTACCGGTTCGTGCGGAATCACATCGCCCGCCACGGCAAAGTTGACTTGCGCCAGTTCGTGCGGATAAGGAACGACCGCCGCTGCCGGCCTGCTTGCATGGATCCTAGTCAGCAGAATCGCGCCGCTGGCAGCCATCGCGAGCAGCGACGAAACGGCAACAGCCAGACGTCCATGTCGCCGCAGGTCAGCCCCCAGCCGCGCACCAATTCCCGACCCGAACCACCCTGCCTTCCGTCCTTCGCGTACCGACCAATCCCAGTCCATTGCCCGCACCAGTGTTTACCCCTTGATTTACAAACACAATCACGAACGCATTCAGAATGCAGAGACTGGCGCGGTCGAACTTGATTCGGACGCCAACTACCGTATCGGCACGCCGCCGTTCACCACCCCGTAGCTGGTCGTGGTGGGAACTACCCACTCGTTCATGGGAAATTGCCGCTTGCACTCCCCACACATTGTCGTGGCGTATCTTTCTCCGCAATTCGGGCAAACGCCTCCCGACGCAAACGTGTCGAATGGTTGCTCACACTTCCCGCAACTCCACAGCGGCCCCAGCGGTGGAGCAACTTTGCAACTAGGACAGGCAAATCCCTGGCGACGAGGCATCTTCTCCCGGCGCAACAGAACCCTCGCCTGTTGCAGTCCACCCCAGCAGCTCACCAACATATAAACGGAAATCAGGATTCCCCAACCGGAAAGCGCGAATGCTGAGATCGCGAAGACTCCCACGATGCCAATCATGCCAATTACCACTGCTACCATCAGGCTCTTGGCGCGTCCCAGCGGAAACCACAACAAAGACCAGAGAATCTTGCCGCCATCGAGCGGATAGATAGGCAGCATATTGAAGATCAGCAGAGTCAGGTCAATCCAGAGCAGGGCAAAAAGCAGCATATAGGCATCGGGCATGGTGTGCTTCCACCCCGCCGACTTTGCCGTAAGCCACGCTCCATAAAAGATGGGCAGCAGCACCACATTCACCAGCGGTCCCGCTGCAATACTCCACAACATGGCTCCTGGTCGTTGCGGCGGATCCACATATGCCACGCCTCCCAGCGGCCATAGTAGAATCCGGTTCGCCGTTCCGCCCACCTGCCTGCAGGCCATCGCGTGGCCAAACTCATGCGTCAGCACAATCAGGAACAGCCCCAGGTACTCGGCAATGCTCCACGCGATGGAAGAATACCTGCCGTTGTAGCGTCCGATCTCATAGAACGCCACCAGAAACCACCACCAGTGCAAAGACACATCGACGCCGGCGAGTCGAAACAAATGGATAGAACCTTGGTTAATTCTTGGCATGCGGGTAGCTTACTGCATTTCGCAAGTCCACGCGCGATCAATCAGGTTGAAACACACGGGAACGTGTTTGCCCTCACAATCTTCTGGCGGAAATTCAAAATCGCCCCAACCGCCGCCTACCCAATCTAGCTTTAGCTGGTCCTAGTTCATCTTCATTCCCGGCATCGCGGAGTGGTCCATGCTGTCGTGGCCTTCGTCGTCATCATCCATCGACCAGATTTTGCCGGGGTCCGTTTCATATGGATATACATGCACCATCCACCCGAAGATATGCGGAAGAAACACTCCCCCCGCCGCCTCGCACGCATCCCTCGTAGTAATCGAGCCCATCAGTCCGAATTTTGCATCGGGCCCGAAGTATGCACCCCACTTGCCTGCCGGTGCCTTGCAGAAGTTCGTGTGTTGGTGCCAGCGCGCAATGCTTAGAGGAATCCGCTCGTTCAACTCGTCCTCATTCGCTGTCACCCGATCTGTGTACATCGCCCCAACCAGTTTGTATCCGCCGTCCGCGGTCTTCTTGTAGAGCAGCGACGTTGGCTTCAGCGGATCGAAGTGCGTCGCTGCCGCGCGTCCGTTTTCGTAATTCGTGAAGTGATATTGCGGTTGCGGAATATTCGGCAGAAAGATCTTGTACCCATCGGCCAGCGCCTTGCGGTAATCCTGATAAACAGCCAGCGCCTCTTTCGCCGCCGTAACAATGGCGTCCGCCTTCTCCTTGTCGCCAGGCTGAATTGCCCGCAGCGTTGTCATATACATATGCCCCGACATGTGTGCCATACCGCCAGGCATGCTCGCCCCGGATGCTTTCTGAGCATCAACCTGCTGCCCGTTGCACGCGATCGCGAGGCAGCCAACTGCCAGGCAGAATCCAACCCCGAACCGAGCCTTCATAGCAGACCGGAGTTTCGATGAAATCAACGGCATTCGATTCACCCCTCAGTAGTTTCTATATCGATAGGGCAGACGCACAACCTGGCCGCAAAGCTTACGCAATTGGCAGCCGGTTGAATGGAGATACGATTCGGTCTCAATCCTGGTTCCAAAGCTGCCTCCCGGCATTTCCCGAGCGTTGCTTCCTCCTTTCGCGTCTATCCGTTACGAATACAAGGGGCCGAAGCTGGTACCCTTAAACCTGAGAAAAACCCCGTGGAAAGGCCGGTCTGGGACTGTAGTACCGGAGGCCGGCGAGCGAAGGCATGGCTGAGTTCGTTATCAAGTTGGCCGATGAGCGTGGACGCGTGCAGGAGCAGGTGCATACAGCGGCCACGGCCGATGAACTGCGCTCGCGCTTTTCCCATGCCGGCTACCACGTCTTCAGCGTTCATGCACGTTCCGGATTCGGCGGGCTCAAGCGCGGCAAAGTCAAGCTGGAGGCCTTTCTCATCTTCAATCAGCAATTTCTGACCCTCATCAAAGCCGGGTTGCCGATTCTAGGTTCACTGCAGATGCTCGCCAAAAATCAGAAAAGCGCGCACTTTGCCGGGCAGTTGGAAGACGTCTCGAACCGAGTCAAAACCGGCGAGGCGCTTTCGTCGGCCTTTGAGGCGCAAAGCGGCTTCCCCGTCATGTACACCACCACTCTTCTGGCCGGTGAGCGCTCTGGCAACTTGCAGGAGGTCCTCGAGCGCTACGTCAGCTTCCAGCGCATCTCGCTCACCTTTCGCAAAAAGCTTATCGCCTCCCTCATCTACCCCGGCGTCCTGCTGACCCTGGTCTGCGCGTTGATGTTCTTCATGTTCGCGGTCGTCATTCCCCAGTTCGGCAAGCTTTACGACCAATTGGGCTCGAAGTTGCCCTGGATAACCGTCGATCTGCTCAACTTTGGCGAGTGGCTCAACCACAACCTCCTCTGGATCGCGCTCACAGCGTTGGTATTGGGTGGCAGTTTCTATCGCTTCTCCATCACCGAGCGGGGCCGGGATATCATCGATACTGTGCGCATCAAACTCCCGGTCTTTGGCAAAATCTGGCTCAAATATCAGGTGGCTCTATTCGCGCGCACACTCTCGACTCTGCTCACCGGAGGATTGCCTTTGGTGCCATCCCTTGAAACTGCAGCGCGCTCCATTTCGTCGCGGCGCGTCTCCAAAGCGGTCTTCTCTTCCATCTCCACAGTACGCGAAGGCAAGAGTCTGGCTGAGGCACTCGAAAACACTGGAGCATTTCCCGATCTGGCCGCAGAAATGATCACCGTGGGCGAGCAAACGGGTGCGCTTCCGGCAATGCTCAATTCAGTGAGCGAGTTCTTCGAGGAAGACGTGGCCACCGCGCTCACAGCCGCATTGGCTCTGATTGAACCAGCCATTCTCATAGTCATGGGCGTAGTAGTGGTAATCATTCTCATTTCGCTGTATCTGCCGATCTT
Organism: Occallatibacter sp.; assembly: GCA_049521035.1. GTDB lineage: Bacteria > Acidobacteriota > Terriglobia > Terriglobales > Acidobacteriaceae > Telmatobacter. Next base: position 3,567 of record JBEKPF010000076.1, on the reverse strand, counting down.
CTCTCTCGGATCAGCAGGCGCGGCAACGGGGTAACCAGTCTATGGCTGACGTACTTGCACTTCCAATTCCGACTGGACAGGACGAGCGGGCGCAGGCAGAGGCCTTGGCGCATCGTTATTGCGCCGAGTTTGTCGACCTGAAGAACTTCAGAATCCAGCACGATCTGTTGCGCACCGTGCCGGTCGAACTGATGTTCCGCTACAACTTCGTACCCATCGAACAACAAGCCGAAGCTCTCGTCATTGCGGTCAGCGATCCCTCACGCCTGATGGTGCTCGATGAGATCGCCGGCCTCCTCGGGCATCGCATTGTTGCGCGCGTGGCCACGCTCTCGCAGATTACCGATTTGCTCAAGAAAACCGAGCAGTCGCAGCGCGTCCTCGACGAAGCCAGTGAAGGGCTCACCTTCGATGTACTCACCGGCGATGAAAACTCCGACGAGAACATCTCCATCGAGAAGTTGACCAGTGAAGAAGACATCAGCCCCATCATTCGACTGGTTGATACCACTATCTTCACCGCTCTCGAACGCCGAGCATCCGATATTCACATCGAGTCCCTTGATTATTCCGTGGTCGTCAAGTACCGCATCGACGGCGTGCTGCAGGCCGCCATGGCGCCCATCGCCCGCGAGCACCACTCCACCATCCTCTCGCGTATCAAGATCATGAGCGAGCTCGATATCGCCGAGCGCCGCGTCCCCCAGGACGGCCGATTCCGCGTCCGCTACAAGGGCCGCCTCATCGACTTCCGCGTCAGCATCATGCCCACCGTACACGGCGAAAATGCCGTCCTCCGCGTCCTCGACAAAGAGTCGATGAGCGAGAAGTTCCGCAATCTCACTCTTGACGTCGTTGGCTTTGCCGAAGAGGACCTCCGCCGCTTCCGCCGTTACATTCGCGAACCCTACGGCATGGTCCTGGTCACCGGCCCCACCGGCTCCGGCAAAACCACAACGCTCTACGCCGCGCTCAATGAAATCAAGAGCGACGAAGACAAAATCATCACCATCGAAGATCCCGTCGAGTACCAGATCCGCGGCATCACGCAAATTCCCGTAAACGAGAAAAAGGGCCTCACCTTCGCCCGCGGCCTGCGCTCCATCCTGCGCCACGATCCCGACAAGATTCTTGTCGGCGAAATCCGCGACCAGGAAACCGCGCAGATCGCCATCAACTCAGCGCTCACCGGCCACCTCGTTTTCACCACCGTTCACGCCAACAACGTGGTCGATGTCCTTGGCCGCTTCCTCAACATGGGCGTCGAGGCTTACAACTTCGTTTCCGCTCTCAACTGCATCCTCGCCCAACGCCTCGTCCGCACCGTGTGCGACCATTGCGCGCGCACTGTAACCTATGACGACGACTTTCTGCGCATCTGCGCCATGGACCTGGATGAGTGGCACGGCTTTCACTTCCGCGAGGGCGCGGGCTGCATGGAATGCGCCGGCACCGGCTATCGTGGCCGAACCGCCATCCACGAGCTGCTCGATCTAACCGACCCTATTCGCGAACTGATCCTGGAAAAAAGGCCAACCTCCGAAGTCCGCAAGCTCGCCCGCAAAGAAGGCATGAGCTTCCTCCGCGAGTCGGCTCTGGAACGCGTCCGCCGCGGCCTCACCACGCTCAAGGAAATCAATAAGGTCACCTTCATCGAGGCTTCGAGATGAAGAGACTCTCGATATGCTCGGCTGATTTGAAAGGGCACGACTTTAGTCGTGCCGAAAAAGTCAATAGAACGAGCCGGGCTTTAGCCCCTGAGGGATTCGTCTTGAACGCCCAGACAAATCTTCCCGCGATCGTTGCCGGAGAAATGCGCTAGTGGCCTCCATCCTCAGCAAGACCAAAATCGCGACCGCACCCGGCGGCCGTCCCCCGGTCGCGGTGGAGCTTTCTCCGGAAGGCGCTCTCGCTGCCGCGCTTCCAGCCTCAGGTCAGCCGCCCGTCTACGCCTTCCAGTCGCTGCCGCCCGGCGCCCTCATCCCCGCAATCGCCGAGCCCAATTTGCTCGTGCCCGAAGCCGTCGCCGCCGCAATCCACACAGCGCTCGCCCAGGTCTCGCCGCGCACCCGCAACGTCACGCTCATCCTGCCTGATACGCTGGTCCGCGTCTTCGTGCTCGACTTCGATTCCATCCCCACCAAGCCCGCCGAGGCCCTCCCCGTCCTGCGCTTCCGCCTCCGCAAAATGGTTCCCTTCGACGTGGAGCACGCCGGTGTCAGCTACCAGATACTCTCTGAATCCAAGTCCGAGTGCAAAGTGCTCGCAGCCGTCATTCCCGGCCCCATCCTCGCCGAATACGAAGCTGCCGTCCGCGCCGCCGGTTATGAGCCGGGCACGGTGCTGTCCACCAGCCTCGCCGCGTTGCAGGCAGGCGATGCGGCCCACACTCTTGAAGCCGTCCTCGGCGCAAACCTCAGCACTAACGCGCTCACCACGTTCATCATGAATGGCCAGGATCTGCTTCTCTATCGAACCCTCGACCTTCCTGAAGACTCCTCTTCGCGCCTCGAAGAAGTGCAGCGCGGCATCGCCGTCGCCTCCGCCTACTTTGAAGACAAGCTGCTCGCGCGCCCCAGCCGTTTGCATTACGCTGGCATTGGCGATGCACACACATTCGCGCGCCTCATCGAAGACCCCGAGCTGTCCGTGGTCGACCTCGCCCCGAGATCTGCAATCGGCGCGGCAACCTCATTGGGAAATTCCAGCATTGCCGGAGTCGTGGGCGCACTGGCGGGAGCCCGCTAGATGAGAATTGCTAAATGAGAATCACCCTCAATCTCGCCAGTCGACCGTTCGCCGATGTCGGACCTGCCATCAAGCGTCTGCGCATCGCCATGGCCGTGCTGGCTGTCGTGGCCATCGGTCTTGGCTTTGGCCTGCGCGCCCTCCACCACAAGGCCGAATTAGCACGCGCGCGCGATCACTCGCTCGATGCCCAGATTGCCCGCATTAGCTATGAACGGCAGGGCTACCAGGACATGATGCGCCAACCGGCCAACGCAGAGGTGCTTCGAAAGGCCGTGGCTCTCAACAAGCTCTTTGACCAAAAAGCCTTCAGTTGGACCCTGGCCATGGAGGACCTCGAAACCGTCCTGCCCGGCGGCGTGCAGGTTTCCACACTCGAGCCCGTCCGTGACGACAAGACCGGTGTCATCACGCTGCACCTGCGCGTCATTGGCCCGCGCGACAAAGACATTGACCTGATCCGCAACCTCGAGCACTCCCGGCGCTTCCTTCTGCCCCGCATCACCGGAGAGAACACCATTGAAACAAACGCCCGCCCCGGCCAGGCCCCGCCGCCGGTAAGCCTCTCGAACATGGTGAACTTCGACATCCTCGCCAACTACAATCCCGCCTCGCCCGCGGAGCGCAAGCCCGCCAAAAAGCCTTCGGCCGTATTGGAAGACGACGAACTCATTCATCCGAAACCCGCCATTCCCTCCGTGATGTCCGGCGCTCATCGCCCCGTCCGTACTCAATATTCAGGCAGCGGTCAGCTTCCGCCTCAGGGCATTAGAACCATGCCTCCCCCGGTGAACACTCGCCTGCCCGGCCAGCCGGTTG
>JBEKPF010000075.1:0-30616 GCA_049521035.1 Occallatibacter sp. | reverse complement strand
TCGGCTTTGGGTATTTTCATGCGGCAATACCACATCCGATGATCCACGTCGCCACGCCGGAAGAGAACCAGGCCCGGCTTGAGTTCCGCTTTGTCCGTGACGAATGCCATGTTCGCCTCTATTATTTTTGATGCGTCCTGTGCAGATTCCGTGCAGATTTTTCCGGTAAGTCATTGACTCTGCGTATCTGTGCAGGGTTTGTATAGATAATAACAAAACACTATGTTGCTTATTTATAATTATTTACGATATAATTGTCATCCTGAGCGAACAGGGCCCCAGACGCTTTTCAGTTCCGGGGCCCCCAAAGAGCGGTCTGTGCTCTTTGGGGTGGAGTTTGGGGGTGGTGAGTCGAAGGATCTGCGGTTGCTTTTAGAATTTCCAGACGCGACCGACGCAAATCTAATCCGAGCTTATAGATTGCCTAATTCCATTCAGCAAGCTTGATCTGAGCAGTTCCGAGCGTAACTCCCCTCAGCAAGAACACCTTACTCCGCGATAACTCCCCGCTAACTAGCTCTACGTGATTCTTAGCTAACCCAAACGTCTCCGCCAGAAAGCCAATGAGTGCCAAGTTAGCCCGTCCTTCCACTGGAGGCGCCTGCACCGCAATCTTCAATTGCGCCGACACCCCTTCGCCATAAACTCCCACAATCGCCGTCTTCTTAGCTCCCGGCTGCGCGCGCACCGCCAGCGTCACCCCGTCCGCCACCGCCCGAATCATGCCGCCACTCATTCCGGCGATCCCGTCCCGGGGTCCCCGGCGACAGCTCCTCGTCGCGGGGGTGGTGGCCACGGCGCGCGCTTGCCAAACAGTGCCGTCCCTATGCGAATCCGCGTGGCTCCTTCTTCAATCGCCAGCGCAAAATCCCCGCTCATCCCCATTGAAAGCACGCTCAAATCCAACGCTGGATACCGAGCCGCCCACTTGTCCCGCAATTCCCGTAAGCTCCGAAAACACGCCTGCGTCACGTCCTCCGCCACGCCCCAGGGCGCGATCGTCATCAGCCCTCGCACCCGCAAATGCTCCAAATTCGGCAATCGCTCCAGCAGTTCCGCCGCATCCGCCGAATCCGGCTCTAGCCCAGCCTTCGTCTCCTCCGAGCTAAGCTTCACCTCAACCAGCACCGGCAGCTTTTTGCCCATCCTGCCAGCAGCCTCATTCAGCCTCTCCGCCAGCCGCAATGAATCCAACGAATCCACTGCGTCAAAAAGCTCCGCCGCCCGCGCCGCCTTGTTGCTCTGCAAATGCCCAATCAGATGCACAAGAATCGGCTCACCCGCGGCGGCATTACTCCCTTCCGCTCGCCAGCCGGCCAATTCTCCGGCCTTTGCGCTGAACTCCTGCACCCGGTTCTCCCCAAACAACAAGAGTCCCAACGCCGCAGCATCAACAATTGTCGCCGCAGGATAGGTCTTCGACACTGCCATCAATTCCACGTCGCCGCGCGCCCGCCCCGCCTTGCGGCAAGCCGCCGCAATTGTCTCTTCCAGCCGTTCCAGATTCTCCCTGAGAGCCGTCATCGTGCATCCGCCCAAACTCGCCCTCGCCAACTAATCGGCGTGCGCACTGCAACTCGGCTCGTACCGTGCGCGTCCAAACTAACCATGTGGACCATTGTTCTGCTCATCTTCTCCAACATCTTCATGACCATTGCCTGGTATGGCCACCTGAAATACCGCCAGGACACGTTGTGGAAGGTCATCCTCATCAGCTGGTGCATCGCCTTCTTTGAGTACTGCCTGCAGGTGCCCGCCAACCGCATCGGTGCCGCGCGTTTCTCGCCCGTCCAGCTCAAGGTCATCCAGGAAATCATCACCCTCACGGTCTTCGCCGTATTCACCACGCTTTACTTCGGCTCGCATCTGCGGTGGAATCACGCCGTCTCCGCCGTTTGCCTGGTCGCCGCGGCCTTCTTCGCCTTTCACAACTTCTGATCCGGCTCCGGCGGATTCGTCTGTCCAATGCGCGCGCGGGCGCTATCCAGAAGCCCCGACGCGGGCAAATGATTCACCGCGCTGCCCAGTCCAAACTGCGGCATGTTCGCATAGATGCTCTCGTACTGCCCCGGCGAAACCGTGTACGTCTCATGCCAGATACCGACCACCCCATTGTCTCCAATGCGTCGATTGAACTCCGCCCACGCCGGCAAATGCGCCGCATTCCGCGCATGCGCGTACGCATGAAGCAACTCGAAGCTGCGCCAATATTGAATAACTCCCACGCCGCGCCAGTAAACAAAATACTGCGCGTGCAGCAGGCCCAGCGCAGGATTGCGTTTCAGTTCAGCGATCATCGGTGGCATCGCCGCAGCCACCCGTGTCCAACTCCGCAACGCCACCCAGCGGTTCACGCGAAAGCCAATCAGAAAGACGACAAAAGGTTCATCGCTCCGCGCAGTGTATCGCCCCGGAAAGATTGAGACCATCGCGTTCCTCTTTCCACCTCCGATTGATCCAGTACATAGATCTTGAAGCTCGGTGCCCCATCTCGGGTGCGTCCCACTAGCGCGTGCGAAAACACTCCAGCGAGCCTCCCGCGAGCGTCTGCCCCACCGCAGGTGGTTAGTGCCCGTGCTCTTCCAGATACTTCTCGGTCTCCAACGCCGCCATGCATCCTGACCCCGCCGCCGTAATCGCCTGCCGATACCGCCGGTCCTGCACATCCCCACACGCGAAAACCCCCGGAATCACGACCCCATTGTGCGTAGTCAGCACATTACCCGTGGTCTTGATGTACCCATCCTCATCCAGATCCATCTGTCCGGTGAACATCTTCGCGTTTGGTTCGTGCCCAATTCCCAAAAACATCGCGCTGAGCGCAAGTTCACTCTTCTGGCCGTTGCTCACGTCCTTCAGCTTCAGCCCCTTTACTTCCTTGTCCTCCACGCCCAACACCTCCTCCACCACGGTGTTGGTGCGCAGCTCAATATTCGGATGCGCGATAGCCCGCTCCAACATGATCTTCGACGCTCTGAAGTTCTCGCGCCTGTGCAGTAGCGTCACCTTGCTCGCAAAGCGCGTCAGAAACAATGCCTCTTCCATCGCCGAGTCACCCCCGCCCACCACAGCAATCTCCTTGCCGCGGAAGAAGAACCCGTCGCACGTAGCGCAGCTTGAAACTCCATGCCCAATGAGTGCCTGTTCGCTGGGCAATCCCAGCCACCGCGCACTCGCCCCCGACGCCACAATCAGTGTCCGCGTTAGAATCTCACCCGCCGAAGTCAACAGTTTGATCGGATGAGTTCCCAGCTTCACGCTGCTCAAATGAGCCATCTGAAATGTCGCGCCGAACCGCTCCGCCTGCTTCTTCATGTTCTCGATCAGTTCCGGCCCTTGAATCCCCTCCGGCCACCCCGGAAAGTTTTCCACCAGCGTGGTGATCGAGAGCTGTCCTCCCGGTTCGTGGCCTTCCAGAACCAGCGGTTTCAGTCCAGCGCGTGCGGTGTAAATGGCCGCCGTGAGCCCGGCGCAGCCCGAGCCAAGAATTACGGTATCGCGAATCTCTGTCATAAGGTTTCCAGTGTCGATTCTAGACGCTTAACCCTGTGCCCACCCTTTTTCAGCACCTCTGCGTCCCTGAGAATAAGATGATTCTCATGGCAAATCTGACTCTGATCTACGGACTGCGGCTGCTCCCCGAAGGCGAAGTGGCTGAAATCCAGAATGCAACACTCAAACTCTCCAACGGCCACCAGGCCCACGTCACCATGCACATGATCGAGGGCTCGCGTGAGGAAATCGAAACCCAGCTCAAGCGCAGCCTCGACGCATTTTTCAGCTTCTACCCCGAAATCTGATCCCCCCGATCGGCTGAAAGATCGCACGATTAGAAATTTCCAATGCGACCCAATTATTAGTGGACCCTCACATGCCGGGAAATCCCTGTCTGGAGGGCCCCGGTGCCCATCTCACTCGCCCATCGTCCGCATACCAATTCAGCGACATCCTCCCTGCTCGCGTGCGCGGCCATCTTGCTTCTGGCTCCCGCCTCCGCCCTCGCCGGCGGTCCCAAATACGCAGCCGGAATCAGCTTCTTCAATCCTGGCGTTCTTGGCCAGCCCGTTCACTGGTCCACTGGCCGCCTCAACTACTACGTCGATCAGGGTCCGCTGAACGCCTCGGTCACCAATCAGCAAGCCACGGCCATGGTCGACGCAGCAGCCGCTCTCTGGTCCGCAGTGCCCACCGCCGGAGTCACCCTGACGGACATGGGTCAACTCAATGAAGATGTCAGCGGCGCCAACCTCGTAGTAGGCGCCGCCAGCTTCACGATCACCAACGAGCAAACCACCCAGGCAGGCCAAATCACTCAGCCCGCCGACGTCACGCCCGCCGCCACCACGTATCCAGTGGGCGTGATTTACGACGCGGACGGCTCCATCACAACAGCCCTCTTTGGTTCCGAAGCGAGCAACCCCTCCAATTGCCAGACCAACGGCGTTTCGGTCTGGTTCGATAACATCAACCCCGACGCCACCATCGCCCACGCCATCATCCTGCTCAACGGTCTCTGCGCCGCCAACGCCAACCAGCTCGCCATGATGAGCTTTGAACTCGAGCGTGCTTTTGGCCGCGTCCTGGGCCTCGACTACGCGCAAGTCAACCCCGGGGCCAACCAGAACGGCGAGCCCGGCGGCACCACCGCCTGGCCCATCATGCAGCCGCGCAGTGGCCTTTGCGGTCCCGCAGGCGGCACTTGTATTCCCAATCCCGCAACACTCCGCTACGACGACATCGCCGCCCTCAACCGCATCTACCCCATCACTCAACAAAATCTCGCAGCCTTCCCCGGCAAGCAGCTAACCGCATCCTCCACCTTCTCCATTCAGGGTACAGTCACCTTCCGCAGCGGCGCTGGCATGCAAGGCGTCAACGTTGTCGCTCGCCCTCTCGACGCAAATGGCAACCCGCTTTACCAATACACAGTCACCGCCGTTTCCGGCGCATCCTTTAGCGGAAACCATGGCAATCTCATCAGCGGCTTCAATGATTCGAATGGCAACCCACTCACCATGTGGGGCTCCAACAACGCAACCCAGCAAGGCTTCTTCGATCTGAGCGGCATCCCGCTGCCTCCCGGCGTTTCCACAGCCAACTATCTTGTCACCTTCGAAGCTATCGACCCGAGTTACATCCTCACCGCCTCGGTCGGCCCTTATCGCGACGGCCAGGTCACTCCTTCAGGAACCTTGCCATCCATCTCCGTCCCCAACATGTCAGCCGGCTACTCGCAAACGCTCGTCGTTAGCGCCGCGAACTCGGCCGAAGGCGGCTATCAAGACGCAATCGGTGACCCATCCGTGCCGCGTACTCTGCCCGCCAGTGGCTATTGGTCCGGTCGCCTAAGCCAGGTCGGCCAGGCCGACTGGTTCACCTTCCCCATCCTCGGCAACCGTACCTTCACCATCGTCACCCAGGCCCTCGACGAAACCGGCGCAGCAACCCAAAGCAAGGCCATGCCCGCCATCGGCATCTGGGACGCATTCGATCCAATTGATGCTTCACCAAGCCGCGCCACTCGCGGCATCAACGGTCTCGCCACCGGCGAGAGCCTGCTGCAAGTCAGCTCGGTTGGTGCAGATGTCGTCCGCATCGGAATCGCCGATCAGCGCGGCGATGGCCGTCCCGACTACGCATACGACGGCTGGGTCCTCTACGCAGACAGCATCCAGCCCGCGCGCCTTCCTGTCGCCGGTGGCCCCATCGTCATTCATGGCATGGGCTTTCGTCTCGCGGACTCTGTTCAGGTCGCAGGCCAGTCCGCACAAGTCACCACCATCTCGCCCAACGAGATCACTGCCATTGCGCCCCCAGCAGCCAACGGCGTCACTGGCTCGGTAGACGTTGAAGTGGACGATCTGCCCGCGTTTTCCGCGTCCGCCATCATCACCGGCGGCGTCAGTTACGACTCCGGCACAGGCGACGCGCTCACGCTCGACACCGCGCCCGCCAACACCATCCCCATCGGCGATCCCATCCCCTTCACCGTCACCGCACTCGCGTCCAATCTCGCTCCCGCGGGCGCCGTCACGGTTCTCTACACGGTCACCAGCGGAACCGCCACTCTCTCTTGCGGCCTTTCCACCTGCTCAGTCGTGGCGAGCGGCGACGGCCACGCCACTATCAACGTCACTGCGGTCGACGGAACCTGGTCCATCGTCACAGCCTCGCTCACCAACGGTTCCAGACTCCAGGCGCAGTTCGCCGGCGGAACGCCGCCCATCCTTGCTTCGCTCACTCCCCAACTCTCGCTCGCCGCCGGCGCCACATTCACATGGACGGTTCAGGCCCTGGCCCTCTCCAACGGCCTGCCCATCGGCGGACAGTCTGTGATTTGGAGACCTGCCACGTCCGGAATCGCCGCCCAGAGCAGCGTCGTCGCCTTCACCAATGCCGGCGGCATCGCCACCAGCACCATCACCGTCGGTCCCTTGGCCGAAGGACAAACCGCCACCGTGAGTGCCTGCCTCAACGGCACCAGCCAGTGCGTCACCTACACCGCGTTTGGTTCCCGCCCGGAGTACGCATCTCTTCATGCCGTCGCAGGCACTACGCAGAGCCTCTCCATTCAGGGCACACCCGCTCTTGTCACGCTGCGCCTTCTCGACATGGACGGCAACCCCATGACCGGCGGCTCAGTCAGCCTCTACCAGGCGCTCTATGCCTGGGCCCCGCCATGCTCAACCCACGGTGTCTGCGCCTCATCGCCGCTGCTCGCCACCCAAACCGCCATCGCCACCTCGGCCATCGATGGTACCGTCACCTTCGCACCCGTTTCGCTGTCCGGCGTAGCAACCAATCTCCAGGCCCTGGCCGCCTCCGGCAACACCTCCGCCGTAAGCATCGCCATTGAGCAGCATCCCTAAGGCTCGCGGCGACTTCAAAACTGAGTGCCCATCCATCGCGCAGTCTCATCGCGCGATGGATGGGCACCAACCAAGCCAATGCGAGCCTCCCGCGAGCGGATGGCCCCACCGCAGGTGGTTACACGTTCCCCTGCCGCATCTGTTCCGCAAGATGCTCTGAAGCCCGCATGGCCAGCGCCAGAATCGTCATCGTCGGATTCTGCCATCCGCCACTCACGAAGCTCGCGCCATCCACCACGTACAGATTCTTGATATCGTGGCTCTGGTTCCACTTGTTCAGCACACTCGTCTTCGGATCGACTCCCATCCGGCATGTGCCCAGTTCGTGAATGCTGTAACCCGGCGGATTCGGATCGTAATTCTTTGCGAGAATCTCGAAGCCCGCACCCTCCGCCAGCGCAACACTCGTGTCCACTGCGTCGCGAGCCATGTTGATTTCGTTGTCGGTGTACTTCGTATCCACGCGCAGCGCCGGAATATCCCACGCATCCACAACGGTCTTGTCGATGCTCACATGGTTCTCATAGCGCGCAAGCACCTCTCCCATCATCGAAGTAGAAAACCCGCTCCCGCTATAGCTCTCCATCTTCTCCTGCAGTTCTTCCCCATATGCGGCAAAGTTACGCGGATCCATCGGGCCCAGATGGCTGTAAACATTCAGAGCATACCCGCGGATAAAGTTCTTCTCCTTCGTATCGATGTTGCGAAAGCGCGGAACCAGCGCCGCGCCGCCGATCAATTGCGGTGTGTCTTTCCCATCGCGCGCTTCGGGCACGGAACACACAATGCCCGGCCCATAAACCTGGTCAATCAAATAGCGGCCCATCACGCCGCTCGAGTTCGCCAGTTTCGAATTCAACAACAGCCGCGTGCTCTCCAGCGTTCCCGCGGCCAGCACCACCACGCGCGCCTTCACTGACATCTCGCGCCGCGAAATCCGATCGACAAAATGTGCCTCGTTCACCAGGCCCGTATTCTTGTCCACGCTCAGCGAACGCACCACCACATTCGGAATCGCTCTCAGTTTTCCAGTAGCAAATGCGTCCGGCAGCAGCAGGTTCACTGAACTGGCCAACCCATCCACTCCCAGCGAACTGCGCGCCTTGCACACGGGAACACCCCGTTGTTTTCCCGCCGCAATAAAGCGCTGCATGCACTCCGTCCACGGCGAGTCATCCTGCACGAAATTCCCATCCGGATACTGCGCCATCCCATACGCGCGGCCCAGCACGCGAAAAATCCCCTCCACGCGCGAGTAGTAAGGGTCCATATCCGCCAAGCTGATCGGCCAGTCATCGCCGAATCCATCGTGCGACTTGCTCTTGAACTCATAGTCGCTGAGCCGGAATGACTGTCGCGACCAGAACAGCGACCGCCCACCGAACAACCGCACCCTCACCCAGTTATAAGGATGCTGCGGATCGTAAGTGTAAGGAACCTCTTTCTCATCCACCCATGTATTCGCATTGAACTCATTCGACTGAAAAACATGCGGCAGAATCCCCGGCTGTTTGAATCCGCGGTAAGGCAGCGCGGAAACCGGCTTCACTTCAGTATCCTTCCGAACATCGGCAATCGGCCCGGCATTAAGCATCAGGCACGAAATACCTTTTTCAGTCAGAATCTTCGCGGCCATCCCGCCGGAATGTCCGGAGCCAATAATCAGAACGTCTACCGTTTCGTCAGCCATGATCCCTCAAGTCTCTCAGCGCATTTCATTCGCTTCAACATCCAGCTTGGCTAAGAATCTCCCAGGCTAGGAATTCCCTTTGCTCGCACCAGCCTTGTGAACAGGCGCGACCACTTCTCTGCGAATGTCCGGATCCACGGGATACCAATACAAATCCATGCCTGGCGAATGCTTCCCCGCCGCAATCGCCGCGTCGCTCCATGCCTGCGAGTTGATAGTCGCCGTGCGAATGTCGCTATGCGCAACGTTGATGAAATGCGCGAAGGTCTCCGTAGGCGGATGATCGTTCATCCACGCTCTCAGCCATGGCCGAATGACTTTGTCCGCCTGTGTCTTGTCAGCATGCACAAACGGAATACCGAACAGTCGCTTTGCTTCCGCATCCAGACGATCCAACCCGGCAACATACATCTGCTGGCGATCCCTCGGCGAAGCTCCGATTAGAAAATCGATGAACTCCGGCGTTCCCGCTTCCAGCGCTCCCGGATAGCCCTTCAGTGGCGGCATCAATATCTCCGCCAATCGCCGCAACGTTGCAGTCTGTTGCACATTGAAAAAATCCGAGTTGGTTTCCGCCACCGCATCAGGAACCAGCGGGGTCATCGCCAGCGGCTTCACGTCCAGCAGCCCGTGCATCCACGGCACAGGTCCTGGCGCAATCGCCGCCGGTGCCTGTGCCGGCGCGATAGGCGGAGTCGCAGTCGTCGCCGGAGATGCCGCCTGTTGTCCCGCCAATGTCTTGGCCGCTGCCGATGCCGCCAGAATCCCCTTCACAAAGTCGCGCCTGCGCATGGCTGTTTTCTCCCCAGAGGAGGTTAAAAGCCGCAGCGAGGAAATGCAACATCGCCGCAAGCACCACCCATGGTCCGTTATGATTTCCCAATCCGAATGAACAGCCTTCCGAGACTTCGCCTGACCCTATGACCATCACCGCGACTGCGCCATTCGATCCAAAACCACAACTCCGCAAAACCATGGGCTTCTGGGATGTGCTCCTCTTCAACATCGCCACCGTCCTCGGTCCGCGCTGGATCGCCGCCGCCGGCCACAACGGCACATCGTCCATCAGCCTGTGGGTCCTCGCGGCAGTCTTCTTTTTCGTGCCCGGTGCGCTGGTCATCAACGAGCTTTCCTCGCGATTCCCTGAAGAAGGCGGCCTCTACGTCTGGTCCCGCGAAGCCTTCGGGCCCTTTCACGGCTTTATCGCCGGCTGGACGTACTGGATTTATACCGTCTTCTATTTTCCCGGCCTTTTGCTTGCCAGCGCCTCCATGGCCGCCTACATTGTCGGCGGTCGCGGCGCCGTGCTCGCGCAGGACCGCACTTTCCTGCTGACTGTCTCGCTTTCTCTCCTTGTGGTTGCGGTGGTGCTGAACATCATCGGCCTCAATATCGGCAAATGGCTTCAGAACGCAGGCGGCGTTGGCACCTACGTGCCCCTGGTCATGCTGGTTGGCATCGCCGCGTTGGTTTGTTTCCATCACGGCTCCGCAACGCACTTTACCGTCGCCAACATGATGCCTACATGGAATTGGGACACGGTCAATTTCTGGTCGCAGATCGCCTTCGCCTTCACCGGCCTCGAACTCGTCTCCGCCATGAGCGAAGAAGTGCGCGATCCGCGCCGTACCCTGCCGCGAGCCGTCTTTGGCGCAGGCGCGCTCATTGCCCTCATGTACATCGTTGGAACCTTTGCCATTCTCGCTCTGGTTCCCGCCGCCGATCTCGATCCCCAGAGCGGCGTCTTCAACGCCATCGCCATAGGCTCGGTCGCTCTGAAACTCGGCTTCCTCGGAATCCTCGCGGCCATCCTGGTCACAGCCGGCAATGCTGGCGGCGTCGGGTCCACCGTCGCTGGCATTGCGCGCGTGCCATTCGTTGTCGGAATCGATCGCTACCTACCCGCCGCATTCGGCAAGATCCATCCCCGCTGGAAAACTCCCTACATATCCATCCTTGTCCAAGCCGTGGCCTCTGGCGCAATTCTCCTCGGCAGCCAGATCAATGACACCACACGCGGAGCCTATCAGGTTCTCATCGACGCCGCTATCATCCTCTACTTCATTCCGTTTCTCTACATGTTCGCAGCAGTTATCAAACTGGCGCACCGCAAAGACCGCGCTGAGAATCCACATGCAATCCTTGTACCCGGCGGCATCCCCGGCGTCTGGATCTGCGGCGGGCTGGGCTTCGTCGTCGTCCTGGTCGGCATTCTTGTCTCTCTTGTGCCGCCCGGTGATTCTTCAAGCAAGCTTGGATTCGAGCTCAAGCTGGTTTTGGGTACCGTCGCCTCAGTCCTGCTGGGCCTCATCCTCTATTGGCGCGGCGCACGATCCAAGCGAACCGTTGCATGACGGAACGGCGCAAGCTCAGCAAGCTGTCTCGGATCTTGGGACCCCAACAGCCACAATCTCCCTCCCGCTGTGTCGTCCGCGTTCTCTGTTGCATCAAGTAAGTGGAGGTGACACTCCATGGGCGAACTTGCCAAACCGCTCAGCCATTCCCGCCCCCGCGTCGTCATCATCGGTGGCGGCTTCGCAGGCATCAACGCTGCCAAGGGTCTGGCCGACCTCCCTGTCGACGTCACCGTAATCGACCGCCGCAACCACTACATCTTTCAGCCGTTGCTGTACCAGGTAGCCCTCGCCGTGCTTTCTCCGGCCGATATTGCCCAGCCCATCCGCACCATCCTGCGCAACAACGCGAACACCCAGGTCCTCATGGACGAAGTGACCACCATCGACGTTTCAGCTCGCCAGGTTTCCCTCGGCTCCGGCGCTCGGCTCCCCTACGACTACCTCGTCCTCGCCACCGGCGCCACTCACTCTTACTTCGCGCACCCCGAGTGGGCTACTCTGGCTCCCGGCCTCAAGACCATCGAGGACGCCATCGAAATCCGTCGCCGCGTCCTCCTCGCTTTTGAGCTGGCGGAGCGCCAGAAGTTGGAGACTGGAACGCACCCCGAGCTCAACTTCGTCGTCATCGGCGGAGGACCCACAGGAGTTGAGTTGGCCGGTGCCATCTCTGACATCGCCCAGCTCTACATGCGCCACGACTTCCGCCAGATCGATCCCAGAAAATCTCGCGTAGTGCTCATCGAGGGCTCGTCGCGCGTTCTGGGCAGCTATCCTCAAGACCTCTCCGCCAAAGCTGAAGCCGCGCTCACTCGCCTCGGCGTCGAAGTGCACACAAATACCAACGTCACCAACGTCGGCCCTGGCTGGGTTGAAGCCAAAGCCCCCGGCGGTGCCATGCGCATCGAAGCCGTCGCCACCCTCTGGGCCGCTGGCGTCCAGGCCTCGCCTCTTGGCAAGCTGCTTGGTGCGCCTCTCGACAAACGCGGCTGCGTCATCGTCGACGACCGCCTCAACCCCGCAGGACTTCCTGAAATCTTCGTCCTCGGCGACCTCGCGCACTTCGAGCAGGACGGCCATCAAGTTCCCGGCGTAGCTCAACCCGCCATGCAGATGGGTGATCACGTCCGCAAAATCATCGCCGCCGATCTCGCCGGAACCCATCGCCCGCCCTTCCGCTACTTCGACAAGGGCGACATGGCCACCATCGGCCGCATGGACGCCGTCGCCAAAGTCGAATGGCCTTTCAAAGCGCACATGAGCGGCTTTCCCGCATGGGTGACCTGGCTCACCGTCCACATCTTTTTCCTCATCGGCTTCCGCAACCGTCTCTCCGTCTTCGCTGCCTGGATCTGGACTTACTTCACTTTCACTCGCGGCGCCCGTCTCATCACTGGCGATCAGCGCCTGCCTGGCTGGCCTACCCAGGCCCCGGCAAGCTCCAAGGAACCATCCCCAGCCGTTGACGCTAACTCGCGCATGTAACCCCGGTAACACCCCTTCCTAACACCACCGTAATCAGACAAATGCCCTTAAGCAATGTGAATGGAATATTTCACTTGCAGGTATCGCGGTGTTAGAGGGACAATTGCAACTCAGTTACTGATTCACTTCACAGCCGCAGACTGTCACGCTGTTGCTATGTCTTTCGGGATGCCCCATTCCCCAGATGGAGGCATATGTCATGGACTAGCTTATCCACACTGCCGGTAGTTTCCATCGCCTCCGGCGTGGTCACCAACTCCCCCCGGGCTGAGTCAACAATATCCATGCTTCTCTCCCATCAATGATGTGTCCCAAGAAAGGTAATCGCATGCGTTCAGTGCTGCACGCTTCACTGTCTCCCATCGTGCCCCCTTTAAACGCCGGATGGGCCCGGACTTTCCGCAGTCTTCTTTCTTCGTTGCTCGCTTTGTTCATCGTCATGGTCGTCGCTGGCACTGCACATGGAGAGCAAATCGCGGATCGAATCGTCGGCGCTGTCGATACCACGCAGACGCAGCCATTGCTCAATCACTTTCCGCAGTGGGCCAACTCCGCCAACGATCTTGGCGCGGTGGCGCCTGAAACCGAAATTGACCGCTTCACCATCGTCCTAGCCCGGTCTCCGCAGCAGGAAGCGGCCTTCGATCAATTGCTCGCCGACCAGCAGAATCCTGCTTCGCCGAACTACCATCGCTGGCTCACGCCCGAACAGGTCGGAGAACGTTTCGGCCTCTCCGAAAACGACATCGCCGCAGTCACCGGCTGGTTGCAGTCCCAGGGATTGCATGTCACCTTCGTTTCTCCCAGCCGCATCTTTATCGGATTCGGCGGCAAAGCCGGTGATGTTGGTCGCGCCTTCCAGTCAGAGTTGCATAACTACAAGGTCAATGGTGACCAGCTTGTCTCCGTCTCATCCGAACCCACCATCCCGCAAGCTCTCTCTCCGGTCATCAAGGCCGTTCGCGGCCTCTTCACCATTCAGGACAAGCCCCTCCACTACATGCGCGCGGTTGAGCGCCCCTCACCGGCTTGGACGGCTGCAGCCGGCTCCGAGTATTTCGTCGCGCCCTCGGATTTCGCCACCATCTACGACCTCCCCACAAGTCTTACCGGCGGCGGGGAGACTATTGGCATTGTGGGTGAGTCGGAGGTGGATCCCGCGGATCTCACCAACTTCACCGCCTTCACTGGTTCCGCCATCGCCACACCCACCTATGTCGTCCCCACCACCTACGGCGGTGTCGCTCCCGGTGCGCCTTATACTGCCCCGCCGGGCGGCAACATATCCGTCGGAGCCCAGGGCGAAGCCACGCTCGATGTCACGCGAGCAAGCAGTGTGGCGCCCGGCGCCGCCATCCTGATGGCGGTTTCCGCACAAACCGCCACAAATGACCCAATATTCGCGGACGCGGAGTACTTGGTGGACACCATGCCCGTTCCCGTCCAGGTCGTAACCATAAGCTTCGGAGCGTGCGAGTTGTCGGCTGGGCCAACTGGCGTCGCTCTCTGGAACACTCTCTTTCAGACAGCAGCTTCAGTGGGGATCTCCGTTTTTGTCGCATCGGGAGACTCCGGTGCATCCGGCTGCGACCCCTACAATGCGACGCCCCCTGCATCCCCATCGCCCAACAGCCCAAACTATATCTGCTCCTCTAGCTACGCCACCTGCGTTGGTGGAACCGAGTTCAACGACGCCGGCAGCTACTCCACTTATTGGAGCTCAACTAACTCCAGCACTCTGGAATCCGCCCTCGGCTACATCCCCGAAGGCGCATGGAACGAGCCGGGGAATGCAACCAACGGATTCATCGCATCAGCAACCGGCGGTGGCGTGAGCACCGTCATCCCCACCCCAAGCTGGCAGATTGGCACCGGTGTGCCCTCGGCGCGGACTGGACGCTACACACCAGACATTTCTTTCTCAGCGTCAGGCCACGATGGTTATCTCGCTTGCTTTGCTGCAGGCGGCGCCAGTTGCACCTCGGCCGACAACCGCGTTGAAATCTTCGCCGGCACCTCTGCCGCCGCACCGGACATGGCAGGCATTACCGCACTGCTCGATCAAAAACTCGGCACTCCGCAAGGCAGCCTGAATCCCTCCATCTACAACTTCGCAGCAACTGCCCCTGCCGACTTCCACGACGTCACCGTTGCCAGCAGCGGTGTTTCCGGATGCGTAGTCACCACCCCCAGCATGTGCAACAACAGCGTTCCGTCTCCAACCTCACTCACCGGCGGTCAGGCTGGATTCCTCGTCAATGCCGGCTATGACGAGGTCACTGGCTGGGGCTCTCTCGACGTGACCCATTTTATTGACAGCTTTAGCAGCGTCACCACCGGACCGCAGGCTCCCTCAGCCACCACGGGTTCGGCCTCCGCCATTGCCTCAACCGCTGCCACTGTGGGCGGCACGGTCAACCCCAACGGAGCCGCCACCAACGTCTGGTTCCTCTATGGCACCAGCAGCACGCTGGCCACATCCGCTCAAACAGCCGTGCAGGCCATCGGCGCCGGAACCACCGCCACTCCGGTCACGGCAAGCCTCAATGGGCTAACCGCGAGCACTACCTACTACTTCCAGGTCGTGGCCCAAAACGCTAACGGCACAACCAATGGAGCCATCGTCTCCTTCACCACCAGCGCAATCAACTCTGCCCCAACCACCACGACGAACCCGGCATCGGCCATCACCGCCACCGGTGCAACTCTCAACGCGTCGATCAATGCCAACGGACAGGCCACCACCGCCTGGTTCCTCTATGGCACCAGCAGCACCCTCACCGGAGCCACACAAACCCCTTCTTTGGCCGCCGGCTCAGCGACAACCACTAGCACAGTCGACTTCATCCTCACCGGACTCTCCCCAAGCACCACCTACTACTTCCAGGCCGTCGCCCAAAACGCTAGCGGTACAACCAGCGGGAGCATCGCTTCGTTCACTACCCCCGCCCTGCCTGTCTTCTCCATAGCTGGAACCGCGGTCAGCGTCGCTCCCGGTGCAACCACCGGCAACACCTCCACAATCACCGTCACCCCGCAAGCCGGATTCACCAGCACGGTCGCCCTCACCTGCACTTTTACCGCAAATGCATCCAACGATCCGGCAACATGCAGCATTTCTCCGGCTTCGTTGACCAACTTCACGGGCACAACTCCACAAACCTCCACTCTCACCATCGGCACAACTGCGCCTACCTCTGCTCTCAACCAGACCAGGAAGCTGTTCTGGCCAGCAGGCGGTGCCGCACTCGCGCTGCTGATGCTCTTCGGCATCCCCGCTCGCCGTCGTAGCTGGCGGGCAATGCTTGGCATGGTCGCTCTGCTCTTCATCCTCGCCGGCGGCATGGTCGCCTGCGGCGGGAGCAGCGGCGGTGGCGGTGGTGGCGGCGGTAACTCCGGCACAACTGCTGGGTTTTACACCATCACGGTAACGGGAACCTCCGGCTCAATCACCGAGTCCTCTACCGTAAGCCTCACCGTCCAGTAACATAAACAGGCCCGGCGGCCGCGCCCCTCTGCAAGGCGCGGCCACCGAATACTCGCATCGGTGGTGTCTCAGTTTGAAGTCCGGGGTCAAACGAAGTTACTTGCAACACCGATTTTTCGAAGTGAACGTTGAAAGGCTCGTCGCTCGACATTCATATATTCATCCCCAGTCTTTCCCGAATAGCCCAATCTTGCAGTAGCCGGAGGGGTCTGCCCGAGGCTGCGCGATTGGCCCGTCCGCGGGCTTGGATGATGGCACGCCTCTTCGGATCGATTTCGACGGTCAACACGTGTCTAACCTTCTCACCCTGCCACAAGCGGAGCGACCAAATGCTTGTGTTTCCCCGATAGCAGCGATCAGCATAGCTCGCGACGCAATGGTGTAACGCAGTGCCTTCGTACCGCAGTTGGGCGCTATTGGTAAGTTCCATCATTTGCCAGCGTCTGGGCTTCTCTGAGTGGTCCTGTCTTTGCTCTTCGAATATCAACGGTTGAAATGGCGAGCGTATCCACGAGAAAGCGGCGCTGCTTCCGCCCAGGCTCTGGTGCCAGTCCCGCATCAACCGCAGCATCGACTGCACCGTTCGTCCTTTCATGGAAAACGCCGGCAGAGGCGGATCAAATTCCGTCATTCCGCCCTGCGCCTCTATCCTTATTCGGTCGTGCCGGACCGCCTGGATGTAATCGATCATGGGTCCAATCTGCGTGGGCTCCACATCACCATCATTCGCAATTAAGAAAATCCAAAATGTGCGCCAGAAATCGCTATGACGCATATCCGCGGCCAATCGCGTGGACAGAACTGCGTTCACCAATTCGGCACGTGCTCCCAGAGCGAGCAACTCCGCTCTACGCATGGCGCGTTCGATTGGCAGATGGTCCTGCGATGCCAGGAAGATATGTTCCATCTTTCGGGTCATCACCATCGGCAGGTCGAGCGATCGAAAGCTGGCTCCCCGCGAATGCGCCACAAACCACCGGCGTTTCCTGTCCTCAGCCACGTCAGACGCATACCAGCAAGACGCAAGAAATGCCGGAACGCTGTAGCTGCAGATAAGGTGATGTGCCAACGACGCAACGGCAGACCGCCAGGATGACGATGTACCCGCCCATTCGATTGCCGGGCGAATATGGGCGTGTCGAAATCTCGATAAATTGACAAGCGCGTCTACGCCGGGATGACGCCCTCCGCAAACTGGCGCATCGAACAAGCGTGGCGCCCGTGCCCGAGCGCAGTTAAGCAACTCTTGAAACTTCGTGAATGCGGGAAGATCGGCGGCGAGTCGAATAAACGCGCGGTGGATAGCGCAGTCCGTTCGCAGCTTGTGATCCTGAACGTAACGTTCAGACCAAGACATAGACTTCTCCATTTTTTCTAAACCGTTGTATGGGCAACGCTGGCATGCGCGCCCGCGACAGATTTAAGACAAGAACGCCCGTGTTGCCGGCGGCACCCTGCCTGCTTATCTGTCCGGTTTAGCTAATGGAGAAGAGGAACTTCATGGGCAAATGATAGTACATTCGAGGGTGAATTCGTCAAACTGAGGCACTACCCTCGCATCGAGTCGCTGTCAATGGGCATCTCTAAGGATGTAGTCTTTTACTGATATGGCAACTGCATCCATTCCCACTCAAATTGAGCCGCGCACCCCTCAGGGCGGCTTCGTCAATGAACCCTTTGTAGACTTCAAGACCCCCGAAAATGCCCGCGCCATGCAGGCCGCGCTCAACCATGTCGCCGCGCAACTTGGCCGTGAATACGATCTGATCATCGGTGGCCGCCACGTCAGAACAGATAGCAAGATTCGCTCCCTCAATCCGGCGCGCCCCTCTCAGGTCGTGGGCATCCACCAGAAAGCCGGAGCGGAACACGCTGAAGAAGCCATGACCGCTGCCCTCCAGTCCTTCGAGTCGTGGAGCCGAGTCCCCACCAGCGAGCGCGTTTCCCTTATACTTGGCGCCGCGAAGATCATCCGCGACCGCAAGTTCGAGTTCTGCGCCTGGCTTACCTATGAAGTCGGGAAAAACTGGGCGGAAGCCGACGCTGACGTCGCGGAGACCATCGATTTTCTTGAGTTCTACGCCCGCGAAGCGCTTCGTCTTGCTGCGGCAACCACGCCCATCCAGTATCCCGGAGAGCGCAACCAGCTCCTCTACATCCCGCTTGGCGTCGGCGCCGTCATTCCCCCGTGGAATTTCCCCTTCGCCATCATGGCCGGAATGACCGCAGCCTCCATCGTCACCGGCAACTCAGTCATCCTCAAGCCTTCCAGCGACTCTCCCACCATTGCCGCCAAGTTCGTTGAAGTCCTTGAAGAGGTTGGCCTTCCGCCCGGCGTTGTCAATTTCTGCCCCGGCTCCGGCGCCACTTTCGGCAACGCAATCGTCGAGCACCCCAAGACCCGCTTCGTCGCCTTCACCGGCTCCAAGGCCGTCGGCCTCGACATCCACGAGCGCGCTGCCCGTACCAAACCCGGCCAAATCTGGATCAAGCGAACCATCCTGGAAATGGGCGGCAAAGACTCCATCCTCGTCCTGGCCGATGCCGAACTCGACACCGCTGTTGAAGGTGTGGTCGCCTCTGCCTTCGGATTCAGCGGGCAAAAGTGCTCCGCCTGTTCCCGCGCCATCGTCGAAGCCTCAATTTATGACGTATTCGTCCAGCGCGTCCGCGAGCGCGTTGCTCAGCTAACCGTTGGAGACCCCACCACGAACCCCAACCTCGGCCCCGTCGTGAACAAGGACGCCCTCGAATCCATGCTGTCCTACATCGAGATCGGCAAGCGGGAAGGCCGCCTCGTCGCCGGTGGAACCCCCGTTCAAACCCCTGAAGGCGGATATTTCCTTCAGCCCACCGTCTTCGCAGACATTGCGCCGGACGGAGTGCTCGCTCAGGAAGAGATCTTCGGCCCCATCCTCGCCATCATCAAAGTTGCCGATTACAAGCAGGGCCTGGCCGTTGCCAACAACACCGAATACGGCCTCACGGGGTCTCTTTACACCGCCAACCGCGAGAGTTTGGAAGATGCGACGCGCGAGTACCACGTCGGTAATCTCTACTTCAATCGCAAATGCACAGGAGCCATGGTGGGAGCACACCCCTTTGGCGGCTTCAACATGTCCGGCACCGACTCCAAAGCCGGCGGCCCCGACTACCTCTACCTGTTCACCCAAGCCAAAAGCGTAGCCGAGAAACTCTAACAGAGCGGCGGACAAGCCAAGCAAGAACAAGCATAGCAGGTTGTAATGACAAGGTCATTACAACCTGCTATGCTTGTTCTTGGTAGGGGGTCTTCTCATGCCTGCGCTTCAATCTGCGAAAGCCAAACGCGATACTTTGAATCTGCGCATTAAGCCTGAGTTGCGCGGCATTATTGATCGTGCGGCGGAGATTACAGGCAAGAACCGCACCGATTTTGTGCTGAACGCCGCGCGTCATGCCGCCGAAGATGTACTCCTCGATCGCACGGTCTTTGCTGTCAGCCCGAAAACCTATGCCGAGTTCCTAGCCCGCCTGGATATGCCGCCTCAGCCAAACGCCCGGCTTCGTCGGTCTCTCGCAACTTCCGCGCCATGGGAGAAATAGCTCGGCTACTGCCACCTGAACCGCTTGCCGAGGCTCACAATTGCGGAGATTTTCGCTCTGGTGAGCCTTCGCTCGATGATTGGCTAAGACGTCGGGCTCGCGCCAATCAGATCAGCGGCGCATCGCGCACTTATGTAGTTTGCGAGGGCCGGCGCGTCGTTGGCTACTACGCTTTGGCCTCCGGCGCCATCACGGTAGAAAGTGCACTTGGTCGATTCAGGAGAAACATGCCCAGTCCCATTCCGGTCGCGGTTCTTGCCCGGTTAGCAGTGGACGACCAATGGAAAAGAAGAGGCATCGGCTGCGCTCTGTTTCGCGATGCTGCGCAACGTGTAGCCCAAGCCGCCGATGCAATTGGGATTCGCGGCATAGTGGTTCACGCCATTTCGGAAGAGGCTAAGATCTTTT
The DNA here is from genome assembly GCA_049521035.1 of Occallatibacter sp. GTDB lineage: Bacteria > Acidobacteriota > Terriglobia > Terriglobales > Acidobacteriaceae > Telmatobacter. Next base: position 10,738 of record JBEKPF010000075.1, on the reverse strand, counting down.
ATTTGGCGCTCGGCTTTGAGCCCAGCCCGAGCGAGCCAATGACACTGATGGTCACTCTTTCCGACGTTGCGGCCGCACTTTCCTAAAATTAGCGTAGCCGAGAAACTCTAGCTAGCCCATCCCCTACGCCACAGCCGTAGGAGCGGACATCTCCTCAGCTTCCAGCCTGCTGCCCACCTCGGCCGCGGCCTGCGCCAGCACCCGATGGTGAATCGTGAACAGCGCCAGTTCTAGCCGGTCGCTCACACCTGTCTTGTCGTAGATTGATCTGAGGTAGTTCTTGATCACCTGCTCCGTAGTCTTGAGCCGCGTGGCAATTTCCCGATTCTTGCAGCCTTGCACAATCAAGGCCACAATGCGCATCTCCTTCGGCGTCAGCCGGTCGCGCACGCGAGTCCCTACCATATCTTCTTCCAGAGATTCGGGCATTGCATGCTGCGCCGGCAGCCACGTATCGCCCGCAGCCACCCGGCGTACGCATTCCACCAGGGAGTTGCCGGTCACGCTGCGCAGCACCACGCCGCGAAATCCCTGTTGCAGAAAAGTGGCCGGTGTATCGGCATTCTCGGCAATCACAATCCCTCGGCTGTTGACACTATCCAGCAGAACGCGCAGCCGCGCAAATTCCGGCCGAAGCGAAGCCGCAACCAATAAAATCGACCCCGGAAACGTCGTCACCGCATGGTACATACGATCAAGATCCGTGCATTGGGCGATAATGCGCAGATCCTCGTCCATCGCCAAAACCTTCGCCGTCCCCGCCCTGAAAATCGCCTGTGAATCTGCCAGGATGATCTTGTTCATAACCCGCGCCTCTTCCACCTGGTAGGCTCGATTGGACTCGTTCGTACTAGCTCAACCTTGACTGCCAAATCCAGCAATAAAAACTCCGGCATCTCTTGCCCCTGCTCCCCCTATCGGCAAAAGGGTGAGCGAATTTCTGAAATGTCCACACTTGCGACAGCCTGATCAGGCCCGGATGACTTACATTACCCGAACGTAACCTGAAAATTATGAAAATCTTGCTCTGCGGCGGTTTTCCTTTTATAAGATTACAGCCGTTTGGTGTTGCAGGTCACGAGAATTCTGACAGCGGGCCGGTTCCTCCCCGTATTCCCAGCCCGCCGGTGAGGCTCTACACTCAAAAGTATGGCGAGACCCATTCTGCTGGCGATCGACGACGACATAAGCGTTCTCGAAGCGGTGGTGCAGGACCTGCGCCGCCACTACGGGGCCACCTATCGCGTAATGCGCGCGGCCAGCGGCAAAGCCGCCCTTGACACCCTGGCCCAGCTCAAAGCCCGCGAGGAGCCTGTGGCACTCCTGCTCAGCGACCAGCGCATGCCCGGCATGACCGGCGTCGAGTTCCTTGAGCAGGCGCGCGAGCTCTATCCCCTCGCCCGCCGCGTCCTGCTTACCGCCTATGCGGACACCGAAGCCGCCATCCGCGCCATCAACACCGCCCGCATCCACTACTACCTCAACAAGCCCTGGGATCCGCCGGAAGAGAAGCTCTATCCAGTACTTACCGATCTGCTCGACGACTGGAAGGCAGGCTACCAGCCGCCGTTTGAGGGGCTTAGGGTAGTCGGCCATCGCTGGTCGCTTCTTGACCACAGGGTGCGCAGCTTCCTCTCTCGCAACCATGTTCCCTACCGCTGGCTAGACATTGCAGCCGACGAATCCGCCCTCAAGTTGCTCCAGGACCGGGAGCTCGACCCGGCCAAGTTGCCCGTCGTCCTGTTTGCCGATGGCACCTGGTTGGTTGAGCCGGAGCTCGAAGCGCTTGCGGCGCGCGTCGGTCTCAGCACCCAGGCAGCACAGGAGTTCTACGACATCGTCGTGGTAGGAGCCGGTCCCGCAGGGCTCGCCGCCGCCGTCTATGGCGCCAGCGAAGGGCTGCGAACGTTGGTAATCGAACCCGAAGCGCCAGGCGGACAAGCGGGCTCCACCTCGCGCATCGAGAACTATCTCGGCTTCCCATCAGGAATCTCCGGAGCGGACCTCGGCCGTCGCGCCCATACTCAGGCGTCTCGCTTCGGCGCGGAATTCGTCACCCAGCGGGTAACCGGGCTGCGAACCGAAGGCCAATACCGATTTGTGCAGCTCAGCGACGGTCGCGAAGTCTCAAGCCATGTCGTGCTGCTGGCCACCGGCGTCCACTACCGCAAGCTTGAGATCCCCGGCGCGGCACGCCTTTCCGGATGCGGCATCTACTACGGCGCCGCCCTGGTCGAAGCCGCCGCCTGCAAGGATGAAGACGTCTTTGTCGTCGGCGGCGCTAATTCAGCCGGCCAGGCCGCCCTCTACTTCGCCAAATTCGCCTGCAAGGTGACCATGCTGGTGCGCGGCGCGGGATTATCTGCAACCATGTCGAAATACTTAATCGATGAGATCGAGAGAACATCGAATATAGTGCTGGAGCCTATGACGCAAGTGCTCGAGGCGCTGGGACAAGAACGGTTGGAAGCCGTTCGCATCTCCGGTCCGAAGGGAGAAACGGTAGAGCCCGCGACTTCGTTGTTTGTTTTCATCGGCGCTGAGCCCGGAGTAACGTGGCTGCCACCTTCCATCCTGCGGGATGAGAATGGCTTCGTGTTAGCTGGGCCGGATCTGCGCATCGCGGGTAAGCTGCCCGAGTCATGGAAGGAGCAACGGGAGCCGTTTCTGCTCGAATCAAGTGTGCCGGGAGTTTTTGTGGCCGGCGATGTGCGGCACGGTTCGGTAAAGCGAGTGGCATCCGCCGTAGGCGAGGGTTCCATCGCAGTCCAGTTCGCGCACCAGTATTTGGCCGGGTTCTAAGGGAGAGAATGAAACAGGAATGAGCCAGGAAGCACTAGAGATCGAATCGATCCCCTTACGGGAGGTTGTCGAGGCTTTACGCCGGACTCGCCCCTTTGCAGAAACTGACCCTCAGACCTTTCTGGACTCGCTGCATGACGGGCTCCGCGTCGACCGCATAAAAGCCAAAGCAGGCGCGGTCCTGATGGAACCAGGGGATACCAACCTCCCTTACTGTCTCGTCATCGAAGGCTCAACACGCGCCGAGCGACCGGAACAAGACGGATCGTGGACCGTAGTTGGTACAGCCAACGCCGGCGACGGATTTGGCGAAACGCCTCTGTTGACCGGCAGAAACAAGTCAGCATTCCGCATCATCGCAGAGCAGGATTCGATGCTTCTGCGCTTCTCTGCGGCCGATTTCTGGACCCTGCTCGCCTGCTGCCCTAAAGTGCGTGAAGTCGTGCTCGCCAACATGGCAACGCGCCTACAGGCTTATCAGGTCGAAGCATTGCATCGCGAAAAACTCGTCTCCCTCGGCACGCTCGCTGCCGGCCTGATGCACGAGTTGAACAATCCCGGATCGGCCGCCAAGCGTGCTGCCTCTCAACTCCGCGGCAACCTCATGCGCCTGCAGGAACTCAGCCTGCGTTCCAGTTCCAAACCCAAAACGCCCCCTCAGCTTGAATGCATGCATGACCTGCTGGAACACGCCGTCCGAGGCTGTCATATGCCCGCATTGAGCACCATGGAGCAGTCCGAGCAGGAAGAAGCCTTGTCCGAGTGGCTGCAGGCGGCGGGCGTTGAAAACGCATTCACCATCGGACCCGCCCTGGTCGCCATCGGCTTTGACCGGCAGGAACTCGCATGCGCCAAAGATGTCTTCGAGAACGGCAGCTTCTCTGACGCGCTCAACTGGCTTGAGGCATTGGTCTCCAGCGTCTCTCTGGTCTGCGCCATTGAGGAAAGCATCTCGCGCGTCACCGAATTGGTCATGGCTGTAAAGAAATTTGCTTACGATGACCGCTCCCAGGCCAGGGAGTTGGATGTGCACGACAGCCTGCAAAGCACACTCACCATCCTCGGCCACAAGCTGCGCATCAAGCAGATCGCCGTCGAAAAGCACTTCCAGGCCGCTCCATCCACCATTCGCACCCGCGGCTCCGCGCTCAGCCAGGTATGGACCAACCTGATCGACAACGCCGTAGACGCCTCGCCCACCGAAGCGCAGATTGAAATCGCAACCTGGACAGAACCAGGCATGCTCGCAGTCAGCATCACCGATCACGGCACCGGCATCCCCCCCGAAACGCTCCCCCACATCTTCGAAGCCTTCTTCACCACCAAGCCCCAGGGATCGGGCACCGGCCTGGGCCTCGAAATCGTCCATCGCATAGTGACCCAGAAATTCGGCGGCGCTATCGAGGTGCAATCGGCACCGGGCAATACCAAGTTCGTAGTACGCCTGCCCATGAACACCCCCACAGACTCCCAGAACCAGAAAAACTAGTGGCCTCAAAATGGCTTTGTATCAGGGCGCGACTTCAGTCGCACTAACGACTTTCTATCAAGGCACAACTTCGCAGCTTGGTGAAAAACTCTGCTTTGGGCGCGCTTTGTATCAGGGCACGACTTTACATACTGCGAAAAAAACTCGACTCAGACTGGCTTTGTATCAGGGCCTGACTTTACATACTGTGGAAAAACTCGACTCAGACTGGCTTTGTATCAGGGCCTGACTTTAGTCGGGCCGATAAAGCCAATCGAAGAAGTCGGGCTTCAGCCCCCGCGCGACCTCACCTGAAAAATACCAATTCCAGTCGATTTCTTGGGCATGAGTCGGACTCTTCGTGCAAGCGGCAAAATCGAGCGAATTTCCCGGCACACCTCGCAGGTCGAAGCAGTGTCTCTGGAGGTTACCAAAACATAACTGACGGTTTGGCGGTCGGCCACTCGGAGCAGTGGCGGAAACAGAAAACCTTCGTCATGGCGACTTTCGGATTCAGATTCTCTGTCGATGCTTGCGGGGCTCCGAGGGCGGGCAATTCTCCCTGCGGAAGATGACTGACACCCAAACCTCCTTCGTTCGGTCTAACCTTGTAAGTCTGATTCGGATGGAGGTAGCATGTCCTTCGGTCGACGTCTATTTTTCTTCATATTTGTAGTCAGTCCGTTTCTCGCGCCTAGCCAGGAAGCTGTTTCCAAGGCCATGCAGCTCGACTCGTCAACAGGTGGCAACTCTGATTGCGCTTCGCCGACCCGAATTGAATACGAAGAGTGGCATGAGCATCTAATTGGACCGCAGCCTGAGTTGCGTGTGGAATCAGACGACAATATTGCACGCATTAATCTCGTGGAAATTCCAATCCAGGTCAATGTCGATTGCAACGGCAACGTGACTCACGCTGACTTCGGGACCTTCGATCGTAATGTCACCGATAAGATACCAACAGACATACAGCAACGCCTGATCCAAAGGGCCAATGAGCTGCACTTTCGGCCTTTCAAACGCAATGGCCATTCTGTTATGGCACAGATTCCTGTCTTCATCCCAATGTTGCCTGCCGAACGCCTGCCCAATCACCAGCTTTCCTTTCCTGAATTGAAAGACCCAAACACACTCATTATGACCTTGGAGCGAGGCAACTGCTTTCCTGCCTGCCCCATCTATCGCGTGCGCGTTCATGGCGATGGGCTAGTCGAATACGATGGAACGTCGACTGTTTCTATTACGGGCCATCACACATCGCGCATCAGCCAGTCAGATGTTGACCAGTTGCTGGCTCTCTACAGGCAGGCAGACTTTTTCTCGCTCGATGATCAATATCACGGAGAATGGGTCGGGCAAAATGAAGACTCCATCAGCATAGATATCGATGCGGAATCGAAAAAAGTTCAGGACGTAGCCGGGCACTTTGGTGGCATGCCTGACGCCGTCACTCGCATCGAAGACGCCATCGAAAGCATAAGCGGAGTCGAACGCTGGAGCAAGGGGAACTCTGAGACAATCCCTGCCCTGCGGAAGGAGGGATTCGACTTTGACTCCAACGCATCCATTTTGCTGATTCACCGCCTGGCCGCGTATGGGGATGCGGAATCTGTGCGTGCCGCGCTGGAAGCCGGAGCCCCCGCCATTGGACGCATTGAACAACGGTGTTATCCGACGGAACTTGCTCTGCTCAATGAACCGCAACCGCTTATCTCTGCCGCACGTAGAAACCAGGATGAGATGCTGCGTGACCTGCTTAGTCATGGCGCGGGCAAAAATCAATTTGCGCTTGGCAGGGCACTCCTCGACGCTGCGGAAAACGGTAGCCCGGAGAATGTCCACTTGTTATGGGCATCTATGGACCCGGACACGATCAAAAGCATCCGCAATGACTTCCTGCTTTCCGCCTCCGCTTCCGGAAATCCGCAACTCGTCAGTGAAGTTCTGAAGCTGCATCCTGGCATCAACACTCAAAACATCCTTGGCGTTAGCCCTTTGTATATGGCCCTTTTACGCGGCCTCGATCACAGAAGCGACGCGGAAGTGGAAGAGGTAGTCAGAATGCTATTGGCCGCAGGTGCCGATCCCAATCTTGAAGATTGCGAGGGCAATACTGCGCTGTTCCTTGCAGATTTTCATCCTGCCATAGCACGCATTCTCATTGCGGCGGGAGCAAATATCGAGAAGGCCAGCGGACCTTTCAAGACACGTCCGCTCGCCGAGATGCGGGATGTCGAGACAACGCGCGTCTTGTTGGAAGCCGGGGCCGACCGCAACGCCACCGATGCCAAGGGGCAAACCGCCTTGCAGATCGCCATCAAAAGGAAACAGACCGATAAAGCTGATCTGCTCAGGAATTGGCAGCCTGACGCCAAGAGCACCATTTCTGTGCAGAAGCCCTGATCGTACTGGCAAACTCACAACTACAGCTTGTAGGGCTCGGCCACCTTCGGAGCGATGAACAAATAAACATCATCCTGAATGAGTTGCTGAAGGAACTGCTTCGAGGTCACCTGATCAAGCGAAGGGCCTGGCTCCGATTGCGCCAAAGAGAGGGCGGAAAAAGCCGCAAAAAGAAGAAATACGACGGAAGTTTTCATTGCGAACAAGTCTACCCTTGCCGGTGTTGTGTCGACGAGCGAAGCCATTCTGGAAGGCCGGTCGCCCATCCGGGCAGAACCCTATTTTCAGTGGTACTTTCGAGCTGCCGGTGAGATTGAAACAATTCAGGGCTCGATGCGAATGCATTTTCCAAAAATGCCGTTCGACCCGATCCAGCCGTTGATTCCACCGCGGTTGTTGCCGATCTGGAAGCGTTCGCCACGGATAGCCTTCACGAGGTGCAAATATTCGGCGCCCTGCACCTTGCAGAGCACAATGTCTCCGACCGAGAGAGTGGAACAATCGACCGGCATGACCGTGCAGAGGTGGCCTGATTCGATGCGTCCCTTCATTGATGCACCTCGAGGTCGAAACGAAACGGTCTCTCCAGCACGGAGCTTTTCAATGTAATGTGCAGCCCAACCCATGTACACAATGCTCTCACGCCACAAAGGGCTCTTATGGGTTCCGGGCGAATGGTCCGCAATCCGTACATAACCCCGATTTTCGAGTTCTGTCCGAAATGCCGGTGATGCACTGAGCACCGGGATAAACCGGCATGAGCATTTCCTCCAGCTACTTTTGTGCAGCCCCAGAGCACTTTCGTGTGATTGCTCGGCACGCCGCTGTGGGTTATCGTAGCGGTGCCGGAAAGGCGGTCTAAGCGTGGCTATCGTCAAGCGGGTTCTGAGCTTCTTCTACTCGATCCAGGTGTTTTTCTTCGCCGGGGCGGTCTATTTTCTTTATGCTCCCAACCCCTACCTGGCGCGGCTCCATGAGCATGTGTCGCCGGGCATTGTCGCGCTGACTGCCGCCACCAGTGCCGTGCTGGCGTTTGTCTTTGCGGCGGCGTGGTATACCTTGCGGCGGGGCATGGCCTCGGCCCGCTACTGGGTCATTCTTCCCAGCCTGTTTTATCTTGGCGCCGCCGGCGCAGCGCTGCTGCCGCGGGTTCACGCCAATTTCCTGACCACTCTGCTATTTCTGGCGATTGGCGTTGCAGGCCCTCTAGTGACCTGGCGCAGCAAGTCCCGTGCAGTGTCGACAGGTACCGCCCCAATTCCCAAGATCAAGGGTGACGGAACCAACGACCTGCTGAACCACGCCGGGACATTATTCTCCATCGTCTCCTACGTTGGTTCCTTGATGCTTTGGAACCAATGGCTTCGTTCGCAGGGACTTCCTGTAGCCCATCGCGGGCTGTTGCAGGTCATCGCTCTCAGCATGGTTGCCACGTTCTTCCATGAATTGGGACATGCGTCGTTCGGGCTGGCCTTTAAGATGAAGCTCCGCGCCTTTATTGTCGGGCCCCTTCTTTGGCGCATCGACGAAGGGCGCTGGAAGTTCAAGTTCAACCCGGCGGGTTTTCTGAGTTTGGGCGGGGCCACGGGAGCTGTGCCCACTTCGGCTACGCAACCGGCCTGGCAGCAGTTGACCATGATCGCCGCCGGCCCGGCGACAAACTTCTATTTGGGGATCATGTCGGGAGCGCTCGCCATCGCTTTTACCAATCAGCCTGAGGTTTACGCGATGTATATCTCTCCGCTGGCGCTGTTCGCGATTATCAACTTTGTCGATTGCTTCACCAATCTGATTCCGCTTCGCACTGCCACGGGCTACTCCGACGGAGCCCAGATCTACCAGATCTTGAGCGATGGTCCGTGGGCCGCTTATCACCGCACCATCTCGGTGGTCACCTCGAGCCTGGTGACACCGCTGCGCCCCCGGGACTACGAAATGGAGGCTCTTACACAGGCCTCGCAAGGAATCTCGGAGGGATTGGTGGGATTGCGGCTGCGGCTTTTTAAGTACAGTCACTTTCTGGATTGCGGGCGTTTGCAGGAGGCCGGGCAAGCGATCAAGGAGGCTGAAGCTATTTATGACAAGCCTGGTACCAAGTTGCCCGCGGAATTACACACGGTCTTCGTCTTTGCCAACGCCTATGTGCTGCGCGATGCCTCCGCTGCCCGCGTATGGTGGCAGCGGATGGAGGCTTTAAAGCCCACGCGCTTCAACGTGGACTACTGGCGGGCTTCGAGCGCCTTGCACTGGATTGAGGGCAACCTGGCGCAAGCCAACGAAGACTGGGCCAAATGCAATGACAAGGCTCTTCAGCTACCTGCCGCGGGTGCGTACGAATTCGATCGCTACGAGTGCAGTCTTCTGCGCCGGGTGATGGCCGGAGATACGACTCCACCAGAGATTGTGGAACCGATGCAGCTTCAGAAGCCGGCTCCCGCCGGTACCCTGAACGAAAAGGTGGTGCAGGCCCCGCCAGTGGCGGCTGCACCCGTGCAGGAGCACCAGTGGCTGTATCTGCAGGCTCAAACCAAAGAGATGCGGGCTCAGTCCGGAGAAAATTGACCGGTTGAACCCGAGGCACAGGCCCACTCATAACGCTTATGTTGCGTAGTGACTTATGTGTTCTCCAGTGTTTGGGGCCTGCTGCGCCTTTGGCCTTCGAAGACCACATAAGTTGAGCATGGCTAGATTGTACGCAGGAACTGCATCAGTTCTCCCGGTGACTCCAGAGTTGTTCTTTTTGTATCTGTTGTCTGGCACTTATCGAGCGCACGTGCTTTTAGCTCCAGATCGATCTCTGCATATATCTGCGTTGTATCGAGCGATACATGACCCAACCATGCGCGGGTCGTATTCAGGTCAACACCAGCTCGCAACAGATGCGTCGCCGTGGAGTGACGTAATGTGTGCGGGCTGATGCGTTTCGTGAGCAGTACGGGCATGTGATGACCGGCGTGGATCAACCACGTTCTGATAAGTGTATGGATGCCGAAACGAGTTAGCGGCTCCCGACGGTCATAGGCTGCGTCTTTACGCGCCGAAAACTGTGTGATCGTATGCTCGGCTGACCCGCTCCGTCTTTCTCAGCCAGGTATAGCTGCAGTTCTTGGGTCATCACATCACACACACCACACCATCATCACATTTGGGTCGTCAGATTTGTGGGCGAGTATATCTCGCCTCTGACGGGAGCCGCGGGAGACATTGGAAAACCGCTTGAAGGCGATGCGCGAGGCACGAGGCTGGAGCCAGGGCGAACTGGCCCGGCGGCTCGGTGTGTCGCGGCAGACGATCAACGCAGTTGAGACCGACAAGTATGATCCCAGTCTGCCGTTGGCGCTCCGTTTGGCGAAGCTGTGCGGTGTCGCTGTAACGGAACTGTTCATCGATCGCTGGGAGCCGGAGCAGGAGTGAGAATAATGGCCATTAACGGATCAAGGACACCTCCGCGAGGAACGCGGATTCCATCCATTTTTATGTTCGTTGTCATCATCATGGTCTGGGCGCTCTTCTTTTGGATGAGCCAGGGTCGGCACACGAGCGGCACCGTGGATGCCGGACGCGCCTCCGTATTCTTCGCGGGAGTGGTCGGCATGCTCCAAATCTCGTTCGGCCTCGTCGCGGCGGCGGTTCGCGCCAGCGCAGCATTCCAGGACGATCCCGAGGAAGCCGGCGAACTGCGCCGGGACGGCCGCGCACTGCTGCTCGGCGCCGGCGCGCTGATTTCATCGGGGGTCGCACTGATCTTGCTGAGTCTTGCCGGGCCAGGGCGTGCCGTGCCGTCCGTCATTGGTCTATCGGGCTGGCTCTTCCTGTCGATTCTGGCCGCAGTGCTCGTTGCTGTGCGCTGGCGCGGGTTAGATGAGTTGAATCGAGCGGCGGCCCGGGAATCCGACCACCTTGCTTTTAAATGGCTGTGCTTGATTGGTGGCACGTGGGCAATGCTGGCGCATCTCAATTTTGTAGCCGCTCCGTCCGCGCTCGATTGGCTGACAATGCTCGCGGGGGCCAGCTTCGTCGCAGGCCTTGTTGCCGCGGGCCGGATGGGTGTATTCGACGTCCCCG
>JBEKPF010000074.1:0-30931 GCA_049521035.1 Occallatibacter sp. | reverse complement strand
CGAAGCGGCAGAAGTCGGGGGTGTATTTTGCGGCCCGTTCCCTGTGGCGGCGTTCCAGGCATTGCGTACGCTCTCCTGTAACTGAAGCTGTCGCGCCTTCACGAAGGGCGCGTAGCTCTTCTCCGTGATCTTCACAGAAGCATGGCCGAGCAAGAGCGAAACCTGATCGATGGGTACGCCGGCGAGCAGCATCTCCACGGCGAACGTGTCCCGGAACATGTGGGGATGGCATCGCTTTTTCTCGCCGTCGGCTGTTCTGATATCCGCCGTCTTGAACAGACGGCGATAACTCCGTTGCCAATCTGCGACAGCGCTTTTTGGCTCTCCATTGCCGCTCCAGAAGAAGTAGCGGGGATTCGGCTTGGGGCCGGGCGGAATGTTTTCGAGCGCCTCCACGACGTGCGGGGGGAGCGGCACGTAGACAGGTGTCCCGGTCTTTGCCTGATAGAGCATAAGGCTGTCGCCATTCAGGCGATGCCGTTCGAGAGTCACCGCATCGCGGATGCGCAGCCCGCTCCAACGCATCAGCAGGGTCATGGTGCGAAGCCTGGTCTGATTCGCCTTCACATCTCCGCCGCCGCGATCACCCCGGCGAATGTAGGTTGCGGCGATGATCCTCTCGAACTCGTCAGGCGGGAAGTAGTCAGTTGGGATCTGTACGACCTTGATCTTCCCGAGACCGATGGCGGGATTCTCGGTGAGGTAGCGGCGTCGTACGCAGGCCCAAAAGAACCCAATCACTCGGCTCTGCTTTTTCTGCTTGGCGAGGGGACCGTCTTCCCAGGTGTTGCGGAAGTTCAGCAACGCGTCCAACTCCAGTTCATCAAGGTATTCGATCCCCTCGACGCGCGTCCAGGCAAGAAACTGCTTGCGGAAGATGGTCTCGAGTTTCCTGAGGGTCGAGGATTCGACGCTGCGGCTCACGGCATCGGCCAGGTATGCGTCGACCGCTTGCGCCACCGTGACTCTTGGCCGCGGTTTCGGTACGCATGGCTCAGGGACTCCCGTCCGGGATGTTGGTGGGGGATCAGCAGGAGTCGGGATTGGCGGCGCTGAACTGGCCGCCACGGTGCCGAAAGGCGGCAGGCCTTTGATAAGCGCCTCCTCAAGCCTGGCGCGCACCTCTTCTGCCTCGGCCCACTGTCGGGTCTTGGCGCTCTGGCGAAAGTAATATCCGTTGACCTGGCCGCCGACCCACTTGGGGCAGTTGCAGCGGCGGCAGGCGCGGTCTCTCGAAAATCTGCAACTCGTGGAGTGGCGGGTAAAGACAGAAAGCAGCATCGGGCTCCCGCTTCTTCAGGTGAGATTGCCCGCAGAACGGAAGTCGGTCAAAAGCGCAACGTACAAATTACGTACAGATTTGCGCGTCCGTTTTGCCCTTAGAAGATAAACTACTGAAACTAAGTAACTTAAAGTTGGTTGGTGGAGGCGGCGGGAGTCGAGCTCGCCACTCACGTTGAAAACACTCAACTTATTGATTCCGAGATTGCCAGCAATGCAGAGAATGCCACGATTTCCAAATCTGCTGTACAGTCACTGTACAAAGATTGCCTGGAATTCCCAGAACTCCAACCTTCGGACTTCCCCGCTTGGTGCAAGAACACACTGAAGCGCTATTAGAGAGTATTTCAGACGTCGGCTTGTGTAAGCCACAAGGAAATTCTGGGGTGCAAAGGGACCAGTGGAACGTGTGACTTCAGAGCCAATTTACCTGGTCATCTCAGTGCCGCCGGGACGTAGTAAACCGCTACCCGTAGAGACGGTTCGTCACGTCTTTACCTATGTTTTCTCCGGCAGAGGCAGCTTTTGCAATGCTTCCGGCCATCGAACTACAGCGAAACCAGAGTAGCTGTACCCCGGAAGCACACCGCCAAGTGGCTTTTTCCTTAAGAAAAAGCTACCTATTACTTACGCCTTTTGAAAGGGCATACTTACTCTGGTTCCGCTCTAGGCACCAAGGTTTGCGCGGGCTGCAACTGTAATGCCGCCTCCGATCATCATCGCTCGACTCGCGTTCCTTTACATCGTGTCTGCCCAAGGGCTGGCTGTTGCACGCGCTCAGGGACCAATCCTACCTGGAAGCATCGAGGCAAAAGATCCATGGAAGTTGCGGTGTCCTTAAGGCGATTTGGTCGAAGCTCGTCGCGATAATCTCTTTCGCAGAAATCGGGAAAGCGCCGCACCCGGCCGAAGTTTCGTTGGTGACTGGGGCGTTTATCCCTTGAGCGACATCCTGCGCCTGAGCGGCCTGAGTTTCCTGGTCCAGTACATGGTCAAGCCGGTGAAAGCAAGAAGAGCAGGCACAAGACCCAGCAGCACCCACACAATCTTCACCAGCAAACCAGACACTCCGTCTCCGCCGAACAGGCCGAAGTGCACAGCAACAAAATATTGCTCCATCCGCGAGCCGCGATTCTGGTCTCGCGTACTGCTGGAGGCGAGCAGAGCGCCGGTGTGGGGGTCGAGGAGAATGCGGACCAGTTGCGAGTAGGGCGCGGCTCCCGAGTAATATCCCGTGACGCGAAATGGCGATGCCGGGCTCGCAGGCAGCGACATGTATCCAGCCGGCGCATTCTGCGGCAAGGCTCGATTGGCCGCTGCGACAGCCTGGTCGATAGTCATGACCGGTGCGTTGCCGCGCTGCATTTTCCTGCTGATGGCTTCGAGTGAAACCCCAGTGTCGCGATATCCGGCGCCGGTGAGAAGCTCGATGATTTTGCCGGAGGGCCCGGGAAAGGCAAAATCGACACCGGTTACAATCACTACGATGAACGCTGCACTGGCCCAAAAGCCGATGACTGTATGCAGGTCCCAATTGAGCCGTAACCAGCTCGATCTGCGCTTGAGAATCAAAGCGGCCGCCCAGCGCAGCGTTCCCGGCCACCAGAGAATGAGCCCCGTGACGCATAGGACGAACAAGCCGACGGCCATCCAGCCGCTTATCAGAAGGCCGGTTTCGCCGGAGAGAAGATAGACATGCAGGTTGCTCAGGAAGCCCAAAACGCCAGCGTAGCGCAGGCGGTCGAAAAGGATTTCTCCGGTGTACGGATTGAAGGAGACGACGCGGTAGTTTGGAGTGCTTTCGCCGGAGGCGGGGCGCATCAGCAGATCGGTTGCTCCCGCTGGTTCCTCAAAATTGCGCAGCGCAAAAGCGATCCAGCCTGGATGAGCACTCTTGATTCGCACCATCGTCGCATCGAGCGAGACGCGGTGCGGCCCCGGCGTCAGATGGTAGAGCGCCGGATGCATGGTGTGATTGAGTTCTGTCTCAAAGACAAGCGCGCCGCCTGTGAGCCCGATGACCACGGCATAGGCTGCGAGCGCGACGCCGGTCCACAGGTGAACCTGAAAGAGGGCGCGGCGAAGAAAGACTCGTTGCGGCGATCGAAGCCAGCTTGCCTTGCTGCGCCTGGGAGCGCTCAGTTCGTCGCGTGCTGGAGCGGTGTTCACTGCGATTCGAGCTCCTGTTGGAGAATTCGCGCCAATGTTGTCGTCAAGGCCGGATGGCGTCATTTTCAGTCTGAAACCAAAGGGGCGGCAACAACTGCTGGCGCGGCCAGACTTCATTCAGCGTGTTGCCGTCATAGAGATGGCCATCTTTCATCACGTATTCGATCGACAGCGTATTCCTGATGTCGTCGAGCGGGTTCTTGTCGAGGATGATGAGGTCGGCAAACTTTCCCGGCTCAAGACTGCCGAACTCGGCATCGCGGCCAATGGTCTTGCTGGAGCCCATGGTGGCTGCGTGCAGCACTTCCATCGCCGTCATGCCGCCGGTTGCCAGCGCCTGCATCTCGAGGTGAAAGCCGAGACCGGGTATTTCGCCATGGCTGCCCACCGCTACCAGGCCGCCCGCGCGCTGTATTTTTGCCGCACCCTCAGCCACCAGCGGAAACGCGTATTCGCTGGGCAGAGCCCAAGGCATGCGTTCGGTTTTGCGATCGATGAAGAAACTGGGCATGAAGTGGCGCAGCTTGGGATCGCTGTGAATGTCATCGGGCGGAGACTGGGTGGTCAAATAGAACTCCTGCCCGGCAAGGCCGCCGTTGCTGATTTGCAGAGTGGGAGTATAGCTTACACCGGAGCGCGCAAATAGCTGCACGATGTCGTCGGCGATCGGAACAGCCGAATACGCATGCTCGTTGCCCGGGAAACCGTCCTGAATCTGCGTCATGTCCAGTTTCATATCCAGCGCGCCTTCGGTTGTGGCCTGCATGCCCAGGGCCTGCGTGGCCTGGAGCAGCCACTCGCGCTGCCTGCGGTTGCCGGTGCGGTATTCCTTCAGATTGCGGATTCGATAGAACCTTGCATAGCGGCTCACGACATTGAGTGCCTGCTGTTCCGATTCCAGATTGTTGAAAGAGAAGACTGCCGGACCTGTGGAGAAGACGCGAGGGCCGGTCATCATTCCCGCGTCAATCAGGTCTTGATAGGCAAGCATGTCAATGGAGAGCGTCGAAGGATCGAGGCCCGAGGTGATGCCGTAAGCCAGCGTGGCCAGAAATCCAGGGTCTTCAAGACCCAGTTCACCGCGCCGCACATCGGCCCAATGGAGATGGACATCGGTGAATCCGGGGATCACATACTTGCCGGTGATATCGCGCGTGGTGGCACCGTTGGGAATCGATATGGTCCCGCGCTTTCCAACGGCCGCGATGCGGTCGTCGACGATCAACACATCGGCATCGGGAATTACATCGTCGCCATGCATGGTGATGGCCGTTGCGCCGCGAAGGGCGAGTTGGCCGTGCGGTGTGTCGCGCGGAAATTCAACGTCGACTTGAAACGCCTCAACGCCTTTGCGCTTATCGTCGGGCTCGGCGGGCGGCGCAACGATTCCGGTGGCAACCGAGGCCAGAGGCTGGCGAAAGAACGTGGAACCAATCGACCAGGTGATGGTCTTGCCATTGTCGGCCCAGTCGAAGAAGTCCGCGCCAATGGAAGTGAGGCGGGTTTCGAGCGGCGAGGGCTTGGCGAGTTCGATGTCCAGTTCCTTGCCGTCCAGCGGGAGCTGTACCAGATAAAGCTGTTGCGTGATCTGGGCCAGCGCCCACTTGCCATCCGGACTGATCTTGACGGCATCCGCGTTCGCGGAGCCGTCGACGAAATACCAGGTGGGCCCAGTCACATTCAGAACGCGCTGTTTTGCGGAACTGTCTAGGGGAATCTTGTAAAGACCATCAGAGAAATTGAGATACAGGCTTCCGGGCTGGAAGGTAAACTGCGGAATGTTACCCAGAACGCCGGAGCTGATAACCTTCGCGGGTCCACCGTCTGTTGGAAGCTCAATTGCGTCTGACTCGAAGGGGCTGAACTCCATGTACCGGTGCAGGTGTTCATAATTGCTGGAGCGAAGTGCCACGACGTTCTTGCCATCGGGAGTGAACACTGGGTAGCGATAGAAATCGGCATGATCCGTCAGATGCGTTGCGGAACCGGTTCCGTCGGCGCTCATGCGCCAGATATCGCCGCCCGCCTGCGTCCATGTGACGTAGACAACGGAGCGTCCATCGGGCGACCAGGCCGGATCGAACTCGGGCAGGTCGGAAGACGTGAGGCGATGCGGCGCACCATCAGCGAGCGACATAGTCGTAGACGTGCGCCAAAGCCGAGAAGACCAGACGCTTGCCGTCCGTGCTTTGCGACGGCGTTTGAATGAGGCGCGCGCGGACCGGGCCGGTGTCCTCGCGAATGCTTTGGCGCAGATAAGGACCCATCGGCAGATCGACGTGCACATCGAAGGGAATTGTGCTGACGTCGCGGCTGGCCAGATCGATGCGGTGGATAAGACCGCCGTAGTTAAGTACGACCGATTCGTTGTCGGGGGTAAACGCATAGCGAGGAATCAGATCGCGGGAGGCGCTGGCCTCTTGATCGTCACGCTGGATGGGATAAATCAGCCACGCGTCCTCGTCATTAGTCAGGTTGCGGATGCGAAGTCCGGTCTTGCCCTGGAAGCGCGTGGCGTACGCTAGAAACCTGCCATCGGGCGAAACCTGCGGCCGAAAGGCGCTTCCTTCCGCGTTGACCACCGTCTCTTCGTCACCCGTTGCCAGGTTGCGGCGAACGATATGCCATAAGGGAAAAACGTTGTCGTCGTCGAAGCCAAGACCGGTCTTCGATGCGTAGTAGAGAAAGCGGCCATCGGGAGAAGCGGCTGCGCCGAGCGCGCTGGTGCGATACGGTTTGGGCGTTAATGGCGTGGCTTTGGCGTGGGTGATTTGTTCTGCGGACGAATCATCCAGGCCATAGCGGAAGAGTTCGAACGCGTTGATGTCGGGTTTGAAGCGAGAAACATAGATCGATTTTCCATCGGCCGACCATGCCGGCGAAATAAAGACGCTATTGTCGTCAAGCGTCGAGAGTTGGCGCGGCTCGGTTCCGTCGCCGCGCGCGACCCAGAGATTCTCATTGCCTGAACGATCGCTCACGAAGGAAATCATCGATCCGTCGGGCGAATAGGCCGGTTGCGAATCGAATGGCAGGCCGCAGACAATGCATTGCGCCTTGCCGCCGGCGATGCTCATCCGATACAGGTCGCCGAGCAATTCGAAGACGATGGTCTTTCCATCCGGCGACACATCGAGCGACACCCAGGTCCCTTCGTGCTCATCGAATTGCAAATGCCGCGCCGGCGCAAGAGGAAACGCGTCCTCGTCCTCATTCACACTGCCCTGCTGTTGCGCACCCAGATGGAGTGGCGTTGCGAGGGATGCAGCAAGAGCGAATGCGACGAGAGTCTTCATAAGATTCTTTTACCGATGCCTCGGAGGTAGCTGATCGCTGCACAAGACAGGACGATAGCACCGGTCGAGAGCGTTCGCGAAGAACCGGAATCCAGCAAGCGCAAGAGCACAACGAGACCAGCTTGCTCTGATTCGACTGTATATCATCTCCAGCATGACGGACTGGATGGTGGCGCGGGCCTTAGGTTCTTCTGCTGAAGCCGCGCGCAGCCTGGGTTTGAACTTCCGGCTTGGTGTAAGTTTGCGGCTAGAAATGCAGCTTCAGCGCGACCTGCAGAGAGCGGGGCCCGCCGATCTGATACAGGCTTGACAGCCCGCCGAGTTCGCTGCTCTGGGTGTCGTAAGTCTGCCCGAAAAGATTAGCCCCGGACGATAACTCGTTATAGATGTCGCCGAATACTGGGCGATTGAGAATGTTGTATGTTTCCACGCGGAACTGCAGGCCGATCTTCTCAGTAAATGGGAAGTCGCGCCGCAGGGTGAGATCCTGCTGCACGGCGTCAAAGCCCCGCGCTGAATTGCGGCCGGCATTGCCGTCGACATCGCCGCCTCCAGTGGTCGCGACGAAACCGTTGTAGTTGATTGCTCTGCCACCGGGATACTGCGAACCGGTTACGTAGAGCGGCGTATCGGGAATGCGATCAGGATGATAGTTTGTGGTGGCGCCGGAGGAGGCATTCACCAGGCTCGCACCGTCGAGAATATCCACCGGCAGCGCAGAACGCACCGAAGTGCGCGCATCCAGCGCCCAGTTGGTGAGCGCATACGACACAATGTGGTTAGCATAGTGCCCACCTACGTTGTAACTCAGGGCGGCTTGGAAGTTATTGCGAATGTCGTAGTCGGAATTGGCGCGCTCCAGCTCAAAGATGGTGAAGTTGTTGGTCGCGTCGTCAATGGCATGCGCCCAGGTGTAGCTGGCGAGGAACTGCAGGCCATGCGAGAGCTTGCGATCGAACTTGACCTGCAATGCGCTGTAGTCTGAACTCGCCGTGCCCGTGGTGATGTAGAGGCCTGAGCCGCCGCTGAAATTTGCGTTACCCAAGTCCTGCGGCTCGTAGAAATGCTGCGCCAGCAGGCGCCTGCCGGCAGAGGCGACGTAATTGAAAGTGAGAGTCTGTTGAGCGCCGAGAGACTGCTCCAGCGCGGCGTTCCACTCAACCGTATAAGGCAGTTTGAGATTCGGGTCGAAGGCAAAGACAGGAGCGTTGTAGGGCGAATCCGCATTGGGCGCTGGAGCCGCGGTGACTTGCGCTGTGGTTGCCGGGAAGGGGCACGGGCCCGTAGAGGCTGGAGCCGCGGGGCAGGAGTCAGTGTAATTTCCAAAACCGGTGGTTCCCACGCCATAGTAGCCTTCGGCGCTGAGCGTGGTGCCAGTGTCATAAAAGAGGCCGCCGCCGGCGCGAATCACGGTTTCCGATCCCGGCGTCTTGTTGAGCTGATAGGCAACTCCCAGGCGCGGCGCAAAGTTGTCATACGTCGTCTTCCAGAGCGCGGTGTTCTTGGGCGCGATGACTGCGGTGGCGAGATCCGTAATCTGATTAAGCGTGTAGGGCGTGTTGCCGGCGCCGTCGGTTGGCGGCGGGTTCAAGTCCCAGCGAACACCGTACGAGACGCTCAGCCGGCTGGTTGCCTGCCACTCATCCTGCGCATAGAGCGAAAAGTTGGAGCTGCGCGCGTTCATATCGATCGATTGCGTATACACGAACAGCCCGGCGGGCGCGTTGGCGAGAACGGACGCTTCATCGAAGTAATATCCAACTTCCCAAAGCGGCGGCAGCGTTTCTGAGGTCAAGAGTCGGCGGTAGTCGACACCGTATTTGAAGTTGTGGCGGCCAATGTTATGGGTAAGATAATCCACAACATTGATCTGTTGCTGCGTGTTCGCCTGCGGCTCAATCAGGTAGTAGGGATAGAGGCCGTAGAAGAGGAAGAAGGTGAGCCAGCTTCCGTCGCTAAGCCCGGGAACAGAGCCAATGGCAAAGGGTGTTGCGCCGCCAAAATTATCCAGATAACGATTGGAGTTGTAGTCGTTGCCGGTCCAGCCGAAGCGGAAATCATTGGCCATCTTGGAATTGATTACTCCGTCCGCTCCAACAACCACCGTCTTGATATTGCGCACCGTCTCGTTCACCTGGGCCAAGTCAGTGGGCTGCCGCGACTCGCTCTGCGAAGGAACATCGCTGAAGCGGCCAAAGACTTTGAATCGATCTCCGAAGCTGTGATCGATGCGAATGCTGGTAGTGTCAAGCTGGCTGGGCGCCGAGTAGCCGACGGTCAGATTGGCAAGGCCGTCACCCAGATCGGGACTGGTGGTGGTGGGAAATGCATCGAGAAACGGCTGCAGCACAGCCGGCGCAATCTGGCGGAAGTTGGTGCTCGGCACTTCATATAGCTGGGACGCCTGAGGCTGCTCCAAACGCAGCCCTTCATACGAGAAGAAGAAGAATGTCTTGTCGAGTCCGTTGTAGAGGCGGGGAATGCGGATGGCTCCTCCGAGAGTGCCGCCAAAGTCATTTTGGCGCTCGGCGAGCTTCGTAGTGTCGAAGTAATTCTTCGCATCCAACGCGTCATTGCGTAAGAAATCGAAGGCCGTGCCGTGGTAGCTATTTGTTCCCGAGCGTGTGCTGAAACTGAATTGGCCACCTGGAGTGCGGCCATACTCTGCGGAGTAAGAAGACGTGGACTCGCGGAACTCCTGCAGCGCGTCGATTGACACGATGCTTTGCGTGGTTCCCAGCGCGCTCTCCTCCGGCGTCGCTCCCGAAAATCCACCGCCGGGATATCCCGCCGAAGAGACGGAAGCGCCTGTGTTGGCGCTGATTCCATCAATGGTGTAGTAGTTGGCCTCGGTGCGCTGGCCATTCACGCTGATTTCGCCGCTCTGGCCTACGCCTCCCGACGGTACAACAATCACTCCGGGAGACAGCGTGATCAGCGATTGGAAGCTGCGCCCGTTGAGCGGCAGGTTCTCAACAAAGTTTCGCTCGATGACAGTACTTACGGACGCATCGGTCGTGTCTATCTCCGCGCCGCTCCCGTTCACTGAGACTTGCTCGACCTGCGAGCCAACGGTCAAAATGAAGGTGAGTGATATCTTCGCGCCCACTGTGGCGGTGACGTTGGTGCGCGTTTCAGTTTTGAATCCCGGCGCGCTCACCGTCATGGTGTATTCCCCCGGCATCACGTTGGGAATCGAGTAGAAGCCGGTGGTGTTGGTGACCGTTGTCTGTTTGGTCTGAGTGGAGGGTTGCAGCAGCTCAACGGAGGCCTTGGGCACGGCTGCATTGGTGGGATCCGTGATCACGCCGTCGAAAGACGCGCTCTGCGCCATCGCTCGAACACCGCACAGAACGAGCGCCAGAAGGACAAAGATTGGGCAAGCCATGAGCCTGACCCTATGAAGGTGATTTGGCATGAGGACCTCCCTTGAATTGGTGCAAGTTGAAAAACTGTCTTGAACTGAGATTGGTCTGAAAAAACTTCCCGATGCGGTAGCGACGAGCGGCTCTCCGCATTTGTGCTTGATACTTACCAGCTCCCGCATTAACGGCGGTGTCCCTGAGTGCCCTCAAGCGGGCCAGCGTCGCAGGCGCGGGGCGAAAACAAGTTCCGGGTGCTGTTGTCCTGGGCGCTGAGCGCTTTTGCCGATACCGAATAGGGCCGAGGCGCCATTCCGGAAGGCGGTGAAACAACACGTCCTAAATGCTCTTCGGCCGAAGTTGAGAGTCTGTCCGAGTGCCGAATTGAACGCCCGTACATGCATACATGAATGCATTCCCGCTGCGGGCTGTTTCGTGTTAGAACGACTATAGCATCCGCTTGGCTCACGTAAAGAGCCAGTTTTAGGAGAGTCTTTGAGTCCAGATCGTCTGAGCCTGAAGCGGCAACGCATTCTCTTTCTGAATCGCGATAGCAGGCTCTCGCTGCAAGTGCAACTGGCCGCGCGCCTGAAAGGCCTTATGCAGAGCGGGGAGATGGGTGCGGGCGATCCTCTTCCGTCGAGCAGAGAACTGGCGTCGGAACTCAAGGTATCGCGCAACACCGTTGTTTATGCGTATGAGCGGTTGATCAGCGAGGGATATTTAAGCAGCCGGATGCGGTCGCGCGTCTTCGTGTCCGACACCGCGCCTGCACTGCGCTCCGCCGCGCAGCGCTCTCAGAATCGCCGCGAGGTCGCACCGGTCGCCCACGTGCCGAAGACGAGTTATTCCAGCGGGCCAATGCCCTTCCGCCCCTGTCAGCCGGATGTTCAACTGTTTCCGCTGACCCTTTGGAACAGGCTGCGGGGGCGGGTTTTGCGCAACACCAGCAGCCGCCTGCTGCACTATAACTCCGAGGCCGTGCTCGGATTCCGTCCGCTGCGCGAGAACCTTTCCACGTATCTTCGCGACAGCCGTGGCGTAGTGTGCGAGTGGTGGCAGGTGGCCATCACCGCGGGCTCGCAACAGGCGCTCTATCTGCTGGCAACGCTGCTCTTGAAGCCTGGGGATGCGGTGATCATGGAGAACCCCGGCTATATGGGAGCGGTGCGGGCATGGCAGTCAGCTTCGGCCACCATCCGACATACTGCCATCGATCAACATGGACTGGTTTGTCCCCCGCTTGAAACCTCGCCGGCCTCGCTTGTTTACGTCACGCCGTCGCGGCAGTTCCCCACCGGCGCGTCGCTGTCGCTGGCGCGAAGGCTGGCGTTGGTGAATGGGGCAGTGAGCGCAAACGCCTGGGTTATCGAGGACGATTATGATTCCGAGTTTCGCTATGTCGCGCCGCCGTTGCCGAGCATGCAGAGTCTCGATTCCGGCAATCGCGTGATCTATGTCGGCAGCTTCAGCAAGCTGCTGTTTCCATCGCTGCGTCTGGGATACGCGGTGTTGCCACGGTCGCTGGTGGAGCCTTTTGCCGCGTTGAAGAGCACCGCCGAAGATCACGGACCGATGATCGATCAGGCGACGCTGGCGGAGTTTCTGGATAGTGGCGCATTTTATTCGCACATCCGGCGCTGCAGGAAAAACTATGCCGAAAGACAGCACGCATTTCTCAACGCAATCGGGAAGGGCAGCCTTCCGCTGGATTTCCGTTATCGCGATGGGGGCATGAATCTGACCGGCTTTTTGCCCTCGAATTGCAATGATCAAACATGGTCCGCGAGGCTGGCAGCCGCTGGCCTCGATGTTCCGGCATTGTCGCAATATGCCAGCGAGCCGACAGAACAAGGGTTGGTCTTCGGATTTACAGCGTTCACCCCGGCGGAGATTCGCCGAGGCGTGGAGAAGATGCTGAACCTCAGGCTGGATCAGCCGATGCGGCCATCTGGCTCCATCTGAGCGGCTGCATCTGGCACTTTACTGGCACCACCACTTCGGTCATTATAGGTAAATCTTAGGGGCCGCAGGTCTCCGGTTCGTTTCCTTGCGAGCCGGGCCGCAAGCCGCTCGGCTGAAGGAACGAGTTCGGCAGTTCCGCTCAATCCACATCATTTCCTGTTGAATCAATCTGGTGAGCCCATGTTTGTTAGACCGAGCTGGATGCCCAATTCGCAGCAGGATGTGTACGACGTGATCGCACAGAACTCCTGGGGACTGCTCATCTCCAATGGCAAGCAGGGACCCAACGCGACCAACCTGCCGTTTGTGCTGGACACGGCTCGCGGCGACCGTGGAGTTCTCACCAGTCACTTGGCCCGCGCGAATGCGCACGCGGCGGGGCTGCAGAGCCTGACCGAACCCGCGCTGGCCGTGTTTCACGGCCCCAGCAGCTACGTGACGGCTAGTTGGTATCCTGGCCGAGATATGCCGCCGACCGTGTATTACAGCGCGGTACACTGCTACGGGCCATTGAAGTTTCAGGATCAGGATCAACTGCTCGACTCGGTGGAAACGCTCACGACGCGAAACGAAGAGAAGGTGCCGAACGGATGGAAGACCAGCGAGATTCCGATGGAAGCGATCTTGCGAAGGCTGCCCGCCATTCTCGGATTCGAGCTTCACATCGAGCGCATGGAAGCGAAATTCAAGCTTGGCCAGGACGAACCGAAGCGCGATGCCATGGCCGTGGCTGAACGGCTACTCAAGTCCAGCAACCCCCAGGAGGTTCAGTTGGGGACCATGGTGTATAGATATAACGAAGCGCGAAACTAATGCGGGTTGCCGTGCGGCGGCTGCAGAAACGCAACACTCTTCTTTCGGGAGGGTCATGGTCTCAATGCGAAAAGCTCTTTTGCCGATTGCGCTACTTTTCCTCCTGCATCCCACGCTGCACGGCCAGGATGGCGCGAATCTTCTGCTTGTCGGCGGCAAGGTCTGGACGGCCGATCCCGCGCATTCGGAGACAGAAGCACTTGCGATTCGCGGCGACCGGATTCTCGCCACCGGGAGCTCGGCCGAGATGATGAAACTTGCGACGCCGGATGCGAAGGTCATCCAGTTGCGTGGGCGGCTTGTTCTGCCGGGCTTCAACGACTCCCATGTTCACGTTCAGAAGGGTGGAGCGAGCCTTGTGGGTGTGCACCTGACCGATACCCGCAGTCAGGCAGAGTTCCGCGAGCGGGTTGCCGCGTACGCAAAGACGATCCCCAAGGGCGCGTGGATTCTGGACGGATTGTGGGATCAGCAACGATGGTCGCCGGTCGCGCTACCAACACATCAGCTGATTGATGACGTCACTGCTGACAATCCCGTGGCCGTTGCGCGGACGGATCTGCACATGATCCTGGCCAATGCTTATGCAATGAAGCTGGCGGGAGTTGACCGGAATACCAAGGATATTCCTGGCGGCGTGATTCTTCGCGACGCAGCCGGCATCCCGACAGGCATCTTCAAGGATGCTGCCAAAGACCTGATCCTGGCCGCCGTTCCTGCTGCAACGGAAGCAGACATGGAGCGATATTTTCTGGCGACGCAAAAGGTGGCGGCGGAAAATGGCGTGACCAGCGTGCAAGACATGGCGGTCGCTCCCGGGGATCTGGAAGGCCCGCTCAAACTGCAGGCGCTCGAGTCGCTTGCGCGCCAGGGAAAACTGAACCTGCGCGTGGCTGAATGCCTTTCATTGACCTTCGGCAAGCAAATGTCGGATCTTGGGATCGAGGCGAACTTCGGCAACGAGTTCTACCACGTCGGATGTCTGAAGAGTTTCGCCGACGGCGGACTGGGCGCGTCGACTGCCTGGTTTACTGCGCCTTATTCCGATAACCCGTCTAACTACGGCATTGCCAGCGACACGATGCTGCATCCGGACCAGATGTATGCAGAGTTCAAACTTGCCGATCAGGCCGGGCTGCAGCTGATCACGCACGCCATCGGCGACCGCGCCAATCATGAGATTCTCGACTTCTATGAACGGCTGGAAAAGGAAGACGGCCCACGCGACCGCCGGGCTCGGATTGAACACGCGCAAACGCTTCTGCCCGGCGACATTCCCCGCTTTGCGCAATTGCACGTCATTGCTTCCGTGCAGCCATATCACGCTATTGACGACGGACGGTGGGCTCAAGTGCGCATCGGGCCGGAGCGGACTAAGACCACCTATGCCTTTCGCTCGTTGATGGACTCGGGCGCCGTTGTCGCGTTCGGATCGGACTGGCCGGTGGCTCCGCTGGTCCCGCTTGTGGGCATCTACGCAGCGGTTACGCGCCGCACCATCGACGGCAAGAATCCGAACGGATGGATGCCGCAGGAAAAGGTCTCTGTTGCGCAGGCCGTGCAGGCATATACGGTGAATGCCGCCTATGCGGAAGGCGAGGAGAAACTCAAAGGCGCCATCAGGGCGGGACAGCTCGCTGACGTCGTCGTGCTCTCTCGGAACATATTCAACATTGATCCGGTAGAAATTGAAGACGTGAAGGTCGATCTGACTTTACTGGGCGGAAAATCCGTGTACCGGCGAGACGCATCCAACTAGTCTCAGATTGGCTGAAGCAATCCTTATATGGATCATTTATAACCCAGGGGCGCCCGGCATCCGATTGCCAAAACTGTGTCCAGATTTCGCCTGGTTTGTGCCCCCGTCCACTTCCCGTGCCATGGGCCTGCGCGGCCAGGGCGTGGCGTTCTCAGGCTTAGAGCCTGTTAACACTACCTCAGGCGGATGGCGTTGCGAGCGAAAAACCGCTCAGACGAGGCGGAATCCGCAGGGTTTGGCTATTCCAAGCTCAAGGATGACAACGAAGCATGAGCGTTTTTTCTCCGCAACCCGGAGGGACGGGGCCAATTTTCCTCATTTCTTCGTTGCTCGTCGCTTCAGTTACCAGTTACAGCGCGCTCCTCACGCCTCGAACTGAGAGAAATTGGCCGCCGTCGCCACCGTCTGAGGTAGTGTTAACAGGCCCTAGTCTGCGAAGTCTTCTCGATGATCTGCGCCACCGTCTGTGTCGAGATGGAAGTAGCTCGCCCCGGTCTGCTGGCGTCCATGAGAAGCCCTTCCACGTCCAGTGTCCCGAAACGGTTGCGCCGCGAAGTCAACATCCGAGGCGCAACCTCCATCCGCTCTGCAATTTCCTTGTTCTGAAGACCGTCGCCCGCCAGAAGAACAATCCGACCAGGGTGCACCGCGTTTGGCTGACACTCCCTACTTCACGCCGATGCAGGTTTCTGCGGTATGATGGTTTCCTTCGGAAAGTCGGTTGCGGAACCCAGCTTTTCCCCAGTAATCGCGCTTGGGTCGTTGATGTGCTTCTAGGCTCTCGTCAGATTGAATATTCTGGGTTCGTGCAGCCGTGGCGACGAGGATGTCCTCCATGGCAGCGCCTTCTGAGTACGTGCTGGAGCCGCTCCGCGAGGGCGCGGACTTCACCCTTTGCCGCGGCCGACA
This sequence comes from Occallatibacter sp., assembly GCA_049521035.1. Taxonomy (GTDB): domain Bacteria; phylum Acidobacteriota; class Terriglobia; order Terriglobales; family Acidobacteriaceae; genus Telmatobacter. The sequence continues at coordinate 15,377 of JBEKPF010000074.1, read as the reverse complement.
GCCCGGCAATCCATCGCTGGTCCTGGCGATCGCGCTTTCGGCTGACCAGCCGTCGCCTCAGAGTCTCAGGCGGCTGGAGCACGAATACTCGCTCGCAGCTGACCTCGATCCCGCGTGCGCAGCCAAACCTCTGGCGCTCACCCGTTACGAAGGGCGGAGGATCCTCATACCTAAGGACCTAGGCGGTGAGCCGCCGGATCGGATTCTTGCGCTTCACCGCGAGGCGGAGACCGCCCGACCTTTGGTACAGCTAGTGCAGGAGAAGACCGAAGGTGAGGTAAGTCTCACTTCCAATAATGCGAAGATACACACCCCGAGAATGCTTCTTCTCTACTTCGTCTTTTGTTTCTTCATCATAAGTCCAGTCGGCGCACTCGATACGAGTAGGCAGATCTCTCAGTATGGACACACCGCATGGCGGATAGAGGACGGAGTTTTTGGTGGGGCGCCAAACGTGATTTCCCAGACCACTGACGGATATCTTTGGATTGGTACGCAAGCCGGATTGACGCGGTTTGATGGCGTTCGGTTCGTCTCATGGAAACCGCCCGAGGGAAAGGAGTTGCCGTCATTCCGCATCAATTCTCTGCTTGGAGCGCGGGATGGAAGCCTGTGGATTGGAACGACTAAGGGGCTGGCACGTTGGCGGAATGGGGAACTGACCAACTATAAGGACCCAACTGGAAGTATTATGGCGATCCTGGAAGACCGCACCGGCACAATCTGGATCGCGCGGGCGAATATTTCCGATACGAAGGGCCCTCTTTGTAAAGTCACAGATACTGGACTCCGATGTTTCGGAAGAGGCGACGGAGTTGGAGTTCCTTATGCCGTGACACTGGCCAACGATAGCCTCGGCAATATCTGGCTGGCCGGTGGCCCCATGGTTTCCCGCTGGCAAACAAGTTCCGCTGACACCTATGTCTCAGCCGGGCTGGACCCAGCCGAAATATTCAACGGAGTGCAAGCACTCGCGGGCAGACCAGATGGGGCACTGTGGGTCGGGCTGGTGCACTCCGGAAAGGGCGGCGGGCTACAGCAACTCGTGCAGGGGGCGTGGAAACCGTACGTCACCCCAGAGGTCGATGGAAGTACGCTTGAGGTCACCGCGTTGTTATCTGACCGAGACAACTCTCTCTGGGTCGGAACCTTAAGCCGAGGCATCTACCGCATTCAAGGAAACAAGGTAGATCACTTTCGCAGCTCGGATGGCTTATCGGGCGATGCCGTGACCGGCCTCTTCCAGGATCGCGAAGGGAGTATCTGGATTGCGACATCCAGGGGAATCGATAACTTCCATGACCTTCGAGTGGCTAGCTTTTCCACGCGGCAGGGACTGAGCGCGGATCAGGTCGATTCCGTTCTCGCTTCGCGGGACGGTAGTGTGTGGATTGGAACTTATAGTTTGGATGTTCTCAGGGCGGGCAAGATCACTTCCATTCAGCAACGGAAAACTTTACCTGGGCGGGCGATGACATCGTTGCTGGAGGACCGAGCCGGCCGGCTTTGGGTCGGCGTCGACGAAGAGTTGTGGGTGTATGAGCGGGGAAACTTTAGAAAAATTCATACGCGTGATGGCAGTCCTTTAGGCGCCGTTCGCGCAATGGCCGAAGATGTCGATGGCAGCATCTGGGCCGCAACCACCACTCCCGCAAACCGGAATCGGCTGCTTCGCATTCAGGATCTCAGAATCCGAGAAGACATCTCCTCCCCTCAATTACCAGTCATAAATATGCTTGCTCCTGACCCGCACGGTGGTATCTGGTTAGGCCTTGCCAGCGGCGGCTTGGCCCGATTCCGAAATGGCCAAATGGAATTCTTCCCTTTCAGTAGCCCTCATGATGGCCCAGTCTACGGCCTTCTCGTAAATTCCGACGCTTCGATCATGGCAGCCACGCAATCGGGACTTGTCGGATGGAAAAATGGGACCATGCAGGCTCTAACGGTGCGAAATGGCCTTCCTTGCGACGTCGTGTATAGCCTCATCTCCGACGGGAAAGCTACCCTTTGGCTTTACGCGGCATGCGGAGTTATTGCCGTCCCAAAAACAGAACTGCAACGATGGTGGGAATCGCCCAGCGCGACGGTGAAGTCCAGACTCTTTGACGTGTTCGACGGCGCCCGACCCATGTCTACCCCTTTCAAGCCTAACGCATCCCAGTCTCCGGACGGACGGTTGTGGTTCGCTAATCAAAACGAGGTCCAGATGATCGACCCGGCTCACCTGGACAGCAATCCCATACTGCCGCCGGTACACGTTGAAGAGATTATTGCCGACCACAAAAGCTATGCGCCGCGGGATGATCTTCGTCTTCCTGCCCTGACGCGGGATCTTGAAATTGACTATACGGCCCTGAGCTTCGTAGCTCCACAAAAGGTGCGCTTTCGCTACGAGCTGGAGGATCACGATTCGGAATGGCAAGATCCGGGAACACGGCATCAAGCTTTCTACGCTAATCTTCGTCCGGGAAACTACCGGTTTCGCGTGATAGCGTGCAACAACGACGGCATCTGGAACGAAGAGGGCGCGACTCTGGCCTTCAGCGTGGCCGCCGCCTGGTACCAGACCTGGTGGTTCCGTGGAGCCTCTCTGGCCGTTTTTCTGGCATTGCTCTTGGCGCTGTATCAACTCCGCCTGCGCCAACTGGCGCACCACTTCAACATAACGCTGGGGGCACGTGTCAACGAGCGGACTCGCATCGCCCGCGACTTGCACGATACTCTGCTGCAAAGCTTTCAAGCACTGTTGTACCGTCTTCAATCCGTACGCAGAGTGCTCCCGGACCGTCCCGAGGAAGCCGCACAACGACTCGACAGCGCCATCGACCAGACCGCTCAGGCGATCACGGAAGGTCGGGATGCCGTGCACGACTTGCGATCGTCCACGGCGGTAGCCAACGACCTCGCCCAGGCCATCGGCACTCTTGGCGAGGACCTTGCGGCCCAACCAAACAACCGTCATGCCGCCGTCTTCGGCGTGCAGGTCGAGGGTACCCCGCGAGACCTTCATCCAATCCTCCGCGACGAAGTTTTCCGAATCGCGGGCGAGGCGATGCGCAATGCATTCCGGCATGCAGAGGCGAAGCAAATCGAAGTGGAAATCAGATACGATGACCGGCAGTTCCGGATGCGCGTTCGGGATGACGGAAAAGGCATCGGCCCAAAGGTTTTGACTAAGGACGGACAAGCCGGACATTATGGTTTGCATGGCATGCGAGAACGCGCCAAACTTGTAGGTGGGCGCCTGGACGTGTGGAGCGAGTTCGATTCCGGCACGGAGATCGAGCTCAGCATTCCTGCCCCTATTGCTTACTCGCGTGCCAATGACCGTTCCGGTTCCGGGCGATCTGGGACACAGGCGGAAACCAAATCATGACTGAAGGCTCGGGTTTGATTCGCATTCTCGCAGTCGACGACCATCCCCTCGTGCGCAAGGGGATCGTTGGACTCGTCGCCGACGAACCGGATATGACAACGGTCGCCGAAGCTTCCAATGGGCGGGAAGCCATCCAGCAGTTTCGCATCCACCGACCGGATGTCACCCTGATGGATTTGCAGATGCCGGAAATGAACGGCCTCGATGCGATCATGGCGATTCGCGGTGAGTTTCCCGAAGCGCGAATCATTGTATTGACCACCTACACTGGTGACGTACAGGTTCTGCGCGCCCTCAAAGCAGGTGCCCGGGCCTACTTGTTGAAGACTCTTCTGCACAAAGAGCTGCTGGATACGATCCGTGCTATCCATGTCGGCAAGAAAACCGTTTCCCCTGAGATTTCTTATGAGCTTGCCGAACACGCAACCGATGATGCCCTAACACCCGGCGAAATCAGTGTCTTGCACTTGATCGCCGAAGGGAACGCCAACAAGCAGATTGCCGATCGATTGTCGATCGCGGAAGAAACTGTCAAGGGTCGAGTCAAGAACATCCTCTCCAAACTGGGTGCCAACGATCGCACCCACGCGGCAATGATCGGGTTGCGGCGCGGAATCATCGAATTCTAGGCAACTCGAAAGAGTGCCGGCGCCTACCTAATTTGGGGCTTCCAGACGCATCAGGAATTTCCTACGCTTGACGTGGGACTCATTGCGACGACTTTTCACAACATTCGCCCGCGGTTGGCCTGGCGCGGGGCTTCTGCTGATGCGGATGGTTGCCGGAGCAGCATTGATAGCTCAGGGAATCAGCATCCTTTGGGGCGAACCTCAAATGGGTGCATTCATACTGAATTTGGCCGCGACCGGTGCTGGGCTGCTTCTTCTCGTTGGATTATGGACCCCCTTCGCGGGAGCGATAGTGGCGTTGATCGAGCTATGGCAAGCACTATCGCAGCCCGTAGACCCATGGACTCACATCCTGTTGGGAACCGTTGGCGCCGCCCTGGCATTTATCGGACCTGGCGCCTGGTCGGTAGACGCTCGCCTTTTTGGATGGAAGCGCATCGATATTCCGACTCCAAAGAGCTAGTCTTCACCCTACTTAGCGGGTGTTTGCCAACCAAAAAGAGTATCCAAGAGACCCAATATATAGTGCCGGCACCCGGCTCGATTTGGGGTATTGCGAAGACGGAGCAAGTTCCATAATCCAAGGCAAGAACGGGAAGATCTGAATGCAGCAGCAACAAACCGTTGCACAAGAATTGCGCATTGATGCTTCTGCGAATCGATCGCAAGAGAACGAAGCGGAAGTTAGCGCTTAACCCAGGGCTCGGTACGTGAGCTACAAGTAATTAGGGAGAAACGAATTGAGGTAAAGCATGGCGGCATCTTCAATCTGGGCAATGGAAGCTCCTGCAGTAGAGCATCCCGCGTCGTTCGAAGTTGCGGATGCGACGTCGGCGGAAGCCGGGCTCGACGGGAACGAACTCCGCAGCAGAGGATCGGTCAAACACCTTCATGTTGTAGAGATGGTGCCGAAGAATTCATCGGACAACCTCGAATTTGTGGATGCCGTGACAGACGTCACCGCAGCAAAGCAGGCGGGCGAAGCGCTGAGGCGGAGCGAGAGTTATCTGGCAGAAGCGCAGAGGCTCACGCATACGGGGAGCGGGGCCTGGAGCGTGCCAGGATGGGATGCCTTATATCTGTCCGAGGAGTGGTATCGCATATATGGCTTTGACCCAAAAAAGGGCCTGTCAGCTTGGAAAGACCGGCTGCACCGCATGCATCCCGAGGATCAAGCCAAAGTGCAAGAGGCAAAGGATCGAGCAACCAGGGAAAAGTCAGATTACGTAGTGGATCATCGAATCGTTCTTCCGGATGGCACTATTAAATACACCCACACTTTTGGCCATCCTGTTTTGAATGCATCCGGGGACGTGGAGCAATTCGTGTGTACCATGATGGACGTCACCGAGCGCGTGCGGGCCGAAGAGGCGTTGCGAAAAGCCTTCGAGGAGATTAAAGGCTTAAGAGATCAACTCTTCCGAGAGAATCTGGCTCTGAAGGAGGAAATCGACCAGTCGTCAATGTTCGAGGAGATCGTTGGCACTTCTCCCGCCCTCCGGTCAGTACTCTCTCGGGTATCCAAGGTTGCTCCCACAGACTCCACGGTTCTGATCACCGGCGAAACGGGCACTGGCAAAGAACTGATCGCGCGCGCGGTCCACAAGCGGTCGCAACGTTCCTCGCGGGCCTTCGTGAGTGTGAACTGCGCTGCTATTCCGCGCGACCTTATCGCCTCGGAGTTGTTCGGCCATGAAAAGGGCGCATTTACGGGAGCGATCCAGCGGCGTATCGGGCGCTTTGAGTTGGCCGAAGGAGGCACGATCTTCCTCGATGAAGTCGGCGAGCTTCCCGCCGAGACTCAGATTGCTCTGTTGCGAGTTCTTCAGGAGCATGAGTTTGAGCGTGTCGGTGGAACTGGTTCTATCCGAACCAATGTTCGCTTGATTGCTGCGACGAACCGCGACTTGGAAGCTTCCATGGCGGCGGGCACCTTCAGGAGCGACCTGTTCTACCGACTCAATGTCTTTCCGATCGAGGTGCCTCCTCTGCGGGAACGTCGGGAAGACATTCCGATGCTGGTTGCGTACTTTATCGACCGATTTGCGAGAAAGGCCGGAAAGAGCATCCGCAGCGTAGACAAGAAAAGTCTGGAACTCCTTCAGGCGTACCCCTGGCCAGGTAATATTCGGGAATTGCAGAACGTGATTGAGCGATCTGTCATCGTTTGTGAAACAGAGAACTTCTCAGTCGACGAGTGCTGGCTTTCTCGACGACCTCTTTCGACTGAGCCGGACAGGGGGCTTGGCCTATCGAGGAAGCCTTCTTTCCAGGAGAAAACAATCATCGAGGCAGCACTAGCCGAATGCGCAGGACAAGTGTCGGGACCGTCAGGAGCCGCTATCAGACTTGGCATCCCGGGATCAACTCTGGAATCGAAGATCAGGTCGCTAAACATCAACAAGAGTCGCTTCAAGACCGCAGAACCCTCAAGAGCCGGCAATTAAGTGCCTTCCTGAACGAACCCCTTCGGAGTCCGTCGTTGCGACTTTCGCAAATTTGCGATAGTCGCAAGTCAGCATAACTTCAATTTGGTCTATTTTCAGCACTTTAGGAATGGCATAGCGATTGCAAAAACAGAAAGTGTGATTGAGTCCCCACAGGTGAGAATTCCCCACGAGGGCCGCGAATGGAAAGTTGGTCTTCAATCTCACAGGTCGAATGGGCGCAGAAAACATAGTCGAGTTCGAACTGCTGCTCGGCACAGAAGCCAGCGATAGCTGCATCGTTTGGGACTTGAAAGACCTGACGCTGGTGGATCAAGACGTTGTCAACTTTCTTAGCCGCTGCGAAGTAGACGGCATCCAGCTCAGGAATTCCCCAGAATACATCCGTGAGTGGATCACAGGAGAGCAGCGATGAGTTGAGGAACCAGAATGGCAGGAGGTCGCTATGGATTTTCCCCAGATGCTCAATAGTTGTGATCGATACTCTTCCCCGCGTGGATTTGAAGAGATCATAGGCAACAGCCCTGCGTTGGAAAGGGTGCTGGAGCAAGTCAAACACGTCGCGCCTACGGACTCCACCGTACTCATCGAGGGAGAAACAGGCACAGGCAAGGAGCTCATCGCGCGCGCCATTCACAGCTCCAGCTCTCGGCGTGGGCGCGCCTTCGTGAAGCTGAATTGCGCTGCCATTCCTTTGGATCTTCTGGAAAGCGAGTTGTTTGGCCACGAAAGAGGTGCGTTTACCGGGGCAATCGCGCAGAAGATTGGCCGATTTGAACTGGCCGACAAAGGCACTCTTTTCCTGGATGAGGTGGGCGACATTCCGGCGGCCTTGCAGCCGAAGCTTTTGCGCGTACTGCAGGAACAGGAGTTCGAACGCCTGGGCAGCAATCGGACTCATCAAGTGGACGTTCGGCTGGTGGCAGCGACAAACCGAAATCTGGCAGAGATGGTAAAGCTAGGCGAATTTCGCAGCGATCTCTACTACCGTCTGGATGTGTTTCCGATTGTGGTGCCACCGTTGCGTGCGCGCCGCGTGGACATTCCGGCGCTGGTCGCTCATTTTGTCGAGACTGTTAGCCTCCGGGTGAGAAAGCAAATCGACCACATTCCACGGGAAACGATGTCTGCACTTTGCTCTTACGACTGGCCGGGCAATATACGCGAGTTGCAAAATCGGATCGAGCGTGCCGTGATTCTTTCAAAGGATGGAGTGCTCTCCAATCCCTGGCCAATGCCTGAGTCTCAATCTGTCAATTCTTATCCATTTCCAATTACTCTGAAGGAGATCGAACGGACTACGATCCTGAGTGCACTTGAAGACCGTGGTTGGGTAGTGGGCGGATCGGACGGAGCAGCTGCAAAACTCGGCGTGCCCCGCACGACGCTGATCTATAAGATGGAACGGTTCGGGATCTGCCGGCCTGTCGCGACTGAGGCGGCCCTGTGATCGGAGACAGGAGCCGACTCGTCGCATCCGTTGCAGAAACGCCAATTCGGGAATGGCTCCGAATAGGCTCACTCGCTTCCAACTGCTACCACGACTGCGGCTTGTTTCCGCCGATAGGGACCATCCTGCACGTGGGAATCAGGAAGACAAACTCAGCGATCGGAGGCCGGGATGGCGCAGCCGCCAGACTCGGCTTGAAACGCACTACGCTCATTTATATGACGCAGCGGCACGGAATATCTCGGCCGTCTCTCGATAGCAACGCTGCAATGACCGAGTCGCCATCGCAGACGCTGATGTTTGCTGCCATGGGCATCGCGGGAAATTGGAAATCGCCGGCCAGGTATGCCTTTCAAAAAGTTGGATGAGGAGTACATCTTCAAGATGGAAGACGTGCTCAAGATATACGAAAAGCCGCTGTCAGAGCGTGAGCCTGTGGTTTGCGTCGACGAAAAGCCGGTGGTGTTGCATGAGGATACGCGGCCTTCGATTCCGATGCGGCCTGGCCGGGTGGCGAGACGGGACTGTGAGTACAAGCGCTGCGGCACGGCCAACGTCTTTTGCGGCATCGAGCCCAAGGCTCGTGTTCATTTTACCAAAGTGACGCCCACGCGCTCGTCGCCCGAGTTTGCCGTTTTTATATTGGAGATCGCCGAGCACTATCCCGCCGCCGCCACGATCCATCTGGTCGTGGACAACTTGAGCACCCATAACCGCAAGGCGTTGGTGGATCGCTTCGGCGAAGAGTTGGGTGGATGGTTGTGGGATCGCTTTACCGTTCACTACACACCCAAGCATGGAAGTTGGCTCAACCAAGCTGAGATTGAGATTGGCATCTTCAGTCGTCAATGCCTGGGAACACGAAGGATTGGGGATATCTCCACACTGCGCCGTCAAGCCAAAGCCTGGAATCGCCACACCAACCCCGACAAACTCACAATCCGGTGGCGGTTCACCAGAAAGCAAGCGCGTCTCAAACTTAATTACTTAATCAAGCGGTCACGGTACTAGTACAAAAGATCGGGCAGACCACCTGACTGAGCAGTCGGTTTGCCAAACGACAGGTTCCCGCGACTCAACAACCCTCGATCTTGCCGCAGGCTCAGCAATCGACACCATACCTCTCCTCCAGCACTTTCAGATGAATTGGCGCAGTAAACCACAATCCTGCGCCTTGGCGTGAGGGCTCTCCGATGCGTGCACGGGGTATTTCAGAGAGGTGTGCTGTCTACTATTCGTCACGATCGAGACGAAGTGTCGAACCGCGAACAGCAATTTGGATATTGTGCGCACCTGTTTTCGCAGTTCAAACGGTTCTCCTGACACCACGCGAATACATGGTCGTCGCAACGCAATTCGCACGCCACTGCTACTGCAGAATGTGGCATTTATCCATGTTCATGAATGCAAATGGTTCGTTCATGAATGCTTATGGTTTGCAAGAAATGAAGAGAGAGCGAGAATATCCAGGCTCCGACGCGTCTCAACGTGGACGGTACTTGGATCCAGTCACCATTCGTCTTCTGTCTTTTCTATCCTGAGAACGCATCCTAGTCCTTCAGTTGGAAGAAAAACAAATCCCCGACAACTACCTGGCGAGGCTCACCGAGATTTGGCAATCAGCTTGCATAAGGCATATTGCCGACCAAGAAGTATTCCGGTAAAACGGAAGTCTGCCCCAGTAAAAGCCGCACCTAAATAACCCGGAACACGAACTCGGAGGACTCTCACGGCAATGGCATCGAATAAATCCAATTCCTACTCGCGATCCCAGTTGCAAACAATTCTGTCGGCAGGAATCAAGCAGTTGGAAGAGGATATGGACGTGCTGATCGATAAGCAGCCGCTCAGGGTTACTTGTTTGAGCATTTACTTGCTTGGTGAAGTGCTATGAACGTTGTGTCGCTTGGTGCTGTTCAAACACAAAGTTATTCGTTCGATCGGAAGCTGATTCTTACTGAACTGGAACGTACGCTCGCAGCCGTAAGCGAGCCAGAGATCGCTGCTGCGCAAAGAATGATTCAGGTAGCCAACCGCGTGTTCGTGATGGGCGCGGGACGCACCGGGCTGGCGCTGAAGATGGCAGCCATGCGGCTCATGCATCTGGGCCTGGTAGTGCATGTCGCCGGCGAGGTAACTACTCCTGCGATCGGGCCGTGCGATCTGCTCCTGGTGGCTTCAGGGTCGGGCACGACGGCTGGCCCAGTGCATGCGGCCGAGGTTGCCGTGAAGACCGGAGCGCAGGTCTTGGCGCTGACTGCCTCGCCCGGTTCGAGACTGGCCACGCTCGCGCAAGGCGTGGTCGTGATTCCGGCGGCGGCCAAGCAGGATCATGGCGGAGCCATCTCTGCGCAATATGCCGGGGCGCTTTTCGAGCAGAGCACTCTGCTGATCATGGATGCAATGTTTCAGGGAATGTGGCGCGAGGGCGGCGCCAGTGCGGAGGAGTTATGGAAGCGGCACGCAAATCTGGAATAAACAGACAGGCTCATTCGGAACCTGGTCTTTCTGTTGGGATCACTGGCCAATTCTTACGCTGGCCGGTTGTTCCCGATGTCAATTGTTGCAGCACATGGAAAAGGAGTACACGATGAAGCTACAACTTGCAATTGATCTACTTTCAGTACCGGATGCGCTGTCCTTGCTCCATAAGGTGGCGCCGTATGTGGATGTTATCGAATTGGGAACACCACTGATCAAACAGGAAGGAATGAACGTAGTTACAGATATCAAGGCAGCCTATCCAGAAAAGCTGGTGTTTGCAGACATGAAGACGATGGATGCCGGCGAACTGGAAGCTGACATTGCGTTCAAGGCGGGTGCGGACATCATGACTGTGTTGGGCTTGGCCGGCGACAGCACGATTGTGGGAGCCGTAAAGGCCGGTAAGGAGCATGGAAAGGCGGTCGTGGCTGACATGATCGGTGTGGCCGACAAGCCCAAGCGCATGAAGGAACTGAAGGCATTGGGCGTGAGCTGGGTCGAACTGCATTCGGGACTGGATGAGCAGGCTCAGGCGGGGTATTCAATTGAGAAGCTGCTGGAAGTGGGCCGAAATGCTGAGATTCCGTTTTCGGTCGCGGGCGGCATCAATACAGAGCGGATCGAAGGTGTTGAATCCGCAGGCGCGACGATTGCGGTTGCGGGCGCGGCAATCTATGGAGCGAAGGATCCGGAAGTCGCTGCGAAGCGTCTACGGGAAAAAATCAAACACTTGGGATAGGCGCGAACTTTGCATCGTAGGCGGAGACGGGGCGTGCTTTGCTCTGTCGCCTCTACGACACACCCGATCCGCTTGTCAACGCCGTGCCCGGCATCCTCGCTCACCTGAACGCGGATCATGTAGATGCCTTGATCCTGCTGGCCAGGATCCTGCGGAGATCGAAACAGCCGAGGCAGCCATACTTCAATGAGTCGCATGGCTTCTCGGTCAACTTATTGAACACGAAAGGCGGGCCACGGGCGCTCGCATCAACTTCCTGCGCGAGCTTACCGCTCCACAGGACACTCGAGCAGTGCTTATGAGAATAGTGCGGCAAGCCAAGGAATGAACCTGATTCCCAAGTCTGCTGACGTGGCCGCGCCTGGCAAATTCGAGGGGCCGATTCTGTCGCAGATTTCGCACAGAATCGGCCCCTCTTCTGCAGTGAATCTGCCGTCCCTATCCGGCCAGAGCCTCCACCGTAACCTTCCGCGCACTCACCGCATTCAGTTTCTGAATCGACTCCGCATCCAGCTTCAGCTTCGCCGCCTCAACCAGATCGGCCAGCTGCTTCTCGGTCGTCGCGCTGGCAATTGGAGCCGTAATTCCAGGCTGCGCAAGTAGCCAGGCCAGCGCCACACGCGCCGGAGTCGATCCGTGGGCAAGTGCCACTTCATCCAGCGCCGCAACCACCGCGAATCCCCAGTCATTCAGGTATTTTTGCACCATCGCTCCCCGCGCGGCCTTCTCCGTGTCCTGCTGGCTCCGATATTTTCCGGTCAAAAACCCCGCCGCCAGCGAAAAGTATGGAATCACGCCCAACTGGTACTTCTCCACCACCGGCAGAAGATCCGATTCGTAATCCTGGCGCTCCACCAGGTTGTAGTGTGGCTGCAGCGAGATATAGCTTGCCAACCCATGCCTGCGGCTCGTTTCCAGTGCTTCCGCCAAGCGCGCTCCACTGTAATTTGACGCGCCGATATACCGGACTTTCCCCTGCTTCACCAGTTCGTCGAAGACGCCCAGCGTTTCTTCCAGTGGGGTTTCCGAATCATCCTTGTGAGCCTGATAAATGTCGATATAGTCGGTCTGCAAGCGCAGCAGCGAATCTTCAACCGCCTGTCGAATATATGCAGCTTTCAGCCCCTTTTTGTCGGTGCCGATCTCCATGCCGACCTTGGTCGCCAGGATCACGTCCTTCCGTTTCCCCGTCTTCGCAAACCACTTGCCGATAATCGTCTCCGACTCACCGCCACTGTTACCTGGAACCCAACGCGAATACACATCGGCGGTATCCACAAAGTTCAGTCCGGAATCGAGTGCGGCGTCCAACTGCCGAAACGCCTCCGTTTCCGGCAAGGTCCACCCGTAGACGTTTCCTCCAAGACAAATTACTGGCACCTCAGGCCCGTCAAATCCAAGCTTTCGTTTTTCCATCAGTGATTCTCCTCTGTCTATTAGAGGAGGAAAAAGCGCAAATGGACGCACAGAGCCAGATTTCTCTTATTCCAGCAACCGAAAATGCTATTTTGAATCTTACTCGTTAGGGAATCAGAGATCGAGATCGACAAGTAACCGCACCACAGCCTGACGACAATGGAGAAAATCGACATGATTTCTAAATATCATTTAGGAGGATTAGCGCTCATCATCGCTGGAGCATTCTTGACGGCCGTCCTTGCTCAGAGCGGCCCTCAAAACGTAGCGAGCGGTCACGGCGAAATCCTGCTACAGACAACTCAATCCTGGAATGGCAGACCCTACACGCACTATCCCACGGGTCAACCTCAACTCACAACGATCAAGCTGACTATCCCACCTCACACCGCCTTGCCGTGGCATACTCATCCGTTCCCCAATGTTGTCTATGTTCTGTCCGGCACTCTTACGCTGCAGGACAAGGACAGCGGCAAGACTCTGGTCGTTCATCAGGGCCAGGCCGTCGGGGAGTCCGTTGACGATATTCATCGAGGCAAGTCGGGCGACGAACCCACAGTACTACTTATCACCTATGCCGGCACCCCGGGCGTTCCGACCTCGGTTCCTGCGAAGGGAGAGAAAGCGGAGTACTGATTCGGGATGTGGGTGCACAAGATTCCTCTCCGAAGCGACGGCTGACGTGACACCTCCGGCGTTCGTCAAACGATGCCGAAGCCTTTCGGTCGTGACATATGTTTTCCTTAAAGATAGGATTGACCACTGCCTGCTTGCCAGCGAGTCGAAGATCCGTACAAGTTTCGCTGTCTTGCCCGAGTCACGCTTCTCATCGAGATGACTCGTCATGCCAGATGATTTACCTGACTAAACAGCCCGGAAATCTCCCGGTTGAATGCAAGGGGTACTTGTTTTGGCTCCCGCCGATCGAGCACCTCACGCGGCTTTAGCATCTCAACCTGCTCGAATCCATCCGTATTCAGGATTGAGACTTTTATTCCGATGATGTTGCCGATGACATCTTCCATAATCGGTCGACGCTTGCCGTGCTTACAAACCGGCACTCTTGTAGGCGACTCGGGCGACAGCTGCCCAGTCCGCGTTTCCCAATCCTTGCGCCAGGGCGGCTACGAATCGGTCGTGCATTAGGCTGACCATCGGCATTGGAACCGACGCCTCCTCTGCCGCCGCCTGGAGCAGTCGGTTGTCCTTGAATCCAAGCGGCAACTTGAAACCTACCGGTTCAAAGTTGTCTGCCGCGATCATCGCGCCATAGGTCTTGTACACCGGGGCCGAGAACATCGACTCTGTGAGCACTTCCAGGAACTTCAGTGGATCGACGCCGGTCTTCCGCACCAGTGCAAAGCTCTCGGCTAGGCTTTCAATAACGGAGGTGGTCAGGAAATTTCCGCTGAGTTTAATTAAGTTGGCCGCAGGTGCGTCTTCACTGATCATGAATGTTCTTTGCCCCATCGCGGCAAACAAGCTGCGACATTTCTCCATCGGTTCGCTTGCCCCCGCCGACACGATGAACAGCCTACCCGCGGCCGCAGCCTCCGGGCGGCCAAAAACAGGTGCGGCCACATAGTTCTGGTGTTTCTCCGCATGCGACTTTGCAAGCCTCCTTGACAGATCCACACTGATGGTACTCATTGAGATATGGACCGCTCTCTCCGATAACGATTCGATAGCACGCCCAGATTCGAAGATCACATCTCGGACGGCGTGATCGTCCGCCAGCATCGTGATAAGCGCTTCCACTCCAACGGCTGCTTCAGAGACGGTATCTGCGACTCTTGCTCCAAGGCTTTGCATTTCCTCGGCGCGGCTTCGCGTGCGGTTGTAAACGATCAGATCGTGGCCTGCCTTAAGCAGGTTGCGAGACATCCCCGCTCCCATATTCCCGAGTCCGATAAATCCAACATTCATGATGTCGCACTCCTGCCCGTCTTTCGTTACCCTTTGACTGAGCAATCGGTCTGCCAAACGACAGATCCCGCGAACCAATACCCCCCGATCTTGCCGCAAGTTCAGCCATCGCCCCCACACCTCTCCTTCTGCACTTTCAGATGAATTCGCGCGGTAAACCACAATCCGGTGCCTTGACGTGAAGACTCTCGGATGAGCGCACGTTGCTTTTTCTAGATGTGTGCTGTCTATTGTTCAACAAGAGAGTGACGAAGTGTCGAACTGCGGACAGCAATGCGGATTGCTCTCAACCATTTCCCGGTAGTGATCTTCGGACCTACGGATGGTCTCCTCTGCCTGTTTTCGTTCAGTAATATCCATGATGGCGGCAGAAACTCCGACCACTTCCTGCGCTTCATCGAAGGCCGGCTGGTACGACACAAGAAACCACCGGTCAGGCGCTCCAAGCGTGTGGGACGGCTTCGAAACCTCGACATCTGAGATTGCTTCCCCTTGCAATGCGCGCAAAAGGTAGGGTAGGATTCGCGGGAAGAGTTCAGGAATCATCTCCTGCACTTTTCTACCAATGTGGGCTGCCATCGAGGCGCCATTCTGATCGGCGAGGTTTTGGTTGAGACTGACGTACCGTAGACTCTTGTCGATAAAGCACAGGCCGACAGGCGCACCGCTGTAGATTGCCTGCAATTGGGCCAAGTGTTGCGCCGGCATTGACTCCAGACTGGAGATGGGCTCATTCGTATGCGCGGGCTTTCGGATTGAGCGGGTCTGCGCAGCCGCCTCGACCATTTCGGGGATGCGATCGGCGGGCAAAGGATGCCCGTAGAGCCAGCCCTGCCCCAGGTCGCAACCGAGCCAAAGGAGGATGTCGGCCTGTTCTTCGGTCTCGACGCCTTCGGCCAGAGTCACCATG
>JBEKPF010000073.1:0-30174 GCA_049521035.1 Occallatibacter sp. | reverse complement strand
TCAATGAAAGCGGCAATCCGTTCATCGTGACGGCCACTCCCCTGCCCACAATCACCATCCCGCTCACATTGAACGGAACCGGAACGCTCACGGGCGGCTCCGTTGCTATCAGTGACGCAACCGGAATCGCCGCGTACTCCGCTGTGCAGGTCAGCCAGGTCGGAACTGGTGACACCCTCACGGCCAACTTGACATTGAATCCGGCTGTCACGCCAACGCCTCTGGTCATCTCGGCCACCAGCGGCTCATTCGATGTCACGCTGGCGGTCACCACCACTACGGGGGCCAACGCAACAGCAACCTTTAGTGAAAGCTCGCAGATTGTGACGCTATCCGCGACCGTCACCGGTACCTCGGGGATCGTGAACACGGGCACCATTGTGTTCACCGTATCCCAGGGTGGAACGCAAACCGGCGTCCCGGTCACTGGCTCGGTTGTAAACGGCACGGCCAGTGCAGGCTTCGTATTGCCCGCCGGCACTCCGGCCGGCACGTATACCATCCTGGCCGCTTATAGCGGCACAACGACTCTGGCCTCCAGCAGCGACAACACGCATACACTCACGGTCACCCCGGCGGCTACCACCACTGATGCGTCCAACGTCAACGCGAATTACAGCACGGCCGCGCAAAGCGTAACGCTCGCTGCCACGGTGACAAGTCCCGCGGGAACTGTCAGCGTCGGAACTGTGACGTTTACCTTGCTTCGAGGCACAACGCCCGTCGGTACCGCGGTGACCAGCACCACGGTGACGAACGGCTCGGCAAGCGCGAGTTACACGCTGCCTGCTGGAACTGCAGCGGGCGTGTATACAATTCAGGGCACCTACAACGGGACCGTATCCCTCTCCACCAGCAGTGACACTTCTCATACGCTCACCATCGGCCAGGCAGCGACAACCACAACCGCGGCCAATGCCACCGCGACATACAACACAGCCACGCAAAATGTAACGCTGGCAGTCACGGTGAACAGCCCCTCAGGAGCGGTCAACGCCGGAACGGTAACCTTTTCGGTATTCCAGGGCACCACGCAGATCGGCGTCCCGGTCACCAGCAGCACCGTGACGAACGGCGCTGCCAGCGCAGGCTACGTGCTGCCGGCTGGCACTGCGGCGGGGGCCTATTCAATTCAAGCGACCTATAGCGGAGCCGCATCGCTCAGCGCCAGCAGCGACAACGTGCATACGCTCATTGTCAACCCGGCAGCCACCACCACCACCGCGGTCAATACTACGACAACATACAACACTGCCGCGCAGAACGTAACTCTGTCGGCAGTAGTGGCCAGCCCATCCGGCCTTGTAAACGCCGGCACAGTCACCTTTATAGTGCTTCAAGGTGCAACGCAGGTCGGCACCGCAGTTACAAGTGGCACAGTCGTCAGTGGCACGGCCAGCGTAACCTACATACTGCCTGCTGGAACTGGGGCGGGGACCTACACTATTCAGGCAGCCTATAGCGGGGCAGCGTCGCTCATCGCGAGCAGCGACAGCACACATACCCTCACCATCAACAAAGCCATCGCGACCGTTACGCTGGGCAGCTTGACCCAGACTTATACGGGCTCGCCACTCTCCGCAACAGCAACCACCAACCTCACGGGACTGACCGTCACCTTCACCTACAACGGCAGTTCCACGCCACCGACGACCGTCGGCAGTTACACGGTGATTGGCACAATCAGCAGCGCCAACTATCAGGGCATTGCCACCGGTACACTGACGATTACTCAAGCCACACCCACCGTCACTTGGCCAACACCGACGCCCATCACTTACAGCACCGCACTAGGCGCAACACAGCTCAACGCCACTTCAACCGTCACTGGCTCGTTTGCTTACACCCCTCCCGCCGGAACAATCCTGACCGCGGGATCGCACACGCTCACGGTCACCTTCATGCCAACCGATACCGTCGACTACACCGCCGCATCGACCAGCGTCACGCTGATCGTCAACCAGGCCACTCCAACAATCACCTGGACAACACCCGCACCCATCACTTATGGCACAGCTCTCGGCGCAACACAGCTCGATGCCACTTCAAGCATCGCCGGCGCGTTTGCTTACACGCCGACGGCAGGAACGGTCCTCACCGCTGGACTGCACACGCTATCGGTCACCTTGACCCCAACCGATACCGTTGACTACACCACCGCATCAACCAGCGTCACGCTGATCGTCAACCAGGCCACTCCAACAATCACCTGGACAACGCCGGCGCCCGTCACTTATGGCACCGCGCTCAGCGCGTCTCAACTCGACGCTACTTCGACCGTCGCTGGCTCATTTGCTTATACCCCGCCATCAGGAACGGTCCTTACCGCGGGCGCGCACACACTCTCAGTCACGTTGACCCCAACCGATACCGTTGACTACACCACCGCGACCGCCACGGTTTCGATCACAGTGAACCAGGCCACTCCAACAATCACCTGGGCAGCACCGGTAGCCATCGTTTATGGCACCGCGCTCGGCGCAACCCAGCTCGATGCCAGCTCGACTGTCGCCGGCACATTCGCATATACCCCCACAGCCGGCACAGTCCTGACTGCGGGAACGCACACGCTCTCCGTCACGTTGACGCCAACTGACACCACCGACTACTCCACCGTGACCGCCACCGTCACGGTCATCGTGAACCAGGCAGCACCTGCCATCGTCTGGGCAGCACCGGCAGCCATCGTTTACGGCACCACGCTCAGCGCTGCACAACTCGATGCTTCCGCAACCGTGGCCGGCGCGTTTGTCTACACACCGGCAGCCGGAACTGTTCTCACCGCCGGACCGCACACGCTCTCTGTCACCTTCACTCCCGCCGATACCACCGACTACTCCACCTCGTCAACGATTGTCACGATCACCGTTAACCAAGCCACGCCGCCCATCGTCTGGCCTTCCCCGGCATCCATCACCTACGGAACCGCGCTCAGCGCAACTCAGCTTGATGCCAGCTCCACGGTCACGGGAGCATTTGCTTACAACCCGCCCGCCGGCGTTGTCCTAACTGCGGGTTCACACACGCTCTCCGTTGCCTTCACTCCGACGGATACCGCCGACTACACCACCGCGACTGCAAGCGTCACGCTGCAGGTCAACAATCAACCGCAGACCATCAGTCTCTCTGCCGGCACTCTCGCAGACGCAGCTGGAGTGACCTTCGGAGTCGCTCCGCTCACGCTGAGTGCGACCGCATCCTCAGGCCTGCCAGTAGTCTTCAGCGTTATCTCCGGTCCAGCCACGCTCAACGGCAACGCACTCACCATCACCGGCGCAGGCTCGGTCATCTTCGCCGCCAACCAGCCCGGCAGCAGCAACTACGCGGCCGCGCCACAAGTGACCGAAACCATCCCGATCAACAAGGCGCAATCCGTAGTTGCCGTTGCCAGCAGCGTGAATCCGGTCCTAGTGCAGGACGGAATCACATTCACAGCAACCGTCACTTCGAGCGTGGGCACACCAACCGGAGCGGTCACCTTTCTGGATGGGACCACGCCTCTGGGCACGGGCACACTTTCCGGCGGAGTGGCCACATTCGCCATCTCCAGCCTGACTGCAGGCTCACACACCATAACGGCATCCTATGGAGGCGACACAAACTTCCTGGCAGCTGCCAGCAGCGTGTTCACTCAACAGGTGGAGGATTTCGGCTTCACCATCTCGTCTCAGACGAGCACGGTGAAGCCCGGCGGCTCGGCAGTGTTCACCTTCACCGTGAATCCAATTGACGGATCCACCTTCCCCACGGCAATCACATTCACAGCCACCGGGTTGCCGGAAGGTGCAACCTATACCTTCTCGCCGGCCTCGGTCACGGCAGGTCAGGGCTCCACCACGGTCACACTGACGGTCGATGTTCCGCAGACACAGGCCGGCATCAACCCCGCCAACCTGCATCCGAATGTGCAGGCCGCCAGGAATGACAAGACCGGTTCACACCGAAAATCGAACCCTGGTGTCGCAAGCCGCGTGGCACCCTTTGCGCTGGCGTTAATCCTGCTGCCCTTTGCCGGCAGAATGAGACGCACAGGCAAACACTTGGGCCGTATGCTATCGATGCTCTTGTTGCTTGTTGCCGGCATTGCAGCAGTCGCCGGTATCAGCGGATGCGGATCGTCCAGCGGTTTTTTTGCTCAGCAGCAGCAGAATTATTCAGTGACCGTAACCGGAACCTCGGGTGCTCTCACGCACTCTGCCACGGTCACCCTCACAGTTGAGTAACAAGGAGACGGATGAAGATGCATGGGATGAGGCTTTCGATTCGCGGCGGCGTATTCCTTGCAGGCACATGCCTGCTGGCCGCCGTTACTTGCTGGGCGCAACAGAGCTCTAGCAATGGAAAGGTCTCCACCGATCTGGGCATCACCTATGATGCCGAGCGGGCACAGCTCGCCCCGGGCAACTGCGGCTGCTTCTGGCTGCAGGGTGGCGGGGTGGATGGAGCGGTGACTTTCTGGAAGGGTTTCGGCATCGCTGCTACTTTTACCGGCGACCATGCCTCCAACGTCACGCCGGGCGTTGACATCAACAAGATTTCGTTCATGGGCGGCCCGCGCTATACCTATACAGTCTGGAGTGCACCGGGAGAAAGACCTCGCTTCCAGATCTATGCTCAAGGGCTCTTCGGTGGCGTACATGCATTCGACGGCGTCTTCCCCGTCACGTCTGGAACAGTGCCCACCGCTGACTCGCTCGCCATTCAGGCAGGCGCCGGCTTCAGCATCTTCCTCACCCGGCACATTGGCGCTCGCGTGCTGGAGGCAAGCTACGTAAGGACCGAGTTGCCCAACAATGGCAACAACACGCAGAACGATCTGCGCCTGGGTGCAGGCCTGGTCTATCATTTTGGAGCCCACTCCGACTAGCACTCCTTTCTCTGCTTTGTGTGCTGGATCACACATTCTCGCTGGGTGCAACGGTGTACACTTCGCATCGTTGTTCCAAGGCTTGAATGATGCCTGTCGAAGAGAACCTTTGTACTCTCAGCTACGCGCGTGGACCAGATCAGTCACTGCTGGAATTGACCATCGGCGGCTTGCTGCATCGGACCGCTGAGCGGTTTGGTGATCGCCTGGCGGTGGCTTCATGCCATCAATCGCAGCGGTTGACCTGGGCTGAACTGAGCGATGAGGCGGACCGCATGGCCCGGGGGCTCTGGTCGCTGGGCATACGGCGCGGCGACCGCGTGGGTCTGTGGTCGACCAACTGCATTGAGTGGATCGTGATGCACATGGGCTGTGCGCGGGCTGGAGCAGCGCTGGTAAATGTAAATCCGGCTTACCGCTCGCACGAGTTGCAGTACACACTCAAAAAATCTCGCATGAAAGCGCTCTTTCTGTGGCACAGGGACAAACGTGCGGATTACGAGGAAATCCTCGGCCGTGCACAGCACGGGCTCGATCTGGAACTGGAGCACACTATCTACTTCGATTCCCCGGAGTGGTCGGCTCTGAGGGATGCACCGGGGGAGTTGCCCGCGCGTGTTGCCATGGATGACGTGGCGAACATTCAGTACACCTCCGGCACCACCGGCATGCCGAAGGGTGTGATGCTGACCCATCACAACATTGTGAACAACGGGCAGTTTCTGGCTCAGGGATTTCACTACACAGAACAGGATCGCATCTGCCTGCCGGTGCCGCTCTTTCATTGCTATGGCTGCGTGATCGGGACCATGTCTGCGGTGAACTCCGGCGCGGCGATCCTGCTGCCGAACTGGACCTTCGACGCGCGCGCCACATTGAAGACAGTCCACGACGAGCGAGCAACCTCGGTCTACGGCGTCCCAGCGATGTATGTGGCGGAGATGGCGCTGCCCGACTTTGCGAGTTACGATCTGACCAGCTTGCGGACCGGAATGATGAGCGGGGCACCCTGCCCGGTGGAGCTGATGAAGCGCGTACTCGGCGAAATGCACTGCGGGGAGTTGGTGATCGCTTACGGACAGACGGAGACTTCGCCCGTAGTGACCATGAGCGACGCCGCGGACTCGATCGAGATTCGCGTAAAGACCGTCGGTCGCGCAATGCCTCAAACCGAAATCCAGATTGTGTCCACCCTGACCGGCGAGACGCTGCCAGTAGGCGAGCAGGGCGAAGTTTGTGCGCGCGGATATGCGGTCATGAAGGGCTACGACGGCGATGCGGAAGGCACGGCAACGGTGATCGCCGCTGACGGCTGGCTGCACACCGGCGACCTGGGAATCATGCATGAGGACGGTTGCATCCACCTGACCGGACGCTCGCGCGACGTGATCATTCGCGGCGGAGAAAACATCTATCCGCGCGAGGTGGAGGAGTTCCTCTACACGCATCCCAAGGTGGACGAGGCGCAGGTCGTCGGCATTCCCAATGCGCGCCTAGGCGAGATCGTTGCCGCGTGGGTGCGCCTGCGGCCCGGTATGGAAGCCACTGAGGAAGAGATTCGGGAATGGTGCAAGGGACAGATCGCGTACTACAAGATTCCCGAGCACATCCGCTTTGTCGACGATTTTCCGGCGACACTTTCGGGCAAGATTCAGAAGTACAAGATACGCGAATTTGAGATTGAAGCAAGAGGATTGCAGCAGGAGGCTAACGCGGCCACTGCGTAGACAGTAGAAGAATAGTTGCCCCAATCGAATTTAGGCGTCTCTTGCTCAAGCCAGTGGAGTAAATTTGGGTCAATGAAGCGCCATCGAATCGCGGCCACAATTGCGCCTCTCTTTGTATTCGTAGGCGCTTTCCTCATACAACACCGCTCGACCGCTTTAACGCCAACACCGGAACCATCCTCAACGCAAAAGGCTGACTCGGTATTGATTCTGAAAAAGGACCATGCCCTTGAGCTACTGGCCGCGGGCAAAGTTATCAAAACCTATAAAGTGGCGCTGGGACAGGGCGGTCTAGCGCCCAAAGAGCGCGAAGGGGACGCGCGAACGCCGGAGGGGCATTACGTGATCGACGCCCGCAACGCTGATAGTCATTATCACCGAGCGCTGCATGTTTCTTATCCCAGCGCTGAGGATCGCAAGCGTGCCGCCCGCCTAGGAGTTGCGCCCGGCGGAGCCATCATGATTCATGGCCTCCCGAATGGCATGGGGTGGTTGGGCGCAAAGCATCGGCTCTACGATTGGACGCTGGGCTGCATCGCCGTGACCGACGACGAGATCGACGAGATATGGAATCTGGTTCCGGTTGGAACGCCGGTTGAAATCAGGCCGTAATTCTGAATCCGCAAAGTTCGCAAGGTGACCCACATCTCGATTCTGAGATCTGGGAGATGAAGAACAGCAACCACCCACAACTACTTGATTGGAATTTGCAGTAGAACCGCAATGTACTGGCGCACTTTGGCGATCATGTTGGCCGGGGCTTTGGAATGAAATTCCGCGCCGCGACGCTCCCAATCCATGCTCTTCAGTTGGTCGACGAGTACAGCTCCTTCCACATTCCCAACGGTGATGGGCAACGTGAAGGGGTACGGTTTGACTTTGCTGGTCAGGGGACACACCACGGCCAAACCGCTGGCCCGGTTATAGCGGAAATCGGTCAATACCAGGGCGGGCCTGCGCTTTGCCTGTTCCCGGCCCACCTGCCGATCAAAATCCAGAAAGACAATGTCGCCAGTGTCCGGAACGTACTGGCTCACCATTCGATGACTTCCCTTCCAATCTCCGGCCCAAGAGAAATCTCCTCATAGCGATTCTCGGGGGTAATTTGGGCCACCAATTGGGCCAAGGTCGGGATTTCTACTACCCGATGCAACTGCACAACCCCATCGGCAGCCACTGCGATCTCTAGCGGATCACCCAGTTGGAAATGAGCGTCTTCAGCTATGGGCTTTGGGATCCTCACAGCCAAGCTGTTTCCCCATTTGAGCACTTGAGCCCGCATACACCCTCCCGTAGATACATTGTATCATCGGAGATATTAAACGTGGGCGCAAACCGCCGGGCCTTGCTGACGCCTCCCCACAGGCAAATCTACGCTGCCGACGCCACCACTACGGCGCGTTCGATCGTCACCACCGTAATGTCATCGGACTGGCCGAACTTCTTCGCCGCCTCAGCAATTGCCGCAGCCGGCTGCGTTGAAAGCTCCCGTCCGCGCTCGAATCCAAACAGCTCGCCTTTCTGGTTCTGCGCTTCAATCACCCCGTCGGAATAGAAAGTGAGCCGGCTGCCCGGCTCAATGCGGAACTCGGTTGTCTCGTAGCGCACACCGCCCACCACACCCAGCGGCAACGCGCCGGGCGACCTCACTTCGTTCCCATCAAGATAAGGCGGCAGGTGACCGGCATTGGCCAGGATCACGCGCCCATCGGCCGCAATGTGTGCGGCCAGCGCCGTAGAGAAGCCGCCACCTGCGCGCCCCACCAGGCGCTCATTCAAACCGGCAAGCAACTCGGAGGGATCCTGTGTGTACTCGCTGAATCCGCAAATGGCTCCCACAATCACAGAGACAAGCATCGCGGCAGGCAGACCCTTGCCCGCCACATCCCCCACCACCAACACCAGGCCGCCATCGACCGATGGCAAAACCTGGAAAAAGTCGCCGCCGACCTGCTGCGCGGGCTCGTAGATCGATTCGATAGTGAAGCCAGGGACATTTCCGCGGTGCTCAGGTACCAGGAGCTTCTGCACTTCGTGTGCGGCAGCCAGTTCGCTATCAAGCAGTGCCTGGCGCCGGCTCATGACGGACGAACGGATCAGCATAATGATGGCCAGAGAGAGCGAGGAGAGAATCCCTGCCACGTTGGCAAGCGACACGGCGAACGGGCCCGCGGGGAAACGCTCAACCAGGGCGAAGCCGCGTACGGCAAATTCCTTCCAGGCTGTGAACTGAAAGAGCGTGCCCAACACGACTTCGGCATAAATGTACAGGCTGAAGAGAAGAACGGGAATGAGCAGGATACCTGCCTCGCGATTGCCGCGGCGAACATGCACCGCCAACACGATAGGGATGACGACGGAGAGAATGATGATGAAGGGGAGATTGCCGAAGAGTTGAAGAGGCAAGGGAAAGCCAAAGAGAATGCCTTGCATGGTGGTGAAGGCGTTCACGATCCCGGTAAGTACCAGCACGATTCGCCATCGCCAGCCAACGCGCTGGTGTACGAACGCGAAGTACATTGAGACCATGACGAATGGCGTCGCTACCTGCAGTGAATCTTCAACAAGCTGCCACACTGCGGGTACATTGTGAAACAGGGAAATTGCAGGCACCGGGGCTTCCGCGAGCCGAAGAAGTCCTGCGGTCGAAATCCATAAGTATTCAGGTTGACGGCGCTGTGCGACAAAAAGCACCAGCGCCACAATACCCAGGCCGATGCCCATCAAGCGATCCATCCAAAGGAATGCGTTTTCGCCGATGATGGCAAGCCAATCGCTCTGGTAAAGAGAGTTCTCCTGTCCTATCGTCAGGTTGGTGGCATAGTAGCCCGGAGCCTGATCGGTCCTCCACTCTGTCTTCGCAATATGAACGCGCATTGCGATTACCAGGGACCCGGTGGCCACCATGCGGTCCGGAATGCGCCGACGAGTTCTGGCATCCAGTGTGTAGGGAACGAAAGGCGTAATCTGGCCGACGGAGATGAGGCGCTCGCCGTTGACATAGACTTCGCAGGCCCGCGAAATGGCATACTCCCTCAAAGCAAGACCGGTTTGATCCGGACTCACCTTCACGCGCAGCCGGTACCAGATCAACTCCGGATCACTGTTTGGGAAAACCGTCTTGATCGAGTGGTGAGGATCGAAGGGCGTCCAATGCGAGTCATCGAACTTGGGGTCTGCATGGGCTGGATCGTCTCCAGCATGGACCAGCCAGGCAGCGCCCAGGTCGACAGGCTCGCGAAGATTGGTGGCGTCAAAGGTTTGTGCTTCTGCCTTGGCCCAGTCCAGCGCACCACACAGCGATACCGCCGCAACCACGACAAAAATAAACGCACCCATCCTTCTCAGACGGGACCGTTTATTCAATGAAAACCGGCGGCCATGAGCGTGCAAGCTGCCTCCAGGGGTTTCGGTTCCACCCTACCATTCCGCGGGCGATGGACTCCAGAGGATAACCAGGACAAGGAAGCTACTCAGTCAGCCTCATTCATCGCCGACGGCGCGAGCGTCGCCACACGATGAGCCCGATCAAAAGAACAAACGCGACTGCAGCGATGATGCGGACCACTTCGACTTGGTGCGGGGTCGGCTCCATCTACCTGGCCTGCGGGGCGCGATGAATGCGCTCCACCTTTCTGTCGTAGCGTCCGAGCAGGGCGTTCCATCGAATGATAGCGATCTCTTCCAGCATCTTCACGCCGTCTTTCAGGTAGCTCATGCGGGTGCGCTCATCGTGGGCCCAACTCACCGGCACCTCCACAATCTTGTAGCCGCGCTTGAGGGCGATGAACAGAATCTCCGGATCGAACCCCCATCCCTCGATGGTCTGCAGTTGGAAGATCGTCTGCGCGGCCGCGCGAGTGAATGCTTTGAAGCCGCACTGTGTATCGGCAAAGCGCAGGCCCATTACCGCGCGGGTGACCGCATTGAAGCAGCGCCCGAAAAACTGCCGATAGAGCGGCTGCCGGTGCGTCTGGCGCCTGCTCTCCAGCCATCGCGATCCGATGGCTATGTCTGCCCCATTCGCAATCGCCGCAAATAACAGTTCCGCCTCTTCGATAGGCGCCGACAGATCGGAGTCTGTAAACATCACCACTTCGCCGCGAGCCTGCAAAAGTCCGTGGCGAACACTGTAGCCCTTGCCGTGGTTCCCGGGATTTTCAATCAATCTGACTTCCGGCGCGGTCTTGGCAAAATTAGTTACTACTTCCACCGTCTCGTCGCCGGAACCGTCGTTGACCACAATTATTTCTACCTGCCAGCCGTTAGCATGGACATAAGACAGCACCGCATTGAGCGTCGCCAGAATACGCGCGCTCTCGTTATAGGCCGGAATGACAATGCTGTACTTTGGAAACTGGCTCACGACGCCGATCACCGCCTGGGGTCCTGACTATTAGATGGACTTGATTTCCAGAAGGACTCTGGTCATCATATACTTCGACGGCGGACCCGGCGGTCGAATTTGGACTGCAGGATTGCATGTGCCGGGCGCTATCATTCAAATTGTGGACGGGAAAGGACTCGAAACCCAAAGGTTAGAGTTCTTTTTGACACATTGCCAGCGGAATGCGGTTATGCTGTGAGCGGAGGCCAAAGGGATATGACAAAGGCAGACCTGGTGGAAAAAGTGACCGGACTTGGCGACCTGACCCGCCGCGACGGTGAGGTCATTGTGGAGACCATTTTCGGGTCAGTGATCGGGGCTCTGCAGAGCGGCGACAAGATTGAGATTCGAGGCTTTGGCTCCTTCCGCATCCGCCAGCGGAACCCGCGCATCGGACGCAACCCCAAGACCGGAGAGCGTGTCGAGGTTCCAGCCAAGCGTGTGCCCTACTTCAAGCCATCCAAGGAACTCCGCGACCTGGTCAATCCAGACGAGGCCGCTGCCAGCGCCTCCTGAGTCTCCATCCTGATTCCGGAGAGTGCCTTTCTCATTGAGGCTCATTCAGCAGGAGCCGGATTCAGACCGACAATCCCGGTCCGGCGCCCGATCCACTTCCCTTCGCGGTCTCCCACTGATTGAGCCAATCCAGCAGGAAAACCGTGGCCAGAAAAGGTATCAGCCAGATCACGCGGCAGCCGTATCGATCGTCGACGGTCGACAACACGCCTGTGACGAAGGCATTGGTGATTACGATGAATACCACTGAGACACTCAGGCCGGCCAGCCGTGGCGAAGGGCGGCGCCAGAGAAACGGAATTGACGCGGCAATCACGCCAAGCGAAACCGAAACGGTTCCGGACTGGATTGCAGTCATCAAGTCGAGGGGGAGAAGATCGCGTGCCTGCCGGCTGCCCACGTAACTTGCACGCGCCTTCGGGAGCGTCGCATTGAATTGGTCGAGGAGCCAGGGGCTGGGATCGAAGCCATAGATGCCAAAAGCCATCAGCTGATCCCGAAAATTTGCTTCCGCCTTCGCAAACTCCTCGCGCGGATAGGCGTAAATGGTTGCCAGCACAAGGGGCATCTCCTGCTCCGTCATCAACTCGCGATCATCATCTGAAGCGCTGGAGTACGGCCCATCCGGCCCCCACAGAAACTCATCGGCATCCTCCGTAAGTTGCGCGAGATGGTTGCAGACCGCCCATTTCAAGTGCGAACAATTCTTTTCGAGATAGGTGCGTCCAGGACCATCGGCGATAATACGCGCCATCAGATATGGCGGCCGCTCACCGTTCAACGAAGGCTTGCCGTAGAGATATCCGTTGAGAGCCAGTTGGACCACGGCGGCGACCGCTAGAATTCCTGCCACCATACCCAACGCCTTGATGCGGCTGAGAAACCTGCGCCTCTCGAATGCTGCGAAAACCACCAGCAGAAGCCATAGCCCGCCTGCCAGCAGAAGATGCGACGAGTGGGCGGTGACTCCCCATACAACAACGCCATAGAGAGCCCATCGCTCAACGCGCGAGAGGTTCTCGGGAGAGAACACCAGAAGATAGATGGCGAGATAGGCAAGCGGGCCCAGAATATCGGGCATGACGAAACATGAATACCAACTGACGCCCGTCAGAATGCTGAGCAGCAGAACCACCGCCAGATAACGCGCGACCGCGTGCCCTGACGCAATGGACCGCACCACAAGCCAGAGAACCCAAGCCACCAGGACGCATTGCAATCCAACCACTGGCCAGGGAGAGACATTCCAGTGAAACGGCAGAATGCCCAGACTGTAGAAGAACGACCGCATCCCGTAGTACGCAGAAAATTGGTGTAGAAAGATTGCCCGCGCCACGGTGCGCCCATCGTCCAGATAAGTCATGGAGTCCGGATAGAGCAGCGGAAAGCCGTTATAGATCGCGGGCCACACAAGAAACAGAGCGCCCAGCAGAATAGTGATACCGCCCCAGAGCGGACCGAGGCGTGATTCACTTTTCGCGCGGATAGGCTTCGCGGCCGCGGCATTTCTCATGGCAGGTGACTCCTCAGAAACTTTCTGGCTGGACAGCCCACCATCGTATCATCGAATGGCGGCGCGGACCCATTCATGAGCAGACCGCTGCCAATCGAAAAGACTATAAGGGTTACTGCTTCAGGTGGGTATTGTGAAGAGCGGCATCCATCACGTCGTGAATCGCATTGGTTACGGCATCAGGATCTTCTAGATGGATCGAATGGCCAGCGTCCTGAACCTCAACCGCTCTGCTATTTGTTGAAAGGGTTACAAACGCTCTTTTCTGCTCGACTTTTTCCTCGTGCAGCGTGTGCCACTCTTCCGCCGACATGGAGGAGGGCCTGTCCTCAGCTTCCTTCATCCCGATCATCGTTATGAGGGGCTTATCTCCGAGAGGGTGTCCGAACTGTTGGAGTTCATAGAGAAATTGCCATTCCTCAGGGGCGTAATCATCCTTCTCACTTTGCGCGACCTTCGGCGGCAACATTTGCGCCCATAGTTGAAGGTTTTGAATCGCCGCAGGGAGCCGGTCGAACGGTGGATGAATCTTGTGGCTCTTGTATTTCAGGGCTTGTTCTCGCTCCGCATCGCTAATTGGAATTGGAGGACTCGTTTTCATCGTCTGAACCGGCGGAATCGTTCGTTTCGCAAGGTCGCGAACACGAACCAATTTTCCGTAATACCCCATCGTTCCATCCGGGCTGGGCGCATCGACGAGAACCATCCCGGAAGTCTCATCCGGATACCCTTCTGCGAAGGTTCTGACGACCAAGCCACCAATCGAATGTCCTACCAGAATGTAGGGTCCCTTTTCGCCAGAGAGCTTCAAGGCTAATTCCAATTCATACGCTTCCTCTCGCAACGTCAACGGCTGAGGTCCGGGATCACTCCACGCACTGCCCGCGCGGTCGTATGAACAGACACGCGCAGAGCTTTGTAGCCGTTGTTGAACCAAATACCACGCGAATGAAAAATCCCCGCCTCCCGGCGAGAGTACAACTGTCTGTTTTCCTCTTCCTGTGCAGTAAAGATGAATGCGATAGCCGCCAAGGTCAACCATTTTGCCTAACGGCGCGGGATCTGGCGCTGGTGGCTGTGCACTCACGGAAAGAGCAGCAAGTAGCGCTGCGCCCCAGAAAGCCGATTGAATGGTTTTCCAGGCCATTGAGAACTCCGGGATAGTGGGGTGGTTAGGGACGGATACCAATCACGCTCATCATCCTCCCCGCATGCCCTTTTGAGGCGCGATGGGAGAAGAACAGCTCCGGATGGCAGTTGGTACAGCCGCCGATCACCTGGATCGAGCGCGGCTTGAGTCCCGCATCCAGCAGCTGCCGGCGGTTGGCCTCAATCAGGTTCAGGTGCAGGCCGGGGCCAATGGGCGAGTGCCCCGGAGCTCGCTGCGTGAGAAACAGCATGGGGTACTTGGTCCGCACCGCGTCGGTCGAATACACATCGCGGAAAAGTTCGCGACCATAAAGAAACTGAGCCTCGAAACTGGAGAGCACCTCTTCGCCTACCGAGTAGCAGCAGGGCCCGATTCCGGGACCGATGGCGGCAATGAGATCCTCAGGGTGTGATCCGAATTCCAAACGCATCCGCCCCACCCCGCCTTCGACAATCCGCTTGACGGTGCCGCGCCACCCAGCATGAAAGGCGGCAACTGCGCGCCGTTTGCGGTCGGCCACCAGCACCGGAATGCAGTCGGCGGTCTGGACTCCCAACAGCACACCGGGCTGATCGGTTATCAGGCCGTCGCCCTTACAAGGTCGCTCGCGGAGCGCATCTTTCCCACCCGAAAGCACCAGAACGCTGGAGTGAATCTGGCGAATGGTCACCAGCGGTGTCCCTTCATTTCCGGTAACGGCTTCGGCCAACAGGCGTCGGTTAGCGGACACGGTCTCTCGCGCGTCGTCTGCCGTAAAACCAAGATTCAGCTCCCCCGGTGCATCCTCCGCACAATAGGCCCGGCTCAGGCCGCCCAACCGCGTACTGAAACCAGCCCACAACCAGTCCTTGGTTAGGCTTCCTGGCCTCTCCCACACCGGAACCGGAAGCCACTTCACGCCATTCGGCGCCACGCGGGGAACAGGCGGAGGTGCGAATTCGTCAGGCTCGCCGCGTTCTAGTCGAGCACGGGCCCGGCTCGTCACTCCCGCGGCCCTCCCGTGCAGACTGCGCACCAGCCCCGGCTGCTCAAACAGCGCGTCAACTGCCTGGATAGCAGACTCGGAATCAGTTTTTGGAATGGAAGAATTCCGCATCTCTTTTCGATTCTAACGGGCCTGTGGCCCTGCAGCGATCTCAGAGCACGAATCCGCATTCGGCTGGAGTTTCATCGGGGAGTTTTCGCGCAGGTGACATTTGGCCGAGCAGGCAATCGCTCGGGTGAGCGATTGGGCCTGCCTTCCGGCAGGCCCGCTCGAGAGGCTGTTTTTGGGAGGGGGTCCAGGGGGGGAAGGTGGGAAGAGGTCCATTGACGGACCTTCAAAAAGGAGTGGATACCTTTCTTGGCGGGACTGTATTCGTGGAAGCCTCTGCTTGTTATTTAGTCAGATGCATGAATTGAAAAAAGGTTGTCGTGTTGCCAGAAAATGAGAAAAATATCCTGTCACCCTGAGGAAAACTTTTCTTCTGCCTCCAAATTTCTCCGTGCCGACCAGCATCCGGGCCCATAAAATTCCGCCAATGTTCCCTGACGCTACCGCACAGGGGGGTGTATCCTCAAGACCGTCTATGACTATGAGAACCCAACTTTCTCAACTCCTCGCATTGGCAGCCCTGGTTTCCGTGTCCGTCGGCGTCTCTGCGCAGCAACCGCCCAAACCCAAGCCCGAGGAGACTGAAGTCTGGACGCCAGTACCCAAAGTAGTAACCCCTGGCGTAACCGACGCCGCGCCTCCCTCTGACGCAATCGTCTTGTTCGATGGCAAAAACGAAGACGAGTGGGTGTCCGCCCAGGACCACACGCCAGCCCAGTGGGTCGTGGCCGACGGCGTCTTTACCGTCAAGAAGGCGCCCGGTGTGGGCAACATCGAAACCAAACGCAGGTTCAAGAATTACCAGCTTCACATCGAGTGGAGAGTTCCTGAGAACATTACCGGCAGCGGCCAGGGCCGCGGAAACAGCGGCGTCTTTCTAGCTTCCACCGGCCCCGGCGATGACGGATACGAGCTCCAGGTCCTGGATTCTTACAACAACCCGACTTACGTCAACGGCCAGGCTGCCAGTATTTACAAGCAGAACCCTCCGCTGGTGAATCCCAACCGCAAGCCGGGCGAGTGGCAGACCTATGACGTCGTATGGACCGCACCCACCTTCAACGCCGACGGTTTGCTGAAATCACCCGCCTACGTGACAGCGTTCTTCAATGGGGTGTTGGTGCAGAATCACTTCGAATTGAAGGGGCAAACTCTCTATATCGGCAAGCCGTTTTACAAAGCCTATGACACGGCGCCCATCAAACTGCAGGCCCACGGCGACAAGAGCGAGCCAATCAGTTTCAGGAATATCTGGGTAAGAGAACTGCCCTAGACACAGATCCCGAATCGGCTTGCACTCCAATTCAAGCCGATTGGGCTTTTGGCCGCGCTATCTTCTCAATAAAGTAAGTGATCAAATTGACGGGCAACACGCGGACCAGTTGCGCCGTAAACCACCCACCAAAATACGGAACAATAGTCCGCTGCCCACGAGCCAGCGAGGCCACCGCCAATCGAGCAACATCGGCGGCAGACTGCTTCTTCGCGTCCATGAAACCGCCTGAGCGGGCCACTTCGAAGAATTCGCTTTCTGTCGGTCCAGGGCACAAAGCCGTAACTTTGACACCGAAGCGTGCAACCTCCGCGGCCAGTCCCAGCGCAAAGAAACGGTCGAATGCTTTGGTGGCCGCGTAGGTGGTGAGATACGGGACGGGTTGAAAGCTGGCCGTCGACGCCAATATCAGCACCCATCCGCGACGGCATCTGACCATACGCGGAACAAAGAATCTCGAAAGCCGCACCATGGCTTCGCAGTTGATTTGAATCTGGTTGATCTCCTGGTCAATTGGACTGGCATGAAACTCTCCGTATTGACCCAGTCCGGCATTGTTCACCAGGATTTCTACGTGAATGCCCGCGCTTTCCGTAGCATCATAAATCTGCTGCGGTGCCTCTGGATCCCTCAGATCGGCAACAACGATGCGAACCTCTGTTCCCCTCGCCCTTAGCTCTGCCGCCAGGGATTCCAGCCGGTCTTTGCGTCGCGCCGTGAGAATCAGTTTTGCCCCGTAGGTCGCCAGTTCCCGTGCCAACGCCACACCGATCCCCGCGCTTGCCCCAGTTACCAGTGCCCACTTGTCTTGAAAGTCTTGCGTCTTAGCCATTGCGGATCATCATAGCGGATGCATTGACGAATTCTGCTCAATGGCTTCGCGATTATCGCGTCTTACTCTCCACGTAAAAATCGACGAGATTTCCATCCGGATCACGAAAATAGAGCGAACGAGTCCCCCATCGTTGGGTCGTCGGTGGCTTGACCCACACATTCACCAACCCCTGGAGTCTCCGATATTCTTGATCGGCGTCCCCAACTCTGAACTCCAGAATCATGCTCTTGTTCCTGGCTGCCTCGGTCGATCCAGGAATGTATTTCTCTTGCGCCTCAGCCGAGAAAATTGCAAGTACCCCTGCGTCCGTCGGAAACTCCGCATAGTCCTCGCCAGACCACTTTGCTTTTTCCCCCAGGATTGGCTCGTAGAAGCTGACCAGCCGCCTGACGTTATCCGAAATCAGGCAGGTGTGCATCAGCGTCGGGAGGCGAGCAGGTCCACTCAAACGATCGTCGATTCCGCGCAGACTCGTCGACCATCCGCCAGCGAACACCGCCAGCAGAATGGCCGCGGAATAGATGCGAGAAGTTATCAGCATGATCGGCCTCGCTGAATTCTAGTCGTACGTGAGACGGTCAATTCTCAGATACTCTTGACCTTTTTTTGACGCGATTGATGTAGAGGTTTTCTTCTTGCTGCCTGGCTTCTTGTTCTTATCGACCCTCAGTTTCCAGGCCGTGTGCAAGGCGCCGGTCAGCGTGTCCTCATCCGTCTCCGCCAGCCGAATATGCGTGGCGCCCATTCGGCCCCATTCGCCAAACACGGGAAGAAACAGGTCAGGCCACTCCGCAATAAACTCCGCCTGGTGCTCGGGAGTGATCATCAGGTTGCCGTAACCTTGCTTCACAGAAGCAAGCGTAGCAAAGATCCGGCCGCCCACGCGAAAATCGGCCGCGCCCATGTGCGAGCCCTCTTCAGCGCCTTCGAAACTGACTGCAATGCGGCGAAAATCATCTGCATTCATCACACAGTCTCCAGCAACTGCCCTTCAAACTCCTCGTTCAGCCAATCGGAAAATGCTGAAAACTCCTCGTCTCGTCCAAGAAAATCGCGCACCATCTGCCGCCCCGGCTTTGACCCACCCTGCTCCAACACCGCCTTGCGGTATCTGCCGCCTGCATCGCACCCCGTCAGGTCTGTCGGATCGAACTGCGCAAAAAAGTCCAGCGCAATCACCTTGTCGAACGCATAGGTGTAGTAATTCGAAGAGTAGCCGGTCAAATGTCCGAAGCTTGTGTACATGCGGTTGCCTTCGAGCCACGTCCAAGGTTGCAGCGTCTTGTAGAGCCGTTCGGTGGTGGCATCCAGATCAAGCCCGGCCGGATCCTGGTCGTGCAGATCGAGCGACAGTGTCGTGTAGTAAAGCTGCGCGCGCACCCAGTCCGCGCGCCCAAACGCGCCTGCCAACTTCATCTTCTTGATCGTCTCCGAAGGCAGCACTTCTCCGGTCTGGTAGTGCTTCGCAAAAGCCTGCAGCAGCTTTTCATCGCGGAAAAACTCTTCCAGCATCTGCGATGGCACTTCGATGAAATCCCCTTCGGTGGCAAATCCGGAGATCCCGGCCCACTCCGTCTGCCCGCCCAGGATTGCGTGCATCAGGTGGCCAAACTCGTGGAAGAATGTCACCACGTCGGAGTATTGCAACAGTCCCGGATCATTCTCATCGCCCGCCGGGAAGTTGCAGATAAGCGCGGCTTCAGGCAGCGCACGGCCCCGCGTCCCGGTCACGATGGGCGCTGCGGAGAACCACTTGTCCTTGCCCTCGCGCGGATGCATGTCCAGATAGAAACGCCCCATCCGCCGTCCGCCTTCAAAGACGTCGAACACCGAAACACCCGCATGCCATGCCGTCGCGTCGGAAGGGCGATACTCAACCTTGAACAGCCGCGCAGCGGTCTGCAACACCCCAGCTTCAACCTGCGCGTACGGAAAATATGGACGTACTGACTGCGAATCGAAATCGAAGGCCGAGCGCCGGAACTGCTCATACCAGTATCCTCGGCTGGTGATATCGATCGCTTTCAGGCCTGGCTGCCGCCCGCGGACGAAGTTCATGATCAATTCGAATTCACGCCGCGCGCCCTCGCGGCTGGCCTCGTCCAGTTTGGCCAGAAAGGTCCGCACATTTGCCGCCGAGCCCATCATCTGGTCCGCTGTTGCCAGGTCGGCCCAACTACGAAAACCGAGGACCGTCGCAATCTCCTGCCGGGTCGCCAGGAGATCGAGAAGTATCTTCTGGTTCGCGGGATAAGCGCGTGTGTTGTAAGCCAGAAACATCCGTTCGCGCAACGCGGCGCTGGCGGCAAAGGTCATCACCGGCTGCATATCGGGCTGATCGGTGCTCAGCGTGACGTGGCCCTCAGCATTTGCCGGATGTCGAGCCCGGTAGTCGGCGGGCAGGCCGTCGAGTTCCGCCTCGGTCGCCTCAATGGTCTTGCCGCCCTCCTGGATGTTGCGGCTGAACTCGAGCGAAAGCATAGTTGCTTTTTCCTGCAGTGCCTGCAAGTGGTCGCGGGTCGCCTGGTCCTTGTCCACGCCGGCCAACCGGTAGCCGAGCAACGTGCGCTCAAGAAAATGCCGTGTCGCGGGGCTGGCCCCGTCCAGACTGATCGCCGCCAAAGCATCGTAAACAGCGCGATTGAGGCTCAGTGCCGCACCGGCCATGCCCACCCGCTGGGCTTCATTCTGCGCCTGGTCGCGGACGGCCTTGTCGGAAGCGACGGAGTTGAGCACCCCGGCCTGCGCCCCGGCAAGGCTGAGCTGCTCGATGGCCATGTCAAACAGGCGCAATGAATTCTCCGGCGTCCGGGGACCCTCGACAGCTAACAGGGAAGCCAATGCGGCCTCGTGCGCCGCCAGGCGCGCGCCGACCCACGCAGTAAGCGCCTCGGCCGATGTTGCACCCCCGGCCTCCCAAACGTGAATCGACTCTGTACAGGCAACGGCGGGTGGATTTTCAGCAGGCATGATGGGCAAACTCCTCCAAACTTCTAGGTTGCCACAACGGGCGGGGGTTGCGCTTTTCCGTCAGCGACATTCGAAGCGTGGAACTTGAGCCGGGCCGGGTGCGTAATTCAGCACAGGCGCTTCGAGATTCCTCTGTCTGGAGAATCGCAGATGAGCAATTTGAGACAAAACCTCAAGCTCGCAGTGCGGCAACTGGGCCGCAATCCCGGTTTCACTTTCACGGTGATCTTCACCCTGGCTCTCTCAATCGGCGCGAACACCGCCATCTTCTCCATCGTGAATGCATTGATGCTGCGGGATCTGCCCTACCCGCATCCAGAGCGCATGGGCGCCATCTTTGCACGCATCCAGGGCTCGGCCCCCTATGATGGCCGCACCTGGATCGATGGGGAGCAGTGGGAACTTCTGCGCGACAACGTGCCTTCGCTCGTCTCTGCTATATCCAGCGGCACGGCATCCGGCGTAAATCTCCAGGCTGGCCAACGAGTTCAGTATCTACACGCGGCGCGGATTTCGGCACACTACCTCGACGTGCTGGGACTTCACCCAACCGCGGGCCGCAACTTCAGCGAGACGGAGGACCGTCCCCACGGGCCAAGGACAGCCATCCTGAGCTACGGCCTGTGGCGCAACATCTTCGCTGCCGACCATAATTTGCTGGGGCAGACTATCCTTCTCAAAGGCGAGCCGTTCACGGTGATCGGCATTCTCCCCGAAGGCGCAACCACTCCGTTGAATGCGGACTTGTACACGGCGCTGCAGCCCAGCCGCCAAGGTGAGGGCGGCGGCACCAACTTTGCGGTCGTCACGCGTCTCCGCGATGGTGCAACCTGGCAGCAGGCAGATGTCGAGATCAATCGCGCCTGGGCATCTTGGGCGGTGCGACGCAACCAGCGGCACCCTGGCACGCAAACCACCTACTACTCCGTCCCGCTGAAACAAGGCCAGGCTGCCGAGCTGCGCCCCAAAGCCCTTGCACTGCTGCTTTCCGCGGGCTTTATTCTACTGATTGCCTGCGCCAATCTCGCCGGACTCACCCTGGTGCGCATGACGCGCCGCATTCCGGAGTTCGCAACGCGGCTGGCTCTCGGCGCCTCGCGCTGGCAGATTCAACATCAGCTCTGGATTGAGAATCTTCTGCTGGCGTGTGTGGGCGGCCTGGCAGGCGTCGCCGTGGGATATATGGCGCTGCGCGGATTGCTGTCGCTCTTGCCAGAGAACTATTTGCCTGTAGCCGGTGTGCCTCTGGACGGGCGCGTACTGGCGTTCACTCTCGTTGTCTCGCTGCTGACCAGCGTGCTCTTCGGCATGTTTCCAGCCCTCGCAGTCCGCAAGGTCGATCTGCGTTCTTCGATGGCCAGCCGTTCAGTGTTCGGTGGAGATCGCCTACGTCTGCGGCAAGTGCTGATCGCCTCTGAGGTTGCTTTGACTGTCCTGTTGCTTGCCGGCAGTGGCCTGCTCATCCGTACCCTCATCCACTTGCAAACGCTCCCTCCTGGCTTCAACGCCAGTGGTGTCATGACCGCCAAGGCCTCGCTTGACGACGCCCGCTTTCACGACCCGGCCGCCTTCAACAAACTGCTCTCTGATAGCACTGCCGCCATGAGCCGGATTCCCGGCGTCCAGAATGCCGCTGTGGGGCTTTCGTTGCCCTATGAGCGGACACTCAATGATCAAGTCGCGCTGAGCGCTGATCGACAGGTCCAGGCCGATGCGCTATACGTTTCGCCGGGTTACTTTGAGACCCTCCAGATTCCACTGCTGGCTGGCCGCACCTTTAGCCCCGCCGACGGCCCCAACGCTCAGCACGTCGCGATCGTCAACCGTACCTTTGCACGGAAGTTCTTCCCCGGCGAGGACCCGGTCGGCCGCACAGTGAATAAGAATGTGGTCATCGTTGGCGTCGTTTCCGATATTCAGCTCTCCTCCGGCCTCAACCCCTCGGCTCCGTTGCAGACTGAGGAGACCATCTACGTCCCCGCCACACAGGTAGACCCCAATCTGTTGGCCGTCGTCCACGTCTGGTTTCAGCCCAGTTGGATCATCCGCACCGCGGCTCCGGTTGAGGGGCTTACTGCCCAGATGCAGCGGGCGCTCGCCAGTGTCGATCCCAGCCTTCCCTTCTCCGGCTTCTACAGCATGGCCGACCTGCAGGCGGAGACGCTATCGACACAACGAATCGAAGTGGCGCTGTTGAGTGCAATGGCTGGTCTAGCCTTGCTCCTAAGTTCCGTGGGCATCTTTGCGCTGGTGGCAAACATGGTGGCGCAGCGGACCCGCGAGATTGGCATTCGCCTTGCGCTGGGTTCAACCATAAGCCGCGCCATGTTCCAGATCGGCGGACCTGGTATGCGCGCATCGGCGGTGGGGTTGATTGCCGGATTGGTGCTTTGTGCCGTTGCCCTGCGGGCCATGCGCAGCGTCCTCTACGGGGTGGGAGTCTACGATGCGCCGACCATCGCGGCCGTGGTCCTGACACTGGTCGCGGTAACATTGCTGGCCACCGTGGTGCCAACCCTTCGAATCGCACGAATCGATCCCGCCAAAACGCTACGGGACGAATAGAAGAAGCCGCCGGTCCTAAACCCCCGGCTGGACCTGCTCCGCTGGAGCCGGAGCGGTGCGCCCTTGCATACTGCCGGAAACCCATCTAAGATGCGTCAATTGATGGCGAAGCTCCTTGAAGCGCCCAATCCGGCTCCTTCCGTTCCCGCAGCTTCCGTCCCTCGGCTGCGCGTGGGTAAGGTGTGCGTGGCCGTTCAGGGCGGGTCGCCTGCGGAGTTGCTGGAGCGGGCGACTGAAGCACTCAAAGACTCCAGGTTTCTCGAGTTCCGGCTCGATTCCTGCACCAAACCAGCGGCCGCCCTGACCAAGTTGAAAGACTTTCTCGCCAACCACCGCGATGTGACGGCGATTGCCACCTGCCGACGCAAGCAGTTTGGCGGCAACTTCGTCGGCTCCCTGACCTCGGAATTGGAGGTGCTGACTGGCGCCGCTGAGGCTGGCTGCAGGATTGTGGACCTCGAAGTCGAGTCGGCCGAGGAGGCCAAGCCGGCTCAACTCGACAGATTCCGATCGAGCCTGCGGACGGCGGGCGTGGCTCTGCTGGTCAGCTTTCACGACTTTGCCCGCACCAAGGGCCTTGGGCACGCAGTGGCGCGGATTGAAGCTTTTCAGCCGGATTTCGTGAAGGTAGTGTCTACCGCTCGGTCGCTTGCGGACAACCTTGCGGTCCTGAAACTGATTGAAGACCACTCGCTGGCCGCGCACGTGGTGGGTATCGCCATGGGCGAGGAGGGCCTTGTCAGCCGCGTGCTGGGCCCGAGGGCAGGTGCTGCGTTTACTTTCGCGTCGATCTCAGACGGTGCGGAGACTGCTGCCGGGCAAGTGTCGGCGCATACCCTCCATGACCTCTACCGCATCGAGCATCTTGACCAGGCAACGCGCATCTTCGGCGTGGCCGGAAATCCCATCGCCCACTCGCTTTCGCCGCAGATGCAGAACACGGCATTCCGGCGTGAAAACGTGAATGCGGTGCTCCTGCCTCTGAAAACCAAGTCGCTCGACGACTTGCTGACCCTGGTGCGCGATCTGCCGCTGGGCGGCGTTGCCGTCACCATGCCTCTGAAAGAGGAGGTCCTGCCATACCTGGCCAACATGGACCCCCTGACGGCGCGCATCAAGGCCTGCAACACGCTGCGCACCGGGGCCGACGGCAAGCTGTACGGATTCAACACCGACGTTGCTGGAGTGGTCAGACCGCTGGAAAAGCGTCTGAAGCTCCCCGGCGCACGCATCGCTGTGCTGGGCGCGGGCGGCGCGGCACGGGCTGCAATCTTCGGGCTGGTGGACCAGGGCGCAGAGGTCTTCGTCGTCAATCGCACCCACGAAACGGCTGTGGCGCTTGCCAGGCAGGCCAAGGCCAAATCGATGAAGCATGAGCAGTTTTCAAAGAACCGCTTCGACGTGCTGATCAACGCCACGCCTTGCGGAATGGCTGGCAGCAAACCGGCTATGCCCATCGCGGAAAACGAGCTGAACGCCGGACTTGTCTTCGAGATGGTCTACAACCCCATGGAGACGCCGCTGCTGAAGCTGGCGAAGGCACGCGGCATACCTGTAGTTACCGGTCTGGAAATGTTCGTGCAGCAGGGTGCACGTCAATTCGAAATCTGGACCGGCAAGCCCGCCCCCGAATCAGAGATGTTGCGAGTAGTGGAGATGGAACTGCGCCGGCGAGGGTGATGCAGCCGTCCTCTCTTTCCTGTTCTTGCGTCGCTGTTCCCACACAAGAAAATACTTGACATAGGTTTGCCATTCGCGAATAAATCAATCCCAACCCGCTTCCCACGGGCACTCAAAGACATCTTTGATGAATAAGAATCAAGGCGGCCTCGCCTTCGACGGTCAAGCGAGACTGTCAATAATTCGTGTTCCAACCCCCAGGAACATTCGACGCGAACTACGAACCGGACTCGAAAGGAGCATCTGATGCGACGCTTCTGGAAAACTCTATTGGCGGCGACGCTGGTGTCCGCCACGGCCACCACCTACGCCGAAATCGTTTCACAATCGAAGACCATCGTCGTGATGCAGCCGAGTGACCTTCCTCAGGTGGTGCAGGCAGCCGGTCAATCGATGGAACTGCATACCCTCACCAACGGCTTGACCTATCTGTACGTTGAGCAGCACCAACTGGGGCGACTGGCAATTCTCGACGTCACCGACCCGGCTCACATCAAACCCGTAGCTTCAATAAAGTTAGAAACTCCGGACACATTCGACTTTGGCGCGTCTGTGAACGACTCCGCAGTGCTGATCAACTTCCGCGACGGAAAGAGTTCCGCGCTGCTGGACCTCCGCAAGCCAAAAGAACCGATTCTCTCTCCGCCGAGTCCTATGCTGGTCGGGGCCAGCGCCGAGAACATTGGCAGATTCGGGCTCCTATTGGCCAGTGGGTCCCAAATCGCAGGCAGGCCTCCCGTGCAGGACTACAGCATTGTGGATTCGTTCAATCCTGAGGCTCCGCGTTTGCTTGACACAGTAAGA
Source organism: Occallatibacter sp. (assembly GCA_049521035.1). Taxonomy (GTDB): domain Bacteria; phylum Acidobacteriota; class Terriglobia; order Terriglobales; family Acidobacteriaceae; genus Telmatobacter. The sequence continues at coordinate 4,794 of JBEKPF010000073.1, read as the reverse complement.
AAAGTGCAGCAGAAGCTGGTGAATGAGAGCACGGGCACTACGTTTCTGTTGGGCGAGGAGGGTCTCACTGTGGTTCGCCGGCCGCCGGTAGAGCTGGACCAGCGCCTGCAAAGCACCTACACAAACTAAGGCTGCACTGAAACTTTACTTTCCCCTCTTTTTCGCCGGCTTGGGCTTCTCGCCTTCCACGTGACCCAGCTGAATCGGCCCCATGTCCGGTCCGATTCGCTTCACCTGGGTGTCAAGCATCTCGTAGTGGATCGTGCGGGGAGCCTGTGGCCGCGTGATGCCGGTCGTTGGATCCGTGGTGACATTCGGACTGCTGGCCAGTAGAAAACTGAATACCGGCACATCCCCTTTGGGTGCCGGCTGCATTGCAACCCGCACCGGCAGATAGCCCTGGATCGGATGCAGTCGGTAGGCCGTCTCATAGCGGTGGTGCTTCAGGCTCCAGGTGAAGACACGGACCTGGTCGAAGTCGAAGGGTAGCCCCGACTCGTTCGGACCGAGTACAGTTACGTACTCGGGGACCTGGTGGTCCGAAGTTGCCGGTGGTGTTGGGGCATCCTGATCGAAGACTTTTGTCAGCACGTAAGCACCCACGATCCGCTGGCCTTCCGCATATTGCGCGATCTCGTCCGGCGCATCCACATCCACCCTACCGGCGATCAGCCATCCTGTATGGCCGGCTGAATCGCGCACCAGCCACCAGTCTTCCATCGGAATTGCTGGCACCGGAATCTCAGGCACGGGAGCAGCCGCCTTTGACTTTGCGGGCACGACGGCAGATTTCGCAGCAGGCGGTGCAGAGCTCTTAACCGGGTTCGCCCCCGGGCTCTTATCCCCCAGCGGCGACTTGGTCTCCGCCGGCTTTGGCGCTGAACTAGCGGGAACTGGGTTTTTCGGAACCGAGGCACGCACCAGTAATTGAACCTTGGCGTTGCCGGCCAGCAGATAGAAGCGCGCTGTCTCTCGCCCTGGAAGCAGGTGCAGGTAAATATCGTCGCGAAGCTCTGCCGTTGCCACCACCGGGTCCTGTTTGTGTTCTTCCGCAAGCTTGGCAAACGCGTCGTACGCCTTCGAGTCGATAACCGCCCGCTCTTCAATCCAGCCGATTTCGTTCTTCTGTGTCTTAACCTTCAGGAAGCGGCGCCCGCGTTCCAGCACCTCCAACTGCTGCCCGTTCGTGACTTCGGCCACACGATTGGAGACTGCGGCCACACGGTCGTGCAGGTACATCTGCCGCGCGGTTACATACACCGTGTCGTGCTGCTCATGGTGGAATCGCGCGCACCCGCAGGCAAGCGCAAGAAAGCACAGTGTGACTAAAGGCAGAATCGAGGCCCCGAAGCGGCGGGCAGAAGGGACGAGAGGGATTGGAGATTGCGTGAGCACAGCCAGTGGCGGTCCTCTTGAGGATACCACTGCAGGTTACAGATGACAGTAGCGGGTGATGATCGAGAGCGAGCGTTTACTCTGGCTCGGATGAAGTAACCGGCTCACGCGGCCTTTTCTGTCATATGTAATCTGGAACCTGTTATCTGCCTTTATGGCGCCGCTGCAATCCCAATGACCCCGACAGGGTCGGTTCCAGTGGGATCACTGAGCACGGATGTGAGCGTACCTCCACTCATGGAGTAAGCCTTAAGATCGGGGTTTCCCTCAAAATCCGTTGCAAGAACGAAGCTGCCGGTGGAATCCTCGGCCAGGCCCATGTGGGCCGTCGTGGGCCCAGCCGCGGTGCTGCCAATCAAGGTTAGAGCTGTGGATGATACTGAGAATCCGGTGATGTTGCCGTCTGAGCTGCCGCTGACCGCCCCGTTCGCGACATAGACATAACTGCCGTCTGCAGTCGGCAGGATCGCAGCGGGGCCGGTTCCCGCCGTGGCATACGGGGACCCGGAGATCTCAGTGATTCCGCCGCTTGCAATCGTAAAGACGCGCAACCCCCCGGTTTGGGTACCCGAGACCGCAGCTGTCTCGCCCACATACAGCAGCCGATTTGTGGGGTCCACGGCTACTGCACTATCTGCACTTGCGGAATTCTCTCGGTTGGTGGTGCCGGCGGAAGCGCCAAAGGGATTGGCGCTGCTGGGATTGAAGTGAATCGCCTCGGTGCCTCCTTTACCCATTGCAACAAAAACATAGCAATCGTTGCACGAACTTGAATCGGCCGGAGAAATTGCCAACTGCAACGGGGTCGAAGAAGATAATGCGAAGACTTGTTCACTTTCTCCGGAGGTGGCAAGGCCGCCTGTACTCGAGTTGATTGCAATGGCATTGACCTGGGCTATGCCGGAGACAGCAACAACCAGCCAGGAATTGGTGGCGTCAACCTGCATGGTGGTGGCCTGATCCTGTGAAATTGCCTGGCCGTTGTCTTGCAGCGTTAGCGCGCCGTTCGATCCAATCGAGTAGACGAAGATACCGGATCCCGTGCTCACATACAGGAAATTGCCGTTGGGTGCCACAGCGATGGCAGACGGATTCGCCGCAGGCAAAGCTGTGGCGCCGAGCGCGTTGAGCTGGCTTGAGGAGATATCGAAGGCAGCAATCTGGTTTGTCGTCTGGTTCAAAACGTAGAAGAATCCGCTGGTGCCGGCACTGGAGCTGCAGCCGCCCGTGGAAGTCCCCACCTCAACGCAAACCGATGTAGTCTCCGACGTAACGCCGCTCGATGCACCGGTAACCGTGATCTCGTAAGCCCCGTTGGTCGTCGAAGACGTGGTCGTTGCGGTCAGCGTGGACGTCTCCGCCGTGGTGCCGGTGATGCTAACCGATGTCGGAGAAAGGCTGCATGTCGGACTCACAGGATTCGAAACACTGGTGGTAACCGCACAAGTCAGCGTGACCGTCCCGGTAAATGAGTTCGCCGGCGTCACGGTAATGGTTGACGTGTTGCCGCTGCTCGCGCCTGCGGTCACGGTGATATTGCCGCCGTTGCTGAGAGAAAAGCTCGTGCTGCCAGCGGGCGCCGCCCAGAAGTTCTTGCAACTCGTCAGGAAGCCAGCCGTTGCAAGGCCAATCACCATGAGACCAATCCTGAAATAGCCTGTCCAGAGCGGGGCAACAAACTCGCACTGTTCCCGAAATCCCGTTTTCATTCCCGCTCCTTTTCCAATCCCTTCGAGTCGCAGTCTTAAGGGTATCGCTTCCAGGCGCATTTTGCCTCGTGGCCTCATTTGCAGGCGCAGGCTTTCCTCTACCTGAACTAAAGGACGTGCGGAACAGGAATTCGCTCATCGGGCGGGGGTGCGCTTCAGTCGAGCTGCAACGCAAATGCGAGTTTGCAGGACTCTGCGTTTCGTGTGGTCATTCGAAGGCGGCAGCAAGAGGATTGCTGCCGCCGTGGTCGTTCGCAATGCGGGTGACTATCCCTGCACGGCAACGGTCAGTGCAATCTCGCTTCCACGTTTCAACTTCACATCGTGCTTTTTTGTAGTGGTCACCAGAACACCAGAATTGCTGCTGGTAACTTTGCTGTGCAGGTCAACCCCCGGCAAGGCATCGATTTGGTCTACGCTATCTGCGTGGCGAGGCAAGCCGTTTGTGATCTCATCCCCTGGCCTGATTGGATTGCCCTCGGCATCCTGGCTCTCTGGTGGATAGATTCCCACGATGGTCGCCTTGATCGGAACCACTTTGCCGTCTTTTGTCTCCGCCTTGGTGAAGCGTAATGCAAGCTTGGAAACTCCGCTCACTTGCATGTCGTCAGTGGCTATCTCGCCTACAATCGCCGTTCCAGCGGGCAGCTCTGTTCCGTCTTTCAGTTTGACTTTGTTGCTAAGCTTGACGCGAACCGGATCGCCTGGCTTGGCCTTGCCGGCATCGAGATTGTCCGTGAGTGCGCCTTGTGCGGAGACCATATCCGCGACGCCGTTCCCACCGGACTGTGCGAGGGTACCGCTCGGAACCATAACCGCGGTCGATAGTAAGAGTGCCATCGCTAGAAACGCCGACGGGGAAGCTTTTGCAATGTTGTGTGCCATAAGTGAATGCTCCTTGAAGCTAAGATGCTTCCATAGCAGTGAGGGCTCAACCGGAATGCGGTTGAGTCCCTGAACTTAGGTATTGGAAGGGATTCTGCTGTTGCAGGTGGCAGTTTATGGACAGAGCAAAGCGTGCTCGGCATGCACAGGGAACGATAAGCGCTTTCTCCTGAAGGCGTAAGCTTCCGCGATATTATTTCTCTGGAACAATGATCTTGTTCAGCGCTTGCCACGCCAGTCTTGCCCCGACCAGGTCCTCAATCGCCATGCCCACCGACTTGAAGACAATGCGTCGGCCTGTGGGAGCAGAGACTCTCCCGGTAAGAATCTCCCCGATCTCCGCTTGCACTGTTGCGCCAGAGAGACGAACGTCTCCGGATTCACGCTCCGCGCAGGAACGCGATTCGGCCACAACGTAGCTTGAAAGCATCGCCTCGTCATCCAGTTCGCGTAAACTGGCGCCAGTGGCTCCCACTGCCAGCACAAGTGCGCGAGGACTAAGCCAGCGGCCTTCAAGAACTGGAGCGGGCGATGCGGTCACGGTAAGAACCACGCCAGCTGCAGCGGCTTCTTCAATTGCGACGGCGCGTGCACCGGTTTCGCTTGCCAGGCGTTCAGCATTGGCCGATGTGCGGCTCCAGATGCGAATGTCAGTGATCTCTGGCCGCACCAGCCTGATCGCCTGAATGTGCGAGCGAGCCTGCACGCCTGATCCCAGAATGCCTAGACTCGTCGCTCTAGCAGGAGCAAGCGCTGCAAGCGCCACGGCAGAAACCGCCGCAGTGCGCATTTCCGTGATGACGCG
>JBEKPF010000072.1:0-30285 GCA_049521035.1 Occallatibacter sp. | reverse complement strand
ACCTTTGATCGCGGGTTCTTATAGGAAACTCGTCCTTCCGGGGCTGAAGCCCTGCGTCTTCTTCATGCGTTGTCCAGGGGCATGAATGCCCCTGCTCCTTCCTGAGCGTCGCCTGCGTCCTCTTGGGCGTGAGAGCGGTGGCCGGTAGGCAGTTTTTACTGGCACTGGCAGTTTTTACCAGCCTGCAAGCTAGAAGTTTTTACCTGGAAGGACGCGTGTGGCGATCGATTCTCTTCGCTTTCAATCGGATTCGGTTTGGCCCGCCGCATGCACGAATCTCCGCACCCGGGCCAGACGAGTAAGCGGGTCCGGGCGAATCCAACCCGGAGGTACTCGTTATGCGTTCCTTTAAGCGCAACCTTATCGACTTCTCTGCGCTTGTTGCGATAGTAGTGGCATTCGCATTGGCATGGGGAAGCCCATTCGTTGCCGCCGTCCGCGCTCATGCGCAGGAGCAGGCGCAACCGCAACAGCAACCGCAACAGCAACCTGACCAGGGCCAGGCAAAAGCCTCGACCTTTACCGGAACCGTCGTCAAGAATGGCGATCAATATATGCTGCGCGACTCATCGGGCCAGATATTCGGGCTGGACGACTCGGATAAAGCCAAGCCGTTCGAGGGCAAGACGGTAAAGGTGACGGGCCAGCTGGATGAACAGGCGAAGGTGATTCACGTGCAAGACATTCAAGCCGCGGAAGGGTGATGAGAAATCCCCGGCGGATGCGGACGCGAACGAGACGACCGATAAATGGCGGCCGTTCAGCGAGCGCCGTCCTTACGGGACTCCCGACGTCTAGCGGGGCAGTTTCCCCGCGTTGAAACGCGGGGCTAACAAACGCTGCGCCTCGAGCGCGGACCTAAATCGTGCGCAGGTCCGTGTTCGAGACCGAGTGCGTGCAACGCAAAAGCAACCACAGGTCCTTCGACTTCGCGGGCCGCGCTATGCGCGGCCCGCTTCGCTCAGGATGACATCCGATTCATAAGGCTCAAGATGAGCGGACATTGAGACGGCGCTATTCTTCCTCTTCCTCGTCGGGGCGTTTGGCGTTGGCCAGGATTTTGTCGGCGACGAGTTGGGGCACGATGTCGTAGTGGTCGACTTCCATGTGGTAGCTGCCTTTGCCTTGCGTCATGGAGGTGAGCAGGGTTCCGTAAGTAAGCATCTCGGCCATGGGGACTTCAGCATTGATGACCGTGGTGCGGCCCTTGCTCTCCATTCCTTGCACGCGACCGCGACGGCCGTTGAGATCGCCCATGAGGGCCCCGGCGAACTCGTCAGGAGCTTCGATGGCGACTTTCATGACGGGTTCAAGGAGACAGGGCTTGCAAAGCTCCATGGCCTTGCGGAAGGCGAGGCGGCCGGCTTTCTTAAAGGAAAGCTCGTTGGAATCGACGTCGTGATAGGAGCCGTCGTAGACGGTGACTTTGAAATCGACGACGGGGAAGCCAGCGAGGAAACCGCGCACGGCGGTCTCGACGATGCCTTTTTCGACGGCCGGGATGAAGTTGCGGGGAATAGCACCTCCGAATACGTCATTCTCGAAGACGAAACCTCCGCCGCGGGGCATGGGCTCCATGCGGATTTTGCAGTCGCCGAACTGGCCGTGGCCGCCGGACTGCTTCTTATGCCGGCCCTGGGCTTCAGCTTTGCCGCGGATGGTTTCGCGATAAGGAACTTTGGGCGCCTTGAGCGTGACTTCAGCGTGGTAGCGCTTTTTGAGGCGGCTGACGATGGCCTCAATGTGTGGCTGGCCAGCGCCGGCGATGAGGAATTCGTTGGTCTGCGGGTCGCGGAAGAAGCGGATGAGCAGATCCTCTTCCATGAGCTTGTGGATCGCAGGAGCGAGCTTGTCCTCGTCGGCGCGGGACTTGGGTTCGATGGCGTAGGTCATGGCGGGCTCGGGCGGCGCGGGCAGCGCGACCTGGAATTCGGCACCCTTTGCCCCAAGAGTGTCGCCGGTGAGCGTGTCGCGGAGCTTGGCCACCGCGCCGAGGTCGCCGGCGTGGAGCTCGGCGACTTCGACGGGCTTGCGGCCCTGCATGATGCTGAGGTGCGCGAGCCGTTCTGACGACCTGCGGATGTAGTTTTCCAGCGTGGCGTCGTTTTTGACTACGCCGCCAATCACCTTGAAGAAAGTGATGCGGCCGGCGAAGGGATCGGCCATGGTCTTGAAGACCATGGCGGTGACAGGCTCGGCGTCGTCGATCTTGCGCGTGGGCGCGTCGGCATCGGGCCCGGACGTGACGCCGACAATGGGCGAGCGCTCAGTGGGTGCGGGCGTGTAGACCTTCAGGAAATCGAGAAGATGATCGAGGGCCATGTTGGCGAGGCCGCTGGAAAAAAGCACGGGGAAGATGCGGTCTTCGCGGATGGCTTCGTGCAGCGCGGCGACGAGGTGATCTTCGGGGATGGTGCCCTTCTCGAAATACTCTTCCATCAGCTCGTCTTTGCCTTCGGCGACGAGCTCGACGAGTGCTTCGTGACGGGCCTTGGCGTCGGCCACGAGGGGCGCGGGAATTTCCGCAGACACTTTGCCGCGGCCATCGCCGCCAACGGTGTAGGTGTAGGCCTGCATGGTGACGAGATCGACTACGCCGTGAAAGCCCTGGGCGTCGACGATGGGCAACTGGACGGGAACACAGTTGCGACCCCAGCGCTCTGTGAGATCGTCGAGGAGGGCGCTCAAACCGCCACCGCCGCCGGCTTTGGGGTGGTCCATTTGATTGACGAGAACGACGCGGGGCACATTGGCTTCTTCAGCAAATTTCCAAACGCGCTCGGTCACGGGCTCGATGCCGGACTGGGCGTTGACGACTACGATGGCGGATTCGACGGGAAAGAGCGCGGCGCGGGCTTCGTGGGTGAACATGTGGAAGCCGGGCGTATCAACGAAGTTGATCTTGACGCCCTGCCACTCGGCAAAGGCGACGGCGTTTTGCATGGTGATGCCGCGGGCCACTTCCTCTTCGTCATAGGCGGTGGCGGCGGTGCCGTCTTCGACACGGCCCTGGGTGGGAGTCATTTTCGCGGCATGCAGCAGAGCGGCAATTAAGGTGGTTTTGCCGCAGTGTGCATGCCCCACTACAGCTACGTTGCGGATCTCACTTCCCTGGTACGTTTTCATGGCGTGTTGCTCCTTAAATGATGTGCGTCTCCCACCCTTTCGCATAAAGCGCGAAGGGATGGGGCACGGAAATGTTGGAACAGGGATTGGTGGGCGGCGCCGGCTGGGGCGTCTGAGGGGCCGAGTTGCCGGGATCGGGCTCCCGGTCTGCCGTCTTCCTCATTCATACGGAGGTCTCAGGCGGCGCAGGGCGAAAAAGAAGAGGGGATTTTCGCCGGGCGCTTCGTCAAAGACCGGATGCTATCACACGCGGAGTATGAACGTCCTGTGACTAGAGGCACAAAGACAGCGTAGTTAGCGGGGTTAGCGGAGCTAGCGGAGTTAGTGAGGGGGCGAGGGAACAGGGAAAAGTGTGAGTGTGAGTGTGAATGTGCGCCGACGACCCACACTCGCACTGTCTTATTCCCAGCGGCGCATGATCAGGCTGGCGTTGATGCCGCCGAAACCGAAGGAATTCGACAGACCGATGTCGAACTTGTGCGCGATGGCTTTGTTGGGCACGTAGTCGAGGCGGCACTCGGGGTCGGGGTTGTCGAGATTGATGGTGGGCGGAAGCTGCTGGTTGACGAGAGCCAGCACGGTGATGCCGGCTTCGAGTCCGCCGGCGCCGCCGAGCAGATGGCCGGTCATGGACTTGGTACCGCTGATCTTAAGCTTGTGGCTGAGCGCGTGCTCGCCGAAGACCTTTTCAATCGCAAGTGATTCGTTGCCGTCTCCGGCCGGAGTGGACGTGGCGTGGGCGTTCACGTAGCCAACCTCTTCCGGTTTGATGCCTGCGTCTTTGAGAGCGGCCCGCATGCTGCGCTGCGCGCCTGCACCTTCAGGAGCGATGCCGGTCATATGGTAGGCGTCGGCGCTCATGCCGTAGCCGATGACCTCGGCGAGAATTTTGGCTCCGCGCGCGCGGGCAAACTCCAGCTCCTCAAGAATGAGGATGCCGGCGCCCTCGCCCATGACAAATCCATCACGATCCTTGTCGAAGGGACGGCTGGCGCGGGTGGGCTCGTCGTTGCGCGTAGAGAGCGCGCGCATGGCGGCGAATCCGCCCACGGCCATTGGCGTGACAGCGGCTTCACTACCGCCGGCGATCATAGCGTCGGCGTCGCCGTGCAGAATCATGCGCACGGAGTCCCCGATGGAGTTGGCGCTGGTGGCGCACGCCGTGGCAGTTGCGGAGATGGGACCCTGCGCGCCGTAGCGGATGCTGATTTGGCCGGCGGCCATGTTGACGATGGCCGCGGGAATGAAGAAGGGCGACATCTTGCGCGGACCGCCGTTCAGCAGGTTGGTGTGTTCGCGCTCGATGATTTCGAATCCGCCGATGCCGGAGCCGATGAAGACGCCGACGCGATCCTCAATCTCCGGAGTGATCTGGAGGCCGGACTGGGCGATGGCCTCCTGCGTGGCGGCAAAAGCAAAATGGATGAAACGCCCCATTTTGCGGGATTCTTTCTTGTCAACGAAGTTGAGGGGGTCAAAGTTCTTGACCTCGGCGGCGAAAGTGACCGGGAAGCCAGTGGTATCGAATCCCAGGATGGGAGCCATGCCACTGGCGCCGGCCAGAAGCTGCCGCCACACTTCCGGAGCAGTGTTGCCCACACCGCACACCAGACCGAGTCCGGTGATTACGACTCTGCGGGACGGATTGGACAAGGGCTACTTGCCGCCTTTCGCATGCTGATCAATGTAGTCGATAGCGTCCTTGACGGTCTTGATCTTCTCGGCGTCTTCGTCGGGAATCTCCAGATCGAAGGCCTCTTCGAACTGCATCACAAGCTCGACCACGTCGAGCGAATCTGCGCCCAGGTCTTCCTGGAAGCTTGCGCCGGGGGTCACCTCGGCTTCGTCCACCTGTAACTGCTCGACGATGATCTGCTTAACCTTCTCTTCAACGGCCATGCGTGCTTCTCCTCTTATTTTTGAAACTTCCAGAATACCTTTGTGGGCAAAACCCTAACCTGCTCCGCCTGCTTACGATAAAGGCCGACGGCGGGGGAACACAACCATGGCGCAGAAAAAAGTGCGCATGGTCCCGAAGTATCAAGTCTATCGGGCGGGTGGGGGTGTGTAAAGGACGTGTGTACAAGGACAAGCGAACAGGGATCAGGGAACAGAAAGCCCGCGGATTGTAGCCCTGAAATTCACAATTGGAAGGCGTACATTAGGCGAAGAGGATTTAGGGAAGAGAAAGGCGTAGCCCCATGGCTTTGAATCTCGCTGTGCTTCTGTTGGTAGCAGCTATCGCCGTTTTGATTACGTACTTTGTCATGCGCAGGCTGGGTCGCCAAGGTGCGGACTCCGCAGCGCGAGAGCTCGCGGAAGCGCGAGGTGCGCTTTCGATAGCCAGCGTCAACTCAGAATCTCGTCAGGAAGAACTCCGCAAGCAAATCGGCGAAGCACGTGAGCGGGAGGAGGAGGCGAAAGCGCGAGCAACGGAATCCGACCGGAAGTACACCGAGCTTGCCTCGGAATTGAAGATCGCACTAGAGGAGAAGGGTAGATTCCAAAATGAGGCAACTCGCGTTGAGGAGGCCAAAGCTGCCGTTCTCGAACGAGACACTCAAATTCGGTCCTTAAACACCCAAATCACGAATCTTGCGCGCGAGAAGACCGAAGCGCTAAAAGACGCTGAGGCCGCTAACCAGCGTGCCTTCGAGATGATTGCGAAAGAACGGGAATCTCAAGCTGAGATTGCCAAAGCCAAGGACGAACAGATCGCGAAGTTAAATGAATTCATTACGCAGGCACGAGGCGTTCTGACGACTGAATTCAAGGCTCTTTCCGCGGATGCTCTAAAGGATATGTCAGCGCAACTGATTAAGACAGCAGACAGCCTCATCGAGAAGCATGGAGAAAAGACGACTGCGGATGTCATGCTGCACCAGGAGCACATTGAGAAGATGCTCAAACCCGTCGAAGAAACGATTAAGCGACTTGACAAGCATGTCGAAGATAGCGATCTTGCCAGGACCAAGGCAGAAGCCCTCCTAGACGACCAAGTCAAGCGCTTGGCCGGAGCCAGCGAGTCGCTCACCAACGCCCTGCGCAAGCCCGTCGTCAGGGGAAGCTGGGGCCAGATGACGCTTGAGAATGCGCTTGAAAACGCTGGCCTTGAAGCGGAAATCGATTTTGTAGTTCAGCACTTCACCGACGCTGAGGACGGCCAACAAAGGACTGATGCCATCATCAACTTGCCGAAAGGCCGGAAATTGATCATCGATAGCAAGAATCTGATGGAGTCGTACATCGCCCTTGCAAACGCGACAGACGAAAACCAGAGAGCGGTTCTCGCCGACGTGCATTCAAAGTCATTGCGACGGCACATGAAGGCCCTGTCGTCGAAAGAGTATTGGAAGCGCTATGAGGGGTTAGATTGTGTCATCTTATTTGTCCCGCACGATGGCATGTACCACTCCGCAATCCAGGACGAGGCCGAGCTAATCCGCGACGCATGCGATAAACGAGTCTTCATTGCCAATCCGATGAGCCTCATTCCTCTTCTAAAGGCAGTTCGCTATGTTCTTGATCAGGAGAGGCTCAATAAGAGCGCGGAGGAGATCAGTAACGTGGGCACGGAGCTATATCGAGAAGTGACACGATTCGCAGAGAGCATGGCCAAAATTGGTAGGGGACTTAAATCGACCGTAAATGCCTACAACGATGCGATTCCAGGACTGGACCGTTTTATCGTCGCCAAGTCTCGTGCGCTTAAACAACTAGGGTCGGGAAAGGGCGCGGAAGCCGAACTTCCCGAGCCGATAGACCTCGAACCCAGGCCGTTCTCTTCGCGCGAGTTGAGGGCTTCAAATCAGATTCTCGTCACTGATGGCGATGGACGCGAATAGGCCCTAGCCCTCCAGTGTCCGAAATGCATCGCGTATCCGTTTCCAGGTGGTCTCCAGGTCTTCAGGCAGAATGCGGGTCTCTGCGATGGTGGTCATGAAGTTGGTATCGCCGGCCCAGCGCGGCAGGGCATGCAGATGAAGGTGTCCGGCGACGCCGGCTCCGGCTGCTCGGCCGACGTTGATGCCAAAGTTGAAGCCTTGGGGATGGTAGAGGGTCTCAAGAACCCGCTCGGTGCGCTGCGCAAGGTCGATGAGCTCATGAGCAGCTTCCGGGGTGAGGACCGCAAGACGATCCCGATGGTCGAAAGGCACAGCCATGACGTGGCCAGAGGTGTAGGGGTAAGCGTTCAGGCAGATGTAGCAATGCTTGCCGCGATGAATGAGGCCGCCGGCCATTTCAGCCTTGTCAGGGCTCATACCATTCGCGATGGCGAAGTCGATGGAAGCGATGAGGTTGCAGAAGACGCAGCCGAGGTCCCCGGGCCATGCGGAAAGTGCCGCGGGCACACCGGGACGCGCCCCGGTTTCCGTCGATGTGACGTAGGCATAGCGCCAAGGGGTCCAGAGATGATCCATGAATGGATTCCGTCACGATCAGTATAGTGGGCTGACATCAGGCGACTGCGGTTGACCGATTCCCATCTGACGGAACAAGCAACTGTTGGGTGAAAATGCGGGTGAGGTGGGTAAGTCGTGCAGTTGGGATGTGCATTGTGAATTTGCGGTTGCAATGATGGTTACGAAGGTCCAACCCCCAAGCTGTTGGATTGACTTGGGAAAGCTGAGATTGCTACACTCAGAGCGTAGCTTGCTGCGCGGATTCCAGCAGCAAGTTGCGGCCAACCTCCAGCAAGGCGCTGCCTGCCGGGTGTTTCCCAAGAAGAACAGTTGTTACTGCTCCAGTGGAAAAGCTGGATGGACTGTCTTTGCGGTTACGCTATCGGGATAGTCATGAAGCCTGATGGGAGGAACGGTAAGAAGGTTCTTCGCCAGATCAGTCGCGGCGAGAGAGCCGCTCCCAGCGTCAGGCAAATTCTGCCGCGGGAGCAAGGAATTCCGGAGCCCCTGCGATGCCAAACGTCCTCAATCCCGAACCCGAGAGCATAACCCTGAACACCGAATTGGAAACACCCACGCTAGAACCTGCGACGGAGCTGGATTCTTATCCGAGAATTGACCAGTCGTCGCGTGAATCCACGTCCAACACAGAGACCGAAGAAGCAGCACCAATAGAACTGGCCACTCTGGACGCCGATGCCCAAACCGAGCCTGTCGCCAAGGATGCGCCCATGGAGCAAGCCGAAGCCACGGAAGCAGCCACTCAAGCGAAGGTTTCGTCCGAAGATTTCGTGCAACCTGTTGCGCAGACGAAGCCTGCCGTCGCAGCGCATACGCACGAAGCGCATGGACCAGAGTCCATGGACGATTTTTCCGCCGCATTGGCGGCGTTTGAACGGGAACAGGCCGCGGAAGCGGCAGCCGTGGAAGCCTACGGCGACAAGATTGTCTCCGGAACTGTGATCAAGCAGACGGAGAAGCACCTGGTTGTGGATGTCGGCCTGAAGTCCGAGGGGCTGGTGCCCCTGGAGCAGGTTCTGGATCACACCGGTGCGGTGAAGTTCAAGCCCGGCGATGTGATCGATGTCGTGATCGAAGGCGAGGAGCCGGAAGGCGGCTACCTGGTGAACTTCGAGCGCGCGCAGCGTTTGCGTGTGTGGGATGTGATCGAGAAGGCCGCGAACGAGAAGACCCCGGTCATGGGCACGGTGGTAAGCCGCGTGAAGGGCGGACTGACCGTGGATATCGGGCTGAAGGCGTTTTTGCCCGGCTCGCAGCTTGAGATTCGTCCGGTTCGCAACCTTGACGGTTATCTTGGACAGCAGATTGAAGTCCGCGTGATCAAGCTGAACAAGAAGCGCGGCAATGTTGTGGTGAGCCGCAAGGAGATTCTGGAAGAAGAGCAGAACGCCAAGCGGTCGAACACGCTGGAGCATCTGGGCGAAGGCGCGGTGCTGACCGGCACTGTGAAGAACCTCACCGATTACGGCGCGTTTGTTGACCTGGGCGGGATTGATGGATTGCTGCACATTACCGATATGAGCTGGGGCCGGCTGACGCATCCGCGGGACCTGGTGAATGTGGGCGATGAGATCCAGGTGAAGGTGCTGAAGTTCGACAAAGACAAGCAGCGCGTTTCACTGGGCTTCAAGCAGCTGACTCCCGATCCGTGGCTCGACGCAACCGAGCGCTATCCCGTAGGCGCCCGCGTTCATGGCCGCGTGCTTTCGGTGACCGATTACGGCGCGTTTGTTGAGTTGGAACAGGGCATTGAAGGACTGGTTCACTTATCCGAAATGACCTGGTCGAAGCGTCTGAAGCATCCCTCGAAGCTGGTGAAGCCGGGCGATGAAGTCGAGACTGTTGTGTTGAGCGTGAATCCGGCGGATCGCCGCATTTCGCTGGGCATGAAGCAACTGCTCGACAATCCGTGGGAGAACTTGACCGAGCGGTATCCGGCAGGAACGGTAGTTGAAGGCCGAGTGCGCAACCTAACCGACTTTGGTGCTTTCATTGAAATTGAAGACGGCATCGACGGCTTGGTTCACGTGTCGAACCTGAGCTGGACCAAGCGGGTGAAGCATCCTTCAGAAGTGGTGAAGAAGGGTGAAAAGGTGAAGGCTGTGGTGCTGGGCGTCGAGCCGCAGAATCGCAGGCTGAGCCTAGGCATCAAGCAACTGCAGCCCGACGTTTGGGAGAGCTTCTTCGCCGCGCACCGCGTGGGCGACGTGGTTCATGGCAAGGTGCTGCGGACGGCGCAATTCGGCGCATTCGTCGAGATCGCAGAGGGCGTGGAAGGACTTTGCCACATCTCCGAGGCAGGCGACGAGGGCGGCGGACCGTCGAAGCTTGAAACCGGCCTGGAGCACGACTTCAAGATCATCAAGATCAACGTGGAAGAAAAGAAGGTGGGCTTGAGCCTGCGCGCAGTGAGTGGGCACGAAGCCAGCCGCGCTGAAGTTCAGGACTACAAGGCCGAAAACCGCGGCGGAGGCCACAAAGCCCCGGTATCAAGCTCGACCACGACTCTTGGGGATTTGATCAACTGGAAAAGCGAGCGGTAAGGCGCTTCCTTCGCAGGACTAAAACGGCCACCCCTTCGGGGTGGCCGTTTTGCTTTTTAGAAGAGCGATTGTGCAGTCTTGCTATTCCCAACGAAAGACTCTTGCCGAAATCGCTGTGAAGATAAGAAACAAAACGGTCAGCGCTGCTACGTCGCCGAGGTGAGGTAGCCAGCCGTCCCCGTTCCAGATTCCTTCGAGCAGGCGAACGGAATAGGTGAGGGGAAGCGCCCGCGTGACGGTTTGCAACACCGGCGGCAGGTATTGAATGGGAACGAAGAGTCCAGAGAACGCGATCATGGGGTAAAGAATGATTGCGCCTATGGGCTGAGCGAAGCGCGCTGTGGGAACGATGCTGGCGATAATGAAGCCGATGGAGAGGATGCTCCAGGTGCTGATGAGCAGTGCGATGGTGAACGAGAACCAGGGAACATGAGTGCCAGCCGGGAAGTAACGCTTGCCCGCAAGGAACATCAACACCAATGTAATTGCGGTGAGTATGAGCTTGACGATTACGTGAGCGGAGAGGATGGTCTGCGGGCGCAGCGGCGTGGCCCGAAGCCGCTTGAGGATGCCGCCCTCGCGATAGATGGAGATGATGGTGACCAGCGAAAGCACCGCACTGACTGAAATCAGCAGCGAGACGAGAACCGGAAGACCGGCACTTGAGAGGCCGCTGGAAGCCAGTGAAGGCGCGCCGATTTTGAGGTTGGGGATGCGACTCAATGCGACGAAGATCAGGACCGGAATACCGATGGTGCCGAATGCGCCCATGGGTTCGCGCATAAAGACCTTGATCTCGATCCACGTCAATTTCCAGAGCCCACGAAGCATAGTTTTCGATCCTATTCGCGAATGGAGCGCCCGGTCAGCTTGAGAAAAACATCCTCAAGGTTGGGGAGAATGGTACGGAAATCGGTGACGCGAATACGATTTTCCGAGAGACAGTGAATGACTTCAGTGACAAGGTCGTCGCTGCGGCCGCGGATGGTGAATCGTTTGTCGACCGACGTCACGGATTCAATACCGAGGATCTTCTGAAAGTGTTGCTCGGCGTCTGCGGCATCGGTGTCGAGAACGACGGTTCGTTCGGGACAGTGGCGGCGGACCAGGCTCTCCGGCTTGTCGATGTCGATGATGCGTCCGTGTTCCATGATGGCCACGCGGTCACATAACCGCTCGGCTTCTTCCATGAGATGGGTGGTGAGGAAGACGGTCTTGCCTCGTTCGCGGATGCCGCGTACGAGGCCCCAAATTGCGTGGCGTGCCTGTGGGTCGAGGCCCGTGGTAAGTTCGTCGAGAAACACAACCTCCGGGTCGTTGATCAATGCAAGTGCGATGAACAGCCGCTGTTTCTGGCCTCCAGAGAGAGTCATGAACCATGAGTTGCGCTTGTCGGTCAGGCCGAGCTGCTCGAGCAAATGCTTTGCGTCGACGGATTTCTTCTGATAAAGCGAGGCCCAGAGATCGACCGCCTCCCAGACTTTGATCCGCTTCTGCAATTGCGCCTGCTGCAGTTGCACGCCGATACGGTTTTGCAATTTGTAGACCTGCCGGTAAGGATCGAGTCCGAGAACTGTGATGGCGCCGCGATCGGGCTTGCGCAGGCCCTCGATGCACTCCATGGTGGTGGTCTTCCCTGCGCCGTTCGGCCCGATTAACCCAAAAATCTCCCCTTCATCTACCTCAAACGACGCCTCGTCAACAGCCACGGTTTTGCCGTAGCTCTTGCGCACTGCCGAAACTTGAATGACTGGAGGCATGATCGTTTCTTGAACTCTGCGATTTAATTGGGCCTGATGCGGAGTGTAAATCACGCGGTCGAGGTGAGTCTGAGCACCCGAGTCGATTGACAGTCTTCCTGACAACCTTCTTGAATTCCACGGGTATGATGAATTTCTAGACCCAGGAGGACGGTGCATGCGGAAATTGGCAGTTGTGTGTGGCCTTGTTTTCACAGTGATAAGCGCAATGGGACAACAAACTTCGTCGTCAACCACGACGCCTTCCACGAAACCATGGATCGCGAAGAGCGATGGGTACACGCGTCAACTGCTCGACATTCAGCTTAAGCACGGTCCGGAGGGCGGCTCGCAGCAGGGGCTTGCGCAGTACGATCCGCTCATCAGCAATCCCACCCTTGCCGATGACAAAGCCCAGCGACGCGAACTGGAAGTTGTTCTCGCCAGGCTCAAGGCCGCCGAGCCTACGGAGAACGACGAGAACGTAGCGGAGGACTTGGTGATTCTGCGCAAGGCGTTCGACCTTCAATTCCGCCAGGAAGACTACAACGAAGCGCATGATGTTCCGTTCATCAACGCCAGCCAAAGCATCTTCTTCGGTCTCCGCGTTCTCCTCGATGACCAGGTGACCGCTGACCGGCGGCCGGCTGCCCTGATTCGGCTAAGGAAATACGTGGGTGCGGAGCTTGGTTTCAAGCCGTTTACCGACATTCTCAGGCAGCGGATGATTGAGCAGATGGCCAAGCCGGATGTTCTTTATCCATCCAAGGGCGAAATCGAGACCGAGCTGGGTCGAAATCAGAATTACATCGATGGCCTGGCCGCCCTCTTCACTAAATACAAGTTGACTGGCTGGGAGTCTGACTTCGACAAGTTGAAGGTTCAGCTCGCCGATTACGATGGGTGGGTTCGCGCCAACGTGCTGCCCAAGGCCCGCACCGACTTTCGACTTCCGCCGGCTGAATACAATCTAGCCTTCGAGTCTTTCGGGATTGACATTCCGCCCGCGCAGATTGCAGCGATGGCTCATGCGGCCTTCACCCAGTACCAGTCGGAGATGGCGCCACTCGCTGCGCAGATTGCGAAGGCTCACGGCTGGCCTTCTTCCGACTACCGCGACGTGATTCACGAGCTTAAGAAAAACCAGATTACGGGCGAAGCCATTCTGCCTTTTTATCAGGCTCGATTGAAGGCGATTGAAGAGATCATTGCCGCACAGCACCTGGTCACGCTGCCGAATCGTCCCGCGATCATTCGCATTGCGACTGCGGCAGAAACCGCAGCCCAGCCTGCACCCCACATGCAGCCTCCCGCCTTCCTCCATAACACCGGCGAACGTGGCGAATTCGTACTTCCCCTTAATATTCCGGGGGCAAATGGTGCGGCTGATGACAAGTACGACGACTTCAACTTTGACGCCGTCTCATGGACGCTTACCGCGCACGAAGCGCGGCCAGGACATGAACTTCAGTTCGACTCGATGCTTGAACATGGCGTCTCGCTGGCACGCGCTTTGTTCGCTTTCAACTCTACAAATGTCGAAGGCTGGGGGTTGTATTCCGAATACATCATGCAACCGTACGAGCCGGCCGAAGGCCAACTCCTCACTCTCCAACTGCGTCTGCTGCGAGCCGCACGTGCCTTTACCGACCCTGAATTGCAATCAGGCAAGATGACTACAGCGGACGCCTATAACGTTCTTGAAAAGGACGTGTGCCTGAGCCATGCATTTGCGAAGGAGGAAGTGGAGCGGTTCACTTACCGCTCGCCGGGGCAGGCCAACAGCTACTTCTATGGCTATACCAGATTGCTCGAGCTGCGAAAGGATGTGGAGGCCGCGCTGGGTACGAAATTCAACGCGCTCAAGTTCCATGACTTCATTTTGGCGCAGGGCCTGCTGCCTCCGGACCTGATGCGCAAAGCAGTCATGGAAGACTTTGTTCCTTCGCAGCGGTGAGCTGTTTGAGAACAATAACGATTCCAAGGGAAGTGAGTACGCTGACGAGGGCGAAGAGGAAGACGCTGGAGTAGCCGTAAAGGCCGATAACCGCGCCCGCTAGGGGACCCGTGAGGAAGAAGGAAACATCGGCGAAGGCAGTGTAGACGCCCAGGGCCGTGCCGCGGTTGTTTTGCGTAACACGCTTCACGGCCTCGACGCCGAGAGCGGGAAATACCAGCGAAAAGCCGAATCCAGCTAATGCTGCGCCAGAAAGCGCGACCCAGGGGGACGGTGCTTGCCACAGCAGGACCATTCCAAGCGATTCCACTGAGAGGCAGGCCATGGCCACGCGGAAACCGCCGAATTGATCGATGGTGTGGATGAAGAGGAGGCGCGCGAGGATGAATGCCATGCCAAATGCAGTGAGACAGAGGGCTGCGCCGTCCCAGTGTCGACTCACGTAAAAAAGAGTGACAAAGGTAGCGAGGACGCTATAGCCGACACCGCCCAGAGCCAGGCCCATACCCTGGGGAGCAACGCGGCAAAATACGTGGGTAAACGGCAGGTGTTCGCCCGTCGCGACAGGGACAGGACTCTTTCGAAAAGCCACCGCAAGGCTGAACGCACCAATCAGAACAGTAAGCAATCCTATTGAGGAGAGACCCCATCTTTGATCCATGACCACACCCAGCGGGGCGCCCAGAGCCATGGCGCCGTAGGTACTAATCCCGTTATATGAGATGACTTTGGCAGTGTGCTGCGAGCCTGTGCTGGTGATGGCCCAGAGGGTAGAACCGGTCGAGCCAAGACTTTCTCCCACCCCCAGAACCAGTCGGCTCAAAATCAGAGTTGACAGGCTGAGCAAGGGGGTGTGCTGGAGAGCTGCGGCGGCTACTAGCAGAGCGCCGCTCGTGGTGCAGGCGCCCATGCCCCAGAGGACGGATACTTTGGCGCCGGCGCGGTCGGAGATACGGCCAGCCCAGGGGCGACTAAGCAGAGTGGCTATGTACTGGATGCTGATGACCAGTCCGGCCAGCGCAGCGCTGAATCCCATGCGGAAGTGGACGTGCGGCGGTAAAACGGCAAGGGGAAGGCCGATGGACAGGTAACAGACGAACGTGAAGTAAACGAATCCAACAATGTGCCGCGTGCTGCCGTTGCCACTTATGGCGGTGACAGCTGGACCGGTAGCAGTGGCGGGTTCTGGCATGAATGAATCGAGTCACCCGGGAATCAGTGGAATCAGTCTTCAGTATATCGGAGACGCTCTGTAGGAACGGCCTTGCGAACATAGATGCAGTTGGACGCGAAGGGGTTCTAAACTGGAATTATGCCCGGATTTCATGTGGAGCATTTTGGTTGCAGGGCGGCTCGCGCCGATGGAGAGGCAGTGAGCGACCGGCTGCGCTCGGCGGGGCATTTCGTAAATGAGGCTGCGGAAGCCGATGTGGTTATCGTCAACACCTGCAGCGTGACCGCGGAGGCTGATCGTGCAGCGAGGGCGTTTATCCGGCGCGCTCACCGGCAAAATCCGGAGGCACGAATTGTGGTGACCGGCTGCTACGCGCAACGCGCACCGGAGGAACTGGCTGAGCTGGCGGGCGTTGCCGCCGTCGTGGGGAATAGCCATAAGGCCTTTGCCCCGGAGATTGCCTTGAGCCTGGTGCGGGGCGTGGATAGTGAAGACACCGGCCCTCTTGCGCGGTTGGTCACGGTGGGCTCGGTTCTGGCCGGCGGCGCTCCAATTTGGGCGGATGACCGATTTGCGCACTCGTTTCTTGAGGAGGTGCAGATTGTGTCGGGCACCCAGACTCGGCCGAACCTGAAGATTCAGGAGGGATGCGGAAACCGCTGCACGTTTTGCGTGATTCCTCAAACGCGAGGCTCATCGCGTAGCCTGCCTGCCGAAGCTGTCCTGAAGCAAGTGGAGGGGTTTGTGGCGTCCGGGGGCAACGAGTTGGTGCTCTCGGGAATCAATCTGGGGCGATGGGGACGAGACTTGGCCGCCCGCGAGGAAGAGTCGGTGTTCGGCGGTTTGCGCCCGACGCTGGCAGGGCTGGTCCGGCGGATTCTGGAGCAGACTGGGTTGGCCCGGTTGCGGCTCAGCTCAATCGAACCGATGGATTGGGATGCGGAGTTGGTCGGGTTGATGGCGGAGTATGGGGGCACGAGGCTGGCTCGGCATGCGCATCTGCCGCTGCAGTCGGGCTCGGACGCAGTGCTGCGGCGAATGCATCGGCGCTACCGGCCTTGGCACTACACGGAAAAGGTGGAGGCGCTGGTGCGCGCGGCCGGGCCGGAGCTGACCTTGGGCGCGGACGTGATGGTCGGATTTCCTGGCGAGACGAATAGAGAATTTGAGGAAACGGCGAAATTGGTGCAGACACTTCCGTTTGGATACCTACACCTGTTTCCGTTCTCACCGCGGCCGGGAACGCTGGGATGGGCTCTTCACGCTGAGAAGCCGGTCCCGGGTCCAGCGGTGGAAGAAAGAATGGCGGCGCTTCGGGGCCTGGCCGCATTGAAAACTGCCCAACACCGGAAAAAATTCGTCGGACGAGAGTTGGAGGCGATCACTCTGCACACGACGGCTGATTTGGCAGGCCGGGGAAGAACGGCGGCGCTGACGGAGAACTTTCTTCCGGTTGAGATTGCAGGACGGCTCGCGGCCAACAGACTAGCTCGGGTGGAGTTGACGGGAACGAACGCCGATGGGACGCTCGAGGGGAGTTGCCGGGATCAGTCGTGAAGGCTGCATTCAACAGCGCCGGGCCAATGCTATACTCAGTGTGCGTTCGTGTACCCGCGGCGATTCCGGAAAACCCCGGAGGCGGACAGGAACGACTCTTGGAGGAGCACCATCGCACTCGATAAACGTTCGGCAAAGTCCTTTATCCGCATCAACGATAGAATTCGCGCGCGCGAAATCCGCGTCATTGACGAAAACGGCGAACAACTTGGCATTCTGCCGCCTTTTGAGGCGCTGAAACTGGCTCGCGAACGCGGGCTGGACTTGGTGGAGGTGTCGCCCAATGCGGTACCACCAGTTTGCCGCATCCAGGATTACGGGCGCTTCCTTTACGAGAAGGAAAAGAGTGATCGGGCGGCCAAGAAGAAACAGAAGGTGATCACGGTCAAGGAAGTCAAGTTCTCAGTGACCGTGGACGAGCATGACTACCAGACCAAGAAAAACCAGGCGGTCCGCTTTCTCACTGACGGTGACAAGGTGAAGGCCAGCCTGCGCTTTCGGGGCCGGCAGATGGCTCATCGCGAACTGGGCTACGCGATCATCAACAAGCTGATCCAGGACATTGGCGATAACGGCATTGTGGAGTTCATGCCGCGGATGGAAGGCACGATTCTGCACGCGATTCTGGCGCCCTCAAAGAAGCAGGATGCGCCCAAGCCTAAACCGCCGGCGGCTCCATCGGCAGGCGCTCCGGCTGCCCCGCCGCGGTAAGGAATTGGCATCAATTTGCACTTCCAGGCCGCCCGTGATGGGCGGCCTTTGAGTTGATGCGGCCTCACCTCGTTTTGAATCCTGATTGACTCCTCCCAAACATCCTTAGGCAGCACGGAGAAGATTTCTTTCTCTCTCCTCTTGACAATCAAGAGAAGAGAGATTACCTCTTGATTATCAAGAGGAGTTTGCGTATGGGGCAGAAGACGGGCGAGATGGTGCAGGGAACACTGGAGATGCTGATCTTGAAGACGTTGGCGCTGGAGCCGATGCATGGCTATGGCGTGGCGCTTCGCATCGAGCAGGTGAGCCAAGGGGTGTTCAGGGTAAATCCGGGCTCGCTGCTGCCGGCGTTGGCGCGTATGGAGCGGGCCGGGCACGTAAAGAGCGAATGGCGCGCGACCGAAAACAACCGGAGGGCGAAGTATTACGGGTTGACTCCGAAGGGGCGAAAAGCGCTGAAGGATGAGACCCAGACGTGGGACCGCCAGACTGCTGCCATCTCAAGGATTCTGGAAGCATAGCGCTTCCCATTTAATCGGGCGAGGGTGCGATGGGTTGGTTCGAGAATATTGGCTTCGGCATGCGAAGACTCTTCTGCAGCGCGCGAGTAGAACGCGAGATGGACGAGGAACTGCGCGGCTTTTTTGACGCATCAATAGAAGCGAAGCGCCGCGCGGGAATGACGACGGATGATGCGGCCCACGCGGCACGCGTGGAAATGGGCAGCACAAACGCGGTGAAACATCACATTCGCTCAGCTGGCTGGGAGGTGGGTTTGGAGAATCTGTGGCAGGACTTTCGTTACAGTGTGCGCATGCTGGCCAAGAGCCAGGCGTTTACGCTGGTGGCCGTACTGTCGCTGGCGTTGGGAATTGGCGCCAATGCCGCCATCTTTACGCTGATCAATGACGTGCTGCTGAGGCAGTTGCCGGTCCGTGCACCGCAGGAACTGCTTTCCTTTGGCAAGGCGCTCAGCGGAGGCCTGCTGGGTGGAATCGACCTTTCAAACTTCGACATGTATTCCTACGATTTTGCGCACCAGGTGGAGAAGCAGCCGGGGCCGTTTGCGGGGGTGTACTCCTACGACAGCAGAACCCGCAAGGTGGGCGTGCAGCCTGGTGAGCATCCGGCCGGACTGGCGACGCAAGTTCAGGCGCACATGGTTTCAGGCAGCTACTTCAACGTGCTGGGCGTCCCGATGTTCATGGGGCGTGGGATTCAGCCTTCGGACGCGGATGCGCCGGGACGAAGCCCCGTGGTGGTGGTCAGCTAT
Organism: Occallatibacter sp.; assembly: GCA_049521035.1. Taxonomy (GTDB): domain Bacteria; phylum Acidobacteriota; class Terriglobia; order Terriglobales; family Acidobacteriaceae; genus Telmatobacter. Next base: position 11,778 of record JBEKPF010000072.1, on the reverse strand, counting down.
CACTATTGGCGAGAGTCGATGAGCGCGGATGCAGGCGCACTCGGCAAGGTGGTGACCATCAACGGAGTTCCCTGCACAGTGATTGGTGTGGCGCCGGTGGGCTTTTATGGCGTATTGCTGAGCACTGAACCGCCAGACTTATGGGTGCCGCTGACGATGCAGGCGGAGCTGATGAGGGAACCCTCGAATCTCGAAGTAAATGGACCTTACTGGCTGCACATGGGCGCTCGCAGCGCTGCCAGCTCCAGTGTGGCACAGGAACAGCAGTGGCTGAACGGACAGATTCGCGCCTACGTGCTGGCCCACGAGGGCGGACAGGTGACGCCGGAGCGGCGCGCCGAGATTGAGCATATCGTGGAACCGCTGGTGCCGTCCGCGTCGGGAGTCTCCTCAGTTCGGACGTACTACCAAGCGCCGCTGCTGATTCTGATGGGCGTAGTAGTCCTGGTTCTACTGGTGGCATGCGCGAACCTTGCGAACTTTCTGCTTGCCAAAGCAGCGGCTCGAGAACGCGAGATTTCAACGCGTCTTGCGCTTGGATCGAGCAGAACGCGCATTGTCCGGCAGATTCTAATGGAGGCGCTGCTGCTCTCCGGAGTTGGCGGAGTTTGCGGATTGGTATTGGCATTCTTTGCGACGCGTGCGTTGATCCAATTTGTATCTGGCGGCGTGGCATACACATCGCTTAACCCGATGCCGGATGGCCCGGTGCTGGCATTTACGCTGGGTGTTTCGCTGGCGACGGGGTTTCTGTTCGGCCTTGCGCCTGCGCTGCGGGTTGCGCGCAACCATGCCGCACCCGCATTGAACTCCAATGCGCGGACAGCTTCAGGGAGTGGCGGACGCGGTGGCCGGATGTTGCCGAGGGCGCTGGTGGTTGCGCAGGTGACAATTTCAGTAGTGCTGCTGGCGGCGGCCGGGTTGTTTCTTCGTTCGCTTGCCAATTTGGAGCAGCAGGATTTCGGATTCAATCGCACGCAACTGCTGCTGGTTGGTTTTGGCGAGAAGTTCGGCGGGCTCAAGCCGGAACAACTGAGCGGCTTCTACCAGAAGTTGCTTGATCGCGTAAACGCTCTGCCCGGTGTGAGCGCTGCGGCGTTCTCCAACACGCCTCCGATGAGTAACGGCAGTTGGACTTCTTCACTACAAGTTCAAGGACATGTGCGTGGCCCGAAGGAGGACTCTTCCACTGTCTTGGAGCGGGTTACGCCCGGTTATTTCGAAGCGACGGGAATACAGATTATTCAAGGGCGCGCGCTGGGGCGTAACGACACGCAGGCCAGTGCAAAAGCGGTGGTAGTGAATCGCGCTTTTGCCGATCGATACTTTCCGCGCCGCGATGCCGTCGGCCACCAGATCACGGTCGATGACGATCAAATGGCGGGTCCTTGGGAGATTGTCGGAGTGGCGGCGAATACCCTTTATTCGGGTCCGCGAGAGGCAACAAGGCAACAGCTTTATTTCCCAGTACAGCAGCTTCCGATGGGCGAAAGCAGCTACGCGGAGTGCCTTCAGATACGAACCAGCGGCGATGCGGCAAAGATGACGGGCACAGTGCGCGCAGCCCTGGCGGGGGTAGACCCGAATCTGCCCGTGGTGAGCATTCGCACTATTGGCGACCTGGCTGACCATTTTGTGACCAATGAGCAGTTGATCTCGAGGCTCTCCGCGATCTTTTCCGCGTTGGCGGTGGTGCTGGCGGCGATTGGGCTCTATGGAGTGATGAGTTACAGCGTTGTCAGGCGGACAAACGAAATTGGGATTCGAATTGCACTGGGTGCGCGGAATGGTACGGTACTTTGGATGGTGCTGAGGGAGTCGCTGGTGCTGTTGGGGATTGGACTGGCGCTGGGGCTTCCGCTGTCGCTGGGTGGGCTGCGGCTGGTGCAATCGCAGCTCTACGAATTGAGCGCTTCTGACCCGGTTACGCTGGCTGGCTCCGTGCTGATTATTGCGGCTGTTACGCTGTTGGCGGCCTGGCTGCCCGCGCGCAGGGCAACCAAAGTGGATCCGATGGTTGCACTGCGCTGCGAATAGAGGGCTAGTCAATCAAGCCGCCGCACGGTAGTTAGCAGGGCTTTGTGGACGGGCCGGAGCGGCAGTGCAGGCAGAACAATGAAGCCTTCGCGCCAATGGTCTTCTTCGCGGAGCGGGGGATCGCCAACGATGCAGGCACCAGCAGTGTGGCGTTCCTCAAGAGCTAGGCCCGGCAATCCACCAGCGATGGCCTGAAGTTGATCGTGGTTCAGCGGGTGGTTGGCGGTGATGGGAATAAGAGCGCTTCAACACTAAGACCGGAATCCTCTGACATACAACGGCAGGCAGGGACGAATGGAATCCCGGCCTGCCGCAATTGGACCTGAAAACCGAAATGGACCTCTGGCGCCTTGACCGAGCCCTATTTTTTTGCGGGCGCAGATTCTTCTCGATTCAGTTTGAAGCGATAGGTGAAGCCGATGTACGAGAGGGTTAGAGGCGCGCCGTGGTTGTTGTCGCGCATCAACTCTCCGGGAGAAAAATGTCCAACGCCGGCGTTCAACACGAGGTAGTTGTGGAAGACATATTTCGTCGAAGCATCGAAGCCGCGCCCTATGTCGTCGGTGTGAAAGCCTCCAGCTGGCGGCTTCACAAATTCCGCTGCGCTGCCGCTATAGATACCGTCTTTGGTGGTTGCTGCGTGCAGGAAATCCTGCTGAATGAGCAAGGACCAATGCTGTGCCGGCTTCAGACTCAAGTGAGCGCGCGTTTCTTTGATGTTTTGCCAGCCGAAAAGGTCGACCAATCCAAAAACGTCGTGGTTGCTCGGATAGAGCTGATCGAAGGTGCCAATTCTCAGAGGGTCGCGATGGGGGTTTCCTGTGGCGTAGTCATATTCGCCCTGCACGCGAGGGGTCCACGGAAATTTCGCTGCAGTGTAGCCAGCTCTGACGTAGCCGGCACCAGCGTGGATGGAGTCGTTGGAATAGCTGCCTCGCTGCAAAGCGCCTTCGACGGTGTAGTCGAAGCCCCCACGGAGGTTGCCTGCAGCGCGAATGCCTGGTGTGGTCTCGGTCTTGGTACCGCCAACGCCTTGCTGGCTGGTGACGAAGGGCAGCGCACGGATGAAGACATAAGGCTCGATGGTGGTGCGTGGCACCCACTTGTTGATGGACCCGTAGGCTCCGTGGAAGGTGAGCCCGCCGGAATGCCTGTCAAACGAGGTGGGATAGATGACCACTGCGGAGGCGGTGAAGAGATCGATGCGATTCTTATCTCCAATGCGAGCATCGAAGCCGTCGAAGGTGCGACTTATGTTGGTCCAGTCCTGGATACCGACAAGCCGCTCGTCGCCAAATTTCAACTCCTGCCTGCCCGCGAATATGGACACGGGATTGACGCGAAAATTCAGGTAAGCCTGGCGAAGATCGAAGTTGTCACGCATGCTGGCGGCCGTGTACTGGAGTGGGAGCGCGAGAGCGTGAACGTCGTGAAACTGAGCGTAGCCGATGAGCCAATGAGTGGGGCGAATCTCGAGTCCGCCGCGCACTCTGGTCAATTCGTAGACTTGGGCATTCCCGGACAGATAGTTGATGGAGGTCTGCGCTTCAGAGCGCGCACGCAGGTCCATGTCCATCGTCATCCACGATGGGAGGTCGGGAATGGCGAAGAGCTGCACCTTGCCTGATGGATGGGGGTAATCCTTGTATTGCGCAAATGCGCCGGTGGCGAGAGTACAGAACAACAGAGATACGAGGGCAACCGCTTTTGGCATCAAGCCGATCCTTTCACGAGTGCAAGTCAAATATGCAGGAGCTTTTCATCCCAAGTACTCGGACAGAGCCCGAACCAACATGGTGGAGGTGGTGGCGTCACGGTTTTCATTCGCTGCATTTGTTCCCTCATCCACCTGGGAATTGGAATGTTCGCTCATTGTCGCCCGTGGATCAGATTTGCGATTCAACCAAAGGGTTGAGCCGGTGACTTTTCCGCGACTGTGGAACCTTGTGTATATGCACTATCGGTAATCCACAAACTGTTCAGGAATTGACGCGATTGGTGGAGTGGGATGGCGAGTCGGAAGCCGTTGAACCGCCTGCGCCGGAACAGCTGCTGGAGATTTAATTGGCGGCAAGTAAATACGAAAAGTGACGCTGCGCCGGCTTGAATAGAAGACTTCAGGTCCCGCGAGATGCACTGTGGCATGGGAAACGACATTGAGATATACTATTTAGAGCCTCAAGAGGGCAGGGACACCCCTGTCTCACGGGCCACGCGGCCGGGTAAATCAACCGGTCCAAAACGAGAAGAAAATGCCCAAGTTGAAGACCCATACGGGCGCGAAGAAGCGCTTCAGCAAGACTGGTACCGGCAAGATCAAGCGGGGCCAGACGAAGACGCGTCACATCCTTACTTCGAAGGGACCAAAGACCAAGCGGAAATTAGGCAAGACGGTGCTTGTGTCGGATGGCGACTACAAGAAGGTAGCGCGCATGATTCCTTACGCCTGATCGCTGCGCCTGCCTTCCTTAGGGAGGGAGCGCTTCCGGGTCCGAAGTCGAATCCGCGCAAGCGGACCGGGCCCCCGGCAAGCCGAATTGATGGTTGCCGAGAGATTCAGGATTGATGAGAGCGAGTGAAGAGGTTTTACCGCCTTCAGGAATGAAGGCCTCCTGCCTCCAGCCGCGTAAATCGACAAAAACCAGGCCGACAAGCCCAAAATGGAGAACACATGCCTCGCGTAAAACGCAGTACAAAGAGGAATGACCGCCGGAAGAAGATTCTTGACCGGGCAAGCGGCTACTTCCTTACGAAATCGAAGCTCTACCAGGCAGCACAGGAAGCCGTAGAGCGCGGTCTTAAGTTTGCCTACACCGGTCGCAAGCAGAAGAAGCGGCAGTTCCGCTCTCTGTGGATCGTGCGCATCTCGGCCGCCTGCAAGCTGAACCAAACCAGTTACTCGCAGTTCATTAACGGCCTGAAGAAGGCCGGGATTGAGCTGGACCGCAAGATTCTGGCTGACATCGCGGTGAAGGATGCGGCTGGGTTTACCGACTTGGTCAACAAGGCCAAGGCGGCATTGGCTGCGGAAAAGAAGGTCGCTGCCTAAGGCAGCTTTGCTTCAAGATCGAAACGGCCCGGAGTCCACAGGATTCCGGGCCGTTCTGCGTTTGGCGGACTATAGTGCGTCGAGGAAACCTTCCACGGTTTTCTGCCAGAGGTCCGGTTGGTCCACGAAATTCATGTGGCCGCTGTTGGGCAGGATTGTGATCAGGGAGCCGGCGATTTTCTCGTGCATTTCGCGGCTGAGGGCGGGGTCGCATTCGTCGTGATCGCCGGCCATGATGAGCGTGGGGACATGGATGGAAGGCAGGCGGTCAACATACTCGACGGACTTAAGGTTGCCGTCGATGACGAACTCGCCGTGTGAACCCCACATGACGCGGTAGAGCTCCCAATTTGTGGGCGCTCCGCTGGAAGGTTCGTAAGCAGAGTCGGGCCGGGCGCCATAGAGGAAGGGGAAATAGCCGGGGCCCCAGGCTAGTTTTTCGTATTCCTCTGGATACCGGCCGTGCTCCCAGGCTTCACCGTTGCCATATAGGCCTTCTTTTTCCAACTCATTCAACCGCTTGAGCTTGTCTGCGGGCATCTGCGCCTTTTCGCGCGCCAGAACTTCGTTCATCTGGCGGGTGGAAGGGAAGGTGCTGTTAAGGATGAGGTGGGAGAGATTTTGCTGATACTTGAGGGCGTAGGCTTGGGCCAGGACGCCGCCGTAGCTGTGGCCGAAAAGGGAGATTTTGCCAAGGTTGAGAGCGACGCGGACGTCCTCCACGTCGTCAGCCATGGCTTCAACCGTGTAGAGGCTGGTGTCTTGGAGGCGCTGGGAGCGGCCGGAACCGCGCTCATCGATGAAGATGAGGCGGTGGGTGCGGGCGAGGGGCAAGAGCCAGGGCAGGAAGTAGGTGTGGTCGGCGCCCGGACCGCCGTGGACGATAACCAGCGGGGAGCCTGTGCCGAACGAGACGTAATAAATGAGGACTCCGTGGGCGTCGACGAAGCCATCCTGCTGGGGATAAACGGAGGTTTGGGCGGCGGCGGGAATGGAAACAGCGGCTGAAGATGCGGCGAGGACAAGGGCTAGGGTTAGGCGCAAAAGCTTCATGCAGATGAGAATACGCGAACCTGGAGACTCAGTGGTTTATCCTGCTCTTTACGCATGATGAACGAAGAGATACCCAATCTGAACGCATTTGATGACGATGCGCTGAATGCAGCATTCGCTTTGCTTGAGAACCAGGCGCGCGTTGCCGCCTCCTCTCTCTCTGACAAAGCGGCAGTGGAGGCGTTTCGCCTTGAGTGGCTTGGCCGCAAGCAGGGACGACTCAACGAAGTTTCAGGACGTTGGCTCAAGTCCGCTCCGCCCGAAGCCAAGAAGGCTCTCGGCCTGCGTTTCAACGCGCTCAAAGCCGCCGTGGAGGGACTGCTGGACGCGGCAACCGGAGCAGGCCCGAGCGACACGGCATTAGCTGCTGACGCGATCGACATTACGCTACCGGGGACTCGGCGGCTGGCTGGCGCTGAGCACCCGATTACGCGGACCCTGAATGAGATCACGCAGGTGTTTGCCGCGCTGGGCTACTCGGTGGGCGTGGGGCCGGAGGTCGAGACTGACTTCTACAACTTCGAGAGCATGAACTTTCCGCCGGGGCATCCGGCACGGGATACGCAGGACACGCTGGTTGTGGCCAATCAGGAGCGCAGGCCGCTGCGTGATCGCCTGCTGTTGCGCACGCATACTTCTCCAGTGCAGATGCGGACCATGGAGTCGCAGCCCCCGCCTGTGCGGATCGTGATTCCGGGCAAGGTGCATCGCAACGATGCGGCCGACGCAACACACTCGCCGATCTTTCACCAGGTAGAAGGTCTCTGCGTGGACACCAACGTCACTTTCAGCGATTTGAAGGGGACACTGGATCACGCTATGAAAGCGCTGTTCGGTTCGGCGGTGAAGACGCGGTTTTTCCCATCGTTCTTTCCATTTACGGAGCCCAGCGCAGATGTGCAGATCAGTTGCATCTTCTGCGGAGGCAAGGGCTGCAGGAAATGCAAGCAATCAGGATGGATTGAGTTGCTGGGTTGCGGAATGGTTGACCCCGCGGTATTTGCGTTTGCGGCAGAGAAACAGCCTGCATACGATCCGAAGAGGATTTCGGGGTTTGCTTTCGGCATGGGCGTGGAGCGTATCGCGATGATGAAGTATGGCATCAGCGAGATTGGGCAGTTCTATGCCGGGGATATGCGGTTTCTGGGGCAGTTTGTATGAAGATACTCACTAAATGGCTTAGAGCTTATTTGCCGGGACTGCCGGTGGACGATGCGCAGCTCGCTGAAGATTTGACTCTGCGCGGGATTGCGGTTGAGGGGATTTACGATCTCGGCGACGCAAATGGTTCGCTCTACGAGATGGATATTACGACCAATCGCGTGGACGCGATGAACCACTACGGCGTAGCGCGGGAGGCGGCCGCGATTTATGGGTTGACGCTGCCGACACTGAGATTCGATTTACCAGAGGGACGTCGGCCCGCTGATCCCTTTCCAGTGTTGATTGAGGCAGAGGACGGGTGCGGGCGGTTTACAGCACGGTTGCTGCGCGGCATCACGATCGGCGAATCGAAGGATTGGTTTGCTGGCGCGGAGGTGGCGACCTACTTTGGCTTGCTTGAGCAGAAGCGAATTTCAAATGCTGTGGACGCATCGAACTTTGCCTGGCTGGCGATGGGACAGCCGACGCACGCTTTCGATTTGGACAAGATTGAAGGCGGCATTGTGGTGCGGCGTGCACGCAAGGGAGAGCGGCTCAAGACGCTGGACGGCGTGGAGCGCGTACTGGATCCCGAAGATCTGATTGTGGCCGATCATGTGAAGCCGCTGGGGCTCGCTGGTGTGATGGGCGGTTGGGACTCGATGATTACGCCGGCTACGACTAACGTACTTGTGGAGGCAGCGTGGTTTGAGCCGATGGCGGTGCGGCGCACGGCGCGGCGGCATGGGTTGCACACGGACGCAAGCCATCGATTCGAACGCGGGGCGGACTTCAACGCCGGGTCAGTTGCGTCGGCGCTGGTAAGCAAGATCCTGCTAGCGAATGGTGGCTGGATCGAGGGCGACTTAGTAGATGTGCAGGTTGGGGAAGTTGAGACCCACACGGCCGACCGCAAGCCCATTGAGCTGGCGTTCAGCGAGGTAAGGCGCATTCTGGGTACGACCGCCGAGAAGGAAGGGATTAGCGCGGAGACCGTTGAGGGCGTGCTGAAGGCGCTAGGATGCGGATTGGCGAGGGAGCACTCTCGCGAGCCAGAAGTTCAGCCGACGCGCAATGCTGTCGTTGACGATGCGGCATGGCTGGTCTGGTTCCCCAGTTGGCGCCTGGATATGGAGCGCGAGATTGACCTCATCGAGGAGGTCGCACGCGTCTATGGATACAACCGATTCGCGAATACACTGCCGACGTTTGGCGAGGGGGTGCGCGCGTTACCGTGGGCGGAGAGTGAGTCGTCGGTAAGGCGAACGCTGCTGGCTGCGGGTTTCCATGAAGCAATTGCGAGCACATTCTGCTCTGCGGCTGAAGCTGCGTTAACGGCGCCGCAACCGGGAATAGTCGTGCCGTTGGGAAATCCGCTGAGTGAAGAGGCTGGCGTACTGCGGCCGTCGTTGGTGCCGGGGATGCTGGGAATGATTGCGGGAAACCTGCACAGGGACGTGAGCGACGTGCGGCTGTTTGAACTGGGCACTGTGTTCAGTGGTACGACGGAAAAAGTCGAGGAGCGGCCGTCGATAGCTTTTGGCGCGGTTGGCAGTTTGCCAGACCAATCCGCAATGCATCCGGCTCGGGCGATCGAATTTCATGACGTCAAGGGCGTGGTGGAGCAGGTGCTGGCACGATTCCAGGCACGTGCCGTCTACTTCGACCGGTTTCCGGCTGAAGCGGGGCTGACACCAGAGTGGTTGCATCCGTACCGCGCGGCGCGAGTGGCCGTAGACGGCGAGACAGTGGGGTGGTTCGGGCAACTGCATCCGCGCGAAGCAGCAACGCGCAAGCTGAAGGAACCAGTGCTGGTTGCCGAGTTGTATCTGGACCGACTGTACAAGCTACCACTGCGCAAACCGATTGCGCGTGAGATTTCGCGTTTTCAGCCTGTACGCCGAGATTTCTCTCTCATTCTGGAAAAGAGCGTCGAATGGAATAAGATCGATCAGGCATTGGCTGGATTGCAGATACCGGAACTCGTGGATTGGCGGGTGCGGGAAGTGTATCACGACTCCAGTTTGGGAAAACAGATGCTCGACAAGCTTAGCGATGTGAGCGAATACTCGCTGTTGCTAGGCGTCACTTTCCAGGCGCAGGACCGCACGTTGCGCGAGGAGGAGCTTCAGGGCTTCCAGGCGCTTGTGGTTGAAGCAGTGGGCAAAGTGGGAGCGCGGTTGCGGAGCTAGGATTGCCCAAGTGTTCACAGGCGTGTGGTAACAAGGCACACAGTAATGGAGCTATACTTCATCGAAAGCTAATGGAGTTGCACGGAGGCTCAGGATGTCAAGGTTTTTTGGGGAGGGCGAAGACGTGGAACAAGTACAGGCCGAACAGCAGTCATTTGAGGAAGCGGGAGAGCCGAAAACCCTGACGGTTAGCGCCAACGATTTTTCCGCGCTGGAGGAGCGAGTCCTTCGTGCCGTTGAGCTCGTGAAGCGGGAGCGGCTAACACGCGCCGCGGCCGAGCAGCGCGCCTCTGAAGCCGAGTCGCAACTGATCGAGCAGGCGCCGCAGTTGGAGCACTTGCAGAAGGAAGTGAATGCTCTGCGGACTGAGCGCGACTATGTGCGGCAGCGGGTTGAGCGTCTCCTGGGGCAGCTCGACGCGCTTGAGCTTTAATGGCCAGGAAGGCGAAGTTGGGGACGAGGCATGGCTGAAGATCCACACAGCGTTTCGTCAAATTATGTGACGGTGGAGATCTACGACCAGACCTATCATCTGTCAGGACAGGATGCCGCGCACGTGCGTGCACTGGCCGCGCGCGTGGACGCGAAGATGCGTGCCGTGGCCGCACAGGGGCGCACGGTGGACTCCTTGCGTGTGGCCGTGCTGGCTGCGCTCAATCTTGCCGACGAGTTATCGCAGGCCGACGGTGGGGACCCGGAGCTAGGTCATACGCGGGCCGCCAACCTGCGTGGGTTGCTGGACGAAGTGCTTGAAGTCGAGCGGCAGACCGGCTCATAAGCTTCTCGATGTTGCAGCTGAAAAATCTATTATTCCAATCGAAGATTGAACAATAGCAGGGGAGGCGCATGCCTGAAATTCCTGGTTTCGCACACAAAGGATTGGTTACTGTTGCGATTTTGTTGCTTGTGTCTGGGATCGAGCTGCATGCAGCGCAGGCAGGCCAGACGCGCGCACCAGGCAACGACACACCCAATGCCACTGCGACTAGACCGGGTGAGCCGACGGACCCGAAGGCCCGCAAGACGTACGCCTCAGCGATTGATTGGGAGAAGCACGGAAATAGGGGCTCTGCGCTGGACGATTTTCGGAAGGCGAACAAGCAGGACGGCGGCCATTGCTGGGAGTGCCTGCGCCGGGCCTACGGATTGGCCGTAGAACTTGACGCCTTCAAGGATGCGGTGGACATTGCCAGAGATTGGGTGCCCATGGCGGAAACCGATAGGGAGAAGGCCGCAGTTCATTTTCGCTTGGCGATGGCCTTACAGATGCAGGGCATCAACACCAAGAAGCTCCAGAGCCTGCAGGAGAGCGCCGACGAATTCAAGACAGCATTGCAATTGGACCCAAAGCTGGCCAGGGCACACTATCACCTGGGCATAACGCTGGCACATCTCCAACAAGACGATGCGGCGCGTGCACAATTCTCTGCTTTTCTCGACGAGGACAATAAGAATCCAACGTTGCATCCGCGCGCGGAGCGCTTTGTAGATCACATAGAACTGGCACGTGCCGTGATGTCGCCGCCGTTTTCCGCGACTACGCTCGACGGACAGCGAATATCGATGGATAGCCTTGCGGGTAAGGTAGTTCTGATCGATTTCTGGGCAACATGGTGCGGGCCGTGCGTGGAAGCGCTGCCGCACATGCAGAGTATTGCGCGCAAGTTTGCGGGGCAGCCTTTGGTAGTGCTCAGCATCAGCCTGGACAACGACGAAGCGAAGTGGAAGAGTTTTGTGGATAAGAACAAGATGAATTGGCTGCAAGTGCGCGACGGCGGCTTCAACGGCGCGGTCTCAAAGGAATTCGGCGTCACAGCGATCCCTGCTACATTCACGATCGACTCGGACGGAGTGCTCGAAGACCAGCATGTGGGCGACGCAAGCATCGAAGGAAAGCTGAAAAAGCTGGTTGCACAAGCGGCGGAGAAGAGTAGGTCGGCGCCCGCCTCGGATGCGGCAGACAAGCCGCCCGGTGGAGCAGAATAGCGGTTGAGAAATGCTTGCAGATTCGGGAATTCAGTTGTCACAAGCAGCGGGCAAAGAACGTAGCACACCGCGCCAACCTTGCGCAAGACTTGCAATTCCCAGCGCGGACCCATAGTATCCGCAATAGAAACCGGCCTGCAAAGCAGGTGGGTAGTCAACGCTGGTTGAACCAACATTCAATGAACAGGGGCTCGACTCGACAATCGGTTCTGTGTGCCGTGTCCGCCAGTCCGGAATGCCTAATGAACCGCGGAGAGCTCCACCGTCTTAGGACGGGTTCACCAGCGCATTGCTCACGGCCCAGTGGGCCGGATTCTA
>JBEKPF010000071.1:0-30348 GCA_049521035.1 Occallatibacter sp. | reverse complement strand
ACCAGGGGTACAGCGCTTGTGACGCTCCGACATTGGACGGGCCAAAGTAGGCCGTGTACCAGTTCGCAGCCATCACGAACACGTTTGTCTTTGTGGGGCTGATCACGTAGCTGTCGTTGAACTGCCCTTCGTACTCAGGCTGGATGGAAACGGTGCTGAAGAGGGGATTGATAAAGCTGGTACCGGTAGGCTGCGATCCGTGATCCATCTTGTACCGGCCATAAATCTTGTGCTTGTCGCTGATGTTCCAGTCGACGCGCTGGGTAAAGAGCCATTCAATGTTGGTGTTGTTCACGGAGCCGCTGCCCTGCGTCATGCAAGGGACTAGACTGCCAGTACTCGCAGCAGTTGGATAAGCTCCAAAGTAGCCGCCGCCCGGAGCTGGTGTTCCCGCATAGTCACCGCAACCGCCTCCAACGGAATTTCCATTGGCAACATCGTCCGCTGTGCCTCCAACAGGCAATGCGTTCGCGGACTTGTAGAACGGTGATGTTTGGTAAGCGTTGAACGTCTGCGCATATGACTGTTGCACGGCGGCACCGTAGTTCGCGCCGACATTGGCCAACACGGCCGACTGGAACTGGGGGGACGGGAAGTTGATGAAGCCGGAGCTACCGGGGAGCACGTAGTGCAGGCCTTCGTAGTCAGAGAAGAAGAAGAGCTTGTCCTTGATGATTGGGCCGCCCGCATTCAACGCCCACTCATTCGACACGGCATGGGGACGGGTGTTGTCAAAGACTGAGCACGAAGCCGCCGAACCGCCACCGGAAAGACACGCGGACTTGCTCACACCCTCATCGTACTCGTTGAACCAGCCGTTGGAGTTCAGCACACTGCCGTTGTAGTCATAATCGGCCATCCCGTGGAACTTGTTGCCGCCAGACTTGGTCGTGTAGTTGATGATGGCGCCGGCCGCACGGCCGTACTGCGAGTTGTAACCGTTTTGAACCACGGTCGCCTCGGCCAGTTCGCCTTGACCCAGTGTCAGGTTCGAGCTGCCGGAGTTGTTCAGATTCAGGAAGGGATCCTGGTTGTCGAAGCCATTCAGCACGAAAAGGTTCGAAATGCCCGGCAGACCGTCAGAGCTGAAGTTGCCGTAAGCGCCGCCCGCATTCACCACAACGCCTGGAGCTGTGAACGCCACCGTAGTCACGTCGCCGCCGGGAGTCGGTAGGTCTTGAATCTGCTCCTCGTTGAAGGTCGTTGCCAGCGCCACGTTTTGCGTGTCCACCAAGGGCAGGCTCGTCGAAGTCACTTCGACGATCGTGTTGCTGCTGGTCGGCGTTACCTTGATATCCGCCGGGACCGTGGTGCCGATAATGACCGTCACCTGGAGCGTGTCCGATTTGAGGCTTTCGGCCGTCGCGGTTACCTTATACAGGCCGGGCTTCAATAGCCCGACGGTATAGCGCCCTTCCGCATTCGTCTTCACTGTCTGCTTGGAATCCGTGGCTGTATCGGTCACGACCACCGTGGCACCGGGAACCACCGCGCCTGTCGCGTCTGAAACTGCGCCACTCACCGCGCCCGTCACCGCAGATTGGGCGTAGGCAACCGGGGCTGTGGTATTCGCAATAAAACCGGTTATGACCAACAGGCTCAACGCGAGCGCTGCGTACTGCAACCGTGTAAATCGCATCGAAACTCCTCCAGAGAGCTTTGAGTGCGGATCGATTTTGAACCTGAGCTTCTCGATCCGTTTAGTGTGCTACAGCGTGCCGGTATAGGGGGTGAACCCGATCCGCGAGTGGGGTAAAACAACTTAATTCGTTAAGAAGAAGATAGGAGGCTAGGCTCCATCCTTGCGGATCGCGCAATATCGAAAGATATCCCTGGAATTGCCGGGGACGACCTGCCCTAACGAATGTTGCATGGCGATTGCCAATCTCTACCCTGGAGAGAATTATTTGCTTCTATCAGAAAACAAACACGTTATGGACCATTCAGCTACAGAGGTCGAATGTATCCGATATGAAAATACGGATAATGAACGATATGTATTCCAAAAACGGGCACCATATCTGGTTTTTGGGGACTTCCAGCAGATCTCTCTCCACGCTATTGCTGATCCATCAGTTATCCTCGCCCCATGCAACTCTCCCTTACCTATATCGGCGCACGTGCGAGTTCCAGAGACGGCTTTGACCCTCTCTGTCAGCTTTATCTTGACCGGTGCTCGACCTTTGCCCGTTGTGTCTCAGAGGCATTCCGGACAGAGGAGGCGTTCTTCGATTGGTCGGACCGGAAGCAAGGTCGCACTCAGCCGATCCTCGTGCTACTCGACAGCCGCGGCCGGCAAATGACCTCCGAGGCCTTTGCGGCCTGGCTAGGTTCACGCCGTGATGAGGGCGTCCAGCATATCGTCTTCGCAATCGGCCCTGCGAACGGTTGGTCTCAGTCGGCTCACAAGCGTGCCCAGCTGCTTCTCTCGCTCGGACCCATGACGATGGCCCACGCGCTCGCCCGCCTCGTTGTCGCCGAACAACTCTACCGGGCATTTACAATTCTCACGGGCCACCCCTATCACGCAGGCCACTAGCTGCTGGCAGAGGGTAACCTTTCATCTGTACCTTTCATCCGACAATGACCGACTCCCGCAAAGGACTACTCCTGATCAACACTGGCCCCGGCAAAGGGAAGACCACTGCTGCCATGGGCACCGCACTGCGCGCTGTAGGCAACGGGATGAAGGTGCTCATGCTCCAGTTCCTCAAGGGCTCCTGGCATTATGGTGAACTCGATGCGGTGAAGGCCTTCGGATCCAACTTCGTCCTGAAGCAGATGGGCCGCGGGTTTGTGAAGGTAGGTGGAGCGGAGACTGACCCCGAGGACATTCGCATGGTCGAAGCCGCCTGGGCTGAGGCTCGCGAGGCCATTTACTCGGGCGATTGGGATATGGTCGTCCTCGACGAGATCAACTACGCAATCGGTTATGGCATGCTCGATCCCGCCGTCGTTGCCGAGGCTCTTCGCGACCGTCCCGAGATGGTCCATGTCATCCTTACTGGTCGAAACGCCCACCCCTTGCTGGTAGAACTCGCCGATACGGTCACTGAGATGCGCGAGGTCAAACACGCCTACCAGAAAGGCATCCTCGCGCAGCGCGGCATTGAGTATTGATCTCTCCGGCGACATCCGAATTCATCTTTTTTCGCGCCCAACTTGCAGAATCTTCTACCTGCCATAGAACCTCTCATCCTTCCGCTCCATATACAATGACTGAGGTCCTATGTCCTGGTTCAAACGCGAGAACGGAGAGTTCGAGAACCCCAGCGGTCCGGGTGATGCGGCTGAGAGAAATGTCCGCACAGAAGGTTTGTGGACCAAATGCCTGGGGTGCAGGGCAGCGCTCTACAATGCCGAGTTGGAAGCCAACCTGTACGTCTGTCCCAAGTGCCAGCACCACTTTAGAATCGGCGCCCGACAGCGCATTGACCTGCTTCTGGAGCCGGGTTATGAACTTGTGGATACCAACCTGCGCTCCACTGACCCTCTGAACTTCGCTGACGTGAAGCCATACAAGCTCCGCTTGCGTAAGGCTCAAGAGGAAACCGGACTCAACGACGCAACCCTGAATGCAGTCGGCAATCTCGGTAGCCATCCGATCGTGCTCAGCGCCATGGAATATGGCTTCATCGGTGGCTCTATGGGAGCTGTGGTGGGTGAGACCCTCGCCCGCGCCGCCGACCGCGCTCGGCTTGGCCGGAAGCCGCTCATCATCGTCACCGCTTCTGGCGGCGCACGCATGATGGAAGGCGTCGTTAGCCTGCTACAGATGGCCAAGATCTCCACCGCACTGGCTCAGCTCGATGATGCCAGAGTTCCGTACATCTGCGTTCTCACCGATCCCACCTATGGTGGCGTCACCGCGAGCTTCGCCATGCTCGGCGACCTCAACATAGCCGAGCCCGGAGCTCTAATCGGTTTCGCCGGGCCTCGCGTCATTGAGCAAACCATCCGCCAAAAGCTCCCCGAGGGCTTCCAACGCTCCGAGCACCTCCTCGAAAAGGGCTTCCTCGACGCAGTCGTAGCACGGCGCGAGTTGAAGAGCTATCTCAACCGTGCGCTCGACTTCCTCAAAGCACCGGTCATTAACTGATCGAGCCAGCTCTGTTTGAACCGCCTATCCTGCTTCCGTGCGCGTGACCAGGCCTGCTCAATGGATTGTCTGGATCGCGCCCTGATATATGCAATTCGGTAGATATGCACCGGCCGAGTTCCAAAAACAGCCTAAACTCAATTGCGCGTATCGAATACGGCGAACTACTGTGACAATTCATGTCTTCTTTATCAACACTTTGCGACCGTGTTATGAATTGCTCAAAGTTTGGAAGGCAGATTGCTATATCAATTCAATCTTAATCTCCCCAGTGGCGCCTCATGGCTGACGTGCTGGCTGTTCTCATGATGCCCACTGTTTCTTCCGTTAGACTTTCCCGCGCTTGAGGCTCGGTATCTCGTAGCCACTCGATAACAAACCCATCGTTGTTGGAGGAAAAGAATGTCTTTGACAATCAGGAAAGCCCTACTCGCATTTGCTCTGGCTTTGGTTGGCGTTGTAACGGTCAGCGCACAAACGTCCAACGGCACAGTGATCGGTGCAATCACTGACGCAACCGGTCGTGTCATCGTGGGAGCCACCGTGACCATCGTATCCGTCGACACCGGCGCGACTCGGACCACAACGACCAACCAGGAGGGCTCTTACCGTATTGAGTCCTTGTTGCCAGGCACTTATAACCTGTCGGCCGAGGCAGCTGGCTTCGAGACTACCGTCAACAAAGGTCTGATCGTCCCTGGCACCACCATTGTGAGCGCGAGCCTGGTGCTCAAGGTCGGCCAGGCCGCAGATAAGGTCGTAGTCTCCGCCGACAATGCGGTCATGAACACCGATAACGGCCAGATTGACGGCACCATCTCCGACATGGAAATCAGCAGCCTGCCCATCGCTACCCAGAACCCCTATGAACTCGCTCTCACCCTCCCAGGTGTGATGAATACTCAGGTTGGTGGCTTCTCTAACGGTGTAAATTACAACGTCGGCGGCGGTCGGCCTCGCGCTAACAACTTCCTCATCGAAGGTCAGGACAACAATGACGCTGGCATTCAGGGTCAGGGACTGCAGCCCGGCAACGATGAAGCGGTCAAGGAAGTAGTTATCATCGAGAACGCCTATACCGCTGAATATGGACATGGCGCCGGTTCCGTTTCCAATCTCATTTTTAAGAGTGGTACCAACCAGTGGCACGGTTCCGCCTTCGAAAGACTGCAGAACTCTTCCCTCGACACCGTGGACATAAACGAGCACTTTAACAACATCACCAGCGTAAGTAAATATCGCGAAAATCAGCCAGGCTTCAGTGTTGGCGGACCCATCCTTCACGACAAGCTGTTTGGTTTCGCTTCGTATCAGTGGGATTACTTCCGTTCCACGGCGAACCTCGCAACCCTTGATATTCCGACCGCTAACGGTTTCGCCACACTAAAGCAGTTTGCAGGCAATCCGCGCGTAAATAATCTCATTGCGGCATATGGCGGCCTTGTAGGCACAATCAATCCGGGGAATGTGATCAATCCGATCCCGCTAGGGCCCAACCCGACCACAGGTATCGACCGCGGCTCCGTCGAGATGGGGACCGTCGAGCGCAACCTGGGCGCGGACGACAACGCTCCTGAGATCGACCTCAAGGGTGACTACATCGCTAGTTCCAAGGACACCCTTGGCCTACGCTTCATTCGCACTCGCTTCACCGCTCCTTATGACGTATTCAATTTCACCGGTCAGCTCCCCGGCTTCGACTCAGACCAGGACGGTACTTCCTACAACACTGGCCTCGTCGAGACACACGTGTTCTCACCCACGGTGATTAATGAAGCCCGCCTCTCTTACGGCCGCATCGGCTTCGCCTTTGGCCTGCCCGCAACCACTTTGG
Source organism: Occallatibacter sp. (assembly GCA_049521035.1). Classification (GTDB taxonomy): domain Bacteria; phylum Acidobacteriota; class Terriglobia; order Terriglobales; family Acidobacteriaceae; genus Telmatobacter. The sequence goes on along the minus strand of JBEKPF010000071.1, from coordinate 24,415 downwards.
CGAACCCTCTTTACAATCAGCCGGCTGTAAGCTTCCCTAGTCAAACGATCACGGGATACGGCATCCCCGGAAACATACCGCAGGGTCGCTTCCACAATACTTACCAGTTGCAGGACACTGTGAGCTGGACCCACGGCAAGCACTTCTTCAAGATCGGTGAAGACATAGCCGACATCCGCGTGAAGGATCAGATTCCTTTCAACTTCTACGGAGCCATTGGCTTCGCAAGTGACACGACCGCAACCCCGGTAACTGGGGGTTCAACCTTCAAGTACACAGGTTTGGCCAATCTGGTCGACGATTACGGCGGCCCCAGCACAACGGTGACCCAGAACTTCGGCAGCCCCATTGCTCAGCCCAGGCTCTTCAGCCAGAATTACTTCGCGCAGGACACCTATCGTCCCATCCCTACGTTGAGCCTCGATCTCGGTTTCCGCTATGAATACAACGGTGCCCCGTTCAACGCTACTGGCACTCCGTATCCGGGCATCGATGAGACCAATATCGCCTGCTTCCCACTGACACCCGGGGCAACATGCAATACCAAGCAGCAGGCCGACGGCAGCCAGTGGGGACCGCGCGCCGGCATCGCCTGGAGCCCGACCCTGTTCGGGCAGCATAAGACCGTCATCCGCTCCGGCTTCGGCGTCTTCTACGATGTGGTCTTCACTAACATCATCGACAACATTCAGGCCAGTGCCCCGAACGCTGCCTCACCACAGATCACGAGCAGTACCACCGCCAATGGAAACCGCGGGACGAACACTTGGTACGAGCAGTTCGCCAACCTGAACAAGAGCCCGCTGCCCACGAACACCGCAGAGCCAATCAAGGATCACTTGCTGTCGCCTCGCACGATGCATTGGAACCTCAACCTCGAACAGGAATTGCCATGGGCAACCACAGTTCAAGTCGGCTATGTGGGCGAGCGCGGGGAGCATCTCTATGGCAACACGAACCTGAACCCTTACGTCAACGATAACTTCTCTGCTGCGCGTGTCATCCCCACCCGCGGCTCCATCATAGTCCGCGACAACTCTGACGACTCCGAATACTCCGGCCTTTGGTCGGAACTCGATCACAAGTTCAATCACCAATTCCTATTCCGCGCCTCCTACACATTCGGTCGTGCATTCGATGACGGCTCAGAGATCTTCACCACCGCCAATGAGTCGTCGTACCAGTTCAGCCGCTATCCGACTCCGCGCGGAACCACAGATTGGGGCCCATCGGAGTACGACCATCGCCAGCGGTTGGTGCTCGCCTATATCTGGACTCCTGCCGTGTGGCACACCGAAGGCGCCATGAAGATTGTCGGCAATATCGCCAATCACTGGGCGCTCGCAGGCATCACGCAGTTCCAGTCCGGATCCGTCCATAACGTTGAAGTTGGCTACGACAACGATGGCGACGGCATCAGCAATGACCGCCCGATGCTCGGAAACCCCAAGGCTCCGATGGCAACCTATGCCTTCGACTCCTCCTGGCTCGGAGATGCCCCCGGAACCTACTGTTCAGGGCCTAGTGTCTGGAATAGCAACGACAACTGCCACCCCGTTACTGCGGATTCCGTGCACTGGCTCGTTGGCCCTTTTGGCACCCATCCCGCAACCCCCGTCGGGCGCAACTCCTATTACGGACCTGGATACCAGCAGTGGGACGTGAACATTCAGCGTTCTTTCAAACTGTACGAAAGGCTCACCATGGATTTCCGCGGCGAGCTTTTCAATGTATTCAACCATGGGGAGGTGGACACGTTTGACCCCCAGATCGGCGAGACATTTCTGGAGAACACCACGCTCGTTACCGGCATCCCCAGTGATGCCTACAACAACTTCGGCACCAACACCTTCGCCTCTCCTTATCCTGTAACCAGTGGTCACCGCCACGCTCGTCTCTACCTTCGCTTCCAGTTCTGACCTCAATTCCACAACCTGAAACGCAAAAAGGGCGACCCCTCATCGGGCCGCCCTTTTTGCGTTTGGGACAGATCGAGCACCATGCGCCCGTTCCCACAAACTCGCTCGGCAACGTAGACTGTTTCCTTTGAGTCGCAAGCAAAGGACTATACGATGCATAGCCGACACATTTTGTTCTGTTTGACTTCGAGCCTGATTCTTGCTGTAGCTCCCGCAATCCACGCCCAAGCCTTTAATTCCGTCCCACCCGTCAGCTTCGATACCGGTGGTCCCGTCCTCCGCGCCCACGCCGAGCCGCTCAAGCCCTTCACCGTGGCAGGAGAGCGTGGCGTGCTCCTAGGCCAGCAAGACGGCACGCTCGAAGCATGGGTGCTCCCCGTCAAGCTTCTCTCGCACCTCACCATCGAGGCCCGCATCCAAGGCTACTCCGTCCCCATCGACGTCAACCAGCAGGCCGCGGAGGTCGAAGTACACCCCGATCGCACCGTCATCACCTATTCCCACATCGGTTTCACCGTCCGGCAAATTATGTTTTCGCCAGACGAGGCAGAGATCGGCACCGGACCGCTGGTGCTGTTCGAATTTGACTGCCTTCATCCCACCGACTTCACCTTCCGCTTCACCCCCGAACTGCGCTGGATGTGGCCCGAGCGCAACGAAGGTGTTCCCAACGCGGAATGGGTTGCTCGCAGCCTCGTCACGAGAGAGCCCCCTGGCGGGACGGGCGGCTTCTATGTGCTGCACAGCGACTACCCGGACCTCGCCGGCGCCGTTACCATTCCCGGTGCGCAGCCGGGCATTCTCGCCCCCTATCAGGAGCGTCCCCAAGTCCATCCAGTCGAGCTTATCCTCCACATCGACCCTGTTCGCGACCGCGGCCGTCTCTTTCCGCTCCTGATGGCCGTCGGGACGAACCCTTCCGCCGCATCTGCCGCGACCCTTGGTGCAACGCTTGCAAATCTGAATCAGGACATCCCCGCCTTGTATCACCGCCATGAGGAACGTTACAAAGCCCTTCTGGCGAATTCCGTCTCCATTGAAACCCCAGACAAGACTCTCAATGAAGCCTTTCAGTGGGCGGTTGTGTCAATCGAACAATTGAAGGCTCACGTTCCCCTGGCGCGCGCGCCAGCCGGCGATGCGGGCCCTGAGGAGACGGCACTCGTCGCTGGCTACTACGCGTCAGGCGACTCTGCGCGTCCTGGCTTCGGTTGGTTCTTTGGCCGCGACGCGCTCTATACCTTGTACGCCGTCAACGGCTACGGCGACTTCGCGCTCTCTCGGTCGGAACTCGAATTCCTGATTCATCGCCAACGCACCGACGGCAAGATCATGCATGAGTACTCACAGACCGCCGCATCCATTGATTGGCAGGCCTTCCCTTACATGTACGCCGCGGCAGACTCAACGCCGCTCTTCCTGCTGGCCGTCGAAGACTACGTCCGCGCCAGCGGCGACATCGCTTTTCTCACCAGCCATCGCGACGCCATCGAGAAGGCGTGGGCTTTCGAAACCGATCCCGCCCATGACACCGATCACGACGGCATCTACGACAATTCGCAAGGCTCAGGCTGGGTAGAGAGCTGGCCAGGTGGCATGCCGCATCAGGAGATTTACCTGGCGCTGCTGGATCAGCAAGCCTCGGCGGCCATGGCGAAGATCGAAACGCTCCTCAACGACCCGGCGAAACAGGAGGCAGCGGAGAGTCGCGCGGCTACTATTGCGGGAACAATTAACCGCGAGTACAACGATCCTCAAACGGGTTGCTTTGCTTTCAGCCGCAACACTGACGGCTCGCAGGACCGCACTAACACGGTCTATCCCGCGTTGGCGTGGTGGAGCGATATCCCGGGCACGCATCAGCCCGTCGGCACCAATACCGTGGACACTTTTTCAATCCTGCGCCAGCCGAATAACTGCCTGCAGCAGTTCGCGGCCCATACGTTGAATACGGACTGGGGCCTGCGCGACGTCTCGAATGAAGAGAAAATCTACGATGGCATGAGTTATCACCAGGGCTCTGTCTGGCCACTCTTCACCGGCTGGGCGGCGCTGGCCGAGTACCGCGCTAACCAACCCCTCGCCGGCTATCAGATGCTCATGGAGAATGCCAACCTGACCCGCGCGCAGGACCTGGGCGCTGTCACCGAGTTGCTGAGCGGCGACTTTTTTGTACCGTTCGGAAGGAGTACCAGCCACCAGCTTTGGTCGAGCGCCATGGTGATTACGCCTACGCTGCGCGGGCTCTTCGGTATCTCCATTGACGCGCAGACGAAAACGATTACGGTGAACCCGCATCTCCCTGCTGGATGGAATGGCGCGAGTGTGAAGCATATTCGTGTTCCAGACGGTGAGGAGTCCGTCTACGTAATCCGACAGGGAGATTATTGGGACGTAGCTTTGGATCATTTTGGCCCGAAGGGATGGAATGTGAGGAGTGACGAACGAGGATCGAAGACAAGCGCAGATGTAAACGGAGAGGTTACCCTTCACATACCGTTGCCTTCTCTCGAAGTTGATGAGCTACTCACGGGCGAGCCAGAAAGAACGCGTCAAATTTTCCAGTGGTCGCACGAAGCACCGATGCCTGGTTCCAGAACGGGGAGGTTTCGAGTCATTGAAGAGAAACACACTGACCGCAAGTTGATTCTGGTGGTCGAGGGTCCCCCGGAAGGTCGTGGTGCCGTTGATCTCATCCGGCACGGCCAATTCGTTCCGCGGCTCAGTGTAGACCCGCCCAATGAACCGGATTCCATGAAAATACACGCTGATCTCTCGATCGTCGATGTGGGCCTACGCGATTCGTCTATCCCTATGTTGCTCAACTTTCACTTCCCGCCTGGCGAAGGTTGGCAAACTATTACCGTCACTCTCAGTTGGTAGGCTCAATTTCCGAAGCAGACGCCAACACGACGGCCCAGCATCACTGCTGGGCCTTTTCGTGTTCGCTAATCCCTGTTCCCTGCTTTTCAGATCCGCATCGGCATCAGTACGTAGCGGTACTTGTACTCCGCATCGGGATCCTCGGGCCGCATCTGTCCAGCGCTTTGCGAGTCTTTGAACTCCAGCCGAACCTCGCCTTCGTTCCCCAGTGCCTTCAGGAAGTCCAGAATGTAGCCCGAGTTGAATCCCACCATGATTGGGTCGCTGGCGTAGGGCGTGTCGATCGTGTCCTCGCTCTCGCCGGACTCGGTTGAACTCGAGCTGATCTTCAGCTCGTTGCCTTCCAGCCGCAGCTTGATGGCGCCCGACCGCTCATCGGCAAACTGGGCCACGCGCTGAATAGCGGAGTAAAGCTCGCTCGACCGCACCACGGCGAACTTGGTGTTGTCCCGCGGCATGACTGCCTCGAAGTTCGGGAACTGCCCGGACAGCTTGCGGGTGCTCAGCGTCCTGTGGCCCACGCGGAAGAAGAGCGTATGCTCGTCGTCGGCAAACTCCACCTTCTCGGCTTCCGTGGTTCCCAGCAGTTGCTGCAATTCCTGCAAAGCCTTGCGCGGAATCAGCACCCGCTTCTCGCCGCTGATGCCTTCCAGCACTTCGTTTGGCTTCTCCACAAACGAGAGGCGGTGTCCGTCCGTGGCCACCATGGCCAACGATTCCGCCTTGATGACCAGCAGCGCGCCGTTGAGCGTATACCGCGATTCTTCGTTCGAAATGGCAAAAATCGTGCGCGCAATCAAGGTCTTCAGCGCTGCCGTCGAAATGCTGGTCGCCGCTACGGTAGGGAACTCCGGCACTTGCGGATAGTTCGCCCTCGCCATGCCCACCATTTTGGTGTTCGAGCGACCCGAGCGGATCTGGACCCAGTGGTTCTCCAGCAGCTTGATCGATATCTCACCCTCAGGCAGAAGCCGAATGTAATCGTAAAGTTTACGCGCTGGAATAGTGCATGCGCCCGGCTTCTTGACCTTTACCTCGAGGCTGGTGCGGATCGCCTGATCGAGGTCAGTGGCCGTAATATTCAGCCGGTCCCCCTCCGCTTCGATGAGAAAGTTCGACAGAATCGGAATCGTAGTTTTGCGCTCTACCACGCTTTGCGTCGCAGTGAGTTCCTTCACCAGGTCCTGGCGGCTTACGCTAATTTCCATCGCTGCCCCCTGCATGGCCGGTTTTTCAACGTCCGCTTCTACGATCGGCATACCCCTGCCCTCGCTCTCGAAGCCAGATTCCGGCACTGGCCACACTCTACAATACAATGCCGTCGCGCGGAAGTGGCTGTCTTTTCTTCCTCTTGATTGTATTCATCTCCGCGTCGCTCTGTGCGTGGAAAACAGGGTCGCTTCTCTGGATTCTCCTGACAAATCTGCTCCAAACACCGTGACGCTGTTTTCGGCGCCTTGCAGCCCGGTTGCGGTGTTTCAGACTGTGCCTCACCACGGCGATCAAAACAGGCGGCGGAGTGTGTATTTCACAAGGATTATTTAAATAGAAAAACAGCAGTCTCCGTAGTTCAGGTAGGAAAAGTGGAAATTCATCCGAAGTGGTTGTGGTCCAGCACGATGACACGCTGCTCGGATTTCTAAATCGCGCCTGTGCAATTCAGGATTCTAGGAAATCTAGTGTCGCACCTGCTCCGATTGACCCCGTTTTCCCACCACTCCCACAAGGTCCTCTCAAAGGCCTGTGCAAAGTCGAAGCTTTGTGTGTAAAGCATGTGCAGGCCCATTTACAGGAAGGATTTCGGAGAGGCTAGTCATCCACAAGAGGAGATCTAAACTGTCGCATTGCTGGTGAGGAACAACGCGGGTTCCGTCTTCATTTCAGAGGATCCTATTCCCAATCGCAGTGGTTTATTCCATAGTTCCCGTTCCAGGATTGGATGTCGCAAATCGTATTCAATGATCCATAGGGAGACGTTTGCGACCGCTAGACTCTAGCTATCGAGGGAGCCCCGGAGCATGGCCATTGATGTTCACCTGCTGGAAGACGAGGTCATGCGAATGTTTGAGGCGGGCGCACCCGGTCGTGAATTTTGCGAGGCTATTTCAGAACTGGCAAGAACCGGGCGCTTTGGGCAATTGCGGGATGTTCTGCCCGGGATTGTGTACGACGAACTTTGGACCCGTTACTGCCAAGGCCCCGCATCCTTTGTAGCTGGATGGCGTACCTTGGCTCATGAGATGCAGCAAGGCTCCGTCCTGCACGCACGACAGCGCCTCACCTCATTGACCCGGCTGCAGCAAGCTGGCGAGGACGCCTATGCGCCCGCCTGGCAGGAAATTCAACGGGCGTTGGACACTCACCAGAATGATCTGCTGCGAGCCGCATTCGCGCTGGAGCTGCTGGAACTGGTAGAACCCGCGGTCCTGCGCGCTACCCACCTTCGTGAATGTGTCGTTGGCTCCGCAAGCTCAGAAGAGGCAGATCGGTACCTCGACGAGGCCACTCGCTGCTACTTTTTCGGACTCTTCACCGCTTGTGCTGTCATGTGCCGTTCGGTGCTTGAGGAAGCCATCAAGCAAAAGCTTCCTGCGGTTCTCATCCGTCAGGTCCGTACTCGATACCGAAACGCTGCCACGCTGGGTAATCTGCTCCACGAGGTCAACAACAACCTGCAGCTCACGGGTATCGATGCGGACTTTCCCAGGGTTGCCAATCTAGTCAATGATGTAGGCAGGAAAGCCGTCCATCAAGACCTGCTCTCGGAAGACGAGGCTCGCCTCTGTCTGCAAAATACCCGTCAAGGCCTCCAATTGCTGCTGCAAAAATAGACTCGCCCATTGGTTGCGGTCCACAGCCCTAGGTTGACCATTCTTCTATACTGGTCTTTCCATGTCCTACGCCGCAGCCGTCGAACAACTCAGCGCGATGGTCCCCGAGCTCTATACGGGCTCAGGCCATCCACGGCGCAAATTCTCGCTCGACGAGATTCGCGTACTCCTCGCCGCGTTAGGCGATCCGCACCGCCGCTTTCCCTCCGTACTGATCGCCGGCACCAACGGCAAGGGATCCACAGCAGCCACACTTGCCTCCATCCTCACCGTCTCGGGACTACGCACTGGGCTTTATACCTCGCCTCATCTGGCGCGCGTCAATGAGCGCATCCGCCTCGATCGTATAGAGATCGCCGATGATACCTTCGCCGCGCTCTATTTTCGCGTCCACGATGCAGCCCAGCGCCTGGTTCTGAATGGCCGCCTCCCCCAGCTGCCCAGCTTCTTCGAAATCCTCACCGCGCTGGCGCTTCTATACTTCGCCGAATCCGCCGTCGATATCGCGGTGCTCGAAGTAGGCATGGGGGGGCGCCTCGATGCTACAAATATCGTAGACCCCTTGCTCTCGGTCATCACCGACATTTCTCTCGATCACACGGAGTGGCTGGGTTCCACCATCGCAGCCATTGCCAGGGAAAAAGCAGGCATTCTACGGCGAAATGGGACCTTGATCACCCTGCCTCAGCACCCCGAGGCCAACCAGGCCCTTGGCGAGGTTGCAACTGAACTCGCGGTGCGCGCAGTGAGCGCCACGTCGTATTTGCCGCGGGCCGGTGCGGGCGTCGCCGCACCTTACACCATACAAGCCCTCAACGCGTCCATACTCGTGGATTCGCCCCTGTCCGGCGCGCATCAGCACCGCAACCTGGCTCTTGCCGTTGCCGCAGCCGTAGAACTGGCCGGCAAGCATGGGTTTCCGATTACTCCCGCGGCTATTTCGAGCGGCATCCATGAAACTCGCTGGCCCGCCCGTCTCGAGCGGATCCAGGCCGGCGGCGTGGAGTGGATTTTGGATGTTGCGCACAATCCCGCGGGTGCTTGGGCCCTGCGGTCTGGCCTAAGAGGCTTATTAAGTGAAGAGCGTCCACGGTGCCTGATCTTCAGTTGCTTGCGCGACAAGCCGGTCGCCGAAATGGCGCAGATCCTATTTCCAATCTTTGAGCAGGTGATCGTCGCTCCTATCCATACCGCACGTGCTGCAGCACTTAATGACCTGTTGGCGGCGGCAGAATCCACCGGTGTTCCAGCTGTAACGGCAGACTCGGTAAGCCAGGCCCTGCAGCTCGCCAAACAACATATTCAACACAAACCTGGAAAGGGTGGCCAGATTGTGGTCTCCGGGTCGGTCTACTTGGTTGGCGAAGCGCGCACGCTTCTCCTTGCTGCAGATCCCGATTCGGGGAAGGTAACTCAAGCGTGAGCCAACGGCCAAATCCATTGCCGAGGCTCTACTGTTGGCGCACCAACCTGATCCATATCCCGGTGATGGCTGTCATCACCATCGTTTGCGGATCTTTGTCGCTTCTGGTGTCCTTCTTTGATAAATCCGGGCGCACTCAGCAGCGCATCGCCCATGTTTGGGCTCGTGGTCTGGTGTGGGGCGCTGGCTGCTCGCTCACTGTTCGCGGGGCGGAGAACCTTCGCAAATGTCCGGTCGCGGTCTACGCCTCCAACCATACTTCCTACATGGATACGCCGGTGGTCTTTGCTGCCTTGCCCTTCCAGTTCCGCATCTTGGCCAAGAAGGAACTTTGGCCTATCGCATTCATAGGATGGTACTTAGATCGATCAGGTCAAATTCCTATCGATACTGTAAACCCTCATACTACGCTCTCCAGTCTGGGCGTCGGTGTCAAGGCATTGCGTTCTGGCATGCCGTTGTTTGTCTTCCCTGAAGGCGCCCGAACCACCACTGGCAACCTGCAATCGTTTCTCTCTGGCGCAGCCTACTTGGCCATTCGCGCCCAGGTACCCCTGGTCCCCATTGCTCTGAGCGGAGTCTACGATCTACTCCCTATACACACGCGCCATCTTTATCCCGGGCCATTGTCAGTCGCCGTGGGCGAACCTATCCCAACTACCGGAATGACTATCCGTCAGACGGATGAGCTGACCCAGAAGCTCCAGAAAGCCATTGGCGAGTTGCGGAGCGCTTCGGTGCAGGTTGAATCGGAGCAAGCAGTTTCTATGGCGTAGAAACCAGAGCCGTCTTAGAGAATAGAAAGCGAATACGAGATTTATGGTCTCGGTGCAGCTGCGGATGCCGGCGCTTGAGAAGCGGTAAGCCGTTTGGTAAATGGACAGTGGGGCTGCTTCGCTGGCCATGGTCTGGCTCTTGCCCACACCGCTTGAACTTTCGCGTCAGGCTCGCCCGGCCTTACACTGGTTTTGCCATCATGCCCGTGCCCATTGCCATTCCCGAACCTACTAGCAGCGACCCGGGCTACAATCAGCGGTCGCTCCCGTCTTATCTTGCAGCTCTGCGTTCAGCCGGGGCAACACCCATTGTCGTGCCCTTGCACGAACGTCAGGATCGCGTGGCGAAACTGCTTGCAGGTGTGCAGGGATTCCTACTTCCGGGAAGCCGCTATGACGTGGATCCAGAAAGATACGGCGAAGACAGAATTCCGGAGTGCGGTGAGTCAGATGCCGCCCGAACCGCCGTCGACGAGTTACTCCTGCAGGATGCGTTTAGTCTTCGCAAACCGGTTCTTGCGATCTGCCACGGCGCTCAGACGTTGAACGTATGGCGAAGCGGTTCGCTGATTCAGCATCTGCAAACCTCGATCAACCACAGTCCAGGCAGAGATGTCGTTGAGGCCCACCCGGTCAACATCTCTTCACGTTCTAGGCTCGCAGCTCTAATTACGTCAGGCCAGGCAGCCAAGATGCAGGTCAACTCCAGCCACCATCAGGCCATACGGACCCCGGGCGACAACCTCCTCGTGAGCGCGGTCTCGCCGCACGACGGCGTAATCGAGGGCGTAGAACTGGATTCTCCCGATCATTTCGTTCTGGGAGTTCAGTGGCATCCCGAGCGTACGTACACCCAGAACGCTGTTTCGAGAGCCATTTTTGGAGCATTCGTCAAGCATGCGGAAGAATGGGGACCTCGGCTTATTGAGAGCGAAGTCGCGCGTCATGTCTGAATCCTCACCCGGGGAAAGACTCAATTCGTTGTTGGAGGAATCAGGCCTCGAACCGCTTCCCTTGCCGGTTACAGCATGCTTCGAATCATACCTATCGCTCTTGCTCCGCTGGAACTCCCGCATCAATTTAACTGCGATTCGAGATACTGAGACGATTCTCTCGCGCCATTTTTTGGAAAGCATTGCCTGCGCCCGGGCCTTGCCTGAAGGAATCACGACATTGCTCGATTTCGGTTCTGGAGGCGGTTTCCCAGGAATCCCCATTGCACTTTGCAGTCCGGAGATCGCGGTGACCCTGGCAGAATCGCAAGGGAAGAAGGCCGCGTTCCTGCGCGAAGCCGTCCGCACTCTGGGAATTTCCACCAAAGTTCATTCTGCGCGAGCAGAACAACTATCCGGCCATTTCGATTGCGTAATCCTTCGCGCCGTAGACAAGATGGCATCAGCCGTCGAGTCGGCTGCGAAGCTAGTCGGCCCTGGTAGTTGGCTAGCGCTCATGACCACCGAGTCGGAACTCGAACAATTGAATCAGCTTTTGAGTAAGCCGCTCTCATGGCAGAATTTGCACCACTTGCCCGGAGAGCATCGACGCCTGCTGGCACTCGCACATCCAAACATCAGTTCGCCAGCTTGATCGTTGCGAGTCTGCGAGGTCTGATCAGGTCCTTTCGACAGGTAACGAGAATTCGCACGCCTGTCCCCTCCGCGTAATGTACGGCGTCATTAAGCAAGCGGCTTCGTCAAGTCTTTGGACGGATTGCTTCCGCGGGCCACATCTACCGCTCTGTCTCGAAGAACCAGGGAGCCGCGAAAGCAGCCTTTACACGGTCCAAGATAGAGAATTCTTCTCTTCTTGAGTTCGAGCACCAGTGACCAGCCACATACTTTGCTGAGGTTGAGTGCCATTCCTGATCTGCGACACCTAGGTCTTTCTCGATCAAACGAACAAAGTCGTTCCAGGGTGCAGCTGTCGTTCCCAGGGTCTGTGGAACTTTGGCGGCTGTTGGCCGTTTGATATGACAGATAAGGGCGTTTGGAAATTCCAAGGTTTCCTCGCTTGTCGTGCCGCGAGGAGTTGTAAAACCACTGCTTGATTTCGGCTGTGATTGCTTGTGTCCTTGTTTGTGGACTGCTTTGCGGATTGAGACCGTACATCGGTTGGTTGGATCAGCGCTGCGCTGTTCCACGTGGAACATTCCGCAATCCACCCCGATTCTCATATTGTTCCACGTGGAACAAAAGTCAGCCTTTCCCGGGTCACTAGAAAATCCCGTTCGCCATTTCTCAAAATAACTACCAACGTCGATCCAAAATCTCAATAGTTTTCCACCGCCAGGCAGTTTTCGCGCTCCAGGTGGCCATTCCATCTCAGCCGCATGGAAGCCCTTCCCCTTCAATTGCTTCCGTGCTTCTGCTCACTCGCTCCAAAAGTCGCTTTCCACAACTCCGCCTCGTTCTCCACAATGCCATTCCCTGCACTCAAACCGCCCTTACTTTACTCTTGATCTCCATGGGACGAATACTCGGCGTTGTGAACCAAAAAGGCGGAGTTGGCAAAACCACTACAGCGATTAATCTAGCCGCCTGCCTCGCTCTCGAAGGGCTTAAAGTCCTTCTCGTCGATTGTGACCCTCAAGCCAACGCCAGTTCCGGCATCGGCGTTCAAAGGGACGACAATCGGAACTCCATCTATGACGTTTTGATGGGGGATGCTCCCGCAGTCCAGGTCATTTTGCCCACTGAGATCGATCTCCTCTGGCTCCTTCCAGGTTCCAAGAACCTCACTGGTGCCAATCTTGAGCTGGCTGGCGCCACAGATCGCGCCGTGCGACTCCGCAACGCGCTCCAGCCAGTCCAGGACCGCTTCGACCTGGTCATTCTCGACTGCCCGCCCGCACTCGACCTCCTCACCCTCAATGTTCTCGTGGCCGCTAACACCCTCATCGTTCCCATGCAGGCCGAGTACTTTGCCCTCGAGGGCGTCTCTGAGTTGATTTCCACGCTTGAGCGCGTGCGCGCCTCCTTCAATCCCGATGTCAGCATCGAGGGCGTTCTCCTCACCATGTACGACGACCGAACCAACCTCGCTCAGCAGGTCACAGGTACGCTACGGGAGTATTTCCGCGAGCGGCTTTATGTCACCGTGATTCCGCGCAATGTCCGTCTGGCCGAGGCGCCTAGCCACGGAAAACCTGTGGCGCTCTACGATCCACGCTCTCGTGGAGCCGAGGCCTATTTTGAGTTGACCGGTGAGTTTCTCGCTCGTAATCAATTGGAGTCACCCCGCCGCGCGGCGCGAAAGAGCGCTGTGTCGGTGCCCGCCGACGCGGCATCGACCCAAGAGGTCCGCTTTTGGCCGTACTCCTGATCCCCAAGCCTCATTGAATTCCTGGCCGTGCCCCGCAGGACCAAAGTAAGCGCAGAATTAGACCATGCCGGTACTCTTCCGGAAACAGAGGATTTAGAACCATGAACATTGCCGCCGTTGATCCAAAGCGCCGCGCCCTCGGCAAAGGCCTCGACTCCCTACTTCCACGGGTCCAAGCTCCCGTCCCCGAATCAGAAGGCGGCAGGCCGCTCGAGATCAACGTAGAGCAGATCGATCGCAACCCCTTTCAGACCCGCTCTCAAGTTAATGAAGAGCAGTTGGCGGAATTGGCTGCCTCCATCGCTTCAAATGGTGTAGTCCAGCCCATCCTCGTGCGCCCTCTCGCCAATGGCCGTTATCAGTTGATCGCTGGCGAACGTCGCTGGCGCGCCTCCGGGATTGCTGGGAAGGCGACCATCCCCGCAATCCTTCGTCAGGTATCGGATGAGCAGGCGATGGAAATCACCATCGTCGAGAATCTCCAGCGAGCCGATCTCAACCCCATGGAACAGGCTCGCGCCTTTGAGCGTCTCTCCCGCGAATTCCATATGACCCAGGAGCAGATGGCACAGCGCACCGGCAAAGATCGTGCTTCGGTGGCCAACTTCCTTCGCCTGCTAAAGTTACCCTCTACAGTGCAGAATCGCGTCGAGGCTGGCGAGCTCAGCTTCGGCCACGCTCGCACACTCCTTGCCTTTGACCACGCTGAGGAGATGGAAAAGACGGCGCAGCGAATTGTGGAACGTTCGCTTTCTGTTCGCCAAACAGAGGCCTATGTTCAGAGCCTGATCCATCCAGAAAAAGCTGCTAAGAAAGACCCAAAACCGGAACCTCAGGTTGACCCGAATATCCGCGAAGTCAAGGATCGCCTCCAGCGTGCTCTCGGTCTCAAGGTCCAAATCGAAGACCGCCATGGCCGTGGCAGGGTCATCATCGAATACTCCCGGCTCGAAGATTTCGATACCCTCCTCGAGCAGCTCGCCGGAGAATAGAAATGGCCGGAGCGCCGGCCTTTCCCAGAAAATCCGATAATCTGATAACCTGATTTTATGAAAGAGAAGGCTATTAGTGTCACTGAAGCAGCCCGCAATTTCTCTGACTGCGTCAACCGCACTCACTATCAGGGCATGACCTATGTTCTTCATAAAAATGGTGTTCCAGTGGCACGAATTGCGCCGGAAGTGCGGAAGCGCAGCACGGGAAGGGAGTTGGCCGCGGCCCTCCGCGAAGCTCTAAAGGATGTCCACCTAAGCGAGCGGGAAGCAACAGCTTGGCTTCACGACCTTGAAGAAGCTCGCAGAATCTCCCCTCCATTGGTTAACAAATGGCAATCGTGATCGATGCCGATGTCATCCTGCACGCCGAGCGAGGCCTATTTGACCTCAACGCTTGGCTCACCTCCAACCCGCTCGAAGAATTCAAGCTAGCGGCAATCACAGTTGCCGAGCTATGGCATGGCGCGGATCGCGCTACCGGTGATCATCGGACTGAGCGACAGCCCTTTCTTGAGCGCTTCCTGGCTGCATTCGACTTCGTACCCTATACAGAGCAGACGGCATTTGAGCACGCACGTCTTTGGGCAGAACTTGAGTCCGCCGGCAAGACGATCGGCTCATATGAGCTCATTCTCGCCGCAACCGCCATCCAAACTGGGTGCACTTTGGCCACATTCAACAGACGTCGCTTTGCCTCCGTGAAGGATCTCAACATAATCGAGCCCGTCTGACTCCGCACATCGCTTGGAATGGCCAGGCTTCACCAGGCGCGGCTCACCGGCTATACTCGCCAATCGGGCCGTTTACGCTAAAAGGACCCACGCCTAAGGGAGATAGTAGCTTTGTCGTTTACCCGTCGCAGCCTTCTCAAGTCGCTTTCGAAGACGGCCCTCGTATTACCTCTTGAAGAAGTTCTGAAATTGGTCCGGCCCGCATTGGGTCAGTCAAGCCCCCAGCAACCTCCAACGCAGAAGCCGTCCGGCAGTTCGCGCCAAGCCTATGAAGCGCCAGTGCGTCCTGCCCCCAAGGGCCAGCCTTCGCCCGTCACGGGCACTCCGCTCGGTATTCAGTTCACTGACGTTGCCAAGCAGGCCGGCCTCAATGTCAAAACCATCTTCGGCGGCGAACATCGCAACAAGTACCTGCTTGAAACCACAGGCTGTGGCGCGGCCTTTTTTGACTACGACCAGGACGACTGGTTGGACATCTTCCTCGTCAATGGCTGGCGCCTCGAGGGCTTTCCCAAGGGTCAGGAACCCACCTGCCATCTCTTCAAGAACAATCGCGACGGCACATTCACTGACGTCACCCTCAAAGCCGGCCTTGCGCGTTCTGGCTGGGGCCAGGCCTGCTGCGTAGGAGACTACAACAATGACGGCTGGAACGACCTATTCGTCAGCTACTACGGACAGAACGCCCTCTTCCGCAACAATGGAAATGGCACTTTTACTGAGGTCACCAAAGAAGCCGGCCTCCTGCAATCGCGTCTCCGCTGGAACTCCGGCTGCACCTTCCTCGACTACGATAAGGACGGCCATCTCGATTTATTCGTCGGCAATTACATTGATTTCGACGTGAAAACCGCCCCGCTCCCCGAAGATGCCAACTGTACTTACAAAGGGATCCAGGTAGCCTGCGGCCCTCCCGGCCTCGAAGGAGGCAAAAACCTCCTCTATCACAACAACGGCGACGGCACCTTCACCGATGTCAGCACAAAGGCCGGGATGGATGGCACGCTCGGGACCTATGCATTGAGCTGTGCCGCCGCCGACCTCGATGCAACCGGCTGGCCCAACATCTATGTGGCCAACGACTCCACCTCCGCAACCTACTATGTCAACCAGAAAGACGGCACCTTCAGAGACCAGGCCATTGAAGCTGGCGTCGCCTATTCACCCGACGGAAAACCCCAGGCCGGCATGGGCGTTTCCGTTGGCGACTACAACCGCGACGGCCTTCTCGACATCGTCAAGACCAACTTCGCCGGCGACACCGACTCCCTGTACATGAATCTCGGCGATGGCTCCTTCGACGACCGCACCTATCAAGCAGGTCTCGGCATCAACACCCGCCTGCTCGGCTGGGGCATCAGCTTCATCGACATTGATAACGACGGCTGGCTGGACATTCTTGTCGCCAATGGCCACGTCTATCCCGAAGTCGACGGTACACAGGTCGACGCCGCCTACTCAGAACGCAAGTATCTCTATCGCAATCTGCGCAACGGCCAATTTGAAGATGTCAGCCTCACCGGCGGCGCCGGAATCACAGCCGCAGTCCCCGCCCGTGGCTTTGCAGTCGGCGATTACGACAACGACGGCAATCTCGATGCCATCGTCAACTGCGTCAACGCACCCCCGCAACTGCTCCACTGCGCGTCAACGCAGAATCGCAACTGGATCAAGATTCGCATCGTTGGCGTCAAATCCAATCGAACCGGCATTGGCGCTCGCCTCAAAGTGGTAGCGCAGACCAATACACCTTTGCTGAATGCCAAGCCCGGGACGCCGCTTACCCAAATCGAAGAAGTCCGCTCCTCAAACGGCTATTACTCAGCGAGCGACCTCCGCATTCACTTCGGCCTGGGAGAAGCAAAGAAGGTCGATCTCCTTGAGATCCGCTGGCCCTCCGGCGTCGTGGACACCCTCAAAGACCTCGACGTAAATCGCCTCTATGTCATTGAGGAAGGCGGCAAGATCCTCAAGACCGACACCTTCTCGCAGTCGAGAAAGAAAGCCTGATCCGGTCTGAAGATCCAGGCGCTCTAATCTTCGCGCAGCAAGATCAGTGGATTGACCGAGAGTGCTCGTTGCGCTGGAATCCAAGTGGCCACCAACCCCAGCAGCAACATCGCAATAACAACGCCAGCCAGAACCAAAGGATCACGTGGCGTGGCCTGATACACAACGAATGCCAGCACCCGGCTAGCCAACACTCCCAAAACCAAACCCGCCACCGACCCGAACGCCAGCAGCCTCAAAGGCCGTCCCAAAGCCGCTTGAAGCACTTCCTTCCGCTTCGCCCCGAGCGCCACCCGAATTCCCAACTCCCGCATCCGCTTGCTTACCGAATACGCAGCCATGCCGAAAATGCCTGTGATCGACAGCATCGCTCCCATGAACCCCAGAACACCCAGCGACACCGTCGCCATGCGCGGCCCAAACAGTTGCACGGCCATTGGCTTGTCCCGCGTTTCTATCTCCAACGGCATTCCCGCATCAAGCTGTTGCAATGTGCTCCTCAGAGCTCCGCCCAGCAAGTACGACGCGTTGCCCGAACCGGGGCGCGAGCGCACCAGCAGGATGGTCGATGTGGAGGGCGATTGCAGAATGGGAAGAAACATGGCCGGCGTCGTATCTTCGGTCAGACTGCCATATTTCCCGTCCTCCACAATTCCTACGACTTCAATCCGCGTTCCGTCCTTCATCTTGTATAAACGTCCGATCGCATTGCCTGCGGAACCGAACAGCTTGCGTGCAAACTCGCGATTCACCACCGCCACCCGCGGAGTATTCTTGTCATCCTGCCACGTGAAAGTTCTTCCGGAAAGCAGCGTTGTACCCGCCGCGTGAAAGTACTCGGGAGAGATGTTGTAAGTCATTGGCTGGGCCGAGGCATTGGATGGCCGCAAGTCCGCTGTGTTGTCGCTGAACACGAGCGAGCTTGAGCCGGCCACTCCTAACGGCAACGAGTCGGTCAGTCCCACTGACTCCACTCCTGGCAGCGCCTTCAGCGCCTCGATCATCCGCCTCTGCATCGCTGGAACACGATCTTCGCTGTACCCCGACATGCTCAGGTCCGTCGATGCCAGCATGACGTTTTCGGTATCGAAACCGAAATGAGCGTGCAGCGAGCGCACCAGTCCCCTCACTGCCACCAGCGACGAAGTCACCAGAACCGCGCAGATAGCAATCTGCACAACCAGCAGAACATCGCGTGCGCTCATCCGCTTCCCGGCGATCCGCCCGGTTCCCGCCTTCACCACCTCGTATGTGTTCGTACCCAGTACTTGCCTCACAGGCACCGCGCCAAACAGAATTCCGCTCACCAGAGCCAGCAGCACCGCGACCCCATACACCTTTACGTCCGGATCCACCGCCAGATGGATGGGAAAACCGGGGAAGGGCTGCCACGTGCTCAGTGCACGCAGTAACACCACGCTGCCCAATAACCCCACCCCGCCTCCGACCATTGAGATCATGATCGCTTCTGTGAACAGCCCGCGCAGAATCCGTTTGCGGCTCGACCCCAGGGCCAGCCGCAGAGCCACTTCCCGCGACCGGTCCGCTGCCCTCGCCGCAAACAGGCTGCCCAGGTTGGCGCAGGCGGCCAGCAGGATCAGCCCCGTCAGCAGCATCAACCCCGCCATGAATGCGCGCACCGGCTGCCCAAGAAAATCGCCGTAGAGACTTGGGCGCCGCAGCACGAACGTCATCTTGCTCACGTCTTTGGGATAAGTCTTTTGCAGATACATCCCGATCGAGTTCAAATCGGCAACCGCCTGCGCTGGAGTAACGCCCGGCTTGAGATGGCCCATGACTTCAAAAATGACTTCAGGCCCCCGCGCGTTCAGGTCGGCCGCACTCAGCATCTGGTCTTCTACCAGCGGCACAAAGAAATCCGGATTGAAAAACATCAGCGTTCCGTGAAACTCAGGCGGACCAACGCCGAGAATTGTGAAGGGATGACCGTTCACCCGCACCACACGCCCCACTACACCGCGATCGTCCTGAAAATGGGCGTGCCAGTACGCGTGGGTAAGCACGATATAGGGCGCGCTGTTGGCCCCATGCTCATCCGCCGCGTGGAAGAAATGGCCGAGATACGGACGCAGGCCCAGCGCGTCGAAATAGTTCCCACTGATTGCTTCTACCCAGACACTCGACGGATTGCCGCCTGTATCCAACCCAGCCGAAGAAACGTCATACGCGATCAGCGCATCGAAGCTGTGGTTGCGATCGCGCAGGTCGATGTAGTTGGGATACGACTCACTTCCTGTGGCCTGGTCTCCATGCTGAAGTGCATACAGGCTATCCGGCTGGGGAACATTCAACGGCCGTAGGAGGAACGCATTCATCACGCTGAACACCACGGCGTTGGCGCCGATTGCCAACGCCAGGGTCGCAATCGCAGCAAACGTGAACCCCGGAGAGCGCCGCAGTTGCCGCAAGGCGAGTCTCGCATCGGCCCAGATCGATTCCATGGTGGGCCATTGCCACACTTCGCGGCTACGCTCTTCAAGCACCGTTCTGCTGCCAAAGGCAACCCGTGCCTTCCGTTCAGCTTCTTCCCGGCTCAATCCCTCGCGCATCAACTGCTCTGCGCGCTCCTCAATATGCAGCCGCATCTCTTCTGACAAATCGTTATAGAGCTCGCCGCGGCGGAAGATAGCCGGTATCCAGTTCATGAGAGCCTCCTCTTGGCTGGTCCCTTCAGCTTGTCGTAGCTTTACCCGGATTCAAAACGAGTGCGATACCTTCGAACATCTGTTCGAAGCTGGAGATCTCTTTCTCCAGATGCCGAATGCCCAAAGCAGTAATCTCGTAAGTCCTCACTCGCCGGTTCGTTGAGGAAACGCCCCACTCCGCCTTTACCAGCTTTGCCTTCAGCAGCCGTTGCAGCGCTGGATAAAGTGAGCCCTCTTCCACCTGTAGCAGGTTGTTGCTTCGTTGCTGAATATGCTGCACCAGCGCATATCCGTGGGCAGGTTGCCGGCGAAGCGACTCGAGGATCATCATCTCGAGCGCACCGGGGAACAAATCACGTGGAGCAGGTTTTGTCATAGGCCATTTTACTTCAGGCATAGAGTAAACTGGTATCAAATTCTTGTCAACAAACTTCTTCCCGGATTCGGTGTGTTCTTCGTCCATACACGGATTCTCGGCCCAAGAATCGCTTCCCCTTTGGCAGCGTATGCTGTTGGGGTGTTGCCTCAGAATCATTCCCGCCGCTTCGTGCTCATTCTTCTTTGCGTTTTTGCCGCAACGGCTGCAACCAAGCCAGCAACGGCCGTCTCGGCCAGCCCGTCAGCGAGCGATAACCCCAACTCAACATGCGCTCCGTGCCACAGGGAAATCTACGACCACTACCGCACGACTCCAATGGCGAATGCCAGTGGTCCCGCTGCCGAAGGCCTGATCACTGCCGACTTTCGCCACCAGGCTTCGGGTGTCCACTACAAAGTCTTCGAACAGTCGGGCCAGGTTTGGCTCAGCTATCAGCGCGAAGCGGGCAACCCATCCGGCAACGAACTCGACGGGCGCCAGCAGTTGCTTTACTTCCTGGGCTCCGGCAGGCGCGGGCGAACCTACCTTTTCCAGCAGCAAGGCTACTGGTTCGAGGCCCCAATCAATTGGTACGCAAAAAAGCAGCTCTGGGATATGCCTCCCAACTACCTTTCCACCCGGGAAATGCCACTCACCCTCGCGGTCGATCCAGGCTGTCTGCATTGCCATGCATCGGTAGTGGCGACTGCCCTTCCAGACGCGCGCAATCACTACGCTCGCGCACCTTTTGCCTACGGCGGAATCACGTGCTCCGCCTGCCACGGCGACGCAACATCCCATATTGCGTCCGGCGGTAAGACATCCCTGCCGAACATCGATTCCATGCAACCGATTCGGCGCGATTCTGTGTGCCTCAATTGTCACCTCGAGGGCCAGGCCGCCGTGATCCGTCAGGGTAAGCAACTCCAGAACTTCACTCCCGGCGACAACCTCTTCGACTATGCACTGTTCTTCGTCTACGGCTCTGAGACTGGGTCCGGCGGCCGTGCCACCAGTCAATGGGAAGCGCTATTGAAAAGTGCATGCAAGCAGCAATCCGGCGACAAGCTAACGTGCACCACCTGTCACGATCCACATGGTTCACCCTCCACTTCCGAACGTGTCGCTTTTTACCGCCAGCGGTGTCTTCAATGCCACAATCAACCGGTCTTCCAGCAAAATCATCATCCGGAAAATCAAGACTGCACCGCATGCCACATGGCCCGCCCTCCCTCCAACGACATCGCTCACGAGCAGGTTACCGATCACTGGATCAAAAAGCGCATCACGCAGGAGCGGCTTCCATTGCCGACAACAGGGCAGCTCCAGGTGGTTGGTGGCTTCACCGCCGGTGATCGAGACCTTGGCCTCGCCTATGCCCAAATGGCCGTTCGTGGCGACCGCCAGGCGACTGTCCCTGCTATTCAATTGCTTCGCCGCACGGAAGAACAGACTTCAGGGGCGCCCCTCGACCATGAGCTCCACGCCCAACTCGGCCTCCTTCAGCAGCTCAATGGGGATGCACAGCAAGAGGCCGACTACGAATATCGTCTGGCCATCGCGGCCGACCCCTACGACTCACTCGCGGCTGGAAATCTCGCTCTGATCCAAGCTCAGGAACACCGATACTCTGAGGCAATTCGGTTGTGGGACCAGGTCTTCAGCCACGATCCAGTTCAGTTGGGTGCTGGCATGAACCTCGCCGTCGTCGAGTGCGGCGCTGGACAACGCACGGCAGCCCTTGAAACTCTCGAGCGCATCCTCACCTTCTCGCCTGACAATGGACGAGCCCAGGTTATGGTGGCAGAAATCCGCTCCGGAAAGCAGAGCTGTGGCACCAAATAGAACTATGCAGCTACCTCATGAACCATTCAAGCAAACAGCTCAAGCAAACCACCCAACTTGGTTAACGATTGAATGTCATGCCGAATACCGGATAGCCTTCTACCCAGGTTGACTGTTTACCAGGTTAAGGTGTTCCCCCTTCCTTGCTCATCAATCTGTCTCTTCCGTACCGAAGATCGAACTGCGAAATTGCCAAGGCCACCTCTCCCGAAAATCCAATCACCTCGGATAAATCAGCCCTTTTTGTACGATACGTCGCTACATCCTTAGTTGTAGAGATTCACCCTCGTCCCGAGCCCGCCGCGCGGGACGGATGCATTCCTGAGACTGAACTGAATCTCAGCTTAATGTCATATCATTTTATGTGGATTTGTTGAGGGCAAGGGTCTCGATCATACGGTAACAATACGTTCCAACCTTCAGATTTCAAGCTGAGCCAAAGCGCCCACGGCATCCGTGCCAACTCAGTAAATCGCTTTATTTTGAGGAGTTAGCTATCACGCTGAGCAGTTTCTCGCCATAGACGGTCTCCCGGGCACTAAAATGTAAAGGTTTCCATGTATTGATATATCGTATTTACGCTAAAGCCCTCATTTTTTTCCATTTTGACCGTTGACAGAGCTTACTTCTCTTGAGTATGGTTTCGATTGCTCCGGAGTTTGCCCTTTTTGCTTCCCCTCCTGTTTGACTTGGGAGAAGCAGCACCGGATTTTAGCTCGATCTGTCATCGCGACAGGCGAGCCTTTTATGCCGACAGGCGGGGCTCATTCCGCCGGGCAAGTGGGTACACCACAAGTTCACACATAAAACAGACAGACTTTTCAGGAGACCGCATGAACAAGATCCTTCGTACAGCACTTGTGCTGGCTTTATTCGCCTGCGCGAGTCTTCTTCTCACAGCACCTGCGTCTGCCCAATCGGTCTACGGATCCATCTTCGGTACTGTGTCCGATAAGACAGGAGCTGCCGTTCCAGGGGCCACCGTAACCGTCAAAGATGAGGCCAAAGGCACTTCGGTGACCGTCACCTCGAACGCCTCGGGAGACTATAGCGTCCCCCACCTTATCCCCGACGTATACGACCTCAAGGTCACCGCCAAGGGCTTCAAGTCGTTCGTAGCCACGGCCATCCCGGTTGAAGCGGATACCGCGCCGCGTATCGACCCCACTCTTGAAGTCGGCGGCGCCGACACCACCATCACAGTGAGCGCAGATACGCAGCCTCTCCTGAAGACAGAAAGCACCGACGTCTCAACTGTGTTTGACGAGCAGCAGGTTTCCAGTCTCCCTGTGGGTGACCAGAACTTCACCAACCTCCAGCTACTGCTTCCCGGCGCCCAACTTCTCGGCTGGTCTCACGCGGCCGATGAAAACCCCCAGGGCTCCAAGCAGATTCAGGTCGACGGCCAGGCTTTTGGTGGAACCGCCTTCGAACTGGACGGAACCGATAACGAGGATCCAATTCTCGGCATCATCGTCATCAACCCCGCGATGGATGCGGTTACCGAAACCAAGATCACTACGCAGAACTTCGACGCCGAGCTCGGCAAAGCAGTTTCCGCAGTAGTCACCGCACAGACCCGCTCAGGCACCAACAACTTCCATGGCAGCGCCTACGACTTCCGCACCGGCAACGCCAACTACGCTCGCGACCCGTACAGCGTCACGCCGGGCCCCATAAGCCTGACCAACCCAAGCGGATTGCCTCCTGGCCTGAAGAACCGCTTCGGCGGATCAGTCGGTGGGCCCATTTGGAAAGACAAGATGTTCTTCTTCGCCAATTACGAAGCGCAGCGCCAGAAGGTCGGTACTTCGGCCACCGACACTCTGCCAACCAGCATCCTCACAGAGTCCGCATTGGGCAACAACACGACAACCCCAGGCCAAATTGCAGCCCATTATAAGGGTGCAGATTTCAGCGAATACCTGACGCAGCTCGGGGCTGCCGGTACCCTGTACCCGACCACCGCTGCCCAAGCTGCAGCCGCGGGCGTTCCGATCGGGACCCCATATCCGGGCAACGTGATTCCAACCTCACTGCTCTCACCGCAGACGCTGGCCCTCCTCAAGATTCTCGAACCAAATACCAAGGGCATCGGTCTGAGCGAGGGAATTGACGGCAGCGACAACGGCTTGGACGAAAACTATAAGCAGAGCGGAACTGGGCTCTTCAACAGCAACCAGTGGACAGAGCGCGTGGACTACACCATCAACGAGAAGATGCACGCCTTCGAGCGCTTCTCTCGCTTCTGGGACACTCTGTCCGGCGCAGTCATGTTTGGCCAGGCTGGCGGACCGGGATTCGGTATCAACAATTACGGCGGCAACTCGAACGGCGCCAATGACAGTTTGGCCTCTGGCATGGATATCGCGATCAGCCCCAAGCTGCTCACCGACTTCCGTCTAGGCTACTACCGCTACAACGTTATTGACACCAAGCACGACCAGGGCACTGAATTCGCCAATACCCTGGGAATTCCGGGTATCAATATTGGCGGCAACATCACCTCCGGCTCACCCGGCTTCGTTATTACCAACCTGCCTAGCGGCGGCGGCGGTACCAACGGGACAGTTTACGGCGACGGTCTGAACATCAACCGCTGCAACTGCCCACTGACTGAGCGCGAAGACCAGTTCCAGATCGTCAACAACTGGACT
>JBEKPF010000070.1:0-30786 GCA_049521035.1 Occallatibacter sp. | reverse complement strand
CGCCTTTGGCGCCTGGAATGGGGAGAATTCATTCCCGTGCCCCATTCATCGCGCAGTTTCATCGCGCGATGAGTGGGAATCAACAAAACTCCGCCCCGTCGAGAGGAACCCGTCATCCCGCGGCCAACTGCTTCGCCCGCTCCGTAGCCCGCATCACCGCCTTGATCAGCGTAACCCGCAGCCCGCCTTCCTCCAGTTCCAGAATCCCATCAATCGTGCATCCGGCAGGCGTAGTCACGGCGTCCTTCAGCAGCGCCGGATGATACCCCGTTTCGAGCACCATCTTCGCCGCCCCAAAAGTAGTCTGCGCCGCCAGTTGTGTAGCCGTATCGCGCGGCAGACCCACCTTCACCCCAGCCTCAGCCAGCGCCTCAATAATGATGTAGATATACGCCGGCCCTGACGCTGAAAGCCCGGTCACGGCATCCATGTGCTTCTCATCCACAATCACCGTGCGCCCCACGGTCTCAAAAATCCGCTGCGCCAGCTCCATTTGTTCGGCAGACACAAACCGTCCCTTGCACAGCCCGGCCGCTCCCGCTCCCAGCGCCGAAGGCGTATTCGGCATAGCGCGAATCACGGGTATATCGATCCCTGCCGCCTCCTCAATCGCCCGCGTCTTCACCGACGCCGCAAACGACACCAGTGTCTTTGCCGTCGTCAGCGCCGGCTTGATCTCCTCCATCAGGTCCGGCACCTGGAACGGCTTCACGCCGATCAGAATCAAGTCCGCCTGGCGCGCCGCCTCCAGGTTATTGGTGCTCACGTCCACGCCCCACTGGACGCTCAATGCCACTGCCTTTTCCGCGTGCCCCACCGTCGCGTGAAGCTGGTCCGGGGCAAAAAGGTTCTGTTTCAAAAAAGCCTGTACCAGGATGCCGCCCATTTTGCCCGCGCCCAGCACAGCCACGCGAACGTGCGGCAGTTGCGCGGGTACTTCTGTGGCCTCAACGGCTATCTCACCCATCTTTTCCTCTTTTCAAATCAGTGTGTTGGTTTAACTCTAAAGAATACTCGCATCGGCAGCCGCGCAAACGCCATCCGGTCCGGCGCCCCGCCTGCCTCGGGACCGGGAGCATCGGCCTCCTTTGAATCGGAAGGCGTACCCCCCTCACCCGATTGTGGGATTCAGCGCAATCTCGACCTAAGCTATTGTGGTTCTACAAGGTAATCAGTTGGTTGGGGAAGACGTTCACGGAGCCTCTAATGAGAAGAAGAGGCTCCGCTTTTTTTGCTTTTCAATCAGCGCGGGACCTGCCGCCCGGTGTCCCACCCCTGATCCGCTCGAAAATGTGAAGGGTTCCCATCCTTACCGCAGTCTCATCGCGGCAACGGTGCGATAGCGCAGATTTCATTCCTCCTGCCCTGTCCAAGCTCCAATCCCGCTTTGCGCCAAATCTCCGAGTCACGATTCCAGCCGTTGAGGGCGTGGAAACGGGCGGTGGCCTGTTGCCGTCAGTTAGGGTTGTAGACCACGAAAATCGGCGAACCCTAGCCGACTTTATGAAGACTTCACGTCGGAGGACTCTGTAAAGATCGCGAGTAACCCTTCAATACGCTTATAGACCTCATCAAAGGTCAAGATACGAACGCCAGTCAATCGTTCTCGGAACCTCTCAAAAGAGGCATTCTTCTCCGGCGAATTGAGTTCGTTGCAGTCGCCCGCGACCACAACGCAATACGGCTCGGCAGCTATAACGGCCGGGTCTCCTCGCTGAAGGCTCTGCATGTTCTCAACCAGTGAACTCCGATATTTAAGGACCTGTGATATGGCTCCTGCTACCTCATTAGAGATTGGATAAACTCCCCGATAGGCCGAGCCAAGGAGCGGAGTCATAGGCGTCTTTATTTCGACCATCGCGGCAGCGCCCGTGGACTCAAGCTTGCACAAAAAATCGACGATCTGACCACCTGTATTCGTGAGATCTTTTCCTCCAAGGTAGGCCTTGTCCTTGATGAGGATTACCGGGTAGGCAAAAAGCTGCGAAAGGACAAACGCATTCTTTGCGAAAAGTGTTTGCCAGAACTCTTCTTTGCTCACGCTACTGTTCGCCTTCCACTCCGTAAGGAAGACCTTTAGGTTTGCTAAACCCACGACCGTGTTCAATTCCAACAGCTCCGACACTCCCTGGAGTACAGCAGAGTCTGAGCGCTTACTTATCCAGTGCAACAACAGTCTGAAAAGTCTGATTGCATCTTCACTATTGGAAGTAAAGAACTCCTGAAGTTCTGGACCAGCAAGCGCCAAGATGTCGGCCAGTGTCCCGTTTACCTCTAGAAAACTTCTCTTGCCCTGAGGAACACCATATGCGTTCGCGAGTTTATAAAGCGTACGTAGATTAGCGAGCAGCCTGTAAAGTTCGCTCGAGTTTATTTCGAGCTGATAACCTTCATCGACCTTGACTGAAGTGAGGGGTAGCCGGTCAAAATCGACCCATTCGTCATTACGCTTTTTCTTCTGGTAAAGGAATCGGCCTCGCACGGCTGCTTCGGGTTTACCGGTATTGTCTACGATTTCGGGGCGAAAGAGGAGTTTTGCCTGCGGTCCTTCTCGAAGGACGATATCTGTAGTAGTAGCGGTCTTTCTCGAAGTGGATTGTGTCTCGATTCGATCCATTGCCGTTCCCCAGTCTGCCAGAGCTACAGTATAGGAGTTGTCGGCGGGTGGACCTGGTCTCATACCGCTCTATATCAAGCTGAGGGTGCCCCCGGTCTCTCGCACTTGGAGACCGGGGAGACTGCGGACCTCGATTGGCATAAAGAAGCCCACTGTCTAGCAGGATCGGCCCTGAAAAACGCCGTAGCATTGACGAATTCTACGATCCACCTTGAGCACCCTCCAACTCAGAGACCGGCGCCCCACGCAGCATCTACTGTCCATGTCTTCGACTCCCAGACTCTGCCGCTGCCCTCAAATCATGTTTGCGGAAAGTGCACGAAAACGTGCTTAAACCGCCTCTAAAACGCCCTAAATTGGCCTTAATTCGGACCTCGATGCTACTTTTATGTAGGGGATTCGTGCATTTCTTAGGGCTTGCAGCACTGCGTTCTCGCCATCAATTGGCAGGTCGCTCTTTTTGCAGTCTTCTGGCAGGTGATTCTCGCTCCTTTCCTACACATATAGACCCCTCGATTTTGCAGCTGTGCATTTTTTCCCTGTGTAAATTCTCCTGCTTCGATTTATAGCCTTATCGGGATACAAAAAAAGGCACGGGTGCCCCTGATCTCGCTTCTGAGACCAGGGATTCCACTAGCCACTCGAGCCTATTGCGAGGAGACCTTCTGCGTTGCTGCCTTCTGGGCTGCGATCCACGCATCGATGCGGTCGCTTAGCACATCGAGTGGAAGAGCGCCGGAATCCAGCACCTGGTCGTGAAAGGCGCGCAGGTCAAACCTGTCGCCCAGCGCCGTCTTCGCACGGTCACGCAGTTCGAGGATCTTGAGCTGTCCAATCTTGTAAGCCAGCGCCTGGGTGGGCCACGCAACATAGCGGTCCACCTCGGCCTGCACTTCAGTCTCGTCAATCGACGAGTGATCATGGAAGAAGTCGACCATCTGCTGGCGGGTCCAGTGCTGGCTGTGGACCCCCGTATCCACCACCAGCCGTATGGCGCGCTCAATATCGCCGTCCAGCCGTCCATAGTCGGAGTAGGGATCCTGGTACAGTCCAAGATCCTTCCCTAGCCGCTCGGCGTACAGACCCCAGCCCTCCACATATGCCGTGTAGCCCTCGTATTTGCGAAACGTCGGAACGCCTTCAAGCTCCTGCGCAATCGAGAGCTGCAGATGATGTCCCGGCAGCCCTTCGTGATACGCCACAGCCTCCACTTCCGCCAGGTTGCGTTCCGTCGCGTTATACGTATCCACGCGGATGCGCCCAGGACGGCTGCCGTCTGCCGCGCCAATTTCGTAACTCGCCGACGCCGCAGTTTTCTCCAGAAATTCCGGCACCTTCGCCACTTCGAACTTCGCCTTCGGCAGCCGTCCAAAAAGCTGCGGCAGCCGAGCCTGCATCGGCGTCAGGTACCCGCGGTAAGCATCCAGCAGCGCATCCGCCGAGGCCGGGTGCAGTTTTGGATTGGTCTTGATACTCGCGCGGAAGCTCGTCAAATCCTTGAAGCCCAGCTTCCGCGCAATCGCCAGCATCTCCGCTTCGTCCTTCTTCACCTCGTCCAGCCCAATCTGGTGAATCTGCTCTGAGGTAAGATTGGTCGTCGTCGTCCGCCGAATCAGAAACTGGTAATACTTCGCTCCATCCGGCAATGCAGAAACGCCCAGCTCCGTGCGTCCCGCTGGAACGTAGCTCACTTCCAGAAAGCGCGCAAACCGCAGGTAAGCGGGCAGCACTTCCTTTTGGATCGCGTCCAGCGTCTCCGTCTTGATGCGTTCCTGCTCAGCCGGCTTGATGGTCGCCGGAAAGCTCTTCAGCGGCAACGCAAAAGGCGAGTCCGCCGGCTTCTGATTAGCCAGCTCTTTCACCTGCTCCAGCACTTTCTCCAGCAGATACTTCGGCGGCAGCCGATGATCATCCATCCCAATCGACATATTGGCCGTCACCTGGTCAAAAGCGTGTGGAAGAGCGTGCAGCCTCGCGATCCAATCGTCGTAGTCCTTTACGGTGGTGAAGCTGAGCTGCTCCATGAGCTGCGGATAGATGGTGTGGAAGCCGTCCATCTGGTTGACGGGCATCTCCCACTCCTTGAAGTCCGCGGCCTCGACGTCTTCAGCGAACTGGCGTAGTAACAGGTCGCGACTGATCTTCTCCTGGTCAGTCAACCCAGCGGTATCGACCGCGCTGAGGCGCATGAGGAAGTTTTGCTCGCGCTCCAGCATTTCGTTGAAGGCTTTGACGGAGTAGTCGCTGACCTGGTCGTTGTAACGCTTGTCGCCCAGGATTGAAGCAAACTCCGGTGAATGCTTCAGGTTGTCCTGCCAGTAGTCCTCAAAGATGGTGTTGAGGGTCTTGCGGTTTGTCTCCACGGAAGCCGCTGTGGAGGCAGGCGCAGCAGCGGCTTGCGGCCGCGCGGGCGGGGCAGGGACGAGCAGCAGGAGCGCAGCAAAAGCGGGGGCAAGCAGACCAGAAGTTTTCAAGGGGATCGACCTCACACGTGAAATTGCTATTCCGTCGAGTGTAGAGCAATTCGCTTGCGACGCGCTTTGTATCAGGACCCGACATCACAGCTTGGTACAGAATCCACCTGAGCCGCGCTTCGTATCAGGGCGCGACTTCAGTCGTGCCGCAATCACGCCCCAAAAAATGTTGGGCTTTAGCCCCTGCGAAAACACCAGCCCCCTTTGCAGATAATTACCTGCTCTTCCGCTACACTGAAATCAACCAAACGGAAACAACACAAGCGCAGAACGGAAGGCCGGAGAAGCCTTCCTGATCTCAACTCGGCCCATATCCGCGGTTCGTGTGTACACACGAGAGAGAGGGAACCGCAATTTCTATCGCACTGATCCTTTCATCAGGAAACAAGCTTCCGACAATCCGTTATCCGGCTATTCCCCATCGGGGCAGCGGGAACGCTTCTCCTTCGCGGGTGCAACTCACCGTGGAGCAGTGGCCGCAAATGGCGGAATCATGGGCACACAAAAGCAGAAGCTGAAGAATCAAAAAAAATCGAGCAGAACCATCGGCCGCAAACTTTCCAAACTCCCACCGACAGGTCCAAGTCGCAGGAGCAGAAAGAAAGTAACCCCAGCGAAAGTGAATCGTCGCACGGGTAGAAAGTCGGGGTCCCCGGCGACAGGTCCACGTCGCGGGGGTGACGGAAACCGACGCGCCACAACCAATAACCAACCAACCTCTCCCGCACAGAACGCCGGGGTCCCAAACGACGAGTTCATGTCGCAGGGGCCGGAGCCCGAGTTCAGGCCCGGCCAGGTCGGAGAGCAACTGCGCCACGCCATCGACAAACAGGCGATCCGAGACTGCGACAAGATCGCCAAAGCGCTGTCCGACAAAGCCAACGCCGGTGATGTCAGGGCGCTTGGGCTGCTGTTCAATCTCACGGGAGCCAATAATCTGGGCAATCAGAAGGCGAAGCGACGCCACCCGCCAATCCTCCCCTGGAGGGCCGCAACCCTGGAAGCGGAGCCGGATTGGAAGGGACCGACGGAAGCCGAAGAGGACAAGATGTACGCCGAAACCCTCGGAACGTAGTCTGATTCAACTCCCATAACAAGCGCTCAAATCCCGAGCGCAAAATGCAGCGGCCTCTTCGCCAACCGAAGAGGCCGCCCGCTTGACTTGTAACCGTAAGAAGTCCACACTATCAGCGACTTGCCAGGAGCCGACTAGTCCGGTCTCACAGCGGGCTGATTGGTATCGCTGTTCGCCTCCACGGACACAATTTCACTTACGTCGCTCGGATTTGGGCCTTAGGGTGGGGCTCTAAAAGGGCGTTGATCAATCCAAATCACTCTAAAGTGGCAGGCATTCCCATTTTGGGATCGCGAATTCCCTTTTAAAAGACACTGACCGTTTGCTATTCTTGCGATGCTCACAGAAAAGACTTGGCATCGTCCGAGACTGTACGATGAATCTTGCATCGAAGCTAGTAGGTGCGCGTGGGGAACAAACCAGACATTGTCTGGGAAGTTCGGTGTTGGGACAATCGGAGAGTTGTCCTACATCGAAGCACCCTTGTAGACCATGTTCTTCGTTTTCACTTTGAGGAGGCTTTTGTAGTTGACTCCTTGAAAAGAAACTTCTCTCAGCCGATATGCGTTATTGAGAACAGGCAGCATGGGACCAGTAACGCAATCTACGATATTCCATGCGGCGGACACCGCTGGTTATTGGTTGCAGTCAAGTTTCAGGATTTTGCCCGGAAGTTGGCAGGTAAGGTCAACTTCATCAAGACTTTCTACGGAGTGAGCGAGATCCCCAATGGGCGACTGCTAAGGGGGAACAGGCCATGAAAGCCGATCTGCACCACAATCGAGAAACAGATGTAGCCTACGTGGATGTTTGCGTGGAGGTTCCACGCAACAGCCGCATTGCCATGATAGATGTTACGCAGAATTTGGGTCTTAAGACGCAGGTTCTTGCCCGCATGGACGAGAACGGAGAGTTGCTGGGGCTCGTTATCCAGAACTATTCTGCGTTTAAGCGAGAGCTGAGACGGAAATATTTGGCGTTCGCGGTCGAGAGGTTGCTTGACTTGTTGATCAGCAAAGTTCGCGATCTCACGTCGCGGCGTGAGAACTGCCCAGAGTCTCCTAGGATTGTGGTTCACGCTTAGCGGAGTAGTTCTGGGCGGGTGGACCTGATCTTAAACCAGAAAGAGGGTGCCCCCGGTCTCGTCTTTGAGACCGGGGAATCGAGGAACCTCCACGGCTCCGGACTACCCCGCAACGACCCCGCCGATCATGCGCATCGGCAAGATCAGCCGCAAAGACTCGGGCAGCCGAATGAACCCATGTGCCCGGTAGAACCGCGCCGCTCGGTCATCGATTGCATCCACCACCACCATCGAGGACCCCACAACGGCGGCATTTTCGTAGGCCTTGCGCAGTGCCTCGGCTAAGAGAACCCCGCCCAGCCCTTGCCCATGAAGTTCCATACGCACCGCCAACCGGCCGAGCAGCGTCGCGCTCACCTGCGGGTATCGCGGGATATGCTTGCGCGCCTCTTCGGGAACCTCGCCCGGCGCGAGCCCGCACGCGCAGAGCGTGAAATACCCCGCAATCTGTTCAGGTGATTGCTCAGCAACCAGCGCAAAAACAGCGTTGGCCTTGCGCCGCATATCCTGCGACGCCTGCGTTTTCAGATAGCTGTCGAGACTCTCTACTCCGCAGCAGAAACCGGCCCTGTCATGCTGCTTGCCCAACGACTCAACCCGGTAAAGCCCTTCGTGCGCAGGCTCCATCAGGAGACCACCCGTTCCTCCGCCGACCGGAACGCGCGCCGCAAACGTGCATTGGGCTTCGGGGCGCGAATCAGGGTATCGAAGAAGACTGCGCGGTCACGCTCTGAAAGCGAAAGGCTCTCGTGCCGCGTGATCGTCTCCCGCGTCGCTTCGGTCAGCGCCGTCAGGCAAAAATCCGTCAGGCTCCTCCGCTCTAGCGCGGCGGCGCGTTCCACCAGCCTCTTTGTCTCGGCATCCACGCGAAACCCAAGCCGCGTGGCGCGGGTGCGGCGCTCTCTCGTTTCTGCTGCAACTGCGGTCTGCGGCATAGCATTCTCCCCTGGGTCGTACCGCACCCTAGCACTTTCTAATTGTACGTCCAATGGTATAACACTTCAAGCAGCAGGGTTCCTCAGTCCCTACGTCCCTTAGTCCCCGCCTTTCTCGTCGTATATCTTTTCCTCCACAGCTCCTGTTCCACAAGCTCCATCGCCCGATCCTCCAGCGACCTGTGCCAAGGAGCTAGCCCGTAAACCAAATCACACTCCAGCGCCCGCGCCATCCTCTCCAGTTGATGCAGGCTGATCGTCTTGCTCTGTTCTGACCGCTCCGTCTGGAACACCATCTTCGCCGTGAAGTCCATCTCCTCCGCAATCCGCGCCGCAGGAAATCCCGTCGCCAGCCGCATCGCTCGCAGCCAACCCTCCGGCGGCCGCGGACTCTTCCGCGCCATCCGATACGGCCGTGCCTGTCTTTCCAAATCCAGTCGAGCCCGCTCCCGCAATACCTTGACCATCGTGACCCTCTCTTCTCAAACCATTCCCAGGCCATTTCCGAACGCAGCCCCACTGCGAGGAAAACCGCAGAAAAACAGCGTGTTTCCTTGAGTCCGCGATCGATGTCAGCTTGTTTAAATCCATTCTGACAAAAACGGGTTTAATTCTCTGCAACCCTTTTGCTTATTTCAGCACCATTCCAGGTACCGATTCGCAATTGCAGCAGGCCCACAAGGTTAAGCCTTCAAAAAAATCCAACCGTGCGCACCAACATTCGCGCGCAAAAGCACCTTCGCAGACGACCGTTTACCGGTCGCGCAGAACCCCTCCCAACGGTCATTTCGGGTCTCAGACTTGGGTGTGGTGGCAGGATCGGTGAGTAGACAACCTGCCTTGTTTCTCAGGAAAGGGTGCCCTCTTTGGCGACCTGTCCGGTCTCAAGACAGACTTGGGAATCCTCGGAACGCAGTCTTACGATTTCCCTGGAAATTTCTTGAATGCGCAGAAACCTGATGTCATATGCAGCGGCTTGTCCTGGCGACATCTTCGCGTAAGAGGACTTTTGCAACGCTTCATATTGACGTCTTGCGAGAGATGCATATTCCTCTAAGAGGCGTTCGATCGCATCAGTTAGCTTGGCAGTTCGAATCCTCACTCGGAGCAAAGAGATGCTTTGTTGGCTGAATTAGTTGCCTTTCGGCCAGCTTCATCTCGACCTGCAGGGCAGCTCTCTCGCACGAAAGAGCGCGGAACCATCCATTCCGGTACGAGGCTTGCATATCAATTCACTCGTGGCCACTGAGACCACGATCAGAGGAGCGCATCGAGTATCTTTGAGGATTTATATGAACACTTTGGGTAATTTTTTCCATCGAACGATGCCTGATTCCACGATTGAATCGGTATGCACGCAATGCTTTCGGACGATCGCCCGAGGAAAGGACGAAGCTGAGATTATGGAAAAAGAAAGGGCACATAGCTGCACTCCGCTCAGCGAATTACACGAACGCTGGAGCAAAGCGCAAGAATAGCCGACGGATCGGCTTCCTTCGCGAGGCGGACAGCTTCGTCTGCGGGGCTCCGCGCATGGGGCGCCGGCCGATTTTGCCTGATTGAAGTTATTGATGCATTGTGCCGATAGACCCTACTGACGAAAGCTGTCTATGCCTGCCTCTTCCAGCCCGGTACCTGTCCCCACTGCGTCCGAATGGACAGAGGGGCTGCGGTATGTGGCACGCCAGCCCATTCTGGACCTGCGCGGGCGGGTTCATGCCTATGAACTGCTGTTCAAGGATGGGGCCGGAAGTTGCCTTTCGCGGAGATGGCGAAACGGCCACTCGCACCATGCTGGACAACGCTGTGATGTTTGGGATGGAGAGACTGACGGGCGGCCTGCCGGCGTTTGTGAATTGCACAGCAAAGACGCTTACCGACGATCTTGTGAACGTGCTGGGGACGACGACGGTGCTTGAGATTCTGGAGACGGTGGAGCCGACGCCGGAATTGATTGCGACGTGCCGCGGTCTGAAGGACAAAAGCTACCGCTTTGCGCTGGACGACTTTGTGTGGGAGCCACGGTTCCAGCCTCTGATGGACCTGGCCGACTACATCAAGGTGGACTTCGCGTTGACCGGAGCGGAGCAACGGCGCGAACTCTTCCGACGCGTGGAGCGTGGGTCGCTGTTTATGCTGGCGGAGAAAGTGGAAACGCAAGAGGAGTATCAGCAGGCGAGAGAAGAAGGG
This sequence comes from Occallatibacter sp., assembly GCA_049521035.1. Classification (GTDB taxonomy): domain Bacteria; phylum Acidobacteriota; class Terriglobia; order Terriglobales; family Acidobacteriaceae; genus Telmatobacter. The sequence continues at coordinate 20,411 of JBEKPF010000070.1, read as the reverse complement.
TTCACACTCTTTCAGGGCTACTACTTCTGCCGTCCGGTGCTGGTGCAGAACCGCAAGATTCCTGCGAACCGAGCCGTGCACTTTGAAATTCTACAGCTGCTGCAGAACGAAGACGTTGACCTGCACAAAGCGACACGGCTGCTGAAGCGCAATCCTTCACTGACTTACCGGTTGCTGAGACTGGTGAATTCGTCGGCTTATGCGACACGCAGGGAGATCTATTCGATTCAGGAAGCGCTGGTGGTGGTGGGGGAAAACACCTTCCGGCGCATTGTGACGCTGGCGATTGCGAGCGACCTGAACGGCGAGCAGCCACTGGAGATATTGCGCATGGCCTTTGTGCGTGCGCGGTTTTGCGAACTGGCGTCGGAACGATGCGGGCTGGACCCTGCAGAGCAGTATTTGCTGGGCATATTCAGCATGCTGCCGGCCATGATGCTGCTGGAGATGGATGACCTGGCGCCGGAGTTGCCGCTGCGGGATGAGATTCGCGCTGCGCTGAAGGGTAAGGCCAACCGAGAACGCGTGCTGCTGGGATGGCTTGAGAGTCACGAACATGGCGACTGGGCTGCTTGCGACGCAATGGTTGAGGCGAATGGAGTGACCGAAGAGGAGATGGTGGGGTTCTATCGGTCGGCGCTGTTGTGGGCTTCGGCGGCGTTGGGATCGACTCGCTGAAATCAGAGCAAGACGCGTGGCGGATATCCAGTGAGCCGCAATCCGCATCTGCCTGAGAGCATTGCGATAGGGGACTCCGCAATTGCCATGGTGTCTCTGCTGTTGTTTGGGTTCCCCATTAGTAGACGAAGAAAGCCGACCCGGCTCGCTCTGCTGTTGATCGCAACCTCGATCGGCGCAACGATCGGCTGCAGTGGGACTAAAGCCGCAACCCCGCCTGCCAATCCTGGCACTACGCCAGGCTCCTATGCTGTCACGGTTACGAGATCCAGTGGGTTAATCATGGCCGCCACCGCCGTCATAGTGACCGTAAACTAAGCGTGCTCGTTCGAGGAGTTGTGTTTGAGGTGGAGTTATAGGACGCCGACCTTGATCCCTGGATATGCATGTTGCTATCCCTACCATTGTTTGCTGTGTTTCGATGGGTGATCAATTGCGTTACATTAACTCCCTACTAATATCCTATACACAAGGATCTCCGATACGTTCGCGGTCAACGCGACACACCTTAGATTCTCAAAACGTATGATTGCTTGAGGAAACGGAGAGGTTTAGTGTTTGACAGGTTAGTCGAACTTATAGTCAGGGTAAATTTGTGTTCACTGAACTAACCGATAAAAACAGCCCGATAGAGAGTATCCACAATCGGTTCGCTGGCTAAGTCATCTCTGTCTCTGCATTCATCGTTCCCTTCTCTGCCCTTGGTGTTGGTAAGAGGCTGTCGGGTTATGCTCCCTGGATCCAGTCGTCACACACGGGATACGATGGTTTTTGCTATCGAGCAATAGTTCATCTCGGCCAGTTTGGCCGAGCACGACAGCACGCGCGGTTCGGAGAACGCGCTCAGGCACATCTCTGACCCGAAACCTAAAAACTAAGCCGTTTTGAAGTTGAGAGTTGTTTGCGGTCTGCTCGAAGGGCGCGTTGGAGGATTACGCACTCGTTTAGAATTCGTCGACGCGTTGGGGGGCGGCGCAGAGGATCGGCTAACATCGCGGACGATCGATTACCAGCGTATGCGGAACTCCCATTGCAGCGACCGCGGGCCTCCAGGTTGATATAGCGACCCACTCTGACCGTAGCTCTGATTCAGGGAGAGGATAGGCTGCCCAAAGAGCTGGTCAGTGAGAGTAGGAGCCACATAGCCAAAGTCCGGACTGTTTGAGACGTTGAACACGTCGCCGCGCAGTTGCAAGTAGAGACGATCATATAAGTGGATGTCTCTCCGCAATGACACACTGAGCTGCTGCGCACCAAAGCCGCGCGCCATGTTGCGCGGCGCGTTGCCCTGTGAGTTGCCTGTGGGGAGTTGAAACGCGCCACTGGCAACATCGGGACCGCCATTCAGCATCCGGCCGCCGGGAAGCGCGCCGTTGGATAGGTAAAGCGGCTGTCCGGAAGCGAAGTCCGCTCCCGTATAGAATTGCTCGCCGGTCACGGGATCGTCGAAGAGGTTGCCGAGCACAGTGACCGGATAGGCGGTGCGCAGGAAGTAGCGGCCATCGATACCCCATCCGGAGAACGCATTGTGGACAAAGCCGCGACCTCCCATCGCAGGAAGCGTCCACGAAGCGGCAACCTGCAGATTGTGTCTGACATCCGTGTCGGAGTTGCCTCGCATCGGCGTTGCCCAGGGGTTGGGGCTGCCGAAATCCAATGTGTGAGCCCACACGTAGGATGTCATCCAGGCAAATTGCGCATGGTATTGGCCGTGATAGGCAAGTTGAAAGGAATCGAACCGCGACGAGTAATCAGACGGAAACATAACCACCTCCTGAAGAGGTGTTGACGAATCTGCGATCTTGCGCCGTTGCGGCAACAGAAGGTCATCTCCAGACGCGCCCGCATAGGAGAGAACAATGGATTCGTGCGCACCGGCTGCGCGTTCCAGCGAGGCGTTCCACTGCAGCGAATAGGGATTTCGCAGCATCCGCGGAAAGACATAACCCAGGCTGCCTGGACTCGGAGCATCCGGCGAAGGTGGAGCGGCTGCAGGGGTTGGGATACTGGAGTTCTGCAGCACCGATGTGCTTGTAAATCCGAGAGCGGTAAATGCCTGCATTGCCGCGCGGTCCGGAGTATCAAACAGAACTCCAAACCCTCCGCGCAATACCACTTCGCGTCCGGGGCTTTGCACCGGTTGCCAGGCGAGACCAACCCGCGGACCCGCTGCATGCCAATCCGTCTTCCAAAGCGGAGCACCCCGCGGACTCACTTGCAATGTCGCCGGCGAGTCAGGATCGCCATTCAGGCGAAAAGCGTCACGACCGTCGGAACTCGACGGCGGAGGGTTCACATCCCAGCGCAGGCCGACACTGACATTCACACTCCGCGCCACACGCCATTGATCCTGAATGAAGGCGGCAGATTGCTGAAAGGCGGGATGAGCCGGCTCGTTCCTCCGGAGGATGACGAAGTCGGCACTGTTCGTCAACACAGAATTAATGCTCAGGTAGTCGGCTTCAGTGGTCCACGGCAAAGGACGCACGGCGCTATGCAATTCGCGGGCATCAACGCCAATGCGAATCAAATGTGACCCGCGCTGGAATGAGAATGTATCGCGAGTCTCTACTTGGCGCAGCGCATTCGTTCCGCCGTCGGTCCACGCGAAAGTGTCGCCGATACCCGCGATGCGCACGTACAAATCGCTGCGCGTATCGCGTGAAGTGCCAGGCGATCCAAGCGCTGCGGGCAGATCCACGGGTGCCGCACCGGGTGGAGGTGTATACGGGGACCCAAAAGGCGATGGGTAACTCAGCAGTAGCGAAGAGACAGAAGCCGCGCCAGTCCGGGCCCAGCCGAACCTGAATTCGTTGCCGGCCTGAGAGGAAACCTGTCCATCGAGTCCGAGCGTGACGCTTTGATTGGACAGCTTTACTGCTGTATCCGTCAGCAGATAAGAAGACTGGCTCCCGCTCGGCGTATCTCCGAATCGCGCGAAGCCAGAAAGGCGGGAGCTGAAGGTGTGATCGATGCGAAAATCCATCGATTTCAGATAGCTCGGAGGGCTGGGCACATACAGAACTTCATTATCGAGAGCCGGACCATTGGGCCAGCCGCCACTCGACGGTGGGTTATATCCCGCCGGCGGGATAGAGATACCGAAGAAAGCCCGAAACGCATTCTGGACCGGCGCAGGCGCTTGAAGAGCCCACTGGTTGTTGGGAGAATATAGCACCAGCGGAGCTGTTCTCTGCTGCACGTGCATCTCTTCGTAAGATCCAAATAACTGTGTTCGGGCTTGCGCGGATTTCCGATTTCCGAAGATCAGTGGCATGCCCAGCGATCCGCCCACGTCTTGCTGATAGTAATAGAGGCTGTTCTCAGTTCCGTAGTATTTGCCAAACCAGTCTGTAGCGTCGAAATATCCGTTGCGAAGATAAGCATAAGCAGTGGCATGAATTTGATTCGTGCCTTGGCTGGTCACCAGATTGAATTGGCCTCCGGGGGCACTGCCGTACTCGGCTGAAGCAGTGGAGGCGACGACCCGAAACTCCTGCAGCGCGTCCAGAGCGACCAAACCGTGCGTTGTTCCGAGTGACGTGACGCTCGCGTACTGACCCGCCGCCGGCGTTTTTATGTCCGCATCCAGCGAGCCCGAGCCCACATTGGCGGAAATGCCGTCAACCCAGTACGTATTGGTGTCGGACGGCTGACCGTTTACGCTGAATCCACCCGTGCGGGGCGCCTGGGGACTAACCGATACGGAGCCCGGCGTCATGGCGATCAGATCCTGAAAGCTGCGTCCGTTGAGTGGCAGATCGCGTACGAGGTTTGCATCCACAACCGTGGTCACTTGGCCGTCTTCTGTATTTAAGGACTGACCGCTCGCGTCCACCTCAACAGTCTGTGCTATGGTGCTGAGGCGCAGCTTGATTTGAAACTGGCGTGATTCGCCCACGCTGAGATTGAAGCCGGTCAGATGAATCGCGGCAAACCCCTCGCGCTGCACCTGCATGCTGTATAAGCCGGGCAATACGCCGGGAATCAGAAACTCGCCGGTTGCGCCAGTTGTTGCAGTATTCTCGTTTCCCGTTTGAAGGTTGAGAAGCTTGATGGCCACCAAAGGAAGGCGCGCGCCCGATGCATCGTCCACTTCGCCCGAGACGTCCGCGGCACTCACCTGCGCCAACAGAGGGCTTGCAACGAGAAGAAGCGTGGTTAGCATGCCCAGCGCCATTCCTGAAAACGAATTCCTTGACTGCGAGATATTCACTGGCTATGAATCTTTCCCACTTCGTTTTGCCCCGCTGCGTTCCGGTTTTTCAGCAGGCTCGCAAACGAATGCATGCGGCTCGCTTCCGCCACGGGCAGAATGGCTCGCAGTCGAGCAATCGATTCGGGTGCCTGCGCCGCGGATAAGTCAGCAGCGCTCCCTGCAAACAGCTTCACAGTCTCTTCATTCACTGCTTGTGCCTTCGCGCGCAGTCCTGCTGTGGCGTGAGCAAATGCAGTCGGATCCGTGATTCCATGTGGATCATCGGAGTGCGTTTCCACAATGCCTGCGGAAATCGAGTCCAATTCAAGGCGCAACACCTGCAGCTCCATCAGCGCTGCAGCGGAATGTCGTTCCACCATTTGCGCCCATTTTACCCGTGCATCGGCGGTGAGTGAGGACTCACTCGCACGCCGAAGAATGGTTCCAAGGCGGTCAAGGGCGTACGCATGCTGCAATGCTGCCTGCGCGTGAGACAGTGCGGAAGCGGCAAACTCCTGCTCTGCATTCTGCAATGCTTCTCCCTTAAGGCCGCGCTCCAGCAGCGCATCCCGCATTAGCCCTGCGGCTGGTGCATCGTTGTCGGTCCCTACAAGTTCTTGGCGAAGCATCTTACTCCGCTTCACCGCTGAAGCGGCCTGCGAGGCCGAATAGATTTGAAAGTCCACGCGGTTCGCATTTGGGAGCGTGGCCACTCTTTCTTGAATTGCGGCCAGCAACTGTGCATTGGCAACCGTTCCTGTCATACGAATACGGCCTCCTGTCATCGGACTCACCTCAATCGGCTGACCAGTGTCCACATTTTGCTGGAACAACTCAAACAACACAGCTACCTCCAGGTCTGCACCGTTGGCGTTTGCTGCTGCATTGCCGCCCGGCTCTGCCGGCCGATTCAATTCACCGTGCATACCTGGAGCCGTCATTCCTTGCGATTGTGGAAACGTCAAAGGTGGCACGTCTCCATTGGGAACTTTCCGCAACAGAGTCTGAACCAGGCGAACCTCCTTCACCCCTTCCCTGGTCCTGAATTGGACACGTTCTGCTTGCACTTCATAATCACGATCCAGCACCAGAGTGCGCGCGACGATTCCGTTTCCAACATCTGTGCGCTGTGTAATCTCAAATCCGTTCAAACTGCGTGATGCCTGAACCGGAGCTCCTTCACGTGTATTGAAAGCAGCGGCGGAAACATCGTTCCGCCATACACCGCTTTGTGCGATCTGGCGGTCCGCCTGCGAGAGTGTTGCACGATCCTCAAAACGAACAGAGCTCATGCCATCTTTGGACTCAAGCGATGTAGCAAGCAGTTGCCTGCGCGCATTGTAAAGCCGTCGAACCACCTGCCTGTCGCTGCTGCGCCAAACATCCACCGACCCAAGAATAGAACCCTCCTCCGGCTTTGTTGCCTCTTCAATGCGAAGAGTCTGGTGAAGTGTTTCGGTTGACAACGGAAGTTGAGCGGCTGCCTGAGCGCGGGCAAGCACGTCACGCCACGCGGGATGCGTGTAGCGGTAGCCGGCAATTCCAACCACGGCTAAAAGCAACACAGCCGCACATGCAGCACCGCTCCATGGGGCCAAATGGTATTGCCCGAGTTTCAAGAGCCACGCCCAGAAGGAGGCACGCGCCTTGAATGTGTAAGGCCGTTCTTCCAATTCTCCGCTTGGTGCCAGAGCGGGGTCGACATATTGCACCTCGGCATAAACGCCGAGGCCGTCAAAGCGGACATCGAGTCGCAAGTGGCGATCGTCGCTGAGAAAGACCTGCTGCGAAAGCGCCTCCCTCATCGATACAGCGGATTCAGTATCGAGTGGAATGTGCGTCAGGCGATCGCCGAACTCATCGAAGACTTCGATAAAGCGCACTGCAGAAGCGGCTTCCACTCGCGACGACAACAAATTGTGGGCGCTTTCAACAGCGTGAAATGCAACAACCCGCCCGTCCACTGCGATGGCCAGCACCGCAGGCCGCCGCTCAAGCAATTGCTCACGCCTCCGGCGCACTCGCCGCATCATCGCCTCGAAGCTCTTCGTCTCTTCCGACTTTGTTGCTTGCTTAACATCCGAGCCGTCGAGGGGACCGTCGCGGTCATCCATCCGCAATGCGCGCTCCAGCACCTTGAGGCAATGTTCGCATCCTGCAAGATGCGCGAGGTCTCGGCAGTCAACCGGAGCAGCGCGGGGCTCCCTATACCCGTTCACGAGCTCCTTTTCCGCGATGCAGCTTGCGGGATCGGCGTCAAGAATGATCGAGCGTAGCTTCTTCGAGAACGCGTCGCTGGGGATCGCAATCTTGAGCGGTTTCGTTCCGGGTGCCGCGCCCCGCGGGACGAGGCGGATCTTTTCACCGCAAAGCAAGTGCTGTCGCAGTTCAGCCCGAATATCTTTGAGCTTGTTATAAATTGCGGCGATCGGCAACCGCGCTAATAAAGCAACATCGCTTCGTCGATAGCCAAGGAAGAAATGCAAGATGAAGTGGCTTGCGCTTTTCGATGAGTATTTTCTCGACACTACGTAGTCGCAGATGCGAATCAGTTCGTTCTGCACATCCACTGCTTCCAGCCGACCGTCCGAAGCGATCATGCTCACAGCATCGTAATCCTCGACCTGGATCACACGCAGCCGCTCTCGCGACACCCGCGACAGGTTGGACACATACATGTTTCGAAGGCACATGAAAAGGTAGTTGTCGAGATTGTGGACGCCGCTCAGGTCCGGCTGTGCAGTTGTCAGATGCAGGCACAGATCCTGCACGGTCTCTTCCGCTGCGCTCTCGTCGCCCCGCGCAAGAACCTTGCTCCATTCCGCAAGCTGCTGGTAATAGCGGCTCAGTATCCGTTCGATTGAATCGGACGCCGATGGGGCGCGGGCCGGCTTGAAGACAGACTTCATCTATTGCTGAAGAGAGCCATCGGACAAGAATCTACCCCGAACAGCGAGAAAAAAAGTTGCTATTCTCATTTTAAGAGGCGTCCCCACAACAACAGCAGTTCATGAAGCCTTTTGTGTGAGTTTTCCCGTCATCCGCAGGTAGATTCTGGTCGCACTTCTCTCTTTAGAACCGAAGTCCCCAAGGAGAGAACACGCGTGTCCTTCAATTACCCGTCATTCAACCTTCTTAAACTATCGACAATTTTCGCTCTCACATTGCTTGTCGCCAGCCATATCGCGTTCGCTCAATCCCCAAAGCCGGGTAACGATGAACACTTCACTCCGGGGACAGATGTGTCGCTTGGCCTGATGGGGCAAATGACGTTTGCCAGGAATCCAACCACATTCAATGTCTATCCAGAATGGACGGTGGCGAATCAGCAAACTCAATCTCAGTCGCCCTCCGCTGGCGCGCTCGCCACCTTTCATGGGGCCATAAAGCCCTATCTTGGCTACAATGTCAATTTCAGTTATACGCAGTTCACGCAAACTGACTCCGAAGGATCGGGATATGTACCGGGGCAGGGCGCCAATCCGCCTGCTGGCGGCGGAAGTTTATCTGCGGGCTCCCTGGATACGCAGATGTACGAACTGACGCTGGCATACGCCTTCTACGGACCACGCTCGAGGCGATTCCGTACATTTGGACAAATTGGCGGCGGAGGCCTTTTCTTTGAGCCGATCGACGCCAGCTTCGCCCACCAGGAGACGCGCCCGGCCATGGTATTTGGGGTCGGTGCGGAATATGACATTAGCCGCAACTTTTCCGTTCGCGCCGAATATCGAGGGCTCTTCTACAAGATGCCAGATTTTGGTATCGACAACGGCTTTCCCAAACAGCGGCTGTTCTCGGTAACCAACACTCCGGCAATCAGCCTCGTCTACCACTTCCGGTCTGCATTGAACAGAAAGCTGCTGGCGAAAGCCCAGTGAGGCCTTAACTGCTTCCCTTGTGGTTCAGTTTTCGTCTAGAACGCAAGGGAGCATTATCTCTTCCTCGCAATGCCTCACGAGTGTCCCTCGGACGCATCGGGTATTTTCCTATGGAATTCGTAAACAGCTTCGAAAGGGTTACTCGAAAGATCTGGGCCGCTGCCTATGTGTCGGCTCAAATCCATCGACGTCCGAACAGAATCTGGATGGGTAAAATGGAAGCTCTGACAAATGCGTCCAAGATGCGCCTTCAAGTGTTGAGGCGGGACCACTACAAATGCCGGGTATGTCACTGGATGGGCGATGAGATCACACTCGAGGTTCATCCAGTCTGTCCGAGCGCCGCAAGCATCGACAACATGTTCACGATTTGTGCTCGTTGCCGAAACCTGATTGAAACGTGGGCAGTCGTCACGGCTCGTAGTTTCCGAGAGCCTGCACCGGCGCTGCTATCAAGCCGGCTCCGCAACGAGAAAGCGATTTTCCTGTAGTTTCGCCGGCACGAAGCCGACTTCATCCACAAGATGCGCTATTAGCCGACCTAAGCTATGGAAGTATGCGACTTGTCAGGGCTCAATTCCTGGGTAGCAGTTTCTATGCGCGCTGCTGCCCGTGTCAGAGCCCACTGGATTGCGCGTTCCAGGGCTTGCCGCGCTGATGCATACTCATCCTCCGGAATGGAGCCTTGCACCCGATCCGTTTCAAGCTGAAATAGACCATCTTTCAAAGCTTCAACCAAGGATGCTCGCGTCTGCTCAGTCCGCTCACTCCCTTGCACAGCCTCTGTTGGTGTATTCGCAAGCGAGCGTGGCCTGCGTGAGGCGAGGACCACGCAGGTGGCGAGGACCGCAATAGCAGCGACGCTCAAGACTCCCCATTGCACACGCGACGAAGGGGCAGAGGACCGCACAACGGATACTGCCCCCAATGACTTCGCGCTTTGAGCCTGCTTGTTCCTATTGTCCTGGGCGGAAACAGCGGGAGCGGCCTGAGAAGGCGCAGGTGCTCCAGGTGGAGAATGAACCTGCCCCTGCACTGGCGGAAGAGCACCCACCCCTGAGATTTCAAATTCCGGCCCCTCTCCCGCCTTTACCTTTTCGGCGGCTTCCACTCGATATCTGCTGTTGCCTACGGGAAGCATCTGAAAAGCTGCGGACCGAGAGGCAAACGTCATCGACGGAGGAATCATGACTGCCAATTGCTGGAGCGAATACATGTTCTTCGTACGAAAAATCGCGTGTCCATCGTATGGCAGGTCGTAGTTGAAAGCGAATTTAGTGGACCCTGGGCGCAAGGGAAAGTTCACCGCATAGCGCCCAGGCTCTCCCTGGACGGGCATAGGGGAGATCGTCACTCCGATATCTTCCGGGCCGGCAGCTAGCACCGAATCGATCTTCGCATGGATAGGCAGATAGACTTCAAAGGTTCGCTCGCTCGCCTCGGTCATCGGCGGGTTGGAATCGTTCTTGATCTCAACCATATCTGAGACATGAAGCAGGTTTCCCTGAGCCCCTGCGCGGATGATCTCGATGCTGCCACTAATGGCCTTTACCTTAGCAGCAGCATCGGCAATGTCGATTGAGATTGCATTGGTCCCTGAAACCTGCCGATCGTAGTTGACGCCTTGATGGATCACACGGACAAGGTGCGGTTTATCGGGCTGGCGCAGTTCCAGGGTAAACGCCCCCTGTGAATCTGTCTTGGCGCGTGCTTCTTCATGCGCGCCTAAGCCCACGCCGAGGAGAATCACTTCCTCGCCAGGCGCTGGTCGCCCCTGAGTCTGATTTTGAACTACGCCTATGATGGAGCCGGACACACCGGACGCCGAAGAACAATAGGAAAGAATGCCAGTGCCCAGGACAGTCTTGACTACCCAAGAGCTCTTGCCACACTTACGAATCATCGGTCTCCTTTTGCATCGCAAGCGGCTGCATGAGTTCAAAACCCCATTTGACACCTACGAAGAGTTATAGACATGAACGCGGAGTTATCCAACGCACTGCATCTGGGATTCCTTGTGAGTTACCTTGGTTTGGCCTCTTTTGCCGTCGACATCATGGGACTGGGCGCGTATCCGAACATGATGCCGGTTTCCACCTCAACCGGCTGTCCATCTCGCAGATAGGGTTTGAACTTCCAATGTCCCAGTGCTTCGGTGATGGATTGGGCCTGCTCGGGAAATGCCCTGAGAAAATGAATGTGTTTGATCTTGCCTTGCTTATCGATGACGACGCGGACCGGAATCGCATTAAAGCGGCGCTCAGTCAAGACAGGATCGACACGCGTGATCACGTTCTCGTCGCGAGCGTAATCCTTGATGCACACAGGGGCAGAGCCTCCACCAGCCGCACTGTCTTCTGGAGGTAACTTCATGGTGTTCAAGTTCTGCATCAAGTTATCGAGGAGTTTTGTATCGCGACTGCTCAGCACCACTTCCACAGTGTGACAGCGGATTTGGGTCGCCAGATCATACCAATGCAATTGCGCTACCGGCGACCAATACTCAAAGAATGTGAAGGAACGGCCAGCGATCACGGTCGGCGTTGGCGGTCGCTCGACTTTGTAGTCGGCCTGCAAATTGTCCTTCGAGTAATTGATGACTTCACGCGCGTTGGCCGCGGGAATAGGGGTGAAGAACATGTCTTCTGCCGTAATCAGAATATTTCCACGAGCAGACCCTTTGAATGTCTCCGCGGGGACGATCTGCGCGAGAACGTAACGGCCGCTATCAGACGGGGGTGGCCCTGTATATTTCTGAAACCAATCCGAAGGAAGCACCCAACTCATTCCAAAATATTTGTCATTGAATACATTGTTGGTTACATTCCCGTCTTCGGGCAGGGGCGTTACAGAATCGCTCGCACTTGGCCATGCACCTTTTACCAGGATGACTCCTGTTGGCACCTTCGTCATGTGATGCGGATCGCTGGAACTGCTGACGCCATTCTGGGAGGAGTCTTGCGGTCCGGAAGCTTGCCCGCAGAGCGGGAACGACGCGGACAAAGCGCAAGCTGCAAGGAAAAGGAAAAGTCGAGAAGGCATGTTGACTCTCCGGAACAGACGGTTTCAAGACGCTCGTGACTGCGAGATGACTAGCGCACTTATTCAGACAACGAAAGGCTGCTGGCGAGACACATCTTGATGTCTCGCCAGCAAGAGGGAGGACTAGAGAGAGCGCAGGAAATCGAACAACTCCTGCTGCTGGGTGGAATTGAGGTCTTGGAAATTCGTAACAACTGTGTTAGCTTCACTGCCGTTGCTGGAATGTTCTTGAATGACCGCGTTCAGGTTGAGATTGCGGCCATCGTGATTGAGGAAGATGCGTTGTCCCAATCCCCACAAAGGAGCTGTGCGGAACTGGTCGCCCCCGGCGTTGCCCTGCGATACGTTGTCTGCTAGAGCCGTACCCATGTCGTGGATCTCAAAGTCGGAGTACGCGGGCACCGCTTGATTACTCAATTCTGCAACGAAGTTTGACACCTGGGTCTTGCCTGGACTCGGATTGTGGCAAGTGGCGCAGCCAATTGAAGTAAACAATGCTTGGCCAGCAGCGATCGTCGCGGCGGGGACTGCCGTTCCCTGCAGGGTCACCCCACCCGGTGGCGGCGGAGCCAGAAAACGCATGAAGTTGGCGAACGCCGACACGTCATCCAGAACCGCTGCGTTCGTCGTTTGCAGTGGGTTGGAAGTGTCCTCCGGGTAGCCTGTCCCCGTAAGGTTCAGGCAGGTTGCCGGCAACCCGAGCCCCAGCTGGTCTTCCTCCGGCAGCGGGCGTTCGTTATTGAACAGCTCGTTGGTGATGCCCATCTCGACGTTGTAAGCCTCACCAGCAAAGATGTGCCCCGACTTGTTTTGTGCCTTCCAGCCGAACTTGGTGATGGTGCCGTCATTGCCATTGCGGTTGAAAGAACCGGTAATGCCAAATTTATTGGTCAGATTGGTCTTTTGATTCGTCAACAGAGTTGAGTCGTCGAGATTCTCGACGAGTCCCACGCCAAAAGTGGGCGTGGGAATCCGGAAGACAATGTTGCCATCCGACTCGGCGGCCGCGAAATTAGGCTGCGCAAGGCTGGTGCAGGTGCCCCTGTCCGAGCGGCCGGCAACGGTGAACAGGTCTTCCACGCCGCCGTTGACTACTCCGGTATCGACTGTGCCATTACTGTTCATCATGAACGGGAAGCGGGCCTCGCGGGTTGGTCCGTTTTCCGTGATGAAAGAGGGCATTGTATTGCCCGCAGCGATCGGGCCCGACACGATCCCGTCGCTCGTCGTCGTGAAAGTGAATTGGGGATTGACGGCTGCGCCTGAACCTCCGATGGCCGGTTGTGCATGGCACGAACTGCAGCTGTTCGAGTTGAATCGCGGTCCCAGGCCGACGTTGGCACCGACAGATACGGTCTCCACCTCTTGGAAGCGAGTGAGGCCGTCGTTGAAGAAGGTGAGAAAACCTGTTTTGTCGCTGGACGGAATGATGGATGCGCCAGTGCCACGGTTGGCGCTCTGAACTCCAGGATCTTGTTGAGCCACTGCGATTCCGGCGAGGAAGATCATCGCCGAAGCTAGACTTGACGCGTGTCTTGCTGTCTTGAACACGGTTCCTCCTTGTTTTGGCTTTCTGGATTGTTTGGTGTTTGGTTTCCGGACACCCATTGTGAAGCGGGAACTGAGGGTGCCGAGGGAATGAACTACGCCGAGACCATGAAATCCATGAACACAGGAGGAATGAAAATGAAATTGTCCCGGCCCCTTAGGGAAGCCTTCCGATCGAATGAAACAAATACTCGGGACAATTGAGTGTGTGAAGATTACGAAGAGACAAAGCCCAAAGTAATTCCGTTGTTTGAAATCGCGACCTTCCGCGCCGCTTCCGCAGCCTGTGTAGGTGGGCGCTGGCGAGACGTATATTCGCGCATCTCGCCAGCAACGGTAACGATTACAAAGAACGCAGGAAGTTCAGCAGATCTTGTTTTTGAGTATTACTCAGGTTATTGAAATTTCCTACCACGGTGTTGGCTTCGCTACCATTGCTCTCATGAGCCGAAATAGCCGAGAGCAGGCTAGTGGTGCGGCCATCATGCAGCAGGAATATCCGTTGTCCCAGCCCCCACAAGGGCGCCGTGCGGAACTGGTCGCCACCCGCCGAGCCTTGCGAGACGTTGTCTGCCAAGCCAGTACCCATGTCATGGATCTCAATATCCGAGAACGCGGGCACCGATTTACTGCTTAAAGCCGGAACGAGGTTCGATACTTGCGTTGTGCCTGGTGTTGGATTGTGGCAGGTTGCGCAGCCAATCGAGCTGAACAAGGATTTGCCCGTCGCGATCGTCGCTGCTGTGACTGCAGTTCCATTTAGTTCAACTCCACCGGTTGGAGGCGGCGCGAGAAACCGCATGAAATTTGCAAAGGCCGAAACGTCGTCCAGAACCGCGGCGTTCGTCGTCTGCGTTGGGTTGGAGGCGTCTTCCGGGTACCCGGTTCCTGTAAGGTTCAAGCAAGTTGATACGAGACCGGTGCCTTGCTGATCCTCCCCTGGCAAAGGGCGTTCGTTTTGGAACAACAAGTTGGTGATGCCCATCTCCACGTTGTAGGCCTCACCGGCAAAGATATGCAGCGACTTATTCTGCGCCTTCCAGCCGAAACGGCTGATCGTACCGTCATTTCCGTTGTGATTGAAGGTGCCGGTAATGCCAAACGAATTGTTCAGATTGGCTGCCTGGTTCTTCAACAGCGTTGAATCGTCCAGGTTCTCGATCAGGCCTGCGCCAAACGTGGGTGTGGGAATGCGGAAGATGATGTTATTGGCTGCCTCCGCCGCTGCAAAACTGGGCTGCGCCAGACTGGTGCAAGTGCCAGCATCAGAGCGACCAGAAACGGTGAATAGAGTTTCCACTCCGCCATTGGGCGCGTTCGTGTTGGCCGAACCGTTCTCATTAAAAAAGAAAGGGAAACGGGCTTCACGGGTTGGACCATTCTGCGTGATGAATGAGGGGATTGTATTGCCGGGCGCAACTCCGTCCGTGGCGAAACTGAACTGCGGATTGACGGCCTGTCCAGATCCGCCGATCGCGGGCTGAGCGTGACATGAAACGCAGCTATTGGAGTTGAATCTTGGCCCCAAGCCGTTGTTGGGAAGGGCGGAGACGTCCTCTACGGCTTGAAAGCGAGTTTGTCCGTCTGTGAAGAACGCGGTAAAGCCATTTGGATCCTGTTGTGGGTTGATGATTGTCGCACCAGTACCGCGACTAGCGCTTTGAACTCCGGGGTCTTGTTGTGCAAATGCAATTCCGGCGAAGAAGAACGCCGCCATAGTCAAACCTGCGAGCCTTGCTGTCTTGATCACGAATCCTCCTTGTAACCGTTTACTTAACTGTTGGGAAAACTAACTTGGGGAAGCCTTCCCAACGAACAATTGGTTGGTCGATGGACCGGAGTTTCGGAAATACAAGAATCCGGCCCAGAGAATCCACGCGCGCCTGAGGTCGAGATAATCCACGGTCCTTTTTGAGAACACGGACTTCCCGGGCACTATAAGGAGTCAAGAATGTCGAAGAACATTAAAACTACAAACGGCGGACGGCAATCTCTCGCAAAGACGGATTCAGCAACAAGAGCATCAGCCAAGAGGGAAGAAACAGGGATTGAGTCAAACGCTATCTGGGAATATGCGCCGACCCTCGACGGGCAGTTGTTGGGCGCGAGTAACCGCTCCCACAGAGTTGATTCCCATTGTTTACGCTTGAACTTTGGGACGGTCAACAGCAAAGTCAGCATGGCAGTAGTACGAAAGTTTATGAACTTTGGTGCTCTGGACCGTGCTATCGACGAAAACCAGTAGTTACTGGCTGACACCGGATGACTAATCCTGACTTTCCATGATGGAGCTATTGAGAAAGACGTGAGGACGGTCGCACATCGCCACCCCGTCCCTCACTTCATCTCACCGAAGAAGGCCTTCAGATCCCCGGCCACTGCCGCCGGTTCCTCAGCTGGGGCAAAGTGCCCGCCGCGCGGAAACACTGTCCATCGCTGAATGTTATACAGCCGTTCCAGATACTCCCGCGGCACCTCGCCCTCAGGAACGGTCTGGTGCGCAAAAACGCCAAATGCCGTCGGCGTGCGAACATAGTCGGCCTTCACCGGGTGCCAGCGATTGTCCCAGTAGTCCCGCATCGACGACGTGATCGTCTGCGTAACCCAGTAGAGCGTCAGCGTCGCGCACAGAAAGTCGTCACCCGGCGTCACATCGCTCCACGAGCGCCACTTCTCACCCACGTACGCCGCCAGCCCCGCCGGCGAGTCGTTCAGCCCATACCCCACGGTCTGCGGCTTGGTCGACTGAATCGCGCTGTACCCACGCTCCGTCACGTCCCACCTCCGATTCACCGCAAGGTACGCGCGCTCCACATCGCTCAGCTCCGCATCCTCCACCACCGGCGCCAGGTCCGACTCCAGCGTACTCAAATGAATCCCCATCACCGACTCCGGATGATCCAGCGCAAGGATCGTCGTCACCCCCGCCCCAAAGTCATAACCGCTCGCACCATAGCGCGAATACCCTAGCTCCGTCATCAGCCCGTGCAGTCGCTCCGAGACGTCCCGGTAGTTGATGCCCACCTGCTGCGGACGCGGCGAGAATCCATAGCCCGGCAGCGACGGCACCACCACGTCGAACTGCTCCAGCATCGGCAGCATCTTCACGTAATCCAGAAAACTGCTCGGCCAGCCATGCGTCAGCAGCAGCGGTACACCCCTCCCCGATGCCGCACGCTGATGCACAAAGTGAATGCCACGCCAGGTAAAGTGATCCAGTGCATTGAGCCATCGCTCCCAGGCACGCCAGTCGAACTCGTCAGCCCAGTACGTAACCAGGTGTCGTAACCACTCCAACTCCGTGCCCTGCTCCCAGTCAATACCGGGAATCTGGTTCGGCCATCGCGTCTGCCGCAACCGCGCCCGCAGATCGTCCAGCACCTCATCCGAGACATGAATCTGGAAGGTTTCCACTTGAACACCTCTCTCTTAGCAAAGGACTCTGACTAGCCCCACACGCGACACAACCGCCAGATCAAGTCATACATCCTCGCGCCGGGAATAATTCGAAGAGATCCATGGATCAGTATTTGTGAAAACTGTGGGGCTAGGGCCGGGGGTGTATCTGGTAGTCGAAGAATTATGAAATCTTTAACATCTATAGTAACTGTTAACCAGACCATCCTAGTATCAACTCCATTTTGGAGTTACTTCGGGGTTGGAGGTGACTCTGTCAGAATTACAGCGAACCCAGAGATGCTGTTCGGACTGGAGTTCTATACTCGCTCACTATGAAAAGAGGGGATGGGCATTGTCGCTCCTGGTCGTAGCGGCCTTAGTGGTCTGCGCGTTAGTCATTCAAGGCGTCATCGAATGAGGGGCTGCGCGGAAGCGTCAGGTCGAGTATGAATCTGTGCTCAAGGAAAATACCCAAACGTTGAAGCCTGGCGTCACAAGACATGAAGTTGAATCCTACCTTCAACTGAATAGTCCATTCTTGGAGAGGATGTGCTGCATCATGACCAAGGAGGCCTCTGACATATGGTCAGAACTGGTAAAAATTGGCAAAGAGGAGGCACCTTTGCATTGCGACCGGCATAGCGTTTACGTCGCATTTGAGTTTAGAAAGGCGAGCGATTCGTTCTACCCGCGAGTCGGTGATGGCGACTCTGCCACCGCTTAAGAGCGGAAATCTGTGGTCCCGGCTTGAGGATTGTCTCTGACAAGGAGTGCTAAGACCCGGAAGTGTATACGCTCAGGTCGGGTTCCGGGATTGTTGCCCATTGAGAAGTTGGTCAAAAGACGAAGGGTTATTAAGCGAAGCTTTATGGGTTGCCGGTTCTCTTCGGCAGGTCGTCGAGCCAGCGCGTGAGGGCGTCGGCTGAGTCTTTGCGTGGATCGCGAGTCGAGTTCAGCCATACCAACATCTTTGGAGAGCCTACTCTCTGGAAGGCCGTCGATTTTTCGAGAAGGTCGACTACTCCCGGCGCCAATGCCAATTCGAGCCATAGCGATGGGACTTTCAGTGCAACGGCTGCGCGAACTGCGTCGAAACGGTCGCGGACGAGCAGATGAGCCGGAACGAGCCGGGCGCGCGGGTCACGGAAGATTGCATCCACGGGTGCGTCGAGGGGCGATTCGAGCACGACGCCAGCTAGCTCGGGGTGCGCTGCGGCGATCTCGAGAGCGAGGTTGGCGCCGAGGTTCTTGCCGTCCAGGATGATTGTGTCGGCGGCTATGTGGCGTGTTTCCGTCAGGTATTCGAGAGCCTGTTCCGCATCTTCGCGCCAGCGCGCCTCGGTGGGCCGCTGAAACTGGCTCTGTCCGTAGCCGCCATAGTCGAAAGCGAAGACGTTCAGGCCAAGCGTGTGCAGCGGGGTCAGATCGTTCACGGTGTCGCCCAGATTTCCGTCTTGCCCATGCATGTAGAGCACTGTGAATCCAGCGTATTTGGCGTCAGGGGCGGCGGGAATCCACCAGCCTTTCAAGCGCGGCCCTGCGGATTCCATGCTCGCGAAACCGATTGGATGGTAAGGCATCCCCGCGTTGGCTGGTGTGCGCGTGACGGCGGATGTGGGGTGGTAAAGCAACTGCCAACTCCCCTGCCAAAAGAGCAAACATAGCGCTCCCCAGGCGCACAGGGCAGCGCCTACGAATGCGATGCCTATTGCCGAGAGCAGCCAGCGGCCGGAGACGGTTGGCGGAGACGATCGCGCACTGATCTTTGCCTGTGTCCCGGCTGAACGCGGTGGAGATGCGGCAGATCTGGATTGGATCTTTTTCTGGGACATGGTGTAGCTGACTTCAACTTTCGCCATCGATGGAGCTTCTCCTTTATGCTAAAGGCGCAGGCCGGTTAGAGAGGCACCGTCGCAAGGAGTGTTGGTCATGTCCGAGTTTGTTCGCATTTGTTCTGTTGCTGAATTGCCTGCCGAGGGCGAGGTTGCGGAATTTACTGTCCTGGGCCGGCCTTTGTGCGTGGCCCATGTGGGCGGAGCGGTCTCCGTGCTCGATGGCACGTGTCCACATGAGGGAGGGCCGCTGGGAGAGGGAATCGTCGAGGGAGGGCGCGTGGTTTGCCCATGGCATGCATATGCCTTCGACCTGCATACCGGCCTCTCCGAGCAGGATTCTGATTTAAAGGCTGAAGTGCTGGAAGCTACGGTGGTGGACGGCGAAGTGCGCGTGAAGCGGTAGGCGCCGATTTCACGTCAGCGACTTTAAACGCATACCTCGGGGGTTGAAACCCATGTTGATCCCGATCGGTTTTGTGCCGGGGATGAATCCCCGGCCTACCGTTCGAATGAGTTTCAGTTTCTTGTTAAGGCACTTTCACACCACACTTCGCACGCCGGGGAGGCGGACCAGCGGATCGGCAAGCAGCCATGTTGCGACGCATGCTAGCAGGCCGACAACGCCAAACTTGATGAGAGCCGGTGCGGCCCAGCCATGTAGCAGCAGGGCGATGCCTACGAGCACCGGCGGATGGATGATGTAGACGGCGTAGGCGCGGCGATTGAGCCAGGTCCAGAACGCCGATGGCTGGTTCATGTGGTCACGGAAGAGCAACAGCCATGCGGCGATCAGGCCCCAGGCGACGAAGGGCTCCCACAGCGCATACACGATGGCAGGCCAACTGAGGCCGCCTGCGAAGTTGGATTTCCCTGGGCCATAGAGCGCCCTGGCAACCACGATCGCCAACGGCATACAAGGCCAGGTGAGGAGCAGGCCGATGACCCACGGGCGTGCCTGCTTCCAACCGAGTTGCCGCAGCCAATCGTGACGCCATGCGGCGATGCCGAGAGCGAAGAGAAAGATGTAGCCGGCGAAGTAGGCGAGTTGAAGGCCGAAGACATTTCGACCAACGGGAACGAATTGCCGGATTGCCAATGCAGCGATGCCAGTGCCGACAGCGCTGATGAACCACCAGAGGAAGGTTGGCACAGGCTTGGTTTTGCGATCCGAGACAGTCAGAGGCGAGCCAAAGAGTGGACGCCAGGCGCAATAGGCCAGGCTGAAAATTAGCAGAGCTTGTGCGAACCAGAGCGGGCCGTTGCCGAACACCTTGTGATTCCAAAGCCAGACGAAGGTGGACCAGAAACCATGGCCCTGGGCTGCGCTGACCATCGCATCAGTCAGCGGTCCGAGGACAAAGCCGAACGCGAGCAGCGGCAGGCCGAGACGGAGGAAGCGGTCGCCGATGAAGCGTACGTATCCTTTGCGCTCAAGGGACGCGGGAGTGAAATAGCCGGCGAGCAGGAAGAAGAAGCCCATGAAATAGGCCTGGTTGGTGGCGACGAAGAGCGTGAGCAGAAGGCTCGAGGGCGCGGAGGACGGCTTGAGTTCGTTCCAGAACCAGCCGCCGGGCGCGCCATAGGTGATGGCGGTGTGGTGCAGGATGACCATGGCAGTCATGACGCTGCGGAGGCGGTCGATGTAGAGATCGCGCTGGGCCATGAGCCATGATACGTTGGGCCGCGACGGATGGATTGAGTTCGCGGATTGCAGTGAACCCCCAAAGTGAGACATTTTAGGAAGTCACAGTTTGCAGCGAATGGGGGGCTGCAAATGCGAAGGAATAGGAGTTACACGGAGGAATTCCGGCGACTCGCGGTGGCGCGGAT